>JBOFDK010000117.1:0-6031 GCA_051646925.1 Cellulosilyticaceae bacterium | reverse complement strand
CCAGCTGAAGCGAGTGCCATTAAACGGTTTTTCCAAATTCCTAAAAACCCTTCTTTACAGAGATACTTGATGGTATGCCATTTCATCATCATAACCTCCTTCATGAATATCTTTTATAATCATGCCCTCGCTCACTTCTAGTACTCTTCTTTGCATTGCATTAACTATTTCTCGTTCATGTGTTGCTACAATTACAGTTACTCCTCTGCGATTAATATCGCTTAGAAAATTCATAATTTCCCAAGATGTCGCTGGGTCTAAGTTTCCTGTTGGTTCGTCTGCTATCAATATCGGGCTATTATTTACTATAGCTCTTGCAATAGCTGTCCTTTGTTGTTCCCCTCCTGATAGTTCATTTGGGTAACATCTTGCTTTTTTTGCAAGCCCTACTAACCCTAGCATAAGTGGAACAGCTCGTCTTATTTCTTTTTTGTTAGCTTGAACCACTTGCATTGCAAATGCTACATTTTCATAAACTGTTTGGTTTGGTAACAATCTAAAATCTTGAAATACTACGCCTATGTCTCTTCTGAAAAATGGTACTTGTCTACGTTTTAATTTTGTAATTTCTTTGTTATTTACTATAATTTTACCCTGTGTCGGTTCAACTTCTTTAAGCATTAGTTTTAATAATGTAGACTTACCTGAACCACTATTTCCTGTTATAAATACAAATTCGCCTTTTTCAATACTTAGAGTTGTTGGTTTTAATCCAACTGTTCCATTTGAATATACTTTTGAAACATTATTTAAATAAATCATTTTGTCAATCCCCTAACATACTAGAACTTGCTCATATTTTGTCGTTCCATATATTCCATGTATTGGCTTACCATAATAGTAATCTTAAAAACAATTGCATCGTCAAACTTACGAAGGTCTAACCCCGTCATTTTTAATAGTTTGTCCAAGCGATATACTAGTGTATTACGGTGAATATATAGTTGTCTTGAAGTTTCTGATACATTTAAACTGTTTTCAAAAAACTTGTTTACTGTCATTAATGTTTCTTCATCGAAGTTTTCTACTTTTCTTCCTTTTAGCACTTCTTGAATAAACATTTTACATAGTGGTAATGGTAGCTGATAAATGATACGTCCTATTCCTAATGTTGAGTATGTTGAAATATGGTTTTCACAATTGAAAATCTTTCCAACTTCAAGTGCCATACTTGCTTCTTTATAAGAATTTGAAACATCTTTTAAATCTCCTACAATTGTTCCAACTGCAATTGAAACTGTGCTCATTGCTTCTGCACTTAGTGTGTCGTAAATCATTTTTGCATACGTATCTACTTCACTTTCATCTAATCCAGATACTTCTTTTACCAAAATAACGCTACGTTCATCTACTGCTGTTACAAAATCACGCGCTTTGTCTGGAAATAAACTTCTTAGTATATCTGAAATATTAGTTTCTTTATTTTGTTGTGATTCTATTAAAATAACAACACGTGATACTCTATTTTCAATATGAAGTTTTTTTGCTCTGCCATATATATCTACTAGTAACAAATTGTCTAGTAGTAAGTTTTTAACAAAATTGTCTTTGTCAAAACGCTCTTTATAAGCAACTAACAAACTTTTTATTTGAAGTGCACCAATTTTGCCTAACTTATACGCTTCTTCATCTGTTCCATTTACTGCTAGTACGTACTCAACAAGATACTCATCATATATTTTAAAATAATGAGAGCCTTGCATTTCTTGACTATCTGCATGTGAATTGATAAATGCTTCTACTTCTGGCATATGCTCACTCATATTTTTTTGGATAGTAGTCGCCACCACTTTTGCTTCTGCATCTAAAACATTAAATTCTTTTCTTGTAATGCTCTTTAGTCCTTCAATAGTACTTTGTAATATTTGATTTGAAATCACTTTATCAACTCCCAATTTTTCTATTTTCCAATAGTTTTACCGCATTATATCTCATTTTATCCTATTTTTCAAAAAAAATAAAGCATATGTCCCTATAATCTACTTAAATCTTTATTTAAATACTCCTTATACTGTTTTTATTTATGCTATCTGCTCTATTGTACTATTTATTCTTCTATTAAAGTCTATTATTTCAAATAAAAGAATATTAGATAGATAATTCATTGGCAATATTAATAATTTAGTATAGAAAACAAAAAAGACTATTGAAAAGTTATAAGTTTATAAAGCGTTATGATTTATTATTTTGTATATAAAAAACATCTACGCTTTTATTCAAAAGCGTAGATGTTTTTTTATATGTCTTTTTTATTGATTACTTCTTAAAATTTAGTTTAGTAATCCTTTAGACTTGGTTTAGCAGCTATCTTTCAGATAGCCTTATCTTTTTATTAATTTATAATTGTCAATTGTGTTTCAATATCAAATAAATGGATTTTTTCTACTTCAATACCTATTGAAATAGTTGACCCTGGTTTTGCTTTACAGTTTGGATTAACACGACCAGTCATATTTTGACCTTGGCAAACCATGTAAAGGTATGTTTCTGAACCAAGTAATTCTGTTACTTCAACGTTTGCTGTAACAACTGAATAACGTGGTTTTTCATATTCATTTACTGTTTCCATATCTGCTACGTGTTCTGGACGAATTCCCATCATTACTTCTTTGTTCACATATCCACCAGCAGTAAGTGCCTCTGCTTTATCTTTTGGTAGTACAATTTCTGCATCACCTAAAACAAGAGCTACTTCATTACCACGACTAACAACTTTTGTTTCAAAGAAGTTCATTTGTGGTGACCCGATAAATCCTGCTACGAATAAGTTTTCTGGATTTGCGTATAACTTTGTTGGAGAATCAACTTGTTGAACTATACCATCTTTTAATACAACAATTCTTGTTCCAAGTGTCATCGCTTCTACTTGATCGTGTGTTACGTAAACAAATGTTGTTTGAAGTCTTTGGTGTAATTTTGAGATTTCTGTTCTCATTTGCACACGAAGTTTAGCATCAAGGTTTGATAAAGGCTCATCCATTAAGAATACTTTTGGCTCACGTACGATAGCACGCCCCATAGCAACACGTTGTCTTTGTCCACCTGATAATGCTTTCGGTTTACGGTCTAAACATTGGTCAATATCTAAAACTTTAGCAGCTTCACGAACTCTACGGTCAATTTCATCTTTTGGTGTTTTACGAAGTTTAAGTCCGAATGCCATATTGTCATATACAGACATATGTGGGTATAGCGCATAGTTTTGGAATACCATGGCAATATCACGATCTTTTGGTGCTACATCATTACATAGTTTATCCCCGATCCACAGTTCCCCTGAAGAAATTTCTTCAAGACCTGCAATCATACGTAATGTTGTTGATTTACCACATCCAGATGGTCCTACGAAAATAATAAATTCTTTATCTTCGATATGTAAATTGAAATCTTTAACCGCTGTAAACCCATTAGGGTAACGCTTATAAATATTATTTAATTTTAATTCTGCCATAATTATTCCTCCTCTGTTGGATAACTCATTTAAGTGCTTGACTAAATTAATGATACTATAATTCATTTTTTCATTCTATTCGCTATTTCTCTAAAAACATTCTTATATCTTTAGTCAATAGTTCTATTTCAATTTCCAAATATTGGTCTTTTATCTATTTTATCCTATTTCTATGCTTTATAAGTGTTTCAATTCAGATATTATATACAAATTAATTGCCTTTTTTTTTGACTTATCACCTTTAATTGTCTTTCAAGTCTATTCGAAAGTTTATTTTTGTATATATGTGTGTATTTTTAATTATTATTCAGTCTTTTTCTGTTTTTTGTTTTATTCTTTTGTAATTTTCACCTAATTTGTATTAGTTTTTTTAGACTAGTTTACTATAATCAAAAATAATACTAAAAAACAAACTGCTATCTTATTTACTCCATTGTCATTAATTTTTTTTCATTATATTTATATATCCTATTCCTACTACTTTATTTTGTTACTTCATTTATTCCACTACAAAAAAAAGCCCATATATAAATAGGCTTTTTTCAAAGTGTCTATTTTATATGGGCTTTATAAATTTACTGTAGTTTTATCTTTAATCTATTAATTATGTTTTATTTAATTCTATTTTTTTCTTTCACTACTTTAACTAAAAATTGTGGTATAACTAAAACTCTTCTCCATCTTGATGGTTGTTTTGCAAGACGATATAACCACTCCATACCAATAGCTTGATAGAATTTAGGTGCTCGTGGCACTATTCCTGCCATACCATCTAATGAACCTCCTGCACCTACGGCAATACGTACAAATGGTAATTGGTCTTTATATTTCATTATCCACTTTTCTTGTTTTGGAGCACCTAAGCATACTAGTAATATGTTTGCTTTGGAGTTATTGATATCTTCTATAACATTTGGTATATCTTCTTCTTTAAAGTAACCATCTTTATATCCTGCAATCTGTATTCCTGGATATTTTTCTTCCATTTTCTTTTTTGCTTCTTCTGCTACACCTGGTTTTCCCCCAAGAAAATAATATGTGTAACCTTTATCTGCTGCACGTTTCATCGTTTCTTGAACGAAATCAAATCCTGGTACTCGTTCTGGTAGTTGTTCACCTTTTTGTATTTTAGATGCAATTACTACACCTATACCATCTGGAATTATTAAGTCTGCTTGCTGCATTGCACGCATCATTTCTTCATCGTCTTGAGCTAGCATAATTATTTCTGGATTTGGTGTGAATATACTATGAAATCCCGCTTCTCTTATATATCTATCTGCACGTTCTACTGCTTCTTGCATCGTAACCATATCTACATTAACACCTAGAATTTTAATTTTTTTCATTTGTTCTACTCCTTTCTAGAATTGTTTTAATAGTCTCAACTGGTTTTTCTAAGTCGCTTCTACGCATTTCATAAGCTGTCTTTATTTTTTGTTGTTCTTTTTCTTCGTTGCTTAAAAATATTTCAATAGTGTTTTTTAGTTGTTCACCATTTATTTTATCTACATCTATAATATTATCCACTGCCATTTCTTTCATAATATTTGTTACTTTCGGGTCATATGAAATTGCAATACATGGTCTATCTAGTGCTATAGCCATAATAAGGCTGTGTAACCTCATACCTATTATAAAATCCATACACGATATAATCCCAACTATTTCATCTATCGAATATTTTTCTTCCATAAGATGTACTTTATCTGTATCAAAACCTTCTGCTACTTGTTTTGCTATTTTTAAATCTTCATCATAATACATTGGTATTAGATATACGTTGTAGTTTTTTTCTAGTAGTTTTTCTATACCACTTTTTATACTTTGAATTAGTATTTCATCGTTGTGCCATGGTCTTATTGCTATTCCAACTTTTAATCCATTTCCCATTTCCAATTGAAATTTTTGTGCTATTTCTTCATTTGCCTTAATACCAAATACAGGGTCTATAACTTGTGTCATATTTGTTTTTACGCCTATTGACTTTAGTAAATTAAATGATGCTTCATCTCTTACGAAAACGTGCTCAACATTGTTTACTACTTTTTTAATTAACCATTTGTTATGCCATTTGTTTACTGGACCTATTCCTTGTGAATAAAAGACGCATTTTTTCTTTGCTAGTTGTGCCATAAAAACGATTAATAAATAGTATGGAATAGTTTTCATACTTGTTACATCTTGCAATAAACTTCCACCACCGCTTATTAGTAAATCACTTTGTTTAATAGTTTTAAAAACTTTTTTTAAATCCCATCTGTTTGTACTATTTGTGTTGTACGTTTTAGCTGTTTCTTCTGGATTATGTGAAAGTACATTTATTTCAACATTTGGCATTTCATTTTGTAAACTTTCAATAATAGTTTTTAAAACTGCTTCATCTCCTATATTGTTAAATCCATAATATCCTGATATTACAACTCTAAATTTGGAATCCATTTTTTTGCCACCTTCACGATAATTTTCAATACATAAATGACAACTATACCTATAATTACTCCAAATATAATTCCGTAACTACTTCTAATTAATGAAATAATAAGTGGTGTATGAATATGCGCATATGTGTTTACTAGT
>JBOFDK010000116.1:0-1550 GCA_051646925.1 Cellulosilyticaceae bacterium | reverse complement strand
CGAATGTTTGTATACTATGAATCAATTGGCGATATTCAAACGGGCTATTATATTATGTTCTTTATTTGTGGAGGAGCATATTTGACAGCTTGGTTTATTATGCGAGCCTTGGTACCCAAAGAAAAGCCGATCGTATATTGACTATTTCTTATAAATTATTGTCAATATATAATCAGTAATTAGTACGTAATTATCTGTTTATCTTATTCTAAAGAATTTATTTTGTAACCTGAGTTCGATTATAAAAACAGGGCAATTTGATTAGATTGCACCTTTTCGTATTTGATAGAGGGCTTTTTAGGGAAGAAGTTATATGCGATTAATGCGGCAAGTATATTTGTAATGAAATTACCGAAAGATCGGTGTCTAGAATGTTCAATTTGACACATGTTTTTTAATTCATCATTTACTGTTTCAATTACGGATCTTTTACGCAGCATAATTTTGTCTTTTAGCTCCATCAAGCAGTTTTTCATGTTGTTACGAATAGTGGTAACTAGATGTAATCCATCAACGAAAAGCATATTGGTTATATCTTTCGATAGGTATCCTTTATCTCCATAAAGCTTGCCTTTGATTTTACTTATAAATCTTTCATTTTTAAGTGGTTCTCTATCATCTACATTCGCTTGTGTTATAACAAAATTCAAGATTTCACCTTTATCATTGATGATTAGATGCAACTTGAATCCATAAAAATAGCCCATAGTTGATTTGCCTACTTGAGCGATATCTTTAAATACTTTGTTGCGTTTAATTCTTTTATTTTTGCAGACTCTGATAGGAGTTGAATCGACAAAAGAAATACCTGTGCACTCTCCAAGACAACAAGTTTTTAGCATTATTGTCATGGGTAAAACTGCAGCTTGCATTAGTTCAGTAAACCTGTTGTAAGAAACGGTTCTAGGGAATTCTGAGCTCAAATGTACCTTCACATAGTACTCATAAAAATGCTTTAAGTCTCTAAATCCACCTAAATGAAACAAGGTCATAATGGTAATTACTTCACTTTGAGACATGGTGGGTTTACGTTTTGGAGTATTTCCGATCAAATTTGCTTTTATAGCACTAAAAAAGTTATTACAAAACTCGTCGGATAGGTAAAATATTTCAGTAATTTTGTCCTTAGTAATATTCATGTAATTTGTATTTATTATGTTGTTTTTCAGGTACTTAAATATACAAATAAAACGTGGATATTACTATTTTTTAACCATAAATCTTATCACATATTTCTAAAAAATATAAATCGAACTCAGGTTAGTAGTATTTTTCAAGAAATACCCTTCTTTAATTTGCATAAAAAAATATCTATTTAGAATTTTTTATACTCAAAGCCATGAAAAAATACATTCTCTATTTTCTTGTAATTAGTTACTTGCCTACATTGGGTCAGTCGGTTTTGATCTCACCCAGCAATGGCTCAAGCTTGATTGAGGCAAGCGGCACCAACAAGGCAGTTAAACTTCCCTCCGTTTCAGCAACCACAGTAATTACGAGTCCCCAAAAAGGAATGGTTGTTTTTGATGATGCCACGGGTTCAATGTCTT
>JBOFDK010000115.1:0-16298 GCA_051646925.1 Cellulosilyticaceae bacterium | reverse complement strand
TGCAGAACATGAACAAAAACACATTTTCAAAATTCTGTTGCAAATGAGCATATTTACGCACGCTAAAGTACACAAAAAAGAAATTATTATCGCTAGATCTGCCGGATTTTGTTTTGGAGTTAAACGTGCGGTAAATATGGCATATGCAGCAGAAGTAAAAAACCACACATATACGTATGGCCCTATTATTCATAATGAATTTGTAATTAATGAATTAGAAAAAAAAGGCATAAAGTCGATTGAATCAATTGGAGATGACCCAATCGATACGTTAATAATAAGAGCGCATGGTGTAGGTAAGTCTGTATATGAAATAGCAAAACAAAAAAATATTAATATTATTGACGCTACATGTCCATATGTTAGTAAAATTCATAAACTTGTAGAATCATACCGAAACAAAGGCTATAAAATTATTATTATAGGAGATGAGTCGCATCCAGAAATAATAGGTATTAATGGATGGACTGAATATGAAGGTATTATTTTAAAAGATGCACAAACAGCTGAAGAATATATATATGATAATGATGCGCAGTATCTAGTTGTATCGCAAACAACGTATAAAAAATCAGTAGTTGAAGAAATTTTAAATACACTTACTAAGAAAAATGTTTTGTTTAGTGCAATATCTACTATTTGTAATGCAACTACAGAGCGTCAAGAAGAAGCAAAAATAATTGCAGAAGAAGTAGATGTCATGATTGTAATTGGAAGTAAATCAAGTTCTAATACGCAAAAACTTTATGAAATTAGCAAAAAGTATTGTTCAAAAACATATTGCATAACAAATGAACATGAATTTTCAAAAGAGATGGTTTTAAATGCGAAAAAAATAGGTATTACTGCAGGGGCATCAACACCAAAAGAACTTTTAGATGCAGTAATTAAATGTGTAAAAGATGCAAATGCTGAAAATACATTATAAAAAATAACGAAGTCTAGTAACCGCTATATATTATAGGTTACTAGACTTTGTTATTTTTTTATGAAAATTTTTTAAAATAGATATAGCATTTAAGGTGTCTATATTTGGATTAAAAGCTACTTGTTCAGGTGAAAACCATTCTGGCTTTGTAGACCAATCTATTACACAAAGAGATAACTGTTCTATAAATGCTTCTTCTTTTTTCGCTTTGCGAAGTAATTGTTTGGGAACAAATGAACTAAGCGACTTATGCATTAACGAATTATTTACATAATAATAATCTCTATACGGTAATGCACGGCGCAATAGGATACTATCAATTTTAAAGATAAACGATAAAGTGTTATTTTGTATATCATATTTAAGTGACCAATATTTACATTTCATAGAAAAAGATTGGCTATAGCATTGTTTTGGAATTAATTGTATATGAAAACTATTAGATAATGTATTTTCTATAATTGGAAGATTATAAAATGGCTGAGTTAAAAACTGATAAAAATTATAAAGTGATAGTAAACATAATAGTTCATCAAGATTATGCAAAACAATTAACTGTTCATACGTATGTTTTGGCTGAGATAAGTAAGAATTAATAATTTTTACTAAATCTTTACCACTTAAAGAGGATGTTCTTTTAAAACTAATTAATGATTCAATATCTGAACGAGTAGTATAGTTATATTGCTTTAGAAATTTTATAAAAGGTAATTTTTTAAAATCAATACATTGACATTTTGTTAATATATTTAAATCAAGGTTATACAGTTTTGCACGTTCCACAATAAAAGAATAATCAAATGCTACGCCGTTGTAACTATATAATTTTTGTTTGGGTAATAAAAAATTAAGAAAAGTTTGTAACACAGTTTTTTCGTCATCGATATTTTCACATAACCAATAAGTATGATTAAATTTTTTTCCTGATTTATAATATAAACCAATCATCCAAATACAATCTTTATGTTTTGATAAACCAGAAGTTTCAATATCAATAAAACAAATAGACGTAGATAAATTAAATGTATGTTCATATGAAGTAGTGTTTGTTATCATAAATGACCTCTTTTCATATATAAATTAAAAAACTACCTCATAAGAGGTAGTTTTTTAGCCTTGTGGAATATAAAAATCGTTATTATCCTCTACGGTAGGAGGAGTTGGTGTAGGAGTCGGAGCAGGTGGTTCTACTTCGCTTGGGCCTTCACCAGTATTTTCATCAGGCTTAGTATCTTCACCAGGATCCGGAGTTGGTGTAGGGGTTGGTGTAGGAGCTGGTGTATTGTTATTATTATTGTTGTTATTATTGTTGTTATTATTGTTGTTATTATTGTTATTGTTGTTGTTATTGTTATTGCTATTGTTGTTGTTATTATTGTTGTTGTTATTATTATTGTTATTATTACTATTGTTATCGTCATCAGGTACAATAGGAGTTTCTAAATCTGGATCAAAAGGATTTTCTGGATCAGGCATATTTCCTGATGTATGAACGTCACATAATGAATTAGAACTACTTGACGATGAGCTACTTGAAACTTTTACTTTGCGAGTATCTGAAGGGCAATATTCTGTTGCCAACTTATTAGAATCCGTACAAATAATTGTTTCAAAATGGCTTGTACAATAAGTAGTAGGGTATTGATTTTTATTGAAATAATCTGTTATAAATTTTCTATTATAATCATATTTACAAATATCACTTGGTAATTTACCAGATATTGCACAAATAGTACCTTTTGTATAGCCCGTTGTTATTTTTTCAAAAGGTACAGACGGTAGATTCTTATGAACATCGTTCATAATGTTTGACCACAGTTTTTGATGACTTTGTGGTTTTCCGATATTGAATGATTTAGGAGTATCATATCCCATCCAAACGGTAGCAGTGTAATATGGTGTATATCCTGTAAGAACAAAGTCTTTATTATCAGATGTTGTTCCTGTTTTACCGGCAACAGGCATATCTAAAAACATACTACGTACTGTGCTTGCAGTACCACGTTTAATAGTATCTTCCATCATATCAGTTAGCATAGATGCAGTAGAATCTTTAATTACAGTACGTGTTTCAGGAACAGAATTATCTAAAATTATGTTACCATCTCTATCAAGAACTTGAGTATAAAGAATTGGTTCAATATACGTTCCATTGTTTGCAATAGTAGCATAAGCTGCTGTTAATTCTAGAGCTGTTACACCTTTAGAAATACCACCTAGTGTAAGAGGATAGTATTTATCGTTTGTTTCAGAAAGTGTTGTAAATCCGAAATTCAATAAATAGTCAAAAGCTGTATTAAGACCGACCATTTCAAGTGCTTTAACAGCAAGGATATTCATAGAGTCATAAATTCCTTCACGAACAGTTGATCTACCTCTGTAACCTGAATACCAGTTTTTAGGAGTGTATTTATCAATAGTATAAGGTGCATCCATTATGACTGAACCTGGAGATAATATACCCATATCTAAAGCTGGAGCATAAGTTGAAAGAACCTTGAATGCTGAACCAGGTTGACGCATTGCCTGTGTTGCACGGTTAAATACACGGTCACCGTATTTTTCACCACGACCACCAGATAATGCTTTAACATGGCCATTATGTTGATCCATAATTATGAAAGCGGCTTGGACTTGAGGAACTAGTTGGACAACTTCGCCATAAATTTCATCTTCGTCAGTCGCACCCCATTCTTTAAGTTTAGCTGTTTTGAATTTTTCAATAGCGTCATCAGTATTTGTTTTTATAGTGCCTTGTCCACCTCTATGACGTTCTTCGCCATCAGGAGTTTTAATACTAGCAGCATAATTTACAATATACTCAACTTGAGAAGGGTAGTTTTTTTCATCAGCCATATGTTTATCAACGATAGACTGAATATTTTTATCTAATGAAGTATAAATTTGAAGACCGCCACCATAAATTAAATTATTTGCTTGGGTCAGTGTTAAATTATTTTGTTTTTGTAAATCAGTCAAAACTTGTTCAATTGCTGCATCTACAAAATAACTATGAATAGAAGAGTCTTCTAAAGCTTGTTGTTGTTCAGCCATATTTTTGTAAGGATCTTCGGCTAATGCTGCAGCTTTTTCTTGAGGAGTAATCATTTCTAATTCTTCCATTTTATTTAAAACAAGTTGCGCACGTTCCCAGTTATTTTCAGGATTAAGAAGTGGACTGTAGCGAGTAGGAGCTTTCGTAATACTTGCTAAAACAGCACTTTCAGCAAGAGTTAATTCAACTGCATTTTTACCAAAATAAAAATTACTAGCAGCTTGAATACCATTTTCACCATGACCTAAAGGCATAGTATTTAAGTAATATTCAAGAATTAAATCTTTTGTATAAATTTTTTCGAATTCTAATGCCAAATATTGTTCTTGAATTTTTCGTTTAAAATCTTTTTCATTTGTTTTAAACACGTTATTTTTTATAAGTTGTTGTGTAATTGTACTTGCACCTTGTGATAGTTCACCAGATTTTAAATTTATAAAAAATGCACGAAAAATACCACGAATATCGATACCATTATGTTTGTAAAAACGTTCATCTTCAATTGCAACTACAGCATCTTGGTATGATTTTGGAATTTGATCAATACTTACGTAAATTCGATTTTCACCACCGGAAATACGGTCGATTTCATCTCCATTTTGGTCATATACAAATGAAACATAGTCTGTAGTAGGTTTTAATTCGAGTGTTGCAATGTCGGGTGCACTTTTTATAATACCGATAAAGATACCTAATCCAGCACCAGTAATAGCAAATATAGCAATAATAAACAATATTAGGAAAACACGAAGTACAGATAATGTATTTTTTTTACGTGTTTTAATTTTTTTTGATTTTGTTTGATCTTCGGATACATTGCTTTTTTTGCGTGAGTCTTTTGAGTAATTCATAAATATCATCCTCCTCATTGTATATTATATCAGAGATAAATAAGTTTGCATACATAAAAGCACGTATGATTGTTATACTAATACTAAAATAGCACGGTATTAAAGGAGGAACACATAGTGAGTTTATGTATAGCAATATTCAAAATGATAAAAGAACAAATTAATAGTTTAAAAGGAATGTTTAGTCGTCCGTATCATAAAGACATTAAAACGCATCATTATAAGTGCAAAATGAATCATCGTCATGCAAAAATTAATGTGGGAACAACATTACTCATGATACATCAAAAATATAGGGAAGAAACTTTAGACTATAAATGTATTGAACAAGTTTCTATTAAAGAAAAATGTTGGAGTATTAGAGTTATTATTCGTGTAACTGGGAATACGTTTTATTGTGATTTTCCAAGCATGAAACAAGCAACAAAATTTTATGAAGAGCTTATTTATAGAAAAGTAGAAAATCAGTAAAATATAATTGGCTTGTCATAAGGACAACCCCTACTAGAATAAAGTAATTTAAGTAGACTTATACAAAAATAGTAGGGGGGGTAAACCGTGTGGGTAGATATTCTCTTTTTAGACGGTACAAATATAGATATCGAACGACTCCGCAAGTTAATCGAAGTTTAAGTTATCATAAAATTCAAAGCGTACTTGCAGCTATTGTCATTATTACCATTTTTTCAGGTATTTATATCCAATTAGACCAAGAAATTATGCCAACGGTAATGGCTATGGCAAAATTACAAGGAACATCATCTGCAACGACAGCAATTAATGAAGCAATTAGTCAATCATTAAGAGGTTTACAAGCTACAGAACAAGATATGCTAAGTTATGATTATAATGATCAAGGTGAGCTTGTTTCGTGGAATGTAAATGCGATTTTAATTAATACTATTTGTGCAGATATGGTTGAAAAGGCGAATTCAGAGCTGCAAAATTTAGGGTCTGTAACGTTTAAAATCCCAATAGGTAATTTGACAGGGAGTCGAATATTTGCAAATTTAGGACCTGATATAGAGGTCAAAGTACTACCAGTTGGAACTGTGAAAATTGACTATGAAAATGAAATACGTTCAACAGGTATTAACCAAGTAAATCATACTGTATGGTTAGATATTAAGGCGACTGTTCAAGTTGTTGTTCCGTTATTTTCAGAGCAAATTCACGTAAATAGGAGAGTAGTACTTATTGATAAAATGATTTCAGGAAAAGTTCCACCAAGTTATGTTAATGTATTGCCAGAAAGTGTATTAGATGTTGCACCAGGAGATGTATCAGAAGATTTTAATATTCAACCATAGCATAATGCACAAGTAAATAGATGTACTATTTTAAAATTTAATTTACTTTTAAGAGTTGTCAATAAGGTTTATGACATGATATATTATTAAAGTAGAGAAAAAAGTCAAAAAAAGGCGTTCTCTGATAAGAGAACGCTTTTTAAAAATAGATACATAACAAAGTCCAAGGATAAGGGGTATAAAACACATGGAGATAATAAAACTATCAGAGCTTTTTGGAAAGAATGTATTTGACGATAAGGTGATGCGTGAAAGATTGCCAAAAGCTACGTACAAGCAATTACACAAAACAATTGATGAAGGTAAAGAACTTGATTTAAAAGTTGCAGAAGTTGTAGCAAATGCTATGAAAGATTGGGCAATTGAACATGGTGCAACACATTTTACACATTGGTTCCAACCGATGAATGGACGTACTGCTGAAAAGCATGATTCTTTTTTATCACCAACTGAAGATGGTCGCATGATTATGGAGTTTTCAGGTAATGAATTAACAAAAGGTGAGGCTGATGGTTCATCATTTCCATCTGGTGGTTTAAGACAAACTTTTGAAGCTCGTGGTTATACAGTTTGGGATTGTACATCACCAGCATTTTTAAAAGAAGATATTAGTGGTGTAGCATTATGTATACCAACTGCTTTTTACTCTCACTCAGGAGAAGCTCTTGATAAAAAAACACCATTACTTCGTTCAATGGAGTGTATTGAAACAGCGGCAATTCGTGTATTACACTCGATAGGTCATGAAGATGTTAAAAAAGTAATAACTACTATAGGCGCAGAACAAGAATATTTTTTAGTAGATAAACGTCAGTATCAACAACGTAAAGATTTAATTTTTACGGGACGTACATTGTTTGGTGCTATGCCTCCAAAAGGGCAAGAGATGGAAGATCATTACTACGGAAGTATTAAAGAAAAAATCGGTAAATTTATGCGTGAGATTGACATTGAACTTTGGAAATTAGGTGTACCATCTAAAACAAAGCATAATGAAGTAGCGCCAGCGCAACATGAACTTGCACCTATTTTTGCAACAGCAAACGTTGCATCAGACCAAAATCAACTAGTAATGGAAGTTCTTCAAAAAGTAGCTAACCGTCATGAACTAGCTTGTTTACTTCATGAAAAACCATTCAGAGGTGTTAATGGTTCAGGTAAACATGATAACTGGTCATTAGTTACAGATACAGGTATAAATTTATTTTCACCAGGCAAACATCCTCAAGATAATGAGCCATTTTTGGTATTTTTAGCAGCAGTTATTCAGTCAGTAGATAAACATGCAGACTTACTTAGATTATCATCAGCTACAGCTGGAAATGATCATAGACTAGGAGCAAACGAAGCACCACCTGCTATTATTTCAATTTTCTTAGGAGACCACTTAACTGAACTTCTATACCATATTGCAAGAGGCGAAGAAACTGGCGATTTAGAAAAAGAATTTATGGAAATGGGAGTGGCTACAATGCCACGTCTGAAAAAAGAAGTAACAGATCGAAACAGAACTTCACCATTTGCATTTACAGGAAATAAATTTGAATTTAGAATGTTCCCATCATCTGGATGTATATCAGAAGCAAATGTTATTATTAACACAATTGTAGCTGAAACATTAGTGGAATTTGCTGAAATATTAGAAAATGCTGAAGATCGTCAAAAAGCTATTAGACAAATTATTCGTAAATCTCTAAAAAATCATGGACGTATTATTTTCAATGGAAATGGTTATTCTGATGAGTGGTTAGTAGAAGCGACTCGTCGTCAGTTACCAAACTTCCCAACGACAGTTGATGTTCTTCCTTGTCTTGTTTCAGAAAAATCAATTGAATTATTTAGTAAATTCAACGTTTATAACGAATCAGAACTTAGATCACGTTATGAAATTATGATTGAAGAGTATTACAAAACAATTAACATAGAAGCTAAAACGATGTTAAGTATGGTTAAAACACAGTTAATGCCTGCAAGTATTGAGTATACAACTAGTGTTGCAAAAAACATACAATTACTAAGTGGTATAGGCACATTTGAAGTATCAGCGCAACAAGAACTACTTACAGAGCTAACTACACAAATTAATTTATTAAAACGTTTCTCAGATAACCTAGAGAAAGCATTAGATGATACAACTACAATTAAAGATGCTCTTGAAAAAGCTATTAAATTTAAAGAAACTATCATCCCAATTATGGAACAATTAAGAGCGGCAGCAGACCATTTAGAAATGATAGTTGATGAAAAAGTTTGGCCAATGCCAACGTATAGTGAACTGCTTTTTAGAGTTTAATAGAAAAAGGGTATATTATAAAGAAAAGAGAAATGAGGGCATTATGAACTTATTAAACGAAGAACAAGAACGTTTTATTTTATTTGCAGCGCAACAAAAAAGATTTAAAGAAGAAGATGCTTATGAAAGTTTAGAAGAACTAGAAGAACTTGTAAAAACAGCAGGTGCTAAAACATTAAAAAAGATGTTGCAAAGAGTAGATAAAATAAATCCAGGATATTATATAGGTACAGGAAAAGTTGAAGAAATCCGCGAGCAAGTTGAATATTTAGGAGCAACAGGTGTCGTATGTGATGATGAGTTATCACCTATACAAATGCGTAACTTAACCGAGGCAATAGGTGTTAAAGTAATGGATCGTACTATGGTCATTCTCGATATATTTGCTCAAAGAGCACGTTCTAGAGAAGGTAAATTACAAGTTGAAATTGCACAATTAAGATATCAAAATTCTAGGTTAACAGGATTTGGTATTATGATGTCAAGACAAGGTGGTATCGGTAGTCGTGGTCCAGGTGAAAAGAAATTAGAACTTGATAAACGTCATATACGTTCAAGAATGGAACAATTAGAAAGTGAAATTGCTGAAGTTGAAAAACACAGAAACTTACTACGTACTAGACGTGAAAAACAAAATTCACCAGTTGTTGCAATTGTTGGATATACAAATGCAGGTAAATCAACTTTACTAAATGCAATTAGTGGTAGTGATATATATGCTAAAGATCAACTATTTGCAACGCTTGATCCGACGATTCGCGCAGTTACATTGCCAAGTGGAACAGATATGATGGTGACTGATACTGTAGGGTTTATTCGTAAATTACCTCACCATTTAGTAAAAGCTTTTTACTCAACGCTTGAAGAAGCACGTTATGCAGATATTATTTTGCATGTGATGGATGCTAGTTCAAAACATCTAAAAACTCATCAAAATGTCGTTTATGATACGCTAGACCAGCTAGGTATTAAAGATATTCCGATGATTACTGTTTACAATAAAGTAGATAAAGTTGACGGAGAGTATGAGAGAGATGAACATGCCACTTCAGAAGTTGCTATCTCTGCAAGAACAGGGGAAAATCTTGAAATATTGTTAGAAATGTTAGAAACAATATTATATGAAGAAATGAAATCATTTGATATTATTATTCCTTATTCGCAAGCAGAACTTGTCGCGTACTGTCATGAACATGGCGAACGTATAGAAGAAAGTTATCTAGAAGAAGGAACAGCGTTAAAAGGTTATATGCATAGTGATAAATACTACAAAATCCAACCATATATACGCAAAAAAGACTAAAAAGATATCGCAATATTCGACAAAAAACATAACAAAAAGTAAAAGATTTACCGTAGTATAGCTTAAAATATCCAAATATTGTTATTTATATGTCGAAACAACGTTAAAACCTGAAAATATTGCGATATTTTTAGGTTTTAATTTTCTGAAAAATCATTATAATAGATATATAACGCTTTGAAAGATGTAACGGTCAATATGGGGGGAAAAATATGTTGTTAGTAAAAAGTTATTTAGGTGAAGAAAATATTGCTGATTTAAAAATTAAATATTATGTTGTTGAAAAAAATACATTTTATGGAATTGAAATCGAAGAATATCATCAGGATACAATCATAAGCGAACATGAACTTTTTACTGAAAACAAAACAGCGGCGATAAAACTTGGAATAATGATGAAAAACGGTAAAGTAACACAATGCAGTATGCATTCTATAATCGATGATTGCATATACTAACAGCCACTAGGCTGTTTTTTTGATTATATAATGAATAAATTCTCATGATATGATAAAATAAAAAAAGATTTTGCTTAAATTTACTACATTTAAAAAGAGGTGCAATATGTCGGAGAGATTGATTACAATTGAAAAAAATGCAACATCTGAAATGGTTGAAAAAAAATCACGATTTATTACATACGTTTTTAAAATAGAATCACAAGAAGAGGCTAATGAACATTTAGCTAATATAAAAAAACAATACTGGGACGCTAGGCATCATTGCTATGCATATCAATTAGGTGAAAAAAATGAAATTCAACGCTTTAGTGATGATGGTGAACCACAAGGAACCGCGGGTAAACCCATTTTAGACGTGTTAAAAGGTAGAGCCATTACAAATACTTTGATTATTGTAATAAGATACTTTGGCGGTACGTTATTAGGAACAGGCGGGCTTGTACGTGCATATGGTCATAGCGCAAAAGCAGGTGTTGAAGCAGCAGGATTAGTGGAAAAGATATATGTATCTATATACGCAATAGAAATGACATATACATTATTAGGTAAAGTGCAATATTTATTAAATGAAGAAGGTTATGTAATTCGTGAAACATTATATACCGATGTTGTAACTGTGTTAGTAGAAGTTGAAGATAGTAAAACAGATGCATTTGAAACGTGGATGATTGAAAAAACAAATGCAGAGGTAAGTATTCAAAAAGGTGAAAAAGAAATGATTACAGCTAAATTGAGCTAGTTGCCGAAATATTATAGGCTATGGTACAATAAAAGAAGAAAACATATAAATTGATAAATCTAAGGAGGAATATTAGTATGTCAGGACATTCAAAATTTGCAAATATTAAACATAAAAAAGCAAAAAATGATGCACAAAAAGGAAAGATTTTTACAAAAATAGGAAGAGAGATTGCTGTAGCTGTAAAAAATGGTGGTCCAGATTTAGTACTTAATAATAAACTTTCAGATATTATTAGAAAAGCAAAATCACATAATATGCCAAATGATACAATTCAAAGAAGTATAAAAAAAGCAGTAGGCGACGGAGATAGTGTTAGTTATGAATATATGACATACGAAGGCTATGGCCCAAATGGAATTGCTGTTATTGTTGAAACACTTACTGAAAATAAAAATAGAACAGCTGCAAATGTTAGAGCCGCTTTTTCAAAAGGTAATGGAAATATGGGTGCTATCGGCTGCGTATCATTTATGTTTGATAAAAAAGGTCAAATTATTATTGAAAAAGAAGCAGTTAGTATGGATGAAGATGAGCTTATGATGATGTGCATAGAAATGGGCGCTGATGATTTTGAAGTAGAAGATGAAGGGTATACTGTTTTGATGCGCGAAGAAGCTTTCCAAGACGTATATAATGCTCTTGAAAAAGAAAAAATAGAGATGGTATCAGCCGAAGTTACAATGATACCTCAAACATATGCATCAATTACAACACCAGAAGATCAAAAAGCGTGGGATAAAATGATGTCACTTCTAGAAGAAGATGATGATGTTCAAAATATTTACCATAATAATACTGATGTTTAAGAATGTGTAAATAACAATATTAAATAGTATGCAAAGAGTAAAAAGTAAAATAATAATCATGTATACGATGTATTATATGGTTTGGAGTATAAAAAAAAGACGAGTGTAACTCGTCTTTTTTAATGCTTTTTAGATAGTGCAAACGATTGATTACGTATTGAAAGGCGTTGTTTTTCAATAATAAGTTTTGAAAGAAGTTGCTCTTTATGAGGGTCATCATATATAAACTTGATGCGGTGCCCATAAGTTCCGGTCGAACTTTTTTCGCTAACTCCAAGAACTTGGCATAAAATTTCAACTTTAGTATCTAAAAGTTCAAGAGAAACTAAAATTTCTTGATTTATACTTAATGCTTCATAACATACAAGGCATATACCACCAGCACTAATATTAACAGAAATTCCTTTTTTAGGAGTTGTATCTACTATCTTTTGCCTAGCTGTATCTGTTTGGATTGTATAGGTAAGCGGAATGAGTGTTTCAAGCCTAAAGTGTGCACGTTGTTGTTTTTTTTGAATAAGGCTAATTATTTGTGCTTTGTATAGTACATTAGATTTATCACGAGTACGTTCAATAAGTTTAAGACTTGTAGTATATAGTGATTGTTTTGTAATAAATGAACATTCTATAATGTCAGATTGATAAAAAATAACCCAGTCTTGTTTTTCAAGTGGTGCTATAAATGTAATAATATTATCATTCCAACTATCCAAAATAGTGGTGTATTGTTTTTTATGTTCATCAGTTAAACGTAATTTTAAATTAATATCTTTCATTAATGTAGATTTATATAAATTAATACTGGAATTAATAGCAGTTAATTCCGATTTTTTTTTGCCGAACATAAAAGATTCCCCCTAAAGTTTACACGTAGTATAAATATATTATACTTTAAATATTTACTATATTTCAACTACAATATATTGAATGATAAAAGACTTGAAAATAAAAGGATATTATGACAAAATGATTAGTAGTATGTCGAATATAAAATGACTAAGGAGTTCTTATGGCTAAAAAAGGTGAAATAATAGAAGGTATTATAGAAAGTGTTAAATTTCCGAATAAAGGAATAATGCACTCAGATCAAGTTACATTACCAGTGTGTGTACCAGATGCTTTTGTAGGACAACGTGTTAATGTGCGTTTATTAAGAAAAAGAAAAGGTATGTGGGATGCAAAAGTTGTTGAAGTTCTAGAAAATCCTGACTTTTTCAGAAAACCTGCATGTAACTATTTTGGACTATGTGGTGGATGCGCTATGCAACATATCCCATACGAAAAACAACTTGAACATAAACATGAACAAGTAAAAACACTTCTTGCTCAACAAGGAACTACTGAGTATGAAGATTTAGGTATAGTTCCAAGTCCTTCTGAATGGGAATATCGTAACAAAATGGAATTTTCTTTTGGTGACGAATGTAAAGATGGTCCTGTAGCTCTTGGAATGCATCGTAAAAATAGTACATTTGATATTATTACAGTCGATGGATGTAAAATAGTTGATGAAGATTTTAGTATGGTATTACGTTATGTATTACGTTATGTTCATACTTACAGATTACCGTTTTATCAAAAAAAGACACATCTAGGATTTATGCGCTATTTATTAGTTAGAAGATCAGCAACTACAGGTGATTTACTTATTAATATAGTAACTTCAAGCCAAATTGATTTTGATTTTGCACCTCTTGCAAAAGAATTAGTTGAACTTGGAACAAAAGGAAAAGTAATAGGTGTTATCCATACGCTTAGCGATACGTTAGCTGATGCCGTAAAACCTGAAAAAGTAAAATTAATCTATGGTGTAGATTATCTGACTGAAAATTTACTTGGTTTAAATTTTAATATTTCACCATTTTCATTCTTTCAAACAAATACGAAAGGCGCAGAAGTTCTATACCACAAAGCACTGGATATGGTAGAAGATATTACTAGTAAAATAGTATTTGACTTGTATTCAGGAACAGGTACTATAGCTCAAATAATGGCGTCAAAAGCAAAAGAAGTATACGGTATAGAAATTGTTGAAGAAGCAGTTGTTAAAGCTGAGGAAAATGCAAAACTTAATGATTTAACTAATTGCCACTTCGTTGCAGGTGATGTATTGAAAGAAGTAGAAAATTTTAAGGTGAAACCTGAAATGATAGTTCTTGATCCTCCAAGAGAAGGCATTCATCCAAAAGCAATTGATAAAATAGCAGGGTTTGGAGCAAAAGAATTATTATATATTTCATGTAAACCAACAAGCTTAGCTCGTGATTTACCACTTTTTGAAGCGGCAGGATATAAAACTGTTAAATTACAATGTGTTGATATGTTTCCTCAAACGCCACACGTTGAGAGTATCGCTTTACTAGTTAAGCGAAGCTAGTAATATCAAGGGTTTTATGAAAATAAAAAGGTAGACTTTTATAGTTTTGGGTAGAATTTGGGCAGAATACTACTTAACTTTAAGAGTCTGCCCTTTTTTTATGTCTAAAAATGTTTCGTTTAATGAGTTTGCTGATTCTTGATCTGATGCATCCATGCTATGAGTATACGTATTTAGTGTAGTCGATACTTTGCTATGTCCTAGACGTTTTGACACACTCTTTACATTTGCCCCAGTGTTAATCAATAACGTTGCGTGTATATGCCTTTGGTCTTGAAAACTATATCCTTAAAGCATTTACAAAAGTATTATCTAATGCAGAAGAAGATGCGTTCTTAAACGGTAATGGTAATAAAAAGCCACTTGGTATCTTTGCAGAAGCTGGTGGTGAAGTTGCAGTTACAATAGCAAGTACTACTGCGATTACAGCAGATGAAATTATCAACTTAATCTATGCGTCAAAAAGACCATATCGTAAAGATGCTGCGTTTATTATCAACGATCAAACATTAGCAATTATTAGAAAGTTAAAAGATAATAATGGAGCTTATATGTGGCAACCAACATTTACAGCTGGTGAGCCGGATAGACTTCTTGAATATCCTGTTTATACATCGGATTATGTGCCAACAGTAGCAGCATGACAACCAGTTATTGCCTTTGGTGATAGAGGTACTCGTTCATTTGCAGAATTAAAAGAACTATTTGCTGGTAATGGTATGGTAGGTTTTGTAGCAAAAGAACGTGTGGATGGAAAGTTAGTTCTTCCAGAAGCAGTACAGATTCTTAAGATGAAAGTTACAACTGCATCTGGTAGCTAATATGTAACTATAAAGGGTGCTATCTAATATAGGTAGCACTCTTATTTCAAGTGAGGAGGTGTGAGCAATGATTGTCACAGTAGAAGAAATGAAGAATTACCTTCGTGTTGATTTTGACGATGATGATGCTTTGATTACAAATTTTATTGCTGCAAGTGAACAGATTTGTATGGATATTATTCGTACAGATAAAGCAGAAGATTTAGAAAAAGAAGTAAATACTAGAGTTGCTATTTTATATGCAGTTGCCTATTTGTATGAACATCGTGAAGATGCAAATCATAATGAGTTGATGCTCACACTTCGCTCCTTGCTATTTGGTAGTAGACGGGAGGGATTTTGATGGATATAGCTGCAATGAATGTAAAGATAATCATTCAAAAAAGTGAAACTGTAATTGATGATATTGGTAATCATACGTGCCGGTAGAATGACCTCTATTCCCCATTTGCCACAGTAAGTGGTGAAGTTGGAGTGGAAAAGGCTATTATTGGAATGGTGGTAGATGATTCAGATATTAGTTTTACCATTCGCTATTGCAACATGATAAGTAAAATCTCATCCACAGAATATCGTGTATTATTTATGGATGAGATATATAATGTTCTTTCCATTGACCATCTAAATTTCAAAAAGAAAGCACTGAAACTTAAGTGTCAAAAAGTGAGGAGATAACATGGCAAGGAATATATCAATCGACCAAATGGCAGATGAAATTATTAATGGGTTAACCGAATATGCAGACCTTGCAACGGATGACATGAAAAAGGCTGTCACCAAAGGATAGTGGAGACTATGCTGGAAGTTGGACAGTGAAAAAAGTAAAAGAAACTTCTAATGCTTTGGAACTTACAGTTCATTCTAAAAATAGATATCAACTTGCTCATTTACTTGAGTTTGGCCATGCAAAACGTGGTGGTGGAAGAGTAAGTGGCAAAAGTCATATTGCTTCAGCTGAAGAACTAGGCGTTAAAAAATTAGAAGAAGAAATAAGGAGGAGTTTGCAAAATGGATAAGATAGTAGCACTTATAAAACAAATAGGTCTTCCCTATGCTTATGATCATTTTGCAGAGGGAGAATCTCCTAATCCACCTTTTATATGTTATCTGCTTCCTAAGAGTGATAACTTTGCCGCTGATGGAAAGGTGTATCATAAAAACACCAATGTCTTTATTGAAGTTTATACCGATAAAAAAGATTCGCCAGTGGAATTACAAGTAGAAAATGCCCTTGATGAAGAAGGGGTGTTTTACAATAAATCAGAAACTTGGATAGAGAGTGAAAAACTCTATGAAGTCCTATATCAGTTTGAAATGGAGGTAAACGAAAATGGGAAATAAAGTTAAGTTT
>JBOFDK010000114.1:0-2424 GCA_051646925.1 Cellulosilyticaceae bacterium | reverse complement strand
CTAAAGAGCGTCAACACAAAAACAATTTGCAAGCACGCAAAGTTAATGTGCGTTATCACAAACCCGACTTGCATTAACACTCCTCAACACTGCGAGATAACAAATCAAAATTGCATTAACACACAAAGAGTTTGCAAGCCCTCAAAGCTAATGTGCGTTATAGCAAACTCGATTTGAACGCCCTCATTAGGAACATTTTAATATTAAACTCGTAGGTTTTTGGCTTGCACAAACTGTATGTACAATGTAGGGAGAACTGG
The DNA here is from genome assembly GCA_051646925.1 of Cellulosilyticaceae bacterium. Lineage (GTDB taxonomy): Bacteria > Bacillota > Clostridia > Lachnospirales > Cellulosilyticaceae > JBOFDK01. Next base: position 2,164 of record JBOFDK010000114.1, on the reverse strand, counting down.
GGGGATGGGGAGGAAAATTGAGAGTATCCCTTTCAAAATATTAACTTATAGAAGTGTTTTTTGAGGGAGGGTTAGTCAAATAATGTTTTTTGCATTCTATTAACATCTCGCTTTTTTATTTTTCTTTTCTTAATTCCAAGAGAGGGAGTAAATGATAGCACCGCTAGTTCAGGATACTTTTGGAATAAATACCTTTTGACAAGCCCTGCATGTGATAGCGGAGTTTTATAATTTTCAATATCTTCATTTATATTATAATCAAGCAAAACAAGGTCTTGCGTTTCTGCTTTTTCTTTTAACAAAAGAATTTCGTTCTGCAAAAGATTATCAAGTACCCACGCATAACTTCTTAGGTAAATCTCTTTTCTTGCAGTTGGATAATCGAGCAATTGAGTCCCATTAACACCAAATCGGTGCCCTAGGGGCTTTCCAAATTTTCGCACAGTTCGTTTTATTCCCTCCATATTTTTTATCTCAAATTTTGAACGGTCTATATCTGCACCATCAAAAACTTTTAATCCTTGCCAAATACCCTCGACTGTTTGAGAAAAATATTGTGAGTGATTATTTTTCAATGGAGGAATTGGGATTTCACCATGTGGATAAAATGGGCTAAACTTCACCCAAGGCTGCTCGCCTTTTGAAGAAACATCAATAACAAATGCATTTGGATATTTATTCAGTATGGTTAAGTCTTTGGTTTTTTTATTTACAATGTATATCATATTTCTAAACTAATTTTTGCAATATATTTTATAGGAATTCTAGTTTTTACAAGAACCTCTGCTTGATAGTATGGTTTATGTGACTCTTCCAAGTCATAGTAGTTTATTTGTTTTACAGTATTAAAATGGATTGCTTTCAAATCCTCTAATTCTCGCCCTTCTCTATGACCATTTTTTGTTGCATTCATATTTGAAAATCGAGTGTCTTGAAAATAGCAAACATCTAAACTGATTTCTAATACAATGGGCTTTTTCAATCTCCCGTCCCGACAGGCAGCAAACATCATTGGATGCTTTGGAGTGAATGAAACTCTTACATAATCTTCAAGACCATAATGTTTGTCTAACGCTCGTGACAAATCTCCACCACCTTTCTGTGGTATGACAATATTATGTTTGTTGCAATAATCCCAAGAAAATAATCCTCCGTATCTAATTATTGAATCTAAATTTGCCGCATCTGTAAAATGATATAACCTAGAAATAGAGTTTTGACTTAGAACTCTTTGAAAATCTTGCCAATTATTTTTTTGAGGAATAACATATTGAAGGCTCTTTTGAGGAAGTCCAACTACAGAGGCTCTTCTTTTATATTCTCCCTCGTCATACCAATTCCAATAGTCTGTAACTTCTTTATCTAACCGTAATGTCTCTCCAAGCACAAAGGGCGTATTATTTGCTTGTCGTTCAATTGAAAGAAACTTATTATCCCCTCGCCTTATAATAGCTTCTGGCTTACCATTTTGGTCAACAGATGCAAATACAACAAGTAAACACTCATACTTTACATCCTCAAATCTTTCTCTTTCGTCAAGTTTCCTTTTTAAATTATTCGATTCAACAAGTTCTCTTACTATCTTTTCATATTCAGTTCTTTCTCGTCTTTGCTTTTCTTGCCAATATTTTTCTTTTCTCTCTTGTTCAATCTTGACTTGCCGTTTTTTTTCAACTTCAATCCTTCGTTGTCCTTCCTTTCTTTTTTCTGTAATTCTTTGAAAGAGCCAAGAAAACACAGCAGAAATGCCCAGAAACGGCATAACAATAATAAAAGCCAAAAGCGGAATTAATATTTTTTTTATCGCAAAAACCAGCGCATAAATCATAATAGCGCAGACAGAAATTAAGCAAAAAAATATCCAAATATCCAGTATATTATCCAAATTTAAATTAGAATCTTGCTGATGGAAAGTTAATAATTATTTTCGTTTTATTCCGTACGGTAGACTTACTGCCAACTTGTGCATTTGGAACTACAAAACTTCACAAATTTCTCTATGATAGGAGTAGAGCGCAATTTTAGTATCTGACACAAATCTCGCTTACTTGTAGCTGATATTTAAGTTATAGGCTTTATCATAACCATTTCAATATTGAAACGATATTGATAGTTTGACCGTCTGTTATATATGTTCTGTCATCGTTTAGTGTAATAAGCGTTA
>JBOFDK010000113.1:0-2963 GCA_051646925.1 Cellulosilyticaceae bacterium | reverse complement strand
ATTGAAAGTGAGGAGATTTTATATGAATGATTTTGTAATTGAAACGAAACAACTGACAAAAAATTATGGAGATCAGACAGCAGTTAATGCAGTAAACCTCCATGTAAAAAAAGGTCGTATTTATGGATTATTAGGGCGTAACGGAGCAGGAAAAACCACTATCATGAAAATGATTTTAGGATTGACTTCAATCACTTCCGGTGAAGTGGATGTATTCGGACAGAATATCAAAGGTCGAGAAAAACGAGTATATCCACGTATCGGTGCTATTATCGAAACACCCGGTTTTTATCCAAATTTAACAGGAACAGAAAACTTAGAAATTTTTGCAAAGCTACGTGGTACAGTTTCCCCTAATGCAGTTGAAAATGCATTGAAAGTAGTAGGGTTACCTTATAAAGACAAAAAGTTGTTCGGTAAGTATTCGTTGGGAATGAAGCAACGTCTTGGTATTGCTAACGCTATTATGCACGACCCCGAATTACTGATTTTAGACGAACCTACAAACGGTCTTGACCCTATTGGGATTGCAGAAGTAAGAGATTTTATTAAAAATTTGAGTGTTGAGCATGGAAAAACAATCCTTATTTCCAGTCACATTCTTTCGGAAATCTCATTATTGGCTGATGATATTGGAGTTATTGACCATGGTGTTCTTTTAGAAGAAAGTAGCATGGAGGAACTTGGAAAGAAAAACCGCAGCTATATAATGTTGCAAGTTTCAGATATTCCGAAGGCTTCACTGATTTTAGAACGAGAGTTCAACTTGAAAGATTATTCTGTTCAAGATGATCAAACCCTACGACTTTATGACACTACTCTGGATATAGGTAAAATAAATAAAGCCCTTGTAATGCAGAATATAACTGTTATTAGTTCGGTACTGTGTCATGATACCTTAGAGGACTACTTCAAAAAAATTACAGGAGGTGAAGGTATTGCTTAACCTTATTCAAACAGAATTTCTTAAACTACGCCGCAATAAACTTATTTGGCTCATGTTGTTAGCCGCTCTTATTATGCCGTTTTTCGCACTATTATATTTTAATTATTTTGGGAATAAAGGTGTTGACCCGATAAAGTATTATAGGTGGTCAGCACTTGGTTTTACTCTTATCATTATCTTACCTGTTATTTTGGGAATACTTAGTACTATGCTTATGCACGAAGAAAATCAGCATGATATGTTAAAACAACTTTGGATTGTTCCTATCAGCAAAATGGGATACTTTTTTAGTAAATTTTTTGTGGTTTTAGTTTACTCCATTTGTTTCATGCTAATTACATTCGTAGCCTCTGTTATGTTTAGTGTACTTTCGGGATATGTTGTATTTGAATGGGGGAGCGTATTTTATTTGCTGAAAAAATGTGTAGTGGGTGGTTTTTTTACTGCTTTTGCAATGTTACCGATTTTAGCAATAGCATCATCGAAAAAAGGATATATTCTCCCAGTTTGTATAACATTGGTTTATGTTTTTTTTGCATTTCTTATAATGCCTGTAAATATGTATCTACACCCCATATCCAGTATGGGAGTTATTGTAGATATTCCGGGCATTGTTCAAGTAATTAACGTTCCGTTAGCGTTTCTTTGTATTTGTGTTTGGGATATTATTTCAGTATTCTTTGCAAATATAGCATTGAAAAGAAGTGAGGTGTAAAGAATGCGAAAATTACTTTGGGCTGAAATCCAAAAGATTCGCCGTTTAAATATTGTTTGGATTGCAGTTTTTGCAACAGTTATGGTAGCTGTTATTGTTTTTATACAGGGATGGGTTGCGTATAATGGGTCACGTGATATAGACAGTGCAGGATGGTATATGACTATGGCTCAGCCTTTGGCAACATTTTTTGTTCTTCCCGCAGTAATTTCTCTTTTGGGAAGTTATATGATTTGTCGTGAAGAAGATGAGGATACTATAAAATCTTTGCTACTTATTCCTGTAAATGAAACAAAGTTAATTGCTACAAAAATGATTATTACTTTTTTATTCAGCATTTTCATTTATTTACTGCTATTTGCAATAGCATTTTTGACTGAGGTAATATTACATCTTTCAGATTTATCGGTAGGAATGGTTTTATATTTTCTAAAAATATATTTTCTTCAAGGTGTTGGAATATTCCTTGCTATCTCACCTATTATTGCCTTGGTATCATATATGAAAAAAGGCTATTGGATTGCATTAGTATTAACTGAAATGTACTCTTTTGCTGGACTATTCATGAGTATGTCAAACACCCTAAAAACATTCTATCCTATTGCTGCAGTATTTGGGGTTTCTGGTTACACTGAAGCTACTGCCCAAAGTCGGATAGGAAGTATTATAATCTTGTTACTATGCGGTTGCCTTTCAGTTTTTATACTCAAAGGTTTCAGATATAGTGAAAAGAATTAGCCATACGCTTGAGCGTATGGCTAAAAGCAATGCTGCGACTTCCGAACATATCAACTTCTTCTTTTGATTCGTCTTTCTTGACAACTCAACCCTGTTTTTGGCAACGGAAATCATTTTTGAGTCCTTCCCAATATATTCTTCTGCGGACGGGCCCAATTTTTTTTAGAGATTAAAAAAATGAACAGGAGATACTACTAAGTTTAATTTACCTATCAATTTTAATGGGCATGAAGTAGTTAAAAAGCATGATAAAAGATAATAAAATAATAATAATTTAAAAATAATTTATTAATAAATTATTTTTAAATTATTAATGAAGTGTTTTGAGTTACGAAAAATTTGTTAATTAAACTTTTGATAATAGTAATAATTACTTTAAAGAAATACTTTAATTTTCGACAAGAAAATAAGTCAAATAGTTACAACATGACTGATAATGTTTTAACAATAAACTTTGTCATGATATGCTGTACAAGGAGAATCTACAAATAATTTTAATAAAATCATTTGATAAAATTATCGTTAAAATATTGATTTATAGGTAGACAGTATAAGGGGAGTATT
>JBOFDK010000112.1:0-2017 GCA_051646925.1 Cellulosilyticaceae bacterium | reverse complement strand
TGTTTCGCCCCCTTAAATAATCGGACACAATTTCAAAATTATTTTTGTAATTATGTCAATGGGAAAGAAGATTTATTCAAAACAGGAGAAGTTAAAGATTCTCAAAGAAGCTTCAGAAAAAGGTCTGAAGGTCACGCTTGAAAAGTACAATTTATACCCAGCCACTTTTTATTATTGGAAGCAGAAGTACTTTATTTCTGGAGAGTCAGGTCTAACCCACGGTAATTCGAAAGAAGTGTCAGGACGGGTAAAAGAGCTTGAAAAGGAGTTGAAACAGTATAAAGAGATTCTTGCTGAGAAGGAGCTGATTATTCGTCTAAAGGATGAGTTGCTAAAAAAGCGTTATCCCCAAGCGAAAAAGTAGATTTAGCCCGAAAATACATGGGCTTGGGGCTAGATAGGTCTATTACTTTCAGTACATTAACTATCACAAAGCACGATTATTATTACCAAAGTAAGGGTATAGGTAATAAAGGAAGAAAACAAAGCGAAAGCACTTTACTGATTGATTCAAAGGGAGTAATAAAGGTCATTTCCAATCAGATAGTACTGGATATGATACTAGAAACATTGTATCAGCCAGAAACTCAATATGGTTATCGAGCCATGACGAGTAGTTTACAACATGACGGACTTATTATCAATCACAAAAAAGTATACAGAATCATGGCAGAGTATCAGCTATTGAATGATCGCAATCAAAAACCAGCCAAGAATTATGTAAAACATCGAAGGGTTTACCCCCAAGGTCCCTTAGAGGTTTTGGAGATGGATATCAAGTTTCAATGGGTGATGGATCAAGCAAAATATGCGTTTATATTGACTGTAATAGATTGTTTTACCCGAAAAGTATTGTATTGGACTGTGGCATATTCTATCAAACAAAACATCGTAAAACAGGCTTGGCAAGAAGTTATTTTGAATTATTTACAACCGTATCAAATGCTAAAAAAAGAAATTACGATCGAAGTCAGAAATGATAACGATACCCGATTTGCGGCTAAAGAAGTGCAATCGTTTTTTAAGGAAAATCATTTAAATCAAGTCTTTACACACCCGTATACACCACAAGAAAACGGTCATATCGAAAGCTTCCATGCTATACTAGGTCGATCCCTAAATCGAAAAGAATTCAAGAGCTTAGAGAACCTTCAAAATCATCTAAATGACTTTTACAGAATCTATAACGAAACAAGGCTACACGGAAGCCTGGATCATTTAACACCTACTACTTTTTGGAATATGTGGAATCTAAATCTAATAGAAAGGAAAGAAGTCAAGAACAAACCAGCCAAGTTTTACCTGAAAATACCCCATTATTTACTATCGGGTAATGGGAACTTGAGGGAAGTTTCTCCTGAGCTCGAAGAGCTCATTATCAAAATGCATGGGCCCAATACACTTGACGTACTTTCGGTTCAAAGGTCACCGTCGTTCGTTTCTCCACCACAAAATTAGTATATTGCAATGTGTCATTTTTAAACTTTAAAAAAATAGTCCGATTAATAGGGGGTCAAACCAATAATGAATTATATGATAAGCTAAGAGACCAATTTGCTGAAACAATAAATTGTCCGGATTTAGGAATTAGGAAGTTTGATGATGAATACTTTAAACAAAAGAAAGGACAGCATAAAAGTTTCAGGGAAAAGGGTAAAGATAATCAGGTTACTTTATCAACTTTTGTAAGAAATTGTATTCATTATCCAATAAATAAAAATTATAATTTTAGTACCCATCTAAATGACTCATTAAAAAACTTAATAAAATGGTATTATGAAAAATGACAAAAAAAATAATAAGATAAGTTCAACCGCTATGTGATCAGCTACGCTTAATCTTCAGACAAAGCATGCGTACTTCTCAGTCTTCTGACCGATCTATCATTATTTCAAAGAATTTTATTCGACCTAAAACATAAATATTTCAAGCCTTGCACAAAGGGATTACAAGCTTAACTATCCCCTCTACTAAAAGGTAGCAGCTTTACAACGCCGAGTCTCTTCGAAGACTCGGC
>JBOFDK010000111.1:0-11291 GCA_051646925.1 Cellulosilyticaceae bacterium | reverse complement strand
GGGAGAGCACCTGCCTTACAAGCAGGGGGTCATAGGTTCGAGCCCTATAGCGACCACTTATATGGCGGAATAGCTCAGTTGGCTAGAGCACATGGTTCATACCCATGGTGTCGGCGGTTCAAATCCGTCTTCCGCTATTGAATAGAAGCACAGAGAGGAAAAAAAAAACCCCTTCTCTGTGTTTTTTTTATTTAAAAATATTTATAATTTTAATAGTTATAAATTTATTTTAGGAGGATAATATGAAAATAGGATTTGATCATAATAAATATTTAGAGGAACAATCAAAATATATACTAGAACGTGTAAATAATTACGACAAGCTTTATTTAGAGTTTGGTGGAAAATTATTATATGATATGCATGCAAAACGTGTATTACCAGGTTTTGATGAAAATGCTAAAATAAAACTATTACACAAATTAAAAGAAAAAGTTGAAATTATCATATGTGTTTATGCAGGTGATATTGAGCGTAATAAAATACGAGGTGATTTTGGAATAACTTATGATATGGACGTTCTTAGGTTAATCGATGATTTAAAAGATTATGAATTAAGTGTTAATAGCGTTGTTATTACAAGATTTGATGATCAGCCTGCAACTACTGTATTTGTAAATAAATTAGAACGAAGAGGTATTAAAGTTTATAAACATAGAGCAACAAAAGGATATCCAACAGATGTAGATACTATAGTTAGTGATGAAGGTTATGGAAAAAATGATTATATAGAAACAACAAAGCCAATTGTAGTTGTAACAGCGCCTGGACCTGGAAGTGGAAAACTAGCAACATGTTTAAGCCAACTTTACCATGAAAATAAAAGAGGGAAAGTTATAGGATATTCAAAATTTGAAACGTTCCCAGTATGGAATGTGCCTTTAAAACACCCATTAAATATAGCATATGAAGCAGCTACTGCAGATTTAAAAGACGTTAATATGATTGATTCATTTCATGCAGAAGCATATAATGAACTTGCAGTAAACTATAACAGAGATTTAGAGACATTTCCAATATTAAGACGTATTATTGAAAAAATAACAGGAGAAGAAGCAGAATATAAATCTCCTACAGATATGGGTGTAAATCGTGTCGGTTTTGGTATTACTGATGATACAATTGTTAGGAGAGCGTCAGAACAAGAAATTATTCGACGATATTTTCATACAGCATGCGACTACAAAAAAGGACATGCGGATAAAGGCACTGTAGAGCGTGTAAAATTAATTTTAGAAGAATTAGGATTAAAAGAAACAGATCGTCCATCAGTAGAAGTAGCAAGAGATCTTTCTAAAAAGATGAAAGAGCAGTGTGGTGAAAGTGAAATTTGTTCTACAGTAGCGATAGAACTGCATAATGGAGTTATGATTACAGGTAAAGCATCACCGTTAATGGATGCGCCTTGTGCAGCGATTTTAAATGCAATTAAACATATTGCGAACATATCAGATGATATGCATTTATTAGCACCATCTATATTAGAACCTATTATAAAATTAAAATCAGATATATTATACAGCAGAAGTACATCTTTAAATTGTGATGAAATTTTAATAGCATTAACAGTTAGCACAACAACGAATCCTATGGCAAAAATAGCATTAGAAAAATTAGAGCAACTTAAAGGCTGTCAAGCACATTCAACGACTATTTTAACAAAAAGTAATGAAAATATTTTAAGAAAATTAGGAATTGAAATAACATGTGATGCAGAGTACCCAACAGATAATTTATATTATAATTAAATATTTTTAAGTATGAAAAACATTGCTCAGTTGTTTTAGATGGGCAATGTTTTTTTATGTTCAAATATAAATAACTAAAAAATAATTGATAAATAATTGATAAATAACTAAAAAATAATTAATAAATAACAGATAAATAACTAAAAAATAACAAATAAATAACTAATAAATAACTAATAAATACTTGATAAATAGGTAGTAAATAGCTAATAAATAAGGCAGAAATAATCATTGAAAAAGTTTAGTTTGAATAAATGACAAAAAAATATAAAAAAAACGTTTACATACGTCAATGAGTGTGATATACTATCTAAGTACTTTAAATAAGGCCCATTGGTCAAGCGGTTAAGACACCGCCCTTTCACGGCGGTAACAGGGGTTCGATTCCCCTATGGGTCATAGTTGGGTAACCAACAAAAATAAAAGCCGGGGTGTAGCTCAGTTTGGCTAGAGCGCCTGATTTGGGTTCAGGAGGCCGCAGGTTCGAGTCCTGTCACCCCGATTAGCTTTAAAGAGTACGGGTCACTAGCTCAGTTGGTAGAGCACTTGACTTTTAATCAAGTGGTCCGGGGTTCGAACCCCCGGTGGCTCATTTAAATAGATTATGCGTGAGTGGCTCAGGGGTAGAGCATCTCCTTGCCAAGGAGAGGGTCGCGGGTTCGAATCCCGTCTCGCGCTTTTATGCCCCGATAGCTCAGTCGGTAGAGCAGAGGACTGAAAATCCTCGTGTCGCTGGTTCGATTCCGGCTCGGGGCATATCTTAAGTAAGGCCCATTGGTCAAGCGGTTAAGACACCGCCCTTTCACGGCGGTAACAGGGGTTCGATTCCCCTATGGGTCATAGTTGGGTAACCAACAAAAGTAAAAGCCGGGGTGTAGCTCAGTTTGGCTAGAGCGCCTGATTTGGGTTCAGGAGGCCGCAGGTTCGAGTCCTGTCACCCCGATTAGCTTTAAAAAATATGGGTCACTAGCTCAGTTGGTAGAGCACTTGACTTTTAATCAAGTGGTCCGGGGTTCGAACCCCCGGTGGCTCATTTAAATAAGTTATGCGTGAGTGGCTCAGGGGTAGAGCATCTCCTTGCCAAGGAGAGGGTCGCGGGTTCGAATCCCGTCTCGCGCTTGCGTGCCCAAATAGCTCAGTCGGTAGAGCAGAGGACTGAAAATCCTCGTGTCGCTGGTTCGATTCCGGCTTTGGGCACTCATTTAAAAGAAAACATATGTAGCACTGAAAAGTGATTATATATGTTTTTTTTATAATCTAATTTAACGTTACAACTTAAGAAATAAAATAGAAGACATAAAAAATAAAGAATAAATAATTCAAATGGAATAAATGAATGTTTTAAATATGCTAAAGATTAAAAAATATATAAGATAGTTTTTTTATTATATTATTTTTTAAATTATAAAATTATAAAGGAGAAATAACGATATGAAGCTTACATTTAGAGAAATGAAAAAAACGGATTGGGATATAGTTAAAAATATTTTTGAAAAAGGTATTAAAGATAATAAAGCAACTTTTGAAAATACATCATCAGAATATGATGAATGGGATAAAACGCATTTAAAAAAGTGTCGTATTATTGCAGAAATAGACAATATCGTTGTAGGCTGGGCAGCATTTAGTCCATTTTCTCATAGAAAATGTTATGAAGGTGTAGCTGAAATTAGTATATATATTGATCCAGAATTTTCAAGAAGAGGTATAGGTAAAAAACTATTAAAATACAGTTTAGAATTAGCAGAAAATGAAGGAATATGGACAGTTCAATCAAGTATTATGTCAGATAATGAAGCAAGTTTGTCACTTCATGAAACATTAGGTTTTAGACAAGTAGGACATCGTGAAAATATTGCTAAAGATAGTTATGGAAATTGGAGAAATACAATATTATTAGAAAAAAGATTTTGATTAAAATAGCTATTTAGACAAAGTAAAAATATGTCTAAATAGCTATTTTAATTTTAACAATATATTAGAGAGATTTTAGTGAACTATACACCACTTTTATAAGTGAGTGATTATTGGTTAAAAATAGTGTAAACAAGGTATTAATATTTATGAACAAGGAATGTAATCAGATAAATTATAAAGGTAAATATATAATTATAAGATAAAATAAAAAAAGTTATCAAAAATATACAAAATATCATAAATATGTTACAATCTAATTAATTAGAGATTAAAATTAAGGGAGAAGTGTAATATGAATAAAAGAGAAGGATCGATAAAAAAAGATTTATCAATAAGTTACATGATATTAATTTCAATTATACTAACTATCTCGACATTAATAGGAAGTCTACTAGCGATTAAAGGGATGTTAGATGTTAAAAAAGAGATGGTACATACAACGGTAGCATCATCATTATCTGTACGTAATTTGTTTTTTGAAGAGATATATGGTGATATACGTATGCAAAATGGAAGTTTAGTAGGAAAGAATGGACAAGATTCTAATAGTATTAGTAAGTGGATTGATAAGTTGATAGAAGGACAAATGGAAGAAATGTCTATATATATGTTTGAAGATAACATATTTAAGAGTATTGCAACATCATTAGTAGATGAATCAGGTAATCGTATAATTAATCAAACAATAGACCAACAATCGCCAGTATATGAGAGTCTTATAGAAGGTAATGCATATTTTGATGAAATTAAAATTAATGATAAAGCTTTTATAGCTGGATATGAGCCAATATTTAATAGTGAAGATAAATTGGTAGGTATGATATTTTTAGGTATGCAAGAAGAATCATTGATAAAAACTATAAAGAGTGATGCAGTATTTATATTTGCATGTTTTTGTGGAATAGGAATATTAATGATGATTATTGCTGTAATAGTGACAAGTATTATAGCACATATGTTAGCTAAACCAATTGTATCAGTGTCAGACTATACAAATAAGCTTGGAGAACTTAATTTAACACAAGATGTGCCTGAAGTAATATTAAATCAAGATAATGAAATGGGACGACTAGGAACAAGTATTCAAAAATTAAAATATGAATTATGCGCGGTTATACAAGAAGCGACAATGTTATCAAATGAAGTTAAGGGATTAACAGAAGAATTAAATAATACTGCAGGTTATGTTAATCATGCAGGGGATGAAATAAATTTGGTAATGGAACAAATCGCAAGTGGTGCAACTCATCAAGTAGGGAATACACAAGATGGTGTAGTACACATAGAAGAGCTAGGTAATTACATAGGAGAATCAGAACAAAAATTAAAAAATTTAGGAAAAGCAGCTGAAGTTGTAGGACGTTTAAAAGATGAAGGTTCAGATATTATTAATCGTTTAGCAGAAGAATCAGAAGAAACGCAAAAAGATATGGAGCAATCATACAAAAACATAGTATCAGCAAAAGAAAAATCAGATAAAATTACAAAAGCAAGTGAAAAAATTAAGGCAATTGCAAGCCAAACAGGATTATTAGCATTAAATGCATCTATAGAAGCGGCAAGAAGTGGTGAAGATGGAAAAGGTTTTGTTGTAATAGCTAATGAAATTCGTAAATTATCAAATCAAGCAAATTTATTTACAGCAGAAATTGAAATGAGTATTAGAGAATTGACTGCAGCAAATAAAATTGCCGTTGATGCAATAGAACATATGGAAAAAAGAATTAGTACGCAAGTAGAGAGTGTTAAAGAAACACAAAATAGATTTACTGGTATTTCGGAAGCAATTGAAAATACAGAAAATATTTTGATAGAAATAATGGCAATGCAGAATAAAATGGTTAGTAAACGTGATCAAATTATAAGTGTAATACAATCACTTTCGCTAATTGCTGAAAAAAATGCAGCAGCTACAGAAGCAGTAGCAGGGTCGGTTAAAGATCAATCGGGAACAGTTGAGCAAATGGATGAAACAATTAAATTATTAAGAAAACTTTCTGATGAATTATTAGAAAGAATTCAGCAATTTATAATTTAGGTAGTAGACCGAAAAAATATAGAATAATAATTAAAAAATATAGAACAATAATTAAAAAAGTATAGTAATACATATTTAAACCAAATAAAAAACAGGTACATTTAGAAAAAAATCAACTAAATGTATCTGTTTTTTTATTTATTACTATTAAAGTTGCTATCTATAGATTTATATAATAAAGATTTAGAGTGAATATAAGAAAGTAATTTGTAAGGTACTTCGGTATGACCAAGACCTGAGCCGAGATTAATATCAGGTTTATTAGCACCATGAAAATCACTACCACCAGTAATTAAAAGATTATTAGCTTTACAAAAAGATGTAAGTGTACTAATAACTTCAAGGCTATGTTTAGAATAAATAACTTCAACGCCATCAAGGCCATGTGATTTAAGTTTTAAAATAAGTGGTTTAACGTTATCTTTTGCAAAAGAATAAAGATTTGGGTGTGCTAATATCGCCACGCCACCACATTTATGAATAAGATCAATACACTCAGTATATGAAAGAGAATATTTAGCAACAAATGCAGGACAACCATGACCAATATAACGTTTAAAGGCGTCATTATTTTCTTTTACATAGCCTTTTAGACGCATAGCAGTTGCTATGTGGGCACGTGTAATAACTTCATTGTCACAACCTTGTGAGAGGTCATCTAAAGTAATATGAATATCCATATTATGAAGTTTTTCTAATATTTCATTATTGCGAGAGTTTCTTTTGTGTATTATTGAGTTTAGAGTGTTATTTAATAGAGAAGAAGATGGATCGATATAGTAGCCAAGTATATGTATTTCTTTGTCATTATAATTAGCAGATAGTTCAATACCTGGAATAACTTCGATATTTTCAGCTAAGCCTACTCGAATACATTCATCAAGGCCGTTAACACTATCGTGATCGGTTAAAGATATTGCCTTTAAATTTTTTTGTTTTGCTAGATGAATTAGTTCGGTAGGGGACAATGTTCCGTCAGAATGTACGGAATGTGTGTGTAAATCCATTGTATTATTAATAAACATATAAAAATCCTCCTGTTTTATAAAGATTTTAGCATACTTATGATAAGTTGTACGTAAAATATAAAAGGTTGTATCATTATAATAAAAAAGGGGTAAAAAAAATGGGCAAACATAAAAGTAAAAAAAGAATGAAGTATGATTTAGGATTGATAGCAAGCACATTATTTAAAGCAAACTTAATGGGTTATGCTGTAACAGCTATATTTATTATTTTATCGGCAATAGTACTTACATATACCAATTTTGGTGATGGTTTTGAAAAAATAATTTTAATAGTTGGAGTAATAGCATCTTCAGCAATAGTAGGTTACGATACTGCTAAGATAGAAAAGAAAAATGCTTATAAATGGGGAGCATTAGGTGGATTTAGTTATATTGTAATTTATGCTATAGTAGCTATTATCTTTAATGGAATAAGTAGTATTAGCTTAGGAGCAATAAGTATATTAGCAATATGTGCATTAGGAAGTAGTATAGCTTCAGGAATGTTTTTAGCTGTAGCACAAAAATAGAGTACACTTCTATTTTCAAATCTTATACATTGTGATATAATGATACAGATTTAAAAGGAGGGTGGAAAATTATGAAACATGTAAAAACTCTTAATACTAAAAATTTAAAAAACAGTGCAGCTAAAGGTGGATGTGGCGAATGTCAAACATCTTGTCAGTCAGCTTGTAAAACATCTTGTACTGTAGGGAATCAAGCTTGCGAAAAATAGTTTTAGTACCGAGCAGTGGCCGTAGGTCACTGCTTTTGTTTTAATTGATTAATATAAAATTGTTTCAAGAAAGGAAACGGATATGATTCATAAATTTAGATTTGAAAATACACCAATAGTAATGGATGTTCATAGTGGAGCTGTACATATTTTAGATGATATTGCTTATGCTATAGTTGAAGATGTAATTAGTTGCACAAAAGAGGAAGTTATAGAGAAGCATTCTGTAAATTATGACAAAGATGTATTAAGTGAGGCGATAGACGAATTACTTCAATTAAAAGAAGAAGGTATGCTAGATACACCAGATAGTTATGAAAATTTAGTACCAGCTTTTTTAAACAGAAAACCAGTTGTAAAAGCACTTTGTTTACATGTTGCACATGATTGTAATTTAAAATGTAAATACTGTTTTGCAGGAGAAGGAGAATATCATGGGGCACGTGGTATGATGTCTCTTGAAGTAGGAAAAGCAGCCATTGACTTCTTGGTTGAAAACTCAGGAAATAGAAAAAATATTGAAGTTGATTTTTTTGGCGGAGAGCCATTAATGAATTTTGAAGTAGTTAAAGGTGTTGTAGACTATGCGCAAAGTATAGAGGAACAAGTAAATAAAAACTTTAGATTTACAATGACAACAAATGGCGTACTACTTAGTGATGAGATTATTGATTATCTAAATAAAACAATGTATAACGTTGTTCTAAGTTTAGATGGAAGAAAAGAAGTAAATGATTATATGAGACCTACTTCTAATGGTAAAGGCAGCTATGATGTAATCGTACCAAAATTCAAAAAATTAGTCGAAAAACGTGGTGGAAAACAATATTATATTAGAGGAACATTTACACATCACAATTTAGATTTTGCCGAAGATGTTATTCATATGGCAGACCAAGGTTTTAATGAAGTATCAGCGGAGCCAGTTGTTGCACCACTTACTATGGACTATGCATTGCAACCAGAAGATATTCAAAAACTTTGCGCAGAATATGAGCGTCTTGCAAAAGAAATGTTGAAACGTAGCAAAGAAACAGGAGAATGTTTCAATTTCTTCCATTTTATGGTTGATTTAACAGGAGGACCTTGTGTTCACAAACGTTTAGCAGGTTGTGGTTCAGGTTCAGAATATTTAGCAGCAACTCCAGATGGAAAATTATATCCATGTCACCAGTTTGCAGGTATGGAAGAATTTGAAATGGGTGATGTTTGGAAAGGTGTAACAAATACAGCAAAACGTTGTGAATTTGAAAAATGTAACGTATACAGTAAACCACAATGTAAAGAATGTTGGGCAAAGTTTTTCTGTAGTGGGGGATGTGCTGCAAATGCTTATCATTTCCACGGAAATATTGACGAAATTTATGAATTAGGATGTGAACTTCAGAAAAAAAGATTAGAGTGTGCAATTGGATTAAAAGCAGCTTTATGTGATGAATAAGTAGGAATTATTTGACTATATTTAACAGAAATTATATAATCAAGCTAATGATTTACAGTAAAAATCTAAGGAGGATATAATATGTCGAAAAGTAATCCGAAGACGAAAAATGGCAAAACAACAAAAAGTAATCCAAAAACAAAAAGTATAATGTTGTTTATGTTATTGATAATGGTTATTGCAGGTGCAGTAACTGTTGCGTATATGGGAATTGGAGAAGATAGTATAGGTGGGGTAGAGAGCATAAAACTTGGACTAGACCTCCAAGGTGGTGTAAATATTGTTTATGAAGCAGCTATCGAAAATCCAACTGTTTCTGATATGGAAGCCGCTCAAGCTATGATTCAAACACGTCTGGATAAAGAAAATTATACAGAAGCGGAAGCTGCGATAGAAGGAACAAATCGTATACGTGTTGACATACCAGGTGTAGAAGACCCTCAAGAAGCTGTTAATAGTATTGGGGCTGCAGCTATGCTTAGATTTATGGACGTAGAAGGAAATGAAGTTTTAACAGGAAAAAATATTAAATCAGCAACACATCAAATGATACAAGATAATTTAGGAGTACCTAAAGCTGTTGTATCTATTGAGATGGATAATGAAGGTGCTGAATTATTTAAAAACTTTACAAAAGAAAATATCGGAAATTTAATGGTTATCATGTTAGATGATCAAATACTAAGTACAGTAACAATTAAAGATGCGATTCATGATGGAAAAGGAATGATTGAAGGCGGATTTAGTGCAGATTATGCAAAACAACTTGCACAACGTATAGAAGCTGGTTCATTACCATTTGCATTAAAAGCTATTTCATCAAGTGGAGTAGGGGCAAAACTAGGTATGGATGCATTAAATACAAGTATACTTGCAGGTGCTATAGGATTTGCATTTATTATGGTATTTATGATTGCTTTATATCGTGTTAGCGGTATTGCAGCTGATTTAGCGTTAATATTTTATGTTGCAATTGTATTGATTGTTCTAAGTATGGTGAATGCAACGCTTACATTACCAGGAATTGCAGGTATTTTATTATCTATCGGTATGGCAGTTGATGCAAATGTTATTATTTTCACACGTATTAAAGAAGAATTAGTAGTAGGACGTAGTGTTCGTTCAGCAGTTGATGCAGGGTTTAGTAAGGCGTTTAGTGCCATTTTAGATGGTAACGTTACAACACTTATAGCAGCAGCTGTATTATATATGATGGGAACAGGTCTAATTAAGAGTTTCGCTCAAACATTAGCAATAGGTATTATTGTATCAATGTTTACAGCACTTGTAGTAACACGTACATTTGTTAAGTTGTTTATAGGGATGGGAATTAAAAAACCATCATTATTTGCATCAATAAAATCAACTAAAACAGAGGAGGCATAAACGATGAATATTATAAAGAATAGAAAAAAATATTATATCTTGTCTCTTGTGCTTATTGTTGTAGGAATGTTAGCTATGCCGTTTTTCGGTATGCAGGGCCAAGGTATATTAAATTACCATGTAGAATTTAAAGGTGGTTCAGTTATGCAAATTGACATGGGAAAAGATGTTGATGTTGAAACTGAAATTATGCCAATAATTGATACGATGATAAAAGATTCTGGAGCACGTATCCAAAAAGTAGCAAATTCAAATGAAATAATTATTACTACAAAACCAATAGAAGATACAGAACGTGCAGCGCTATTTGATAAATTAAAAGAAACATATGAGTTAGAAGACCAGGCGTTGTTAAAAGATGAGTTCGTATCACCAACTATTAGTGGTGAATTCAAAGCAAAAGCAATTGGTGCAGTTGGAATCGGTGCGATTTTAATGTTGATTTATATAACTATAAGATTTAAAGATTTTAAATTTGGTGCAAGTGCAGTTATTGCATTATTGCATAACGTACTGATAATGTTAGGTGTATATGCATTATTTAGAATTCCAATTAATAATTCATTTATTGCAGCAATGTTAACAATTGTTGGATACTCAATTAATGATACAATTATTATTTTCGACCGTATTCGTGAAAATAAAGGGAAAATGAGAGGAACTGACGAAGAAGTTATTAATGCCAGTGTAAAACAAACTATTACACGTTCTATTAATACTTCAATTACAACAGTTGTAATGGTTTTACTTTTATTAATCATAGGGACAGACTCAGTAAAAGAATTTGCATTTCCATTAGCAATAGGTATTTTAGCAGGAACATATTCTTCAATTTTTATTGCAAGTCCATTATGGTATGAAATGCGTAAATTTCAAAGAAATAGTAAAGAAAAAACATTAAATAGTAAAAATTAATAAATAAAATTAATAAACAAAAAGGGTTTTTAATTGATTAATTAATCAATTTGAAGCCCTTTTTCAAATGAAATAAAGGCATAAAAATTAATATAATTGT
>JBOFDK010000110.1:0-75170 GCA_051646925.1 Cellulosilyticaceae bacterium | reverse complement strand
TTTGCTCTGAATGCCTAAAAAATGATTAAGTTGTTCTTGCGAATAATATCTATAACCTGTTGGGGCTACATGATGTGGTTTAAGAATATCTTTTTTGTCCCATTCTCTTAATGTTTGTGGGTTTTTGCCTATTAGACTTTCAAAATCTCCTATAGAATAATATTTCATATTTATCACCTCTTGACTTATAACAATACGAGCGTTATATAAAATCAATAAATTTATACAAACTTCTACAAGGTTTCATTAACAACTATTCCCCTCCCAATATACTTTGCGCTTCTAATATTTTATCAAAAAATTCTTTTCTATCTCCACTACTTTTAATTTCAAAATGAATTTCTCCATCTTTTATAAATATTATTCTTTTGCAATATGACGCCGCAAATGCATCATGTGTTACCATCAAAATTGTAGCCATCTTTTCTTTGTTCATCTTTGTTAACATATTCATGACATTTTTAGATGATTTTGAATCTAAATTTCCTGTTGGCTCATCTGCAAAACAAACTACAGGGTCGTTTACAAGCGCCCTAGCCGCTGCAACTCTCTGCTTTTGTCCTCCTGATATATGATATGGATATTTGTCTGATAAATCTTCTATATCAAAAAACTTCATTAGTGTATTTACTTTTTCATCTATTATTTTTGGGGCTATATGGTCTAAAATTAGTGGTAATCCTATATTTTCTTTTACTGTTAGTGAGTCCATCAAATTAAAATCTTGAAAAATATATCCTATGTTTTTTCGCCTGTATAAAATTAACTCATCTTTACTCATTTTTGTCATATTACTTTTTTCAATTTCAATTGTCCCAGATGTCGCTTTGTCTAAACCTGATAGTATATTTAATAATGTTGTTTTACCCGAACCACTTGGCCCCATTATCCCAACAAAATCACCTTTTTTTATACTTAAATTTATATCTTTTATTGCCGTTACTTCTTTTGCTCCTTTAAATGTCCCATATATTTTTGTTAAATTATCTGTTGTTATAATTTGATTCATTTCATCTCTCCTACCATTTATTATTTTATCTTTATTATAATAAATGATTTTTTTTTAGTACATCGATTATACTTACACTTTTCTTACACCGATGTAAGAAATCTTATTGTAAATGTCGTTCCTTTTCCTACTTCAGATTGAATTAAAACTTCATGTCCTAACTTCGAACTAATTTTTTTGACCATTGCAAGCCCAATACCAGTTCCCTGCGTCGTTGTTCGTCCATTTCTTCCTGTGTAAAACATCTCAAATACACGTTCTAACTCATCTTCTGGTATTCCTATTCCTTCGTCTTTTATCTCCAAAATAACTCTACCTTCTTCTTGCCTTATAGTTAGTGTTATATAACTATTTTTATAACTGTATTTTATAGCGTTTGATAATACTTGCCAAATAATATAACTACACCATTTCGGGTCTGTATATACTTCACATGAAGTTCCATATATTTTAGGATATATTCCGCTGTAAATAAAATCTCGTCTTTTACTACTAATTAATTTTTCCGTCAGTTCTACTACATCCACGCATTGTGGTATATAATCATTACTAAATTCTTCAAATCGTAATACATTTAACATTTCTTCTAAATATTTTCCTTGATTCATATTTTCCATCTGAATGTCTTCTATTGCTTTTTCATTTTGTACTTCAACCGCAAGCTTTATAACCGCTACTGATGTTTTCATGTTGTGCGCAAATTTAGAAAATAATATATCTTTTTCTTTTGCTTTATTACGAATTTGATCTAATTCTTCCTTGTAATAATAATGCATCTCTTGAATTATTTTAAAAACAATTGGATCTATTCTTTTTTGCTGTTCATATGTTATTTCATTATTTATTTTTAATACTTCTAATATACTTTTTTTTCTATGCTGCTCATATATTTTGCTTATTAGGTAAAATATTAAAATATATAAACTTACTGAAACTGGATATAAAATACTTGCTTTTTCTATCATAAGATTAAAAATTATTATTAGGATTATCGTATTTATACTATATGCTACGAGCATTTTTTTCTCATTAGCAATAACTTCCCTAAATAGTAATATCAAATACATATCCTACTCCTCTTTTTGCACCAATTGCATCTTTTAAACCAAGCTCTATTAATTTCTTTTTTAATCTAGTTATGTTTACTGTAAGTGTGTTGTCATCTACAAAATTTTTATCATCCCATAATTCTTCTAGTAACTGCTCTCTTGTAACTACATTACCTCCTTGTAACAATAATGTTTTCAAAAGCTTACTCTCATTTCCTGTCATTTCTAATGTTTTGTTGTTGTATGAAACATTCATTGTCCCTAAATTTAATCTCACATGCTTGTACTCTACAACATCAAATTCTTTTTCTATAACTGTACTTCTTCTTAATAATGCATTTATTTTAGCTAGTAATATACCTATGGAAAATGGCTTTGTCATATAATCATCCGCTCCTAAATTCATTCCACGAATTTGCTCACTTTCATCACTACGAGCAGATAAAATTATAATCGGTATATTTTTTTGTTTTCGTATAAGTCCTAAATAATAATATCCATCATACTTTGGCAAATTTATATCTAATATTATAATCTGCGGCTCATATGTATTTATTTCATCTATAATATTATCATAATCTTCAACTATTTTAACTTCGTAATCATATGCTTTCATGTATTCACAAATGTATTTTTGTAATTTCTCATTGTCTTCTATTAGGTAAATTTTATTCATGTCTTTATTCAGCTCCTATAATTAAAGACTGTATCTTTATTGTACATTTTATTATATATTTTTATTTTTTTGCAATATATATCCATCCTCGTATACTTATTACTCCTGTAACTATTAATGGAATTAAAAAAATAAAACCTATAGCTTTTTTATTACCTATAAGCAAAATCATCATTATTTGAAATGACATCACTACTAAAATACTACTTGCTAATAGTTTTATCGCTTCTTTTTTATTATTTTTAAAATATATATTAAATTTATTATACGAAAATGCAATTGCAAGTGTGAAAAATATCGCTGCAATTACTACAATTACATCACCTATCTTATTTTTAAAGCTAAATTGTAGTACTTTTGAAATAAGAGATAGTATTATCCCCACAGTTAAAAACAAATAATTTTTTTTCATATTTTTCTATCTCCTACATATTTATTATATTCTATAAATTCTATTACTAAACTACCATAATATGTGAGCGAAAGCAAAATAAAAAGGCTTACAGGTTTTTCATCGCCTATAAGCCTTGATTTTACGTTCATTATTTTTCTAATTATAATAAGGATATTCTGATCTCGGTCATACTTTCCCTAGACAGAACGTCTGCATCTTTAAGCTTAGGCTTCGTTAGCACTCTCCTTCACTAAGAGCACGCATGCCTCAACGTGGGTTGAGTGCCGGTGGTAGTCACTTTTGATGTAGTTTGTTTACTTACTTTATCTACCCATTTATTATTTCAGTATTAGGATGTTTTTCAAATCTTAATTCCCTATTATAAAAGTCCATATTCCAATTAAACTGAGATATAATATTCAGGCCTATTACTCCTAGTGAAAAGCTAGCTTCGGGAAACGTATGTGCATAAACTTCTATATTCTCCAGTACGCAGTTTCCTATTTTAATCTTTTCTACAATCACTTTATCAACAAACTCTACGCCACTTGCTGTAACAATTCGAGTTTTTTCACAATCACTTACCTCATATCCTAACAAATATAAAATATCTTTAGATATAATTGTTCTACTTGCTCCTGTATCAAAAGTAATATTCATATGTTGGAAGCGTTCAATCTCTCTGTTGAATAAGTAAATACCGACTTGCATGACATTAGAAGTCATATCAAATTTAATCTTATAATTTTCCACTATAATATAACCTCTACACCTTCTGGTAACTTCCCTGCATATCTAATTGAAAATAAAGTATCTACCTTTTTATACTTTTGCATTCCTCTAAATATCTCATCTCTTGATTTAGAATGAATGACTACCTCTCCACCTAATACATTCCCATCTTCATCTGTATTGCAGTTAATTAAAAACACCCATTCACCATCGTATTGCTTATTGACTTGTTCTATTGTTAACATTCCATTCTACCTCCCTTACTAATATATATCTATTATTTAGAACGAAGTATCTTTAACAGTTTCTCTTCGTTGATCTTTCTACTTTTTATAGCTCGTTCTCTATCACTCTTAATAGGTACTATACTATTAATGGCTTTTTCTAATTGATTAATAGTTTCTTGTTTTGATATTTGAAATGACTTATTAAATGACTTATTAAAGGATGTTGTAGCCATCACATCACCTCTTTCATTACGTTCTTACTTATAGAATATGTTTAATGATAGCAACTGTCAATCATATGATATTCCAAATCATATTAATAGCTGTAGTCATTTTTATCATTTATTGACTATTCATAACGCACTACCTCTATATCCTACCGCCAATAGATGCCACGTTTTTTTAATTCTTTCTCATTTTTATCTTTCTCATGAATACGTTTTCCAAATAACTCGTCTTCTCTAATTATTGTCGGATCAAACCAATCCGCTTTTCGTTTTGACCATTCAATAAATTCAACATTATTGGCATCTGTTTCCATGGGACTGCTTTCTAGAGCACTTATAAAATTCCTAATTTTACAAGCTATTGCATAATCCTCAGCCATATTAATTAGTTTACTCGTTTTATCTATCTCTTCATTATATCGTACTTTATAATCCTCAAACTTTCTTCTATCCTCTTCTTCCTTCCTTTTTGCTGCTTCTACTAGTTCTTGTTTTATTCTTAATTCTTCAGACTCTTCATATATTTCTATTATTAAATCTTCTAATCTAGATTCTAGCTTTTCTTTATCAGAGTCTCTAAAATATTTATTTTGACGAACACCAATTCTTAGATTTCCATTAAATGCATAATCATACTTTCGCATATTAGGCTTACTTGCCCACTTCTTATGACGCCTTGCATCTTCATAGGCTGCTAGTTCCTTTTCTTCTTTAGGCGTAAGTACATGTTTTAGAGTATCTTGATATTCAGATATACTTAAAGTGACACGTTCCCCTCTAATCTGCAAAGAAAGATCTTCATTAACAGAGCCACCTAACTCCTCTATTTTTCTATAAATTACATCAAGTATTTTATACACCCTAGGCAGAGCTTCTTTTGAAATAACACCAGCTAAAAATGGGGGTTGGTTTGTATATGCCTTATAATTTCTTTCTGCCCCGGGAGACTTTTTATCATTTTCATTCCATTCTTTTACTATTTGTTGATAGGCTCTAATTTTTTTATGAAGCTTTGTGTTTTCATCGGATATACTTAACTGGTTAGATTTCTCCAAGATTTTTTGCCGTTCACCATCTAATAAAAAAGTAAGTATTTTTTGTTCCTTAGTACTTTCATTACTTGGTTTAGAAGTTTTAATTTCTATTTCTCTAGTGGAGTCCTCTTTCACCTGAATAACGGAATCTACTTTCAGTGGACTATGTTGAAAAACAACCTCATTCAAATGTGATTCTGGCAATGCAATTTTCTCAGTTGCCTTTCCAAAGCTCACCTTTGTCCAATATCCTGATGGGGGTATAGGTACATTGAATTCCTTGCAAATTTTAAGTACTTGAGTATAAGGAATATTATATTTTTTCGCTACACCAGATGCAGAAAGCTCCCATATTTCATTGTATAGATGCTCTCTTCTGATTTTAACAAACTGTTCCTCAGACATTTAGTTCCTCTTTTCATCTCATTAACCTATTTACTTCAACTGCATAAAGGTTGAATTAAAAAATTTCTATATAGGGATTTTCATGATATAGGTAACACCATATCCTTGTTCACTTCTAATATCCCAAGTCCCTTGGTGCCCTTCTATAATTTTGCCTACAATTAACAGTCCTAATCCATGAAGTCGTTCATTGCTCATCGTATTTTCAAGACTAGTATTCCATTTCTTTATTTGTTCTAAGTTCTCTGGTTCAATACCTATACCATTATCCATTATATATACTTCATAATGTGTTGTCGTACATCTCGCCTTAACTTTTACCTGAATCTTATTAGGATTATGTTTAATGCTATTTCCTATAATATTGGTCAATGCCCTATTTAATAGGACTTTATCTCCTCGAACTTGACAACGTTGTGCCTCATCAGATATATCGAGTTCTACGTCAAGTCTTTCTTCTAAATCATCATTAAGAAACATTACTACAACGTTTCTTATAACTTCTGCAAAGGAAATAGTTTCTATTCTAAGTGGTTGCATATCATATTCAAGTTGAGATACTAAGTTAAGATCATTTACCAACTCTTTAATTTTAATACTCTGTCTTTTAATAGTTGCAGCTTGCTCCCTAGTTGCTTGGTTATTTAAAACATCATCCTCAATCTGTGCTGCATACCCCATTATGACTGCTAAAGGTGTTCGTACATCATGAGAAATGCCTCTTATCCAATTCAACCTTGCATGGTCACGCTTTCCCAACAATTCCTCTTGTTTTCCTAATAACTTTGATGTTTTATTTATCTTTTTTGCTACCTCTCCAAACATTCCGTTAGTCTCTAACTGAGTCAGTTCTTTATCTTCTAACTTCTCAATGCCACTTATAAGTGGCTCTAAAGAACGATAGAGTTTATAACCTATCGCTATGGCAAATAGCAATGCAACTATCCCACTTAAAATAAGTGCATAGCCTCCATATAGGGGTAAGTTATTCATCATATTCATATCATACTCAAGATTATATTTCCAATAACTATGTTTTTGATTACCTAATACCATTATACCATCCTCATGTTCCCAAACACTTACAGGATAATCATTTAAATACCATCTTGAAAAACTTGCTACGTCCATTAGTGTATATTTAAGAGGTATATCTTTCGGAAGATTTATTTCCCATATAATCTCTCCCTCCGCATCTATGAGCATGGCCCATTCATAACGCTCTCTTAGAACTTCCTCTCCTTTTTCTTTTATTCTGTAAGTAGCATCTTCCTTTACAAGAGCTTCTGCAATGAGTTGCATATCCGCTTTCCCGTGTCCCGGTGCAGAATACTTAAACATCCATATTGATAAAAAAGTGAAATTTATAGCTACGAGTACTACCCCTATCACTACTATTGCAATCACCAGTTTTATAATTGTTTGAATTAAATTCTTCACATTGCTACTCCTTCTCTAACTTATATCCTAAGCCTCTAATAGTCTTAACATACTGTGGTTTTGAAGGATCCTCTTCAATTTTTTCTCTTAATCTACGTATATGTACCATTAAGGTATTTTCATAGCCATATAGCCCATCTCCCCAAACCGCATGGCAAAGATGATCTCCCGTAACGATTTTCCCTCTATGTTCATATAACTTTTTTAGCATAGCATATTCTTTTGCAGTAAGCGTAACCTCTCTATTATTCCCTTTAACTTCTCCTGTCGTAAAATCAACTGTATAGTTCCCTAGTGTAATCTTCTCTTCTTGCTTCACTAATTGCATAGGCAAAGCATATGTTCTTTTTAATACTGCTCCCACCCTTAAGCTTAACTCTCTAGGTAAAAAGGGTTTAACAATATAATCATCTGCACCAAGTCCTAACCCTAATAATCTATCTTCATCTTCATCCCTCGCCGATACAAACAAAATAGGGACATTACTTTCTCGTTGAAGCACTTTCATAAGTTCAAAACCATTTCCATCTGGAAGCATCACATCTAATATGACACACTCAGGCCTTATCTTACTCAACATCTCTCGTGCTTCACTACAGGACTTTGCTGTGTAAACTTGGCTAAAACCTTCTTTTCTTAATATCTCTTCTTCCATACGTAGTAATTCTACTTCATCGTCTATAATAAGTATTTTTCTCTCATAAATATTTTCCATCATTCTCACCTCTCTTTTTATTATACTCTAAAAATATTCCATTTTACTTTACTATGCAAAAAATTTAAGGTAAACGTAAGGTATTTGTCAGTTTACTGTAAGTACACTTTAGTATACTTATCTCATTCATAAAAAGGAGAAATTGATCATGTCAAATATTATACAAACAACAAAACTATCTAAATCCTATCATACAGCTGTATGCGTTAAAGATTTAGATTTAAAAGTAAAGACTGGTTCTATCTATGGTTTCCTAGGCCCTAATGGTGCTGGAAAATCTACTACACTCAAAATGCTTTTAGGCCTTACTAGACCTACTAAAGGTGAGATTCATATTTTTGACCAATTATTAACCCCTAAGAACCGCCTATCGATTTTAAGGGATACCGGTTCACTCATAGAATCCCCTTCCTATTATGCTCACCTCACAGGTGAAGAAAACCTTCGTATCTTTCAGACACTAAAGAATGTCCCTAAAAGTCACATTGATGAAGTTCTCCGAACAGTACGACTAGAGAATCAGAAACATAAAAAGGTATCCCACTATTCATTAGGTATGAAGCAACGTCTAGGTATTGCAACCGCCCTACTTGGTCAGCCAAAACTTCTTATTTTGGATGAACCAACCAATGGTCTTGACCCAGCAGGTATCCAAGAAATCCGTGAACTTATCACCACTTTACCTAAGCAATATGGTATGACCGTGGTTATATCTAGTCATATTTTAAATGAAATTGACCAAGTTGCTGATGATATTGGTATTATCCATCAGGGTGAATTAGTCTTTCAAGATTCTTTAGAAAACCTACATAACCTTAACCAAAGGCAGTTGGCTATTCGTACCTTAAATAATCCTGCTGCTCTTAAACTGATGGCTTCTTATGACCTATGTTGTACACCACAAGATCATTTCCTATTGATTCCTTATTTAGCTGATAAGGATCTTGCTAGATATATGCACTTACTTGTTCACAATGATATTGATGTGATTCGTGTTGAAGAACGTAGCCGTAGTTTAGAAGATATCTTCTTAGATTTGACAGGTATGGCGGTGAGCTTATGATTAAACTAATAAAGTTAGAGTTTTTCAAGTTAAAAAGAAAGAAAATAGGGCTTTCTATTTTATTACTACTTTTTGCAGAGTTAATTTGGAGTCTATGGGCAGCTTCTTCTTATACAGATACTTACAATGGATGGTGTTACCTTCTTTATCAGATACCTACTATGAACACACTCCTCATGCCCATCCTCATCGCTATCCTTACTTCTAGGCTAAGTGATAATGAGTATAAAGGAGATACATTTAAATTACTAGGCACTATGATAGATGCTCATAAACTCTATATTTCAAAACTTATTTGTGGAAGTATCTATCTCATTTTTACGGCATTTGGCCAAGTGCTATGTATGCTTGCAACAAGCCAATTAGTTAGTTTTACAGATCCCATACCCTTTGGACATTTAACTAGTTATATCTTGACAACAATGCTTGTTAGCCTTTGTTTATTAGTATTCTATCAAACAGTATCCCTACTTTTTGCTAATCAGGCTATTGCACTGATTACTGGCATAGCCGGAGGTTTTATAGGACTCTTTTCCGTATTTTTCCCACCAACGGTTCAACGATTCTTTTTACCTTCGTACTATTCCATTCTAGATACTATATCAATGATTGCACATACTGAAACACAGACATTTTCTATTATTTATGATTCTTTAGATATGGTAAGTCTACTAGTGGTGGTTGTCGTTACTATAGGGTTATATATAATCGGACAAATTAGTTTTTGTAAAAAGGAGATTTAATTCATGTTATACAAAGTATTTCTAATGGAGTGTCAAAAACTACGCCGCTCAAAACTACTTTTAGTTACACTCATACTTCCTATTCTAGCCACAGTTATGGGTAGTTTTAACTTCTCCCAGAACTTAGATATCTTATCCAATAGCTGGTACGATCTTTGGACACAAGTCCTCTTATTTTATGCCTACTTTTTTTATCCCTGTCTGCTTGGCCTTTATTGTGGTTATGTTTGTAAGCTCGAGCATACACGAAATAATTGGAATGCTGTTTTTTCAGTACCAATCTCCGACACTACTATCTTCATAGGCAAATTATCTATTGTCGCTTGCCTAAGTCTGATAACCCAGCTATTTGTTGGCATACTTTACCTACTATTTGGTTTTCTCATAGGTGTTAGAGGTTCCCTTCCCTCTCAGCTTTGCTTATGGCTTATACTCGGCTGGATTGCTTCATTAGCTGCTTCAAGTTTATTATTGTGTGTGGCTCTTAGCATTGGTAGCTTTGCCATTCCAGTAGGTGTGGCCCTAGCAGGTGGAATATGTGGTCTTCTCTTGCTTGCTATGGGATTGGGATTATACTTTCCATTTTCCCTTATTTGCGTAGGTATGAATACACTTAGTCCAGATACTCCTCTTCATACCACATTATTAATTCAAATACTCCTAAGCAGTTTATTTTTCATATTCACTTTTACACTTATCGGTATTAACATTCTTAAAAAGTTCAAAATTTAAACCTATTTACATAGTATAGATAATCATGTTCATTTCATTTTTGCCTCCACACTCCACCCCTAACTAAAAAATCAAGGCTTACAGGCTTTTTAATGCCTGTAAGCCTTGATTTTACGTTCATTATTTTACTAATTTCACAACCGTTTCGCAATGGGTTGAGTACTGGTGGTAGTCATAATTGATGTAGTTTGCTTACCTATTTTATCTACCCTTCATTATCTTAGTATCAGGATGTTTTTCAAATCTTAATTCCCTATTATAAAACTCCATATATCAAGCATCTGTAACACTAGAACAAACCATCTATCCATTGTCTTTTCCCCATTCATTATGCCATGTGCATTCTGCTATTATCCTTTTAATCCTTTGGTATAACAATAAGTTGAAGTCTTCTCCCACTCACGATACAATAAGCTTAATATTTTATGCAAGGAGTATACAAATGAAAATTGAAAGATTAATAGGCATCCTACTCTATATACTTAATCGAGATTGTGTAAGTGCTACTGTATTAGCTGAGCAGTTTAGTGTGTCCCGTCGCACGATTCTTCGGGATATTGATACACTCACTTTGGCTGGAATTCCTATCTATTCTGAAATAGGCTCTAAGGGTGGCTACTCTATTAACAAAGATTATAAATTAAATGAAAAGCTTATAGATTCTACCAATTCCGAATATATGATATTAGCCTTAAAAACACTTAAAGATCTCTATGGAGATCAAAAAGTAACTGAGACTTATGAAAAGGTCAAGCACATCTATATGCCCTCTTCTTTAGATCATCCCTTAGAAATAGATTTGTCTGTTATAACTGAAAATAACCTTGTGACAACACTTATCCCTCTTTTAAAACGCTCTATTGCAACTCAAGAAAATGTAACATTTTCCTATACCAATGCCCAAAATAAATCATCTCTTATAACCGCTGACATCTTACATATCTATTATAAGTGGTATGCCTGGTATGCTTTTGGCTACAATTATGATACGCAAGTATTTCGTATGTACAAACTAAGTCGTATGAGAAACTTGCAATTAAATAGCATTAAATGGCTGCAAGCCTATGATGTCGAAAACGAGCTTAAAAAACACGAAGCATCTCGTAATAAAAATACAATATCTGTCACTATAGAATATCTCAAAGAAATAGAAACACTTTTTCAAGAATATTTTCCCTACTCAAAAACGTTAGAGGAAAAGGAAAATATAGTCTTATGCCAACTTATGATGAAAAGCACTGATTTTATGCTCTTCTCTATTCTTTTAGGATTTGGTAATAAGGTCAGAGTCTTGTCCCCTTCTTCCTTTGCTTTACACATACAAAACCACTTAGAACAATCTTTAAACTTTTACAAGAACAGTGACAGCTAGTTGTCACTGTTCTTGTTTTATACTACAACATGGAACGACTAACAACCCCTTGATGAAAGGAATACAACATGAAGAAAACAATCTATCTTTATCTATTAGATACCATGGCTGATTGGGAGGTAGGCTACATCTTACAAGCATTAAGCATGCAACAAATGCTGCCTAATCATATGCCACATTACACTTTAAAGACAGTTGCACCCACCCTATCCCCTATTAAAAGTTTAGGTGGACTAACCATTACCCCTGACTATTCCCTTTCTGATCTAGATGACGATGAAGCAGCGGCACTCCTCTTACCGGGTGCAAATACATGGAATGACGCTCTGCACCAACCTATTTTGGAAAAAGCAATCACTTATATCAAGAAGGGTACTTTAGTGGGGGCTATATGCGGTGCAACTTTGGCATTAGCAGATTTAGGTATCTTAAATAATTACTTACATACCAGTAACTCCCTAGCATATCTAGATGGTTTTTCTCCAAATTATAAAGGACATACACTTTTTCAAAACGACCTTTCCGTTAGAGACCATCACGTGATAACTGCAAGTTCTGCTGGTGGCTTACTATGGGCTAAGCAAATACTAGAGTATCTTGGTATCTATTCCCCTAAAACTATAGAATCTTGGTATCAATACTACTTAACAGGCAATCCGGAGTATTTTATGGACTTATTATCCTCATTTAACTCCTAGAACAAAATAAATCCCCTATAAAACACCACACTCCATCCCTAACTTAAAAATCAAGGCTTACAGGTTTTTTAACGCCTGCAAGCCTTGATTTTACGTTCACTATTTAACTAATTTCACTACCGTTTTGCAATGGATTGAGTGCCGGTGCTAGTCACAATTAATGTAGTTTGTTTACCTTCCCTTTATGTGCAGTACTAAGTTCATAACTATGTGAATTAATCTTAATGCAATAGCTCATTTTCATTAGGGACTAATCTATTTTCTTAATTTTTCTTAATAGGATGCCTTATAATAGTTTTCCATTTCTCAGGATCAATTTTTCTAGCATCCGAAAGATAAATTTCATGGTGTAACCGCTCATCTGTAAAGTTATTGTCGTAACCATTTTCCTTTAGAAATGCATCCATAATTACAACTGTAGTAGGCTCATCATCAAATGGTCCATTGTGCATCATTTGTACACATAATCCTTCTTTGATCACAAGATACTCTGCTAGTGAGCAATCTAATTTCTTCTTATTTGTTGCCTCTTCAACTGCCCACTTAAAATCTTCCTCTGTTACAAACTCAGGCACTCTAATGACTGCAATCCAGCTAAAGGTCTCTTTATTTGAATAATCAACTCCCTTTACATCTTGCTGCCACCAAAATCCCTCAAGTGGTGGGACAACAAACTTAAAAAAACCTTTTATTTCCCTTGAGCCTTTGTAACTCATTCGTATTGTATACGCTACAGCATACAATACTTGGATGGCATGGCTATAAGCTCCATTCACTTCATTTGGATTTCCTTTTCCCTTAACTGCAATATATGTCATTTCTGGTACATCTATTATTTGCGGCTCACCTTTACTTGAATATAATGCTTTATCAACCTTCTTAAAGTCAAAAATCATATAACTCAACTCCCTCATCATTTTCTCTATGCATGAATAGAATAGCATGTATAATAGGACAACTGTATGTCATATTACACATAGTTATCTAAACTTTTCATCAACCTTTCCTTAATGAGCTGCCTTATATGTGGAGGCTCCAATACTGTAGCCGAGCATCCAAATGATAAGATATATCCATACACCCATTCATCTTCAACAAAATTCATAGTCACTCTATAATTACCATCAGTATTTTTAACAACATTTTTAGGATGAAACTCGTCAAGCACTCTATGCATTTGTTCTTTTGAAATAATCATCTTAATTTCTGTTAATACCGCTTTCGGTTGAATTATTTTCATATCTGTTTTTTCTTCTCTTGGAATATATCGTACTTCAGATATCTTCATATTTCTCATACGACTTAGTCTAAACAGTCTAAATGCTTGTTTATCTAGACAAAAACATTTGAGGTACCAATTTCTATCTTTATATAATAGAATATAAGGTTCCACCTGACGACTTGTCACTTTACTAGTGGCTGATACATAATCAAACACTAACAATTTATGTGATAAAATGGCTTCTTTAGACTTTTCAAACTGTTCCTTGATACGCTGTCCCCAGTCACTGTAATCAATCTGAATAAATCCCTTATTCTGTTCACCAAAAAGAATCCCTAGTTTTTTAAGTAACTTGTCTAGTGACGTCTCATCTACTGTCCTCAAGCTTTCAAGAGCAGCTAAGATGTTTGCTTTTTCATCACTTGTTAACATTGTTTTATTAAGTACAAAGCCTGGAAGAAGTCCTATTCCTCCTCCCTTCCCTTTCGTCATAAATATAGGAATACCTGCTGATGATAGTATTTCTACATCCCTATAGATGGTTCTTGTTGAAACTTCAAACTGCTCTGCCAACTCTCTAGCAGAAATTTTTTCAGCAGAAATTAATCTATATACAATTTCAAATAAACGATTGATTTGCATAGCGTCTTACCTCATCATTCAAACAGTGATAACTGCTTCTCTTTTATTTCAAACTTTCTTAAATAGGCAAATACATCCTCTAGCTTCCAAAGTATATTGTGTTTTTCACATGTCTTTATCAAAACCTCCATTAAATGTTTATGATTCTTGCTATTACACATATAAGACTCACCATAGCTTTGGATATATTGATTTTTCACCCCTGGGAACACCTTATCCAACTGTTCATAAAAATACTCTCTATTCCCTTCTCGCATAGTGACGCCAAAGCCAAAACAAACGATCCCACGTACACCAGCCTTTACGCAATACTCTAGTAGTCCGGTTAGATTTTCCTCTGTGTCATTTATGAATGGCAAGAAAGGACCCAACCACACCACTGTTGGAATGCCCACATCTCTCATTTTATTCAATACCTTGAATCTATCTCGTGTTGTACTTACATGTGGTTCTATTTGACGGCATAATGTCTCATCATAAGTAGTTAATGTCATCTGTACAACACACTTTGTTTTATTATTGATGGCTTTCAGCAAATCTAAATCTCTTAAAATTCGAGATGATTTTGTTAGAATACATAGGCCAAACCCATATCTTTCTATAACAGCCAAACATTGTCTTGTAACCTCTAATTGTTCCTCTAGGTGAATATAGGGATCACACATAGATCCCGTACCAATCATACACGGTTTTCTTTTGCTACGTAGCTGCTTTTCTAAAATAATAGCAGCATCTTTTTTAACCTCTATATCCTCGAATACATGTTTTATTTGATAACATTTGCTTCTGCTGTCGCAGTAAATACATCCATGGGTACACCCACGATATAAGTTGATACCATTCTGGGTGGATAAAATGGTTTTATAATTTGCATAATGCATACTTAATTGCCTTTCTTTTGTTCTTTTATTCATTCCACTATACCACATTAATAGGACAACATCATGTCATATTATCATTTCGTCTATCAAGAAGTTTGCTACTTCCCATTTTCGGTACAAACCAAACTTCCCCTTATTTTGTCCCCACACTCCACCCCTAACTAAAAATCAAGGCTTACAGGTTTTCTAACCCCTGTAAGCCTTGATTTTACCTTCATTATTTTACTAATTTCACAACCGTTTCGCAATGGGTTGAGTGCCGGTGGTAGTCATAATTGATGTAGTTTGTTTATCTATTAACTTTCTATCCTTTTAGCCTATATTTTGCTTTGGGTGGCTGCCAGTATAATTATAGTTCCCTAAGTATTTCCTCCCATTCATCTGGAAATCCTAACACTTGCAAATCGACAACTTCATACTGTTCAATTAAGCCCCTTATAGTAGTTATGTAGTGCTGCCACTCATCATCATCTTTCAACAACTTGCCTATAATAAATAATATTGTAAACACTGAATTATTTTTTATACCCATCTTCTTTTCTCTATTAAACAACATAGGATTCATTTTAATATTACGATTATAGATCCTACCATAGTGTGCACAAATATTTCTTATAGTAGCTAAGGATCTTAACCAACTTTCTATATAATCCTTCTTGATATTATAATAAGTTGCCGCAATAACCTTTTGATCATCATCTCTTAGGTTCCTAAACATTTTTGAGATCAGTCCAAATGATACAACTTCAACTGTAGCCCATACAGGTATGTTCCCACCATACATTTGGGCATGATGCTTTATAAATAGCTCACTGCTCCTGGCCACTTCTTTATCTATTTGCTGCACCATCTCATTATAATATTGCTCATTTTTAAAATTAGCCGGATCTTTATATCCTAATGGACCGTATTTATGTGCTGTAAAATATGCAATATGTGTTCGAAAAGCTATCTCTATCTTTTCAAGCATAGCAAGTAATATATTTCTAAATTTTCTATCAAACTCATACAAACGATATATTTCTTCAAAATAAGTTCCCGAAACAAACTCATTCCTACCATCTTTATAGGTTAACATATATGCACTTAGTCTATAGTAATTTGTTCGCTTTAATATATGTAATGCATGTTTCTCATCCTTAACAATTAGACCTCTGCTTTTTAGTAGATCTAGTTGCTCCTCATATGTTTTAGGCTCTTTTAGCTGCTTAATATTAGTAGTGCACATATTTTATCCCCTTATACAAAAAAAGGCTTACCCTGGTCCGCATCGTAGATAGGCGTGGTAAGCTCTGTTGATTATATTATATGTGCACCTATATATGTTGTCAACATCTTTTAAGCAATTTACTGTTTTCTAGTATTATTCCTAGGTATTAAAACTGTATCTAGACTCATAAACGATGGCCTACGCATACATTCACCTCAATGGGTTATATACCACTAGTACTCATGATTACTCCTTATAATCGTATAACGGAAGTTCTATGCATATTTCAATAAATCCGTCTAAACAATTTCTAGCACTAACTACTCCATTCATTTTATCTACTAGTGTTTTCACGATATAAAGGCCTAAACCTGTCCCCTTATGCGATCTAGATTTATCTGATTTATAAAATCTATTAAACATATTTTGAATCACTTCTTCACTTATTTCTTCTGCTCTATTTTTCATTATAAGATAGACTCTATCATCTTTATTTTTTAAAGTTAACGTTGCTTCATCTATGGCATATCTTAGCATATTAGAAATTAGATTTTGTATAATCCTTTCACACGCAGTACGTTCGCCATATACATACAGAGGGTAATCAGGAATATGTGCTGTAAACGCAATAGGACTTACATGAATTGGTTCATAGTGCTCCATCAGCACTTCTATTGCAATTGCGGTTACATCTACTCTTCCCATTTCCATTTCATACGTATCGGACTCATAAATTGATAGTTCAAAGAAATCATTGATAAGTGTTTCGAGCACGGCTACTTTCTTATTAATAATATCCATATACTCTGCATCTTCCGTGGAAAAAGGTGTGTTCTTTAATAGTCCGTGGTACCCCTTAATGGATGTCAGTGGTGTTCTTAGATCATGTGAAATACTTGCAATAGAGTCTTTTAATTTACGTTCACGTACTTCAATATCTATCTTATAATTTTCTTGAAAGGTAATATACTCATTAATAGCTACTGATAGAGCCTCAATATCCTTATCAATAAGTGTAATATCAATATTTTTCTTTCCATTACCCGTTTTACAACTAGCAAGTTGCTTTGAAATATGCCGTACTTCTCTTTTTAGGATATAGATATATATGGTAAGTAACACAATAATGCCACTACCTAAAATAATAATAAGTGTAATCTTTGATCACATCCTTTTCTTATTTGACTTCTTGCTTTCTTAGGTACATACATGATGTAGTAAATAGTATTATACTAGCTGCTATCCCATATATAATTGTCTCATTTATGATATTATTATTAAAATTATAAGCACTAATAGTCATCCAGTAGTACATTGGATGGGTTCCTATAAACACTTTTACAGGTAGCGATACCTGATTGCTAAGAAGGTTGTAGTATTCCGACATATAAACAATGGCTCCACCAATTGTATAAAAGCACATACTTGCCGCTACAATCCCTGTGTTTTTTATTATCATACATAATAACAACGTTATAAGAATAAATACAATCATTACTAAATAATTAAGTATCACTACACCTAAGATAATAGGTATATCTGTTGGTAGCACTTGATAGTTTATAGAAATACTTGCATGGGTAAATACACCTAATATAAATGTAGAATAAGTAATAGCAGAATAGATAAGGATTACAATTACTTTTGATAGATAAATCTTTACTCTACTATGCCCATATGCAATGGCTAACTTTATCGTATTGCCAGTGTACTCCTTTGCATAAAACTGTATACTAAATATAAGTATTAATAACCAGAAAAACGCTGTATAAGATAAGGCTGTCCTTATCACTTCTCCCAAAAGTGGCTTTTGTATATCACCATAATATCCACTTACAAAGCCAATGCCTTCACCTAATAGTTCTCGATGATTTCCGCTAGACATAAAAGCAGCCTCTCCAGCACTTATATAAATAAGGAGTAACCCTAAAACAGCTAATAGTGTAATCCAAGGCAATTTTGACCACTTTAGTTTTAACCAATCAGCCCTAAGCAAGTTAAGCATATGTATGTCCTCCTACTAGCTTTGTAAAATAAGTTTCTAGATCATCTCCTTTAGTACTTATCTCTTCGATAATAATACCATTGGAACTAAGGGTTTTAGAAACTTCCCCTATTTCCTCTAGATAATCATATAACTTAATCACTTGATCTGGATAAACTTTAAAATCATGACTTTTAAGTTTTGTTTCTAATATAGCGGTAGCTTTTGCTGCATCATCAACTTTTAGATAAATATGCTTTTTGCATTTTTCATTGAGTTCATTTAAGGAAAGTTGTTCGATGAGCTTTCCATTATGAATAATGCCATAACACGTTGCTAATTGATGTAACTCTGTTAAGATATGACTAGACACCAGTAGCGTTATATGCTTCTCTTTATTTAATTTGATAAGGAGATTTCTAAGTTCTATAATGCCCATAGGGTCTAATCCATTGAGGGGTTCATCCAAAATGAGAAACTCAGGATTTCCAAGTAAGGCAATAGCCAATGCAAGTCTTTGTTTCATTCCTAGTGAAAAATGCTTAACTTTTTTCTTGCTCGAAGTATCCAGATTAACCAACTGTAATACTTCTTGTACACATTTTTTACCAGGTATTCCTTTTTGAACACGCTGAACCTCTAAATTTTGATAAGCTGTCATATCTTCATATAAAGCTGGTGTTTCAATAATACAGCCTATACGTTTACGCTGCTCAGTCATCTCTAAAGATCCTTTTGTACCAAACAAACTTATTTCTCCTTCCGTAGGAAAGGTAAGCCCCGTAATTAATCGTATTAAACTTGTTTTACCTGCACCATTGGCACCAATAAAACCATAAATATCTCCCTTTTTGATTCTCATGTTTACATGATCAAGAATCATTTGTTTGTTGCACTGCTTACATAAATTTTTAGTGTTTAATATGTACTCTGTCAATGTGATCACTCCTTTGATAAAGAGTTTATATTTCATTTCTTAAGAAAACCTTAAATTACTTCTTAAGAAAACCTTAAATCTGAATGAGCTTATATCCAAGCCCCCATATCGTTTCAATATATTCTTCTTGTGAATTGGCTTTCTTTAGTTTGCTTCTTATATTACTCATATGTACATTGACAGTATTATCATCATATGCATAAGTCTCTCCCCACACACTTTCAAACAAATTAGCTTTTGAAAAAACCTTAGATTGATACGACAGCATGAGCTCTAGTATCTGGTATTCTTTAGCCGTTAAAATAATCCTCGTATTATTTACTACAACCTCTTTCGATACTTTATCAATAATAACGTCTTTATATGTTAGTTGCTCTGAACACATATTGCTAGCATTCCCAACACTACACCGTCTAAAAATACTTTCAATGCGAGCCAATACTTCTTCATTATCAAATGGCTTTGTAATATAGTCATCAGCACCTAATCTTAAAAGTTGAGATTTTAATTTCACTTCATCCTTAGCTGATATAACAACAATGGGTATTGAATGTATTTGACGTATTTGGTCTAGTAGCTCTTCACCACTCACAGCCGGAAGCATTAAATCTAATAAAATCATATCAAATGTGTCTTGCTTCATCTGTAGGAATACTTCTAAGCCTGAGTAGGCGGATTGTGTATAATAGCCTTCTTGGTTTAGTATCTTGCATAGTAACTTGTTAATGTACTGATCATCTTCTACGACCAGTATACTTTTTCCTTTCATCACCCTTATACCTCCTTTGACTTGAACATTTACTCTATATCTTTTAACTAAATAACGTATCAAGCAACCTCTTTTTATAGTTATTTACTTTTTAATTATGTTAACTATCTGTATTATTATATACCTTTTATTAGAGTAAAGTCTATCCTATACCCCTTATTGCTTAATGATCCCCCCTTTTACGCAAGGCTCGCATTCTATCTTTTATCATTTCAACTTACTTTGTCCCCACACTCCACCCCTATCCGTAAAATAAAAGACTTAAAGGTTTTTAACACCTCTAAGCCTTGATTTTACGTTCATTATTTGACTAATTTCACAACCGTTTCGCAATGGGTTGAGTAGACAATAAAGATGACGGAGGATCCTCTGACTCCTTGGTAGAGGGGTATGTTTTTGAAATAGTCACCTGTACAGATCGCTTTCTTCAATGTCTTGTCATCTGCTTTTCTTTACAACTTAAGTAAAATCCCAAGTAATAAAACCTTCAAAAGCATGTTGGCATCTTGACGGCTTTATTCCATACAATTGCTGATCTTTGTCATCAGTTTCTTAAATAGCATCAGAAAATATTCCTGCAAAGTTTCCATTTAGGATTTGTAGCTATCTTCTCATTAACTACTTCACTTAAACTTCATATCTGTTTTCCTGCTATTTAAAGCGTATGCTTACCCTGTAGTAGGCAGCCATCTTGAGTTATTTTTGCTCCACTCGTACATGCCTATCATGCTTTGGGCTTGGTGGAATAATAGTGATTTTTTGTTCTGACATTTAATATACCTCCACAGCTTCGATCATACCATCCTATTATATGAAATCAAATCTAAGGAGTATACTAAAACTAATACTGAAATAGTAATTATCGCTTGCAATAAAATCAAAGAATACTGTTGATTCACCCTTGTGCTACAGTAAATGAATGTCTATCTCATTGTCGTTATATTTATTTAATTGCTTAATATCGTATCCTCTTTTCTTAATTGCCTTTCTTAATCTTTTACATCTATCCCATTGATTAAATACAGTTACTGGTGGTAATGATTTTTGAAGTTTACCCCACTTTTCCTCAGGATAAACAAGTTTTGATAAACGATCATGAACATTGGTCACAGCAAATGATACAAGTTCATACGGGAACACATCCTGGCTACATATTATGAATGGCAGATAAAAATCTGCTATTTCATTTTTTTGGTATTCATTTAGACTACTTATATTAAATAGTCTAAATGCTGAAATCAACCCTTTTGATGTAAGTTTATCTGTAAACGGGTTAACTATCTTCATTAATTTAAATATTTGCTCACTATTAAGTTGTTCTAAATCCTTTTCAAATACACCTGCTGCAATATACGAATACTGCTTGCATAATTCAACCATTTTTGAAGTATCATTATGCCCCAGATGTTCTATGCCCAGTAAATATTTAAGGAAAATAGCTATGGATGTTTCACCCCATATATTATATATCTCACTAGAAAAATCGAACTCACTAGCATCTAAAATGATTCGAGGCACTTTATTATCCAGCCTATTTTCCTTTTTGCAAATTTGCAATGAGTTTAATATTCCCATTTGGAATCCTCTAGATTGCTTCCAAATGGCATCGCACTCAGCTAATGTCGAATTAATTGCGATTAATACATTACAAACACTGTAATCCATATCTGAAAATTTCTCAAAAGAACTTGGAGACAATAATCTGGCATATATAGGTAAATATTTCTCTTGTAGTGGTAAATTATCAATTTTCACAAGATATTGCACTATTTTTTTTGAGCCAATAAAATCCGCAGAAAATCCTTTTTGAATTAATAATTCTAGATTTTTTGGTAACACATCAATCCAGTGAAACTTTATCGTTGCAATAACTATATTTGAATAGGAAGTATATTCACCCCATTCTTGAAGATCACCTTCAAAATATAGTTCAAGTAATTTGTTTCCTATTATTGACCTCTCTTCTTCAAAAAGTTTATCTATTAACTCTATTGAAGCATAGATATCAATAAAGTTTTTTTCATTGTAAAAGCAAGAATACAATTTTATGAAGGATGTAAGGCTTACTTCGCTTAAATTCCCATCACATAACATTTCTTTAAACGCTAAAAATTTACTCCACTCTCCATTAATTAAGATCGTATGTGTATTTATTACCCATTGTGGGAACTTCTGCACATCATCTATACTCTTCATTAATGTAATATTACTTGATAAATGACTTAATTTATTTCGAACTTGCTTTGAGCAGAATTGTAAGCTAATTAAATTGCTGTTATCACTTTTTATAAAACTTGTTCCTGTAATAAAGGAATAGTCATACATTAACTCACTGTAGCACGTGAACCAAATAAACAAAATTTCCTTGATAAATTCTTCCGAGTCTTTTGCTACAATATAATTAGGTGGGGTTTGCCCAAGCATAATCCAAATTAGATACTGAATTTTTTTATCATCATATTTTTGTAGTATACCTTTATGTGTACTAATAACTAATGCCTCAGAATATTTTATTTGACTCTCACTAATACTAGGACGTCTGAATTTGGTTAACAACACATCAATATTAGCTGCACAAAATGCCATGGCCTGGATAGGTATTAATAGTGAATGTGTCCATACACAACCGGGTCTAGACATTTCGGGTGCATACCATGTTTTTGATAATACTACTAGTTTTTCATTTTCAAGAAGGTATCCAGAGTAGTAAAAATCAAATCC
The DNA here is from genome assembly GCA_051646925.1 of Cellulosilyticaceae bacterium. Lineage (GTDB taxonomy): Bacteria > Bacillota > Clostridia > Lachnospirales > Cellulosilyticaceae > JBOFDK01. The sequence goes on along the minus strand of JBOFDK010000110.1, from coordinate 52,288 downwards.
ATCTGTAACATCCGCCCCCGAAAGATCGCTCAAAATATCCATTTTCCTTTTTGAATCGTCAGATAACAAAATAGATTTTTCTAATAAATGGTGACCATTAGAGTACCCATGCAATGTTTGATGAATAACTATATTATTTTCGTTCATTCCACATCACCCATTAATAGATATAAAGGAAGCGTTAAATCATAGCCTTGATAGCCATCATTACCTTCAACAAAAATCCTTTGGTAAGGATATTCCCTATCTAATAGTAAATCTTTCTCATTGAAGCTGCCTCCTTGAGCACTAATCCCCCAAGTTTGATATTTAATAATATCACCGTTAGATTGGCAAAATTGCCACAGCATATTCATTTGTTGCTCAAGAAATTGCTCTGGCGTAACATCTTTCAAATTAGATTTTATTAAATCCCATGCAGAAAACATGAACCCTATCTTAAGCATCTTATTTTTTCGTATAAAAAGAATAAACTGTAGTAATTCAACCACCTGTATTTGAATAGGATCATCTTCTTTAGGATTACGACTTACAATATCATTATTAGTTTCTGGAGTTCTAGAACGAAGAAAAGTTTGCTCTGAAATCAATCCTAAAAGTTTAATACTATTTACATTTATGAAGAAAAGTAATGCATCCGCATCTTCAATATATTTAACAACTTCTTCTGAAATTTCACGCATTTCATATTGATTTTGAAATGTTTCTCCAGACAAATCAGGAAGCTGTAAATCAAGAGTAATCTTATTAGACTGTTCTAATTTAATACTTATATTTGCTTGCTCGCCAGATGGCACTGTCCTTTCCAACGGCTCCATATTCGCCCATTTATTGCTAAGACTAGCAAGATATTGTCCATTTTCAATTTTGTTTAATTTTAACTTAGCATCAGAGTCATGATTTATAAGATTCCATAACGCTGCAAGAAAAGTAGTTTTACCTGCACTGGGTAAACCTGCTATAAAACATTTTTTATACATAGCTTCAACCTCCCTACATTTTATAAATAAGCTTATTAAATTCTGAATCCAATTGACAGTCAATCATATACGATTCAACAATTTGATTATCATTGTGTGGTGTATTCCATGTGCTAAGCAGTTCCTCAAGACCATAACCAACTTCAAAATCACCTGGTTCTGGCATAGCAGCAACTTTATGAACGGTTACTTCCCTCACATATTTCTTTAACAAATCAACTATACATTGAATTCGTTTATCAATCGTGGTTTCTAGATTAACATCATCATTCTTTTTAAGAATATCATATTTACTAATCAAAACTTGTACCTTTGTAGATGATGAATATAGCTTGGCATCAAATATCGTCCGTGCCATATTGTAAGCTTGATCTATTGCACCATTTCTTTTATTTTTGTCAGCAAGCTGTTTCCCATCAAGGATAAAAACATAACTATCAACCGACTTTAAAAAGGGCATTTTTTCAGAAATTGTTTGTACATTACCTAAATGTGAATAAATTTCCTCACCTGAGATATCTCCAAATAAATAATTGGTTTTTATTTTTGTTGTGCTATCATACAACTTGAGATGCAGAAATATCTGGTCAGCAAATCTACTTGTTCGTGGCGTTGTTGCTATTTCTTTTTTAGACTCTAATCGAGTGTAAAATGATCTTTCTTCATATCCGAATAAAGTTTGAGAACCTGCAAAATATAACCCTGCAAAAGGCTTCCGTTGAAACAATTGATATATAGTTGTCTCAATTGTGGTTTTACCACTGTCAAAGGGCCCTATAAGAATAATCATTTTGCTAAATTCTGAAGCAGTAATGGGGTATGTTTCTGCTACTGTTAATGCAAGTCCATGTTGTAATTTTATGAACCCACTTCTCCCATCTTCTTGAATGATTTCATCTGAATCCAATATTTCAATATCGTCATTTATAAGTTTATCAATATCTGAGGATTTCTCAACTTCTAAGCTTGGTATTTAGTTTTCTAAATTATTATCTTCCATAACTTATTCTCGACCTTCTATTTTAACAAGTAAGCACTCAAAATATAGCAACTTTGCCCATTCTAAAGTTTCATGTGTTATTGAATCAACATTAATAGAGAGTTTATTGTTAGCCATACTTTTCCATACATTCGGTTGCGTTGCATCTAATGCACACTTTATTGAAAATAGTATCGGAGTATTTTCTTGTTTAACGCCATCCATTTGATAGCACGAAAGAATCGATGATTTATCTGCATCGTCAATCGAATCCACCATTGTAACAAGAGAATATTCTTTTGTTTCTTTCTTGCAGTTATCTAACATTTTTTTCAGGAATGCTTCGAATGCATAAGGGCCAGGAATAACTTGTACAAAATCTGCTAATTCTTTTGCTAGAAGCAAAGCAACATCTTTCTGTAATGTTCCTTTTGTAATTGGTTTCTCTAATTCATTACTCCAACTTCCAATTATCCAAGATAAAATATCTGAATCCTCTTGTAAAACATCAACATTTTCAAGAATCTGCTCTTGATTTTGATTAATAATTTTAATATTTTTAACTATTTCCGTTAAGGCACTTGAAAACCCCACTATATGCTCAGGCTCTAACGCAGTTAATTCTTTTAATGATTCAATAAGTTTATTTGAATTTACAGTAGAACATTTTTGGTACTTTACTGACTTCTCTCTGATTTCAGCAGATGTTTCAGAAAAAACCTTATAGGCTGCTACTGCTAATTCAGGAACTAAAATTTCAACATTATACTTAGATACACACATTACTGCAAGTGCAATATGTAAACTTAGACCTGTTTCCTCCATAAGCTTCATTAAACAAATAGATGCTAGAAGTTCCTGTTCTTTTACAAAGCTACCTTGAAATGATATATCAATATTTTGAAATATCGTAGTAAACTCATCTTTAAATTGGTCAGGAGGACTTAATGAATATACCATTTTTACAAGATTATAGATGTCGACTTCATCTTGATTACAATATTCCTCAATTCCTTGCCATCTTTTTTCTAACTGCTCAGGTTTTGCTTCTGCACATACTCTAAAATATAATTCAGCAAATTTCTTTCTCATAAGTTTTCCCCCATTTTATTTAATGTTTTTTTATGCAGCTCAAGAAGCTTATCTTGTTCTCTTGCACGATTTATTGCTTCACCTATCATTTTCACATCCAACGTGGTGGAAGTTTCCTTTGTGATTAGCGATAGCTGCGTAAGAATATCTATTTGATCAATCCAAGATATCTCATAAAAATCGTAAATAATTTTACGTTCATCTATTTGCTCAGAAGTTTCAGTCACTGATATGATTTGTGTGCATGAATCAATCTCATCTTTAACAAGTGCTTCCTTTTTGCGATCTTGCAATGCTGCTTTACGTTTACGGTCTATATTTATTTCATGAGATATATGATTTTCACCCCGAGGACAAGTACTATCCATGGTAAAAGAGTCCCTGTCAGCAGTTAAACACCTAGGATAGATTTCAACTTTCAATATTCGTTCATCATTTTCTGTTTTGCTGCTTATCGTAATCCAGTTGTACCGAGGTAACCAGTCAATAGTCCGAGTGGGATGCACAGCACCAGAATAAAGTATTGCATTTTCATCCATAATCTCTACAGATTGTGAATGCATATGTCCATACAACTGTATATCAGCTCTTTTATTTATACGTTGTAATATATCATCCTTAAACTTCCAACATTGAGGTGGATGATGACACATCAATAAAGTAGCTACGCCTGTTTCATAGCAAGGAATTTGAGCTTGCCCAATATACATCAGACGGTCTGGCTTATCTTTTTGATGATCCGTTTTGTTAGATAAAAAAGAGGAGTTTATCCCAACAAGTCTAAGCTTTAGATTCTCTTCAAGCACAAAATCCTTTTGCCAAAATATATTATCTGAGGAAATATCACATTCAAATCTTTTGGCGAACTCATTGTACTCTTCTATAGGTTTAAATAGCACATTAAAATTATTATCGCTAATATATTTACTAAAGGTTTTATCAGCATCATCAATAGTTCTTTTTTCATCAACAGCATTCTGTGATGCAAAAATTAGATCTGAACCATTTATTACGCTCTGATTAACATCATGGTTACCTGGAACACAATATACATTACTTGGATTAATATCAAAAATCTTACAAACTTTATTGAGATATTCTTTTGCAATTTCATACTCTTTCTTATTGCCTGAGAAAGCAATATCTCCGGTAACCAATATACCTACTACATTTTTCAAGTTTTCTTTTCCGTTTATTTCTAAATCATTTATCATTGCTTCACGCAAATCTTTATCTATATCTGATGGATCATTACTTGATTTTACAAAATGAATATCTGAAAGATGGATAAAAGATAATTGGGACAAATTTTCACCTCGTTCGCTAGTGTTTCAATGTTAATTTAAATAACTTTAAACTCTATTGGTATTTGTTATGATTTCTATGTTGCTACACTAAATAATGTGCAGTTCAGTAAAATACAGACAAGTCATCAACCACCTCTTTAAGTGGTGGTTTGAAATTAGCCCTATAAAGGCTGTTTGCTTGTACGCTTTAAAAGCGGGTACCGCAAGCCTTGTTACTAACTGCCTCTCAAAGAGGCTATCTTCTTTTAGTTTCTTCTAATTTTGATTCTTCTTGCTGTTGTTGAATATACTTCTTTATTGCCTCTTCTGTAATGTTCCCTACGGCACATACATAGTAGCATCTTGCCCAAAACTTCCTATCTCACTTTGTGCCATGTTCTGGGTGTTTATCAAATATCATCAAGGCACTTTTACCCTTTAAATATCCAACAAATTCTGACATAGATAGTTTGGGTGGTATACTCACACATAAAGGTACGTGATCGGAGCATGCTGCTCCTTCAATTATTTCTACTTTTTGTACTCACATAGCTTTTTTAATATTTCTCTTATATCCCTCTTAGTCTGTCCAAACATTACTTTTCTTCTAAACTTTGGGATAAATACTATATGATATTGGCATTTCCACTTACAGTGTGCTAAACTTGATTTATCCATTAGAACCCCCTGATAGGTTTTGATATGGCTTACGACACCATTATCATTCCAAGCTAGGAGGCTTTATTCTAATCGAAGTAACACTACTGTTTACTCTATTTTCCCCAGCCTAGCTGAGGGGTTAAGATTGCCATTCATTCAACCTCCTATTTTGATCAACATGCCTTCCTCCAACGTTAATTGGCTGCAATTTAAGAATGCATATCCAGTTGATGTTTTTATAATTTTACCCTGTTCCCATATTTTTAATCCTTCAATATACCTCTCGGCTGACATCTGATCTGCTAAATCAATGTCCCCTATGTAAAATCTATTCCCATGCTTTTCAAGTCTACCTTCTATTGTCATTTTAATGTATCCTTTAACTTATTATCTGCTATTTGTTTCGACTCTTCGTGTTCGTGCACTTCTGAAAAAGCGTCTACCCATGCTTTTAAATATGCTCTTGTTTCATCGTCTAACAATTCTTTAGCTATTTGTAAAGATTCCTTGTTCTTACTTCTATCGTTCATCTTCTTCTCCTTATATAGTATTATACTACCACATAAGAGTTTACGAAAGGTACTCTCTATTTCACGAACTTTTTTGTTAATTTTAGGACTATTTTTTCTTAAATACCTCTCAAAGGAGGTGCTTTTGAGGAGTTGTAATCTCCTGATCCTCTAAGTTCATCTATTTTTATAACTACGTGTTATTTGCTTCTTTTCGCATAGTACTCTTCGAAGATAAATTTAATCCCACTCAAAAATTTAACCCAAGTATCTAATCCTCTGATATAGTCCTGATTCAGTTCTTGAACCACTTCCCATTTCTCTTCTTCATTCAATTCCGTATACTGAAGAGCAAAATCCCCCATTGCATCTTCAGTTACTTCTCTATCCAAAAGATATTTTAAAAATAGCAACCATATATCAATATCACAGCCTTGCTCTTTAAGCTCGTGTAGTAATTGCTTTTCTTTATCCGTCTCTTTTCTAAATTTCATTATTTATAACTGTGTCGCTTATGTATATACTCATTAACTATACCGTAGCATGTTTTTAATGCTCCAACAGCCCCTACTTTTCTTCCATCACTGTTTCATTCTCCAGTTAGTCCTCTAATCTACTCTATTATTTAATAATAATCTATATTTTTTCACATCTGTCCTTTAAGTAGTTATGGCATGCCACTATACTTTGCCACCAATCTTGTTCTATGTTATGTGTATCCGAACCTACTATAACTTCAACTCAACCCGTTAATACATCATTAATTTGCTCATATCCCTGAAGTAAATTGGCATAAAAAGGTGTTTCATAATTGAAGTCTATGAACATATGATTTTTTACTGTGAAACTTATTACGTCATTACGATAGATTCCTAATCGCTCAATATCCAAGTGAGTCCACCCTATTTTGCATTAAACGATTTTAAGCCTCTTCTGTATTTCTTGTAGATTTCAAAACTAGGATGATATTCACAGGCTACGCTCTGTCCTGTTACTGTAACCTTATCAGAGTAGGCTTCATCCACACAACAATACCCTAATGTACCCTTGATGACTATCTGAGAAATATTCATCATAATTAATACCTCCTTTACTTATTGTTTTTTGCAGCTTGCTTTGCTTTTAATTCCTCAATCTTCTCTATATAAGTATCTGACTTATAAGCATATGTTGCTTTTGTCTTCTTAATCTTTGTTACAAAAGCAAGAGCATCATCATATTGCTTTGCTTTAATATACAAATCTGCAAGTTCAAAATGCCACCTAGCACCTTCAAACTTTAAACCACCATTTGCCCATATCATTTCCCAAAAAGCAATATATGCCTCTAGATCTTTATCTTCACTGTACTTATCCCTTGCTTTCTGCACAGCTGCAATCTGCTGATCCTGAGTCTTTAATGCCTTGTATCCTTCTGAGTCAATCTTATTCAAATCCTTCATGAAAGCATCATTTTTATCCGATGTTTCTTTATTCATTTTTCGTTCTTCCTCTTCAACAGTGGTCTTCCAGTTAGACTTATCTCCTGTACCGAGCAGCTTATTAATGCTCCATACATTAAAAGTCATCCCAAAACGATTATCTTCTGTTGTCTTGTTAGGAGTAGTATGCATATAAGCAATATATGCATGTTCACTTAATTCCTGCTTACCAAGTTCTGTCAGAGCATATTTCCTTTGAACCCCTGCTTCAATCAAAACATTTTCTGTCACTACCTCAACTACACGCTCAACGAGTTCAGCCTTCTTTCCTGAAGTAGGTTGTCCATGTGCTATGAGCAATTCCTTTAACTGCTGTACTGTAAGATTTTTGACAGATTTTTGAGCAGATTCAAAAATAATATAGCCTCTATCTTCCAAACTTTTAAGTACAATTCCTACATCCCAAATACCATACTCAAACCACCAAAATCTAGGATAACCATTTTTAGGTCTAGGATAATTTCCCTTAGAGCAGTACTCTAATAATAAAATTTCAGCTGGATAAAGTCCCTTATTAGATGGGATTGCAGTTTTCTTTCTATCTTCAAAAGATACAACCTTCCGCTCAAAAATAGTTCCTTTAGCTACAGTATCTGTATAGTATGAATCCGACTGATAGTATTTCTTTTCATCCTCTGGTACTACCTGTTTTATACTTTCTACTTTTGGTGTTTGAACAGATTTATCTTTTTTCTTAAATAAATCAAATAGTCCCATGATACTCCCCCTCCAGATTTCGTAACAACCTTATTCTTCCTTGCAAGTTTATATATAATCTTTAGCCCTTGTTGCTGAGTTAACTTTTATCTCATCTTTAGTAAGTCCAAATCAAATTATTTAAAGTGCAATTAAAATTTTCCCGTCCTCACCAAATTCCTCGAGATTTTCTAAGTAGCACTCTATTGCCTCTTGCATCGATCCTTTTACTCCCTCTATATCAATCGAACTAAAACACACACTATGTTGTTGATTTTTTAGGATTAAATGCCCTACGTATACATTGTCGTCATAACTCCAATGTATCTTTGCCTCAAAACCGTCTACACTTATATCAAAAATCGTATTATTTTTCATAACTACGCCCTTCCTCCTGTTACCGCTATAAAGTGTCTCTTAACACTTATACAAGGAGGTTTTCTTGTTCTAACCTAATACTATATTACACATAAGCAAAATGTCGACTCTATCTTATCTCAACAGGCTCTTACTAGCTCTTTTAATGTCATTTATACTTGTCCAACAATTAGAGGATATCGTTTCTTTTGCTCCTTACATCATGAAATCAACTCCTAATGATTATGTACTTCTCAAGATTTCAACCCAATTTACTAACCCTGAAAATTGGGCTAACTCTTACGATCATAATAGGAAGTTTATTAATGCCGATAGCCTAGTATATAAAGCATCCCATCTTTACTTGAACACTAAATTTGAGTTACTTGCTTTAGGAATTTGACTTATGAATTCAAAGTATTTATAATAATTCATAGGTAAACAAACTACATCTCTATTTATGAAAAGGAGATGTAAAAACATATGAAATGTGCAATTTATACTCGTGTGAGTACAGATAAAGAAGAACAAAAAAGTTCCCTTACAAATCAAAGGGAACTTTTTATTAATTATATTCAAGAACGTAACTGGGAGCTCTATGACTTCTACGTAGATGTAGAGTCGGGAACAACCTCCAACAGGGAGAACCTTAATCGTTTGATAGCAGATATGGAACAAAAGAAATTTGACATTATACTCGCCAAGGAACTTTCCAGACTTGCGAGAAATGGTGAACTCTCTTATCGGATTAAAAACCTTGCTGAGAATAATAAAATCGATATAGTAACTTTGGATAATGCTATCAATACACTTGAAGGGAATCGAAGTATGTTTGGCCTCTACGCTTGGTTATATGAGCAAGAGTCTCAGCGTATATCAGAACGTGTTAAGCACTCCCTCACCAATAAAATTAGGCGTGGTGAGTTCAAAGGGTCTGTTCCTCCGTATGGCTATATTGTCGTAGATGGCCAGCTTCAAATCCGAGATGACTTTTGTAAAAGTATTGTTATTCGTATCTTTAAAGATTATCTATCTGGAAAAGGCCAAACTCGTATTGCAAACGAATTAACCCGTGAAGGTATTCCTACTCCTGCCCAAGTAGCTAGTAAGGTAAATGCCTCAACCGTGTGGCATGATTCTACCATTCGCCTTATATTACATAATCATCACTATCTAGGCCATCTTGTGCAAGGCAGAGAAACCACTGTAAGTGTGACTTCAAAAGCACGTCAGCGAATTGCACCTGAGAACTATGTTATTATCGAGAATACCCATGAGGCCATTATTGACGAAGAGCTCTTCTATACGGTTCAAGATAGGCTCAAAAAGAGAACTAAACGAGCCCCTGGACCTAATCCACATCTATTTTCAGGCATATTAGTTTGTGCAGACTGTAGTAAAGGCTTCCACTACCGTGCTAATAGTAAAGGTTATGTGTGCGGAGCCTATGATAGACGTGGTAATACTGCCTGTTCTAGTCATCTCGTAAGGGAACAGACCTTAACAAACTTTGTCCTCGATGATATCAATAAGTTTATCAAACAAGGCTCTAATCCAAATCAGCTGCAACAGGCTGAAGATACCTTACTTACTTCTGCTAAACGCTTAAATGAACAAATGGAGTCTTGCCATGCAGAGATTGAAAAGTTGAATGAACAAAAGAACAAAGCTCTTTCACATCTGATCAATGATGTCATTACTAAAGAAGAGTATCAGTCTTTCACACAAGGTATCAGTTCTCAGATTGTAAGCCTTAAAGAGCAATTACTTGAATATGAAAAATCGCTATCTGGACTCAGTAAAGATAACTATATAAAAGAAATAAAAAAGATTTCAAGTTTCGGTACCATTACGGAACTTAATCTTGAAATCCTTCAACAATTCGTCAATCAAATCGTGATTGACAAAGATGGTAAAGCAACAATCCACTACCGCTTTACCATCCCTTCATTTACTAACTGATTTTTATTTAATTTTTTTTAACGACACACAGCACTCCACGTGCGTTGTGTGCGGGAATAAATCAACTGGTTGTATATTTTCTACTTCATAACCTTGTTTTGTTAGTATACCTAAATCTCTACCTAATGTTGCAGGGTCACATGATACATAAATAATTTTTTTAGGTGACATCTCTACAATTGTTTGTAGTAATTCTTCATCGCAGCCTTTTCTTGGCGGATCTACAACGACTACATCTGTGCATAACCCTTGTTTGTATTGTTGTGTAATAACTTCCTCTGCTTTTCCTACAAAAAATGTTGCGTTTTGTATATTATTAATTTCTGCATTTTCATTTGCATTTTCTATAGCTGGTTCTATAATTTCAACGCCATATACATGTTTTGCTTTTTGTGCTAAAAACAAAGAAATTGTTCCTATTCCGCAATATGCATCCCAAACTACTTTATCTTTATCTAAATCTGCAAATTTTAGTACTTGGTCATAAAGTACTTTTGTTTGTATTGGATTTACTTGATAAAATGCTAACGGTGAAATTTTAAATTTCAATTCACCTATCGTATCTATAATATAATTTTTTCCATCTAGTACAGTAATTTTATTTCCTAATATAACATTTGTCTTTGCTGTATTATGATTTAATACTATACTTGTCATTCCTTCTATTTCATTCATAGATTCTATAAATTTATCACTTTGTGGTAATTTATCGCCGTTTATTACAAGGCATACCATAATTTCTTTTGTATAATACCCTGTTTTAATCATTAGATGTCTAACAAGACCTGTATGTTTTTCTTCATCATATATGCTTATATTGTAGTCTTCTAAAAACTCACGTGTTTTTTTTATAATTGCTTCGCATCTTTTATCTTGAATTTCACATGTATCCCAATCTATAACACGGTGGCTTCTCATCGCATAAAAACCAATTTGTACTTTTCCGTCTACTTTTCTTATAGGATACTGCGCTTTATTTCTATAATGCGTTGGATGTTCCATACCTATTGTTGGTTCAACTTCAATATTTTGAATACCTCCAATACGTGTAATTGCATTATAAACTTTTTTTTGTTTCCAATCTAATTGCGCCTGATAATCCATATGTTGTAATTGGCAACCACCACATTGTTTTGAAACATCGCACATAGGCTGAACTCTATTTGGTGAAGCTTTTATTATTTCTTGAACTTTTCCATATGCTAGATTTTTTTTAACTTTTAAAATTTTGACATTAGCTATATCACCAATTATTGCATCTGGAACAAATATAACAAAAGCATCTATTTTACCAATACCTTCTCCATTTGACCCTATATCTATAATTTCTAATTGATAACATTTATTTTTTTCTATAAGCATTTTTATTTATTTCTCCTAAATCATTTGAGTTAATTTGATTATTTATTTTTTTCATACCATTCACATACTGTTTTTTGACATACACAATTTTTACATTTTACAAATGATGGCATTGCATTTTGTGTAAACTTCCCATCTAACATATCTCTCATTTCTTGTAGCGTACTTAGTAGCATTTTTCTATGTTTTTTTGTATTTCGAATTTTAAATGTTTTGTTATTATATACTAGTTTTCCAAAAGGTGGTTTTTTTCCGTAGCATTCTTCTATAATAAAAAAATAAGCGACAAGTTGCATCATGTCGCCTGGATGTGGGTAATTATCTTGGCATATACCACTTTTTATTTCATAAGGAATATATCTACCTGATATCCATGACTGAAAAATATAATCAGGCTTACCTCTTAATCCGAGTTCAGAATTACTTAGTAGTTTTCCACCGCCCTCATCTGTATATATTATTTGTGAAAATGCCTGTCCTCGTTCTACTTTTTGGCGAACAGTAATTGACGGGCGAATAATATATATTAATGCGATACATATTAACAATAGTACTATATACATATTCATGTTATTACCTTATTTAGAATAAGTGCTATCAAAATAAGTAATGCTATACACTGTATAAGCCTTTTTAGATGGTAACGATAATGATATTGTGTATGGTATTTTGTACCTTTGACAAAATTATTTGTATGTTTACTACTTGTAATTCCTAGTGCTTTATATTCATTTTGAAGAAATGCATTTCCGTAATGTCTTTTGTAATACCATTGATACGGACAGTACATATAACGATTAATTTCATTTGCTGAAATTTTTTCTATCGTTTTGTTCACCTTTGTCATAGTTGTACCTGACGCATATTTCGTCCTAAAATTTTGCTATATCCTAAATACATATCTGTTTGTTCTGCTGTTTGTAACATTTCTTCTATCATTTTTACTTTTGAATCTGAATTATCTGCTAAATGTACTATAAGTGCTTCAATGCATTTTGGTCGTTTTGGCGAACCATATTCATATTCACCATGATGAGATAGTATTATATGTTTTAAAATTAATAATTCTTCTTTTGGAAAATTTTCTATAGAATTTGCAACATCATTAATTTTTTCTAATCCTATAATAATATGCCCCAACAACTGTCCTTCATCTGTATAGTCATTTGAAGGAAAAGCTGATAGTTCATATAGTTTACCAATATCATGTAATAAACAACCTGCCACTACCAAGTCTTTATTAACTCTATCATATAACGACGCCATATTTGCACCTATTTTTGCGACGTTTACCGTATGCTCAAGTAGGCCTCCTAAATATGCATGATGTACACTTTTTGCAGCACCTGCTTTAATAAAATTTTTGTATGTTTGCTCTTCGTAAAAAATTTTTTCTAGTAATGTTTTAATCGCACTGTTTTCTACACTATTTATAAATGCCATTAATTCTTCTTCTAGTATTTTTACATCTTTTAACGTGTGTGGTAATAAATCTTCTAATTTACACTCGCCTTCTTCTGCCTTATCTACAGTCATAATATTAAACTGTAAATTTTCTTGGTATAACACTACATCTCCTTCAACTCGTAATATATCATCTACTTGAAAAGGTTTAATGCTTGGCGTCATTGCCCAAATTTTCCCATCAACAGTTCCTGTACAATCTTGTAACCGTACTGTGCAATATTCTTTTCCATTTTTATTTTTTAAAATTTGTTTGTATTTACAAAGGTAATAGCCTTTAACTTTTTGGTCTGTTTTAAAATCTGCAATTAACGTCATTATTCTATTCTCCTATATTTGGACATACTGTTATAGTATCAAATAATCATAATCATTTCAACGTATCTAACAAAAAAAACAATGATGTAAGAATACATCATTGTTTTTTATTTAAATTCAATCCCTAAAATTTGTTTTATTTATTTATTTTCTTTATTTAAGTTATTTATTTTTCAAGGTGTTACTTATCTGGCGCAGCTTGTAATTTAACATCAATTGTTTTTTTATCGCTACCTCGTACGATTTTCACTTTCACTTGATCTCCTATTTCTTTAGTTCGTAATATTTCTTTTAATGCTTCCATAGTAGTAATACGTGTTCCATCAAATTCAATAATTACATCACCTTGTTGTATTCCTGCAATATCTGCACTACTACCTAATATTACTTGGTGTACTAAAATACCAACTGGCATTTCCCAGTAGCTTCCGAATGCTTCTGATAGATTTTCGCCCATAATACCTAAACTTGGACGCATAATTTTACCATGTGTCATAAGTTCTTCAACGATTGGTTTTACATCATTAATAGGAATTGCAAATCCCATTCCTTCTATTTTAGAATCAGAGTCTACAAGCTTCATCGTGTTAATTCCAATTACTTCTCCGCTTGGTCCAACAAGTGCCCCGCCACTATTTCCTGGGTTAATAGCTGCATCTGTTTGTATTAGATTAATTTTTTGATCTGTTAAACTAACTTCACGTTCTAATGCACTAACATAACCTACTGTAACAGTATTTCTATACGCTTCATCAATAGGTGTACCAATAGCTACTACTTGTTCTCCAACTCTTAAAGCATCACTATCTCCAAGTGTTGCTATTTGTATAGTATCTCTCATATCTTCTGGCAAATCTTCTTTGTTTACAGAAATAACTGTAATATCTGTTGATGTGTCTGCTCCAACAATCTGAGCTGCAACTTTTACATTTCCTATAAAATTAACTGTTAGCGTATTTGCGCCATCAACTACATGTGCATTTGAAATAATGTATACTTTCTCATTATCTTGGTGGAAAATTACACCTGAACCCAAACTTGATTGAGAAAATTCGCCTTTCCATGTAGTTACTGTACTATTGTTATTAATAGAAACAACTGATGGTCCTACCATTTCTGCAATAGCTGGAATATGATTTTCAGCAGTAGTTGTAATAATCGGACTACTAGTCTCTTGCGTATTCATCGTGTATTCATTTCCTGTAGCTACTTTTGTATTTATACCATTTTTTTCATTATATGACGCTTGTGCATATGGCGATGCAAAAGCGAAACTTATACCAATTGATACTCCGCCAACTATACTTCCTATCAAAATACCTTTTACCAATTTCCCAAATGTTTTTTCAGTATTTTTTTTCTTGTTTTTATCAGGGTCTTTGATTGTTTCATGATAGTATGTTTCAAGTCCTTCATGCACTGTATCTTCTTGAGCGTTTGTTACTTCATTTTTTTCATAAATATCATTTTTTTGCATTTCATCTATATTCACTTCTTTATCTTTTCTTAAAGCTACTGCTTCTTTTTCATCTGTATATGCTACATCTATAACTTTATCTTTATCTTCATTTTCATTTTCGTTTTCGAATTGACGGTCACTCATTGTCATTCCTCCATTTACTTTGAATTTATTTATATCTGTATTATACTCGGTGAATTTGAATAGTTTATGACGTTATTGTTAATTATCTCTTTATTTTATGAACTTATTTTGAAATTGTGAAATAAAAAGTAACCATTTCACCTTCTTTAGATGTCATACCTAATGTTTCTTGGTGTTGTTTCATAATTTCCCGAACTATAACTAAACCAATTCCCATACCTTGTTTATCCTTGCCCCGAGATAAGTCTGCTTTATAAAAACGTTCCCATATACTATCTTGTTCAGTTTTTGGAATAGCAGGTCCACTATTTTTAATATATACTGCTACTTTAGATTGGCAGTCTATTGTTTCAATTTCAATAGTTCCTTTATTGTTAACAAATTTAAATGCATTATCTAATAAATTTTGAACAACACGAGCAATTTTTTCAGGATCTGCAAAAACTTTTTGTGTTTTTTTATCTAGAATTAATCGTACGTTAATTTCTTTTTTTTCTGTAACTGCTTCATAGTTATCTAGCAAATCACGAATCATCTCATGTATATCAAATTCCATTTTTTTAAGTGGCAAGTTGCCTTCTTCTAATTTGTTAAGTTCTAAAATTTCATTTGTCATTTTAATCATTCTTTGTGATTCATTTAGTACAATTTGTAAATATTTTTCTTGATTACCTGGCGGAATAGTTCCATCTAAAAGCGCCGTTGCAAATCCTTGAATTGACGTAAGTGGTGAACGCATATCGTGGCTAACATTTGCAATAAAAGCTTTTTGATTTGCATCTATTTTATCAAGTTCTCTGGCCATATAATTAAAAGATGTTGCAAGTTGTGCTATTTCATCTTCGCCATTTACTTCAATACGTTTATCAAATGCCCCACTTGCAATTTGTTTTGCTACACCACCCATTTCTTTTAGTGGTTTGCTCATTCTTTTTGAAACAAAATATATAAGTATGAATGTTAATATACTAGTCATAATTATCGCCTGCAACATAATACTTCTTACTTCTTCAATTGTTTTTTCAATTTGAGGCATTGGTGTATGAATAAATAATGCATATTCTACTTCATCAAAAATTTTTATAGGATATCCTACTGTAAGTACTGATGTTGAAAAAGATTCTTTAAAACCATCTTGAATTGTTACTAGTTTTCCGGCAAACACTTCATCTACTAGCTTCTCATTTGATAATTTTCTAACTATTTTTCCATTTTCTTTATTATCAGTTACTGCAACAATTTGATAAGACTCATCAACAATCCATGTAGTTGCATCCAAATAACTATCAAGCACTTCAAGTTTAAAAAACATTCTATCAATACTTTTACTTACTGGTTGCCTAAATTCTCCAATTGTTTGATATTCATATGCAATCATTTCTGCTTGTCTTACCATAATATCTTGTGTATATGAAACAAAATATGTTTTAAATGTATTCGAAAAAAGAATAAAGAAAAAAATCATAATGACCATCACTATTCCTAAATAAAGCGTGAATAGTTTGCTAAAAAGTGTACTAAATATTCCGTTTTGTTCTATTTGTCGAATTTGTACCCTACTCCCCAAACTGTTTTTATGTTCCATGGATGATCACCTTCAAATTTATCTCGTAGTCTTTTAATATGCACATCAACTGTTCTTGTATCTCCGACAAAATCATAACCCCAGATTTTATCTAAAAGTTGTTCTCTTGTAAAAACTTGTTTTGGATGACTTGCTAAAAAATATAGAACTTCTAATTCTTTTGGTGGTAACTCAACTATGTTTCCTCTATAGGTAACCGCATAGTTATCTTTGTCTACAATTAAATCTTCTAATACAATTCTATTTTTGTTGTTTTCTACATCTTCTTTTTCTGTACTTCGTCTTAACACTGCTTTGACACGTGCAATTAATTCTTTTGGGTCAAAAGGTTTTGCAATATAATCATCAGCTCCAAGTTCAAGACCTAGTACTTTATCAAACACTTCACATTTTGCTGTCAACATAATAATCGGTGTTTTATGTGTTTTTCTAATTTCTTTACATACATCATATCCATCCATTTCAGGCAACATAACATCTAAAAGAACTAGTTCTGGGTTATACTGCTCAAATACTTCAACTGCCTGTTTTCCGCTGTATACTTCTTGTGTATCATATCCTTCTTTTTGTAAGTAAAGCGAAATGAGTTCTGCAATATTTGTATCATCATCAACAATTAATATTTTTAATTTTGTCATCTCCATAACTCCCTCTTTTGTATTATTTGATTTCAACTATAGTTACACCCATCTCACCTTCGCCATATTTTCCTGGTCTAAATGTTGCTATATGTGGATGTCTTCGTAGCATTTGTGATATAGCTTCTCGTAATGCTCCTGTACCTTTACCATGTATAATAGTTGCTTGTTTAAGCCCTGATAAATATGCATCGTCTAAATATTTATCAACTACTGGTAACGCTTCATCAACCATTAATCCTCGTACGTCTACTTCCATACGAATCGCACTTGATTTTTTAATATTATGACTTACTCCGCCTGTTGGTCTTTGTGTTTTTTTAGGTTTTACAACCTTTACCTCATCTTCAACACATTCTAAATTGTTTTTATGAACTTTAATTGGCAAAATACCAACTTGCACAAGAGCTTTACCGCTTGAATCTGGTAATTCTAATATTATACCTTTTTGCATCAAGTTAGTTACCATAACTTGGTCTCCAAGTTTAATTGTCTTAATTGTTTTTTGTGGTGCTTTTTTGGTTCCAAGCGTTTTATTTACATTCTGATGTTGCTTGCCTAATCTTGTTTTCATTTGCTCTTTTGCGTTATGCAGTCCTTTTTCATCTATGACTACTTGCACCGCTCTTGCTGCTTGCCTTACTTCTTTTAGTACCCCGTCTGCTTCTTCTTCTACTTTTTTTAGCAACTCTTGTGCTTTTTCATTTGCACGGTCTAGTATTCGTTGTTTTGATTTTTCAAGTTTATCTCGTTCTTTTTTTATGTTTTCTCTGAAGTATTCAGCTTCTTTTCGGAATCCTTCTGCTTTTTCTTTTTCAATATCTGCCATTCGTTTACTATATTCAAGCTCTACTAAAATATCTTCCATCTTTACATTTTCTTTTGTTAAAAATACTTTAGCATCTTCTATCAAATGGTTTTCTAATCCTAGTTGCTGTGAAATAGCAAATGCATTACTTTTTCCTGGTATTCCAATAAATAACTTATATGTCGGTCTTAAAAATTCAACATCAAATTCACAACTTGCATTTTCAACGCCTTCAGTTGACATTGCATATAACTTAAGTTCACTATAATGCGTTGTTGCAACTGTGCGAATATGTTGTTTTCTTAAATGTTCCAAAATAGACATAGCAAGAGCCGCTCCTTCTAGTGGGTCTGTACCTGAGCCTACTTCATCCATTAGTACTAAAGAATTTGTCGTCATGTTTTTTAATATGCTTACTATGTTTGTCATGTGAGATGAAAATGTACTTAAATTTTGTTCTATACTTTGTTCATCTCCTAAGTCTGCAAAAACATCATCAAAAACTGCAATATGACTTCCTTCTTTGACAGGAATTTGAAGACCTGCCTGAGCCATAAGTGTAAATAATCCAAGTGTTTTTAATGTTACTGTTTTACCACCTGTATTTGGCCCTGTTATTAGTAATGTTGTAAATTTATCTCCAACATATACATCAATTGGAACTACGCTCTCTTTTGGCAGCATAGGGTGCCTAGCACCTTTTAAATTTATTTTACCTTCCGTGTTTAATTTTGGCTCTCTTCCATCTATTTTAAGTGCGTATTCGGATTTTGCAAAAATAACATCTATCATTGTCATTGTTTGAAATGATGTACTTAGTAATATTGAATTTTCACCTATCAATTCTGTTAAATATGCGAGTATTTTTTCAATTTCCTCTTGTTCTTTTGCTTCTAGCGTTCTTAAATTATTGCCAAGTTCTACAACTGATAACGGTTCTATAAATGCCGTCGCTCCTGTAGATGATTGATCATGTATTATTCCTTTAAATGCATTTTTGTATTCTATTTTGATTGGAATACAATAACGGTCTTGTCTCATAGTAATTACTGGCTCTTGCAACATATCTTGGTACTGACTTGAGTGTAAAACATTTTGCAATGTTTCACGTATTTTTGTAGTCGCTGATTTCATCTGGCGCCTAATTTGCCCAAGTGCTGGCGTTGCCTCATCTGCATATTCATCTGGCGCTAAAATACAACGATTAATTTCATTTTCTACATTATTATGTGTTGATAAACTTTCAAAATATCCTTTGATATATTCATAATTTACAGTTTCTGCATCTTCTTTATAGTAGTTTTTTAATCGTCTGCAACTTTCCATAACTTTAGCGATATTTAAAATTTCATGACTACTAAGTACCGCGCCAATTTCAACACGTTTTAAAGATGTTGTAATTTCTTTAACATTTCTAATCGGTACTCGGCCTTTTTTTACTACCATATTTAGTGCATCTGTCGTTTCTTTTTGCCATTTGAATACTTCTTTATAGTTAGATGAAGGTATTAATTTTTCAATACTTTGCTTTCCGCTTTCTGTAAGAGCGTGCGTTTTAAGCATTTCTATAATTTTATGAAATTCTAATTTATATAATGTTCTCTCGTTCATAGTAACCTCTTCCAATTCATTTCATTTATTACCTATTATACCATAATTTAAGTATTTCACTACATCACATTTACTAGTCAAAAAAAGACTACCAACGGTAGCCTTTTTCTAGCATATATTATAATTACCCAAGTACTCTGACACTTTTTACATAGTTACGCGTATAGTACGGATTTGAAAGTTTGCTAATTGCAATACCTCTTGTACTATCCGAATGAATAAACTGATTGTTACCCATATATATACCAACATGCGAAATGTTGCCATCATTTTCTCCTTCTGTATCAAAGAAAATTAAATCGCCTGCCATTAGGCTAGATTTAGATATATCCCTTCCGTCATTCGCCTGCATATATGAAACTCTACTTATGTCTACACCAAAAGCATCAAAAACTTCTTTTGTAAATCCAGAACAGTCTACACCTTTCTCTAGGCTATTTCCGCCCCATACGTATGGTGTTCCCATAAACTTCATTCCATAAGCTACTATTTCTTCGCCTTTGGCTTTTACATATGGTATATGTTGTTCTAATTTTGAACTAACGTATTTACTATTAATCCACCCATCTATTCCTTTAGTGTGAACTTTGTACCAACCATTATTTTTTCCTATGATTTTAACACTTCCACCATTTAATTTTAAAACAATTTTAGATGTGGTATTTGGATAACTTCTTACATTTACGTTTTTTGCAATTACTGTTCCAGTAATTCCATTTGTAGTTGGAAAAAGATTTTTTGATGATGTAACTCCGTACGTGGGATATATATATATACTTAAAACTACGCATATTATCATATATTTAATTAATTTTTTCATAATTTCCTCCTAAAACCCATAATGCTAGTTCAAAATCTTTCTATATTATGGGAATATATGTTGAAAATTATTCATTTTTTAAAATTTTTTTACCATTCGTAATTGTGTAATTGTCCTTCTTTTTGAAGAAGTGCAAATTCTGTTTGGCGTAGTGCTTCGTATAATACTACTGATACTGCATTTGATAAATTCAGTGAACGTGCTTCTTCGCGCATTGGAATACGAATTGCAGATGATTTGTAATTAATCAAAATTTCTTCTGGAATTCCTTTGCTTTCTTTACCAAACATAATGAAACTATTTTCATCATACTTAACATCAACATATGTTTGTTTTGATTTTGTTGTAGCCATATACACTACTGGATTATTATTTTTTTGAAGAAATTCTTCAAAGTTTTTATAAGTTGTAACATCTAGTAAATTCCAATAATCTAATCCTGCACGTTTTAATTGTTTTTCATCTAGTGAAAATCCAAGTGGCTCAATTAAATGTAATTTTGCTCCTGTTGCTGCGCAAGTTCTTGCTATATTTCCTGTGTTTTGTGGTATTTCTGGTTCGTGTAATACGATGTTCATTAGGCTCATCCTTTTTATATATAGTATAAAGTTTTAAGTTATTATAAACCAAGTAATACCATTTTATCAATGATTTTTAGGTAAACAAAGTTTTATTTGTTATTTATATTTTCAGGAGAATTTGGAGAAGCATCTCCGCCATTGTTATATTCTCCTATTTCTGATAATTCTTCATCATCTTCTGAAGTCATTGGATCACCTTTTTTATAGTTATTTGCACTATTTTCACCATTAAAATATTGATTATATGCTTGCTTTGCCATTGTCATAAATTCAACTGATGTTTGCGTTGCACCTGTTACTACATCTATTTTAGTTGGGTCTTTAGTTTTCTCTAATTGTTTTATTAAATCATCTATCGCTTCAATTGTACTCATACCTGTTTTTTCTTTCATTGTTGCATTATATTCTTCATCTCTTGTTTTTCTTATACCTTCACTATTAATATAATCAAAATATATTTCTGATAATTCTTTTTCTCCAAATGTTAACCGCATATGCGGAAACCATCCGTACTGGTCTTGTTCTCCTTCTAGTTCAACAACTTTACCAGCCTTAGCATTTAATATTTTTTCATTATCATCTTCTACTTTTTTGCACCCAGATAGACACATACTACTTGTAATTGCTATGCAAAGCCCTAATATAATCTTTATCTTCATTTCGCATCTCCCTTAGTTATATCTTCTATATACCTAGTATTTTGTCAAAAAAATAAAAGACTATGCATATGCAATAGTCTTTTATTTTTTATTCTTGAAATGAATCTCGTAATTCAGCTAAGTTTTTAAAACCATATTGGTTCATATAATCTATAAATTCATTTTTAATATTTACAGGTGCTACTGGATTTATAAGTGCTGCTGTTCCTATTGATACAGCGTCAGCTCCTGCTAAAATGAATTCTGCAACATCTTCACCTGTTGTAATACCACCAAGTCCAATAATTGGAAGGTTTATTGCACGTCTAACTTGATATACCATTCTAACTGCTACTGGCATTATTGCTGGACCTGAAAATCCGCCCATTTTATTTGCTACAACGCATTTTCGCTTGTGTACATCAATTTTCATACCAAGAAGTGTATTGATAAGAGAAACTGCATCAGCACCTTCTGCTTCTACAGCTTTTGCTATTTCTGCAATATTTGTTACATTAGGTGTTAGTTTTATAATGATTGGTTTTTTTGAAACTTTTTTTACTGCGCGTGTTACATCACCTGCAAGTTTTATATCTGTACCAAAACCAATGCCACCGCATTTTACGTTAGGACATGAAATATTTACTTCTAGTAAATCAACATCTGTTTCGCTTAGGCGTTCAACTACTTCGCAGTAATCTTCAATAGTTCTTCCTGCAACGTTTGCAATTACTTTTGTATTAAAACGTTTCATAAAAGCTAAATCTTCTTTGATAAATGCTTCAACACCTGGATTTTGTAATCCTACAGCATTAATCATTCCGCCGTATGTTTCCGCAATTCTTGGTACAGGATTACCTTCCCATGCAACGTTTGCAACACCTTTTGTTATTACCGCACCTAGTTCATTTAAATCGTAAAACTCAGAACTTTCGCTTGGATTAAATGTTCCTGATGCTGTTGTAATAGGATTTTGTAATATAACTCCGCCAATATTTACACTTAAATCTAATTTGCTCATTACCATGATACCTCACTTCCTAAAAATACAGGACCGTCTTTACAGACTTTTTTGAGTTCATAGCCTTTTTCATCAGTAGTTTTTGTTTTGCATACACAACCTACGCACGCCCCATAACCACATCCCATTCTCTCTTCTAGTGAAACTTGGACTGGCATGTTTTTTGATTCGCAAAAATCAGTTAACGCGCGAAGCATTGGTTTTGGACCACAGCTATAACAGTAATCACCTACAATGCCTTCTTTTTCCATTAATTGCACTACGTTTCCTTTAAATCCAGCTTTGCCACTATCTGTTGCAACATAAACCGTTACGCCTTGTGCTTCTAATTCTTCTACTAAAAAAGGTTCATCTCTAAATCCTAGTATCGCTATTTTTTTGCCTTCTAGATGTTTACTAAGTTCTAAAAGTGGTGGTACACCAATTCCTCCGCCGACTAAAATACTAACATCTGATTTTTGGATTTTGTAACCGTTACCAAGTGCGCTACTAATACGAATAGAGTCGCCTGCTTTGTAGGTTGCAAATTCTTTTGTGCCTTTTCCTACTACACCATAAACAAGTGTAACTGTTGTTTTGCCTATTTCGCATAAGCTAATCGGTCTTGGAAGTAGCATACTTTCTGATTTTGTATAAATGTTAACAAATTGTCCAGGTTTTGCATTTTCTGCAATTTCTTTGGCCTCTATTACCATTTTGTAAACATCGTTAGCAACTTTTATGTTGCTAACGATATTACCTTCTATAACTTTTTTACTCATCCGCTTTTTCTCCCATGTTATAGATTGTTGTATCTTCTACGGTTAAGTTGTTTTCTACGATATCTGCCATAGCATTTAACGTATCTAATGATGTTACTATTTGAAGTGATGATTCGATTGCATGACGACGTATTTTAAATCCGTCACGTTTTGAGTCATTTCCTTTTGTTGGTGTATTAACAAGTAAATCTATCTCTCCGCTTCGAATTAAATCAATTAATTCTGCACTACCTTCTGATAGTTTTTTAATAACACGACTTTCGATACCTTCTGATGCAAGTCTTTCCGCTGTACCTTTAGTTGCTACAAACTTATATCCAAGTTTTGCAAAACGTTTTGCAATTGCTACAAACTCATCTTGGTCATATTTTTGAATTGTTGCAAGAATTGTTCCTTTTTCACTTGGAAGTTTTTTACCTGCTGCTATGAAGCCTTTGTATAAAGCTTCTTCTACTGTGCTACCAACTCCTAGTACTTCACCTGTTGATTTCATTTCAGGCCCAAGACTTACTTCTACTCTTGGTAATTTTTCAGTAGAGAATACTGGAACTTTAACTGCATAGAAGTTTTCAGGTTCTGGGTAAAGACCAATACCGTATTCCATATTAGCAAGTTTTTCACCTAACATTACACGTGTTGCTAACTCTATAATTGGTACGTTAGTTACTTTTGAAATGTATGGTACTGTACGACTTGAACGTGGATTTACTTCGATAATATATAATTCGTTTTTGAATTCAATATATTGAATATTAATCATACCCATTACTTCAAGTTCGTTTGCTAACATTCTTGTACATTCAATAATTTTGTCTTTAATGCGGTCTGAAATATTAACACTTGGGAATAATGTTGTACTGTCTCCTGAATGGATACCTGCTCTTTCAAGATGCTCCATAATACCTGGAATTAAAATTTCTTCTCCATCGCATATTGCATCTACTTCTATTTCACGTCCCATTAGGTATCTATCTATTAGTACTGGGTTTTCTGGATCACGATCAAATGCGTTTAGTAAGTAGCGTTTAAGTTGTTCTTCTTCAAACGTAATTTCCATACCCTGTCCGCCAAGTACATAAGATGGACGTACAAGTACTGGATATTCAAGTTCTTTTGCAACTTCTAAACCTTCATTAACTGACCAAATTGCTTTACCTTTTGGACGTTTAATATTAAGTCTTTCTAAAATTTCATCAAACTTTTCACGGTCCTCAGCTGCATCTACTTGTTTTGGCTGTGTTCCAAGAACTTTAATATTCATTTTTTCACAGAATTTCGCTAATTTAATTGCTGTTTGACCACCAAATTGTAGTACTACACCTTTTGGTTTTTCTTTTAATATAATATGGTATACATCTTCATCTGTTAATGGTTCAAAATATAATTTATCTGATGTGTTGAAATCCGTACTTACTGTTTCTGGATTGTTATTAACAATTATCGTTTCAATTCCGCGTTTTCTAAGTGCCATAATCGCATGAACTGAGCAGTAATCAAATTCAATACCTTGTCCTATTCGTATAGGTCCTGAACCCATAACCATTACTTTTTCACGATCACTTACTTCTACTTCATCTATTTCATCATATGTTGAATAATAATATGGTGACTCAGCTTCAAATTCTCCCCCGCATGTATCTACCATTTTATAAACAGGTATTATATTCCATTTAAAACGAAGGTCACGAATATCATCTTCTTTAACACCAATAAATTCAGCAATCGCTTTATCTGCAAAACCTCTTCTTTTAAGTTTTTTTAGATATTTTGGTGTTAGTTCGTCATATTCCATCTCTTTTAAAATTTCTTCTTGATCAACAATCCATTTGAATTTTTTTACAAAGAATATGTCCATACCAGTAATTTTACATACTTGCTCTTCGCGGTAATGCATACGAAGCATAGCTGCTAATGCAAAAATACGTTCATCATCTGCTGTTACAACACGTTCTTTTAATTCATCTAATGAACAACCTTCTAGTTTTTTATGTTTAAAACTATATTGGCCTATTTCTAAAGAACGAAGTCCTTTTAAGAATGCACTTTCAAAATTATTGCCAATCGCCATAATTTCACCAGTTGCCATCATTTTTGTTCCAAGTGTACGTTTTGCTGTGTAGAATTTATCAAATGGCCATTTTGGTATTTTTACAACTACGTAGTCAAGTGTTGGCTCAAAACACGCATATGTTTTTCCTGTTACAGCATTTTTGATTTCATCTAATCCATAACCTAATGCGATTTTTGCTGAAACACGTGCAATAGGATATCCTGTTGCTTTTGATGCAAGTGCTGAAGAACGACTTACACGTGGGTTAATTTCGATAACCGCATATTCAAAACTTTCTGGATGTAGTGCAAGCTGAACGTTACAACCACCTCTAATATCACATGATGAAATAATATCAAGTGATGCACGTCTAAGCATTTGGTACTCACGATCAGATAATGTTTGTGATGGTGCTACTACTATACTGTCTCCTGTATGAATTCCAACAGGGTCAATATTTTCCATGTTACATACTGTAATAACTGTGCCATATTGGTCACGCATTACTTCGTACTCAATTTCTTTCCATCCTTTGATACACTTTTCAATAAGTACTTGGTTTACTCTTGATAAATGAATACCACTAGCTGAAATTTCTCTTAATTCTTCTTCAGTTTCTGCGATACCACCACCTGTACCACCTAATGTGTACGCTGGTCTAACTACTACTGGATATCCAATCTTTTTTGCAAATGTAACTGCATGCTCTACAGTTTCTACGATTTCACTTTCTATAACTGGCTGATTAATACGATCCATTAATGCTCTGAAAAGTTCTCTATCTTCCCCTTCTTTAATAGCATCAATTTGAGTACCTATTACACGTACATTGTATTTTTCTAAAATACCTTTGTCATGAAGTTCTACAGCAAGGTTTAATCCTGTTTGACCACCTACACCTGCTAAAACACTATCTGGACGTTCTTTTGCAATAACTTTTTCAAGAAACTCAGCTGTTAGTGGCTCTATATATATTTTATCCGCAATTTCACGGTCTGTCATAATCGTTGCTGGATTTGAGTTAACTAAAACAACTTCAATGCCTTCTTCACGAATCGCTTGACAAGCTTGTGTTCCTGAATAATCAAACTCTGCTGCTTGTCCTATAACAATCGGTCCTGAACCGATTACTAATACTTTCTTTATACTCATGTCTCTTGGCATTATAGTTTACCTCCTTGCATAACGCTGATAAATTCGTCAAAAATATGTGCTGTGTCTGTTGGTCCTGGGCAAGCTTCTGGATGGAACTGTACGCTATAAATATTTAAATCTCTAAAGTACATTCCTTCAACTGTATTATCATTTAAGTTCTCATGTGTTACAGTAGCACCTTCAGGTAACTTACTTACATAGTAGTTATGATTTTGTGATGTAATGTATACACGGTTTGAAACGTAGTCTTTAACTGGATGATTACAACCATGGTGACCAAATTTTAATTTTGATGTATCTCCGCCTAATGCTAGCGAAAGAAGTTGATGACCTAAACATATTGCTGTAATTGGTTTTTTGCCAACAATATTTTTCACTGTTTCTACAACTGTAGGTACATCTTTTGGATCTGCAGGTCCATTTGATAAAAATACACCATCTGGATTAACAGCTAAAATATCTTCTGCTGTAGCAGTATATGGAAATACTGTTAGTTTACATCCTCTTTCTACAAATGAACGAACTATATTTTGCTTCATTCCGCAATCTATCATTGCAACATGAATTCCTTGTCCATCTATTGTATATGTTTCTTTTGTTGTAACTTCTGCAACTGCTGATTTGTTACAAAAACTCTCTATTTTCATTTTAATTTGGCTAGGTGTTAATTCACGAACTGCAATAATTGCTCTCATTGTTCCGTGATTACGAAGAACTTTTGTTAACGCTCTTGTATCTATACCTTCAAGACCAATAATTTTTTGTGCTTTTAAGTACCCATCTAACGTCAGTTCACATCTGAAATTATTTGGAAAATCGCATTTCTCACGTACTATAAACGCTCTTACGTGTGCATTATTTGATTCCATATCTTCTAAATTTATTCCGTAATTTCCAACTAGTGGATATGTCATAACTACCATTTGTCCATAATATGATGGGTCTGTAAGAATTTCTTGATACCCTGTCATACCTGTATTAAATACAACTTCACCTATTGTTTCTTTTAAATATCCAAAAGCTTTTCCTTCAAATACCATTCCGTTTTCGAGAATTAACTGTGCTTTCATCTTAACTCATCACTCCTTGTAGGTCATTCTTCATTGCAATAACTGCTTTTCTTGAAGCTTTTGAAAAATCTAATTCATCTACTTCGCTGTCTGATGTGTATGCTGCGATAATTCCTCTTGATGAGTTTACTATGCACCCTACACCATTTTTATCAAAATACCCTTTTAAATCACTACCTGTTCCACCTTGTGCGCCATATCCTGGCACTAGGAAAAATGTATGTGGCATACGTTTTCTAAGCTCTATACCTTGTTCTTGGTATGTCGCTCCAACTACTGCCCCAATTTTGCTATATCCTAAAGTTCCCATAGCAAGTTCTCCCCATGCAGAAACTAAGTCTGCTGTCTTATCATACACCGGTGTACCATCTACTAGCAAATCTTGAATTTCTTTACCGCTTGGATTACTTGTTTTAACTAGAATAAATAACCCTCTATCACGCGTATTACACGCTTTTATGAAAGGCTCTATTCCGTCAAATCCCATATACGGATTAAGTGTTACACTATCTTCATGCCATAATTCAAAATGCTCATTTTCGATTTCTACACCTGCAATATGTCCAGCATATGCAAGTGCAGTTGATGCAATATCACCTCTTTTTATATCACCAATAACAACTAGTCCTTTTTGCTTTGCGTACTTACATGTTTCCATATAAGCTCTTAGCCCTTCTAGTCCATATTGTTCATACATTGCAATTTGAGGTTTAACTGCTGGAATTAAATCATGAACATCGTCAATAATCATCTGATTGAACTTAATGAACATTTCTGCAACTGCTTTTGGCGTTTTGCCATATTTTTCAATCATTTGTTTTTTTATAAAATTTGGAATTATAGCGTAAGTTGGATCAAGACCAACTACCGTTGGGTTTTCTACTTTTTTAATTTGTGTAATAAGACGATCAATCATGCATATTCTCCTACTCTTATTCGAATTTTATAAATTACACCTAATGCAATGTAACATTTTTTTAATATTTTATATATCAATTTTTATTTATTTGTGAAAATAATTTCACCAGATACCATTGTCATTTCAACAGTTCCATACACTTCCATCTTGTCAAACGGTGTGTTTTTTCCTTTTGATACAAATGTTTCTTTGTCAATTTTGTAAGGTGTATCTACCTCTATAATTGTAATATCTGCTACGCTGCCAACTTCTATTCTACCTTTTTGACTTTTTAAAATATTTGCTGGCGCTGTACTCATTTTTTCAATAAGTTCTAGCGGTGTTAAAATACCTGTTTTTACAAGGTATGTGTATGAAAGTGCAAAGCTTGTTTCAAGACCTACAATACCAAATGGTGCTTTTTCAAACTCAACATTTTTTTCATCATAATGATGAGGCGCATGGTCTGTCGCTATTGCATCAATTACACCATTTTTTATAGCTTTTTTCATAGCACTAACATCTGCTTTTGTTCTAAGTGGTGGGTTCATTTTTTTATTTGCATCATAGTCGTTAATAATACTATCATCTAATATGAAGTAGTGCGGCGCTGTTTCTGCCGTTAAATTTTTCATTCCCCATACTGTTTTTGCCATCTCTATTAGTTCCAAACTACCTTTTGTACTAATATGTGATAAATGCAATCTACAACCTGTCGTTCTTGCCAAAATAATATCTCTAGCTACGATAACTTCTTCTGCGTCACAGCCGATACCTTTAATTCCGTATAGTTGCGCATTTTCACCTGCATTCATCGCTCCGCCCGCTAATGTGTGGTCTTCTGTATGCGAAAAGATTGGTAAATCAAATGGTTTTATATAATTCATAGCTTTTTTCATAAGGCTTGCATTCATTACTGTATGACCATCTTCGCTTATTCCGCAAATACCATGCTCTGCCATTTTACCAATGTTTGATAAATTTTGTCCTTTTTGTCCTTCTGTTATAGAGCCTACTGGCAACACGTGAACTCCGTTTGCTTGTTTTGCCATCGTATTAATGTATTCAACTACACATTCGTTATCTATAACTGGCTTTGTATTAGGCATACAGCAAATAGTTGTAAACCCGCCTTTAGCCGCTGCATCACACCCTGAACTAATAGTTTCTTTGTGCTCAAACCCTGGCGAACGCAAATGCACATGAAGATCTATCAATCCTGGTACTACCCATTTACCTTTTGCATCAATTGTTTTATCCGCTTCTTCTTGTATGTTTCCAATTTCAACTACAATACCATCTTTAATAAGAATATCTGTAACCATCTCTAAGTTTGTTGAAGGATTTATTAATAGACCATTTTTAATTAATGTTTTCATTATTTATTTCTCCTTTCATTCAAGAGCGCTAAAATTGCCATACGAACTGCCACACCATTTGTTACTTGCTCATCTATAACACTTACTTTGCTATCTAATAATTCTGGCATAAGTTCTACACCTCTATTAACTGGAGCTGGATGCATTAGAATTGCTTTTTTGTCAGCTAGGCTAAAAAGTTCTTTATCTATACCATATAACTGGCTATATTCTCTTAGATTTGGAAACAATCCGCCTTGCTGTCTTTCCATTTGAATTCTTAGTCCCATAACAACGTCTGCACCTGTTAGTGCTTCTTTAATGTCATTTGTTACAGTAGCACCTAGTACTTCCATTGTTTTAGTAGTTAGCGTTCCAGCTCCTGCAAGAGTTACATGTGCGCCTAGTTTTATTAATCCAAAAACGTTTGAACGTGCTACTCGGCTATGCGCTATATCTCCAACTATTGTTACTTTCAAATCTTTAAATCCGCCCTTATGTTCAAGCATAGTATAAAGATCTAGAAGCGCCTGCGTTGGATGTTCATTTGCCCCATCTCCTGCATTAATAACTGAAGCTTTTACATTTCTAGCTAATAGATGAGCAGATCCGCTAAGTCCATGACGGATAACCATATAGTCAAGTCCCATTCTATCTAGTGTTACGCCTGTATCTACTAATGTTTCGCCTTTTTGTACACTACTTGTCGCAACTCCTAAATCTGTTACGTGCATATTTTGGTACATTCCTGCCATATTAAATGAAACTCGTGTACGTGTACTATTTTCATAAAAAAGTGTAATCATACTTTGATCTGTTAATCGTTTATCTCGTTGTGTTTTATCTTGAATTTTTAGCTTCATTTCTTTTGCACATTCGAGTACACTCATTATTTCTGAAATTTCTAGGTCACGAATACCTAATAAATCTTTGCGTTTTAACATTATGAATCACCTTTCTTTTTTATAAAATTAAAAGGCAATAGAAAGGGTTATCCCCCATCTATTGCCTTTAAGCGTAAAAAAACAACCATTAATAAGACTATCTGTTTTGTTATAAACAGTAGCACATTTAACAAAATTGTCTATTTGATTTGTATTATATATGACCATACAATTGTTATATTTCTTTAAGTAATTTATATTTGTCATTAGTTCTCCTTTTTGGCCTCACTGGACCAAGCTTAAAGGCTATATTTAATTTTCTGTTATTAATACTATCATAGCCAAAACTAAGTGTCAATATAGTTTTGCTTATGATTGAAAATAATGTCGATTTTTCTACTTTGCCATCTTAATTATTTCATTTTTTCCATATATTCATATAATTTGTAGAATCTACACCAGCATCTTCAAATGTACCCATTCCCATTAGCGTATACACTGCTACATCGGCTAATTGAAACAATAACGGACATCCGCTACCTTCTCCTAATCTCATTTCTAAATTAAAATGTGGTTTTAGACCAATCTCTTCGATTATTTTTTGCATACCTTTTTCTTCCGACAAATGCGATGCTATCATATAATGTTTTGTTTCATTACATAATCTATATGCAACAAGCGCTGCTGTTGCTGAAATAAATCCATCTATAACTACGCTGCATTTATTTTTTGCGCAAGCTAAAAACACTCCTACAAGACCACATAAATCAAGTCCTCCAACTTTCATCAGTACATCAAGTGGATTATCTACAATTGGCTTATGTTTATCTAATGCATTTGTAATCGTTTTAATTTTGCTTTGATACACACGCTCATCTGCACCCGCGCCTCTTCCAACTACTTGGTGCGGCTTTAGATTAAGTAGCGCCGTAGTAACCGCTGCTGATGTAGTAGTGTTTCCTATACCCATCTCGCCTGTACCTATCATCTTGTAACCTTTTTTTATTAGTTTTTCTGTCTGTTTAATTCCTACTTCAATTGCATTTAAAACATCGTTTTTTTCCATTGCATACTCTTTTGAAAAATCCGCTGTGCCTTCTCTTATTTTACAACTAATAATATTCTCATTATTTATTATTCCTTTTACTCCAATATCTACAATGCACAAATCCGCATTAGTAAAATGACTTAATTTGTTCATAGCCGTAATACCTTTTGTAAAATTTTGTGTAACAGTTGCCGTAACTTCTTGAGGACAGCTACTAATTCCTTGATTGCAAACTCCGTTGTCTGCACACATAATAACTGTTACTCTAGGCGTAGTTTTTGGAAATTGAGTTTCTTGAATACCTGCAAGCTGAATAACCATTTGTTCAAGACGCCCAAGCGAACCTACAGGCTTTGTTAAGCCATCTAAATATTTTTCCATCTGATTTTTATATGATTTATTCAAATCTGAAATATTTTTAATATAATCATCTAAATTATTTTTCATCGTTATAAAATCCATTTCATCATAGTTAACAAAAATAAAATAAGTGCCCATTCTGTCATTTGACTACATGCACCTAATCCATCACCTGTTAATCCTCCTAGTTTCTTATCAAACGCTTTTTTTGTATATATAGCGCACATACAACTAATAACTACTATACTTATCGTAACAGCAAAAGAACTTAGAATAATTCCCGCTAATATTAAAACTAATAAGTTAATAATAAATCCTTGTTTTTTTATATTACCAATCCATAAAGCTCCAAGCCCATTTTTTGCATTTGTTCCGTAGTAACAAAGCCATATTACGCTCCATTTGGCACATATCGGCACTAAAATATATAATGCGCTATACTCTGAAAAACTATATATTCCTATAACATGAATAAAAACATCTAATACTATTGCGATTACGCCAAATGCACCAACACGACTATCTTTCATAATCTCAAACGTTTTTTCTTTTTCTTGATTTGCACCAAACGCATCCCATACATCACTAAGACCGTCTAAATGCAGTCCTCCTGTTACCCAAATTCCCATAACTGTACTTGCTAAAGCTCCAATTAGTGGCGAAACTAAAAAATTAAATATTTCATAAGTTCCCCATTGCAAAAGACCTATAATTAGTCCAATAAAAGTAAAAAACGTCATTGCTCCTTGAAAATCTTGTGTTTTACAAGGAACGTCTTTTTTTGTTAATGGGATTCTAGTTAAAAATTGAATTGCAAGTATGAACTGTTGTATTAATTTCATTATATTCCTCTAATTCATTTTTTAATAATTTTCCTGTGATAAATCCATATACCAATAGTCATTTTCATAATACGTTCCAACTACTACACCAGTCGCTACATGAAATTTACAAAACATATCTAAATTACCACCAAACATATAGCAAAGCGCCAATCTAATCGTTCCTGCATTGCTAATAACAATTGCATCTTTATTTTCTTTTTCTAATTCTTTAATAAACGATACTACACGCTCATACTGCATCATAGCACTTTCGCCTTCTGGTATAACATATTGTTTCCAATTGCTATACCATTCTTTACGTTCTTCAGGATACTTTTGTCTTAAATTTTTATCATCTAAACCTTCAAAAATCCCCATATCTCTTTCTAACAACCTTGCATCTACTT
This sequence comes from Cellulosilyticaceae bacterium, assembly GCA_051646925.1. GTDB lineage: Bacteria > Bacillota > Clostridia > Lachnospirales > Cellulosilyticaceae > JBOFDK01. Next base: position 19,023 of record JBOFDK010000110.1, on the reverse strand, counting down.
TGAAATAAATACCATTAAATAATATACTAGCTGTTTCTATAGCCCTTGCCGCTGGACTTGAATAAACATTGATACAGTCATTAAAATTAGTTTTTATTTGCTTTATTTCCATAATGCCTTCTTGCGTTAATCGCAAATCAAGTTTTCCATAGTACTGGTTTTCTTGATTTGCACTTGTTTTACCATGTCTTACCCAATAAATTTTAATTATACTTTACCTGCCTATCGTTAATATTTATAAAAATAATAACAATTTCAAAACATCCATATAATCCTCGCATGTATATGAAATTGTAAATTCATCAATTTGTTTTGCGCCTGGATAAAAAGAACATTTATACGCGTCTTTATGTTTTTTAAATTCCACCTTAACATTAAATAGTGGTGGCATCGGAGGTACTACTATTTCTTCTATTTTCGTAATACCCTTTTGTACTGCCTGTTCAATACGTTCTAATATAATATTAGGGTGCACCGATACTACTGCGCCGCCAAAACCTTCTTGCACTGCAACAGTTGGAATTGTTTTATCTAGCCTATTTACTTCTCTAATTAAGCCTCCGTCACCACTAACTGCTATAATTGGTATATTTAGCATACGTGCAGCATAACTAAAAATTGTAAATTCACTTGCTATTTGTTCGTTAATATAAATATTTTTTATGTTTTTAGGGTCTAGCGTATGTGATAATGGTGATGCATTTGAGCCTGCGTGAGAATGATATCCTATAAAAACAATACCATCAAATGTATCATCTAATCCTTCTACCATAGTATATGGATGTCCACTCCAACCTGATATTACTTTTGCAATTTTAGGTAACATTGTATAGATTAGATTTTTACCATTTCCATGTGCATCTTTTATAATAACATCTCTTACGCCCGCTACAATTGCACCCCTACATGCGCTAGCTACTTCTTTTGTCATTCTCTCTCTTGCATCATATGGTGGATTTAATGCAGCTTCCTCCCATGTCGATACGCCTGTAATTCCTTCAATATCTGCACTTATAAAAATTTTCATAAGTTCCCCCCTTTTTTGCTTTTCAAAAGCATCTAGTTTCAGTATAGCAAACACACATTAAAATTTCAAAATAATTCACATTCTATTTTCAAAATAATTCACATTCTATTTTCAAAATAATATTTATACAAATTTTTAATTATTAAAAAAGTGCCTTTAAAAAGGCACTTTTCACATCAACATTAAAATATATTACATTCTAACAAGTCCACATCCTCTTGTCATTAATACTAACATACTAATAGCCATTAAACCAAGTAACACTTGCCTGCCAATTTTACCACTTTTAAAACCTTTAATTGCACAGCTATATATAAATAAAATAATAACAACTGGTAGCAATAAATAACTATTCAAAAACAACCATACATCTTCATGCATCCACCATTTCATAAAACGATCTTCTAAAATATTCATTCCAAAAAAACCTGTTACAAAAGTTGGTAATACAAGTAATGCTCCGACAATTGCTAGAAAATCCATTCGTTTTTGCGATTGTTGTTTTTGAATAATCGAACTATATTCATGAACTTCACGCATTTCAAAATCAAGTTCTGCAAGCTCCTCTTTGATTCGTAATTCTTTTACTAAAGCTTCATAAAGCGCACTACCTTGCATATCCACTGTCACTTCATCAAAATACATTTGGTTAATAAATTGAACATAAATCTCATACAACTTACGAATTCCTTCTATAAGTTGTATTTTAGGAAGCGTAGATATCCATGCTAACTGATTTGAAAAATGTAATAAAGAGGCTCTTTGTAAAACTGCGAGCGTTGCTAGTTCATTAAACATTTTATATGGATAATCATATTTCGTTACTCCTATAAATGAAAATCTTCCGATACTATACGATATATTGTCCAAATGAATTTTGGTAACACCAAAAACATTATCTTGTTTACTACATAATATAAACGTATGAAATAAAGTATCTTCTATTTTTTTCTGCTGAATTGCGCTTAATAATTCATCGTTTTTATAAACACATACAGTATACATTCTGTTACTAAATAGCGGGTCAATATTTATTATATTTTTTTCTTCAGTTTGTTTGTTATTTGAAAAACTAGGTCCCAAAATCCCCATTAAAAAGTCTGTTATACACATTATATTCTTTTTATAGTTTTTATCAAATTTTTCTGTAATACATTTTTTAGCTATTTGTATCTTAATTTCTTGTGGAAAATAATCATTTTGAGCTTCTTCAATAGGCAAGCTATAAGGATATACACATTTGCCGATACTATTAATCGCAATAATATCATCTAATGCTTCATACTTATTGTTTATTACTTCAATACTTAAAATACCAATTCCATTTTTATAAAGTTTTAGACTTATTTCTTCAACTGAAAGTATATATTTTTTATCCTCCACCATCACTTCTAAATAATCATCTTCATGACGTTCTACTTTATCAAATATTTTAATAATTTTACTATTTTGATATTCATAAAGAACTGACTGTACAGGTTTATAAAAATAAACTAATTCATTGTATTGCCTATCTACAATAATATCTCTATCTCTACGTTTCCAAGATATCAAATTTTCTTCCATTGTAGATTGACTTTCGTGATTTTTCAGCATACTTCTTTTATTTGGTGCCAATTCCCCTTCCCATGTAAACGGGAAAAAATACATATGATGACTGACTACCGATGTTTTCACTATTTCACCTCATCGTTTGTTTTATGTCTTCTATCTATGTATGTTTTTCCAATTATGCTTTTTTTATTCCTATTAATCCATAAGTACATTATGCATAGGTGTTATGTTATCACGATTTGCCACTGTAACTTCAATATGTTGACCAATATAAATATTTTTTTTCTCTAATGCGTTTTTTGCAGTTATGTATGCCAAATCAGGCATATTATTGTCTTTGCTTAAATGCCCTAAAATTACCCACTGCAACTGATCGTGGTATATATGTGTAAGTACTTTTGCTGCAAGTTCATTGCTTAAATGCCCTGAATCACCTAATATACGTTTTTTCAAACTATATGGATAAGGCCCTACTTCTAGCATATTAATATCATGATTAAATTCCAGTAATATACCGTTTACGCCGTATAAATTTTCAACTAATTTTCTGTCCACTTTTCCAAGGTCTGTAGCTAATGCAATTTTTTTATCTTTGTATGAAAACACATAACCTACAGGATCTACGGCATCATGAAAAATTTCATATGGTTTAATACTTAACTTACCTATATTCATTTCTATTTCTTTTTCAATATGCTTAATATTTTCTTCTGCAATTTTTCCTAACGATTGTTCATTAAGCATATGTTCCCATGTTAATTTCGTAGCATAAATCGGAATATTTAACTTACGGCTAATAATTCCTACACCTTTAATATGGTCACTATGCTCATGTGTAATAAATATACCTTGAATCGAATCATGTTCTATTTCTAAATCACTTAGGCCTTGTAGTACTTTTTTGCCGCTAATGCCTGCATCTATCAATATTCTTATTTGGCCAGCTTCTAAAAAAGTACAATTCCCGCTACTTCCACTTGCAATTGTTGTTAATCTAAAATTCATGCTTATCCTCCACTGGTGCTATCTATTTTATATTCTTTTCTTATCATACCAAAAATATTAAATAAAAGCACCACTAGACTATTTCTAGTGATGCTCTCATTTGACATATTAATTAATATTAATAATACCTAATTGGTCATTTACTAATTGTTCTAAATCATAATATTTAACTTCTGTATCATCCATAATACATGGAATATATGATATAAGTTCTTTATACTTACAGACAAATTCTAACTGCTCTTCTGTTATATATATATTTCCATTAATTTCATACGATGGAACTGTATATAATATTTGTTGTCCAATTGTCAAAGCATCATTTTTTTCTACTTCACTTAAAAATCGTGATTGATTTAATAACTTATTCATATGATCTGTAATTTTTTTCTGACTAGTTAACCTATAATCTTCTTTTCCATTACTACTTACTTGAGACATATCAATATCAGTATATAGCACCGCACGAATACGGGGATACATATTTAATGCAGTATCGTAAAAATATGTTAATTTATTTTTTGCATCTTCAATAGTATACGTATGATTTACTCTCGAAAAATGTGGTACCGCAACGTTTGAGAACATAAGCGGTTTTTCTTGTTGATAAGTTTTATACCAAAAATCAATTTCTTCTTTTGGAATTTCAGCTAAACTATCATGTGATATATCTGCATTTACACTTGGCACTACAACATTTAATCCTATCCAGTCTACAAGATGATTGCCAGGATAGTACAAACTACTTTCATAAACTGTATTTGTATCTACACTCCAAACAATTACACAATCTTGTACATATTTTTTAAGAATCTTGTATGCATTTTCATAATACTCCAAATACATTTCTACATCATCAACTCTGCTATCTACTGGAAACAATTCTATAAATACTGTAGTTTCATAACGATTATTTAAATCACCAATCATTTCATATATCGGCATCAAATCATAATATTTATTAGGAAGCACTTTAATATACGGAACTTGATTACTTGCAATACATTCTAATATTTGCCTATTTCCAATATCACCTGTTTCTTTATATTGAAATACTCTAAAGGCCATATCTTGCCCCATTATTTGTTCATACATTTCCATATCATTTTCTACATCTTGATTTTTTTCTATATATGCACCTAGATACACACCATTTTCATTTTCATAGTGTCCTGCTGATACATTTTCTGGAATATAAAAATTTTGCATTTTATAATTTGTTTCTAGTGGAATGTTACTAACTTCTACTACTTCTTCTAGTCTATTCGTACGGTTAGCTAATGTAAGTATTCCACTTATAAGAATAATCCCTATAAGAATTTGTTTTTTCATCTTCTTCACCTCATTGGGATTATCGTCTTATTTAATTTATTTTATTCAAATATCCATACAAATTCATCTTTATGTTCCATATAATAACTAAGTGTCTTTATATAATTTATATACAGTCCATTTTCTACTGGAATTTTTAACTTTTCTGAAAATGCTTTATGCGGAATAGATTTACGTCCACCTTTTTGTGCATTATCATAATACGCTCTTACACATTCTATCGGAAGAATATAATACGCTTCATGTTTTTGAAAATTCACTATAAAAAAAGCTTCTCCCTCTTGCTCTATAAACTGCTCCATATAAACAATTTGATGTTCATGAATATTTGCAAGTGGCAATGATTCTTTCGTTGTTTCTTTTGCATCAAAACAAATAGCAACACCTTGTACTACTCCAATATAGTCTACTGTACTTTTTTGTTCAAAATATGCAAGTGTAATAACACCTTTACTTTTGTCTATCGTAATTGGTGTTATCGGCGTTGGTATTTTTTGAACTAGTGCCATTTTTTTATCTTGGTACAGTTCATTTGTAACGTTAATAAGTTCTTCTAAACCACTACCTCTTAAACCTCGTGTATTCCAATAACCCATTTTTTTCCTCTTTTCTTGCTATTTTTGGTAATATTTGGTAATATATTGTTATGTATTTTTATTTTTAGGGGGGGATAAATTTGGCATATTTTATTTTTATTATAAGACTTTTACGGACAGGTCCTAGTTTTTTTAAGCTTTCAAATAAAAAGAAAGCCTTTTTCCTTAAGAAATGTGGGCTTTCTTTTTTTGCAGGCACTCTTTTTTACAAAGAAGGCTACTATATTCAAGCTGTCGATTGTTTTAAACATGCTTCCAAATATCGTCACTTAGTATATGCTTATGAAAAACTTGGCTTAACTTCTGATGCTTTAGAAACTGCATATAATAATAACCTTTACGTAGAAGGTGCAAAAATTGCTATGCTTCATAACGACTTAAAAAAAGCCGCTTATTTTTATTATCATTTTGACACTATTAAAGCACTTCATATTTATAAAAAACTTAATTTATTTGATTGTTTAGGTTATTGCTATTTAAAACTTAATCGCCCAAAACAAGCTTTTGAAAGTTTTTCTAAATGCACTGATTCTGCCGCCAAACAACAAGGACTTCGCCATGTTGAAGAAGCTGCTATTATTTTGTATATGAGAAAACGTTTCAAAGAAGCTCGTACTATATTTTTATTATTAGGTGATTGTTTTTCGGCTAATGAATGTTCTAAACATTTAAATGATTTTAATTTTTCACCATTTGAAATTGTTACTTAATAAGTCCTTCATCTTTACATATTTCACTATATATTTTAGGAACTGTAACAGTAAAAACTCTATCTTGCAAATATTCGATTGGAGATTTACAAATTTCAAATTTAATTTTATATGCACACAAAAACTGATGATGTAAACCATAACATGATTTAAAATATGTGTTTTCAACGCTGTCTCCGTATTTCGAATCTCCTATAATCGGATGTCCTATTTGTCTTAAGTGCGCTCTAATTTGATGTGTTTTTCCTGTAATTAATTGCACTTCAACTAATGTATGTCGTCCATTTGTTTTAATTGGCACTATTCTAGTTTCTACAGGCTTTGCACCTTCTACTGGTTTATCAAATATTTGTACTTGATTCTTATCTTCTGATTTAATATGATATCCTTTTAAAATTATAGGTGATTTTATTTGTCCCATAACAATTGTCATATAATATTTTGATATTTGTTTAGTTTTTATAAGTTCACTTAGCGCTTGTGTAGCTGGAAGATTTTTTCCCACAAGTACAATGCCACAAGTATTACGATCTAGTCTATTACATGGCGCAGGTGTAAAACCTAATATTTCATCATAGTCCGTTTCTTTTCCCAAAAAATAAGAACGAACTTCATCAGCCAAACTATGCCCATCTTTTTTATCTTTTTGAGTCAATAATCCTAATGGCTTATCGATAATCAATACATTGTCATCTTCATATACAACTTTGAACGAAATAGGTGTTAGTTTAGCTTCTTTTACTTCTATAAGTGTCTGTATTTTTTCATCAAGTAAAAAAACTCTAATCGTATCTCCTTCTAAAATCACTTCACTACCTTTTGGTTTTTTACCATTTAATTTTATTTTATTTGTTCTCATACATTTGTATAAATATCCTTTAGAACATTTATTTAAATATTTTAGCAAAAACTTATCTAAACGCTGGTTTGCCTCAATAGCTGATACAATAATTTCTTTCATATAACTCTCCTAGTTTACATTAACATCGCTTCAATAATTTTATTGTATCGTGTTAAATTTTCATCTGTATAACATGCATCTTTTTGAATTTTCAAACTAGCATTTTTTATAGATGTTTTGTCTTTTGCATAAATATATTTTAACTGTCCTTCATCCATTCCCTTACCTTTAAATCTAACCGGGAATATTTGTTTTGCTTTAGTTAATGTTTCTTCGCTTTCTGATACAAAATAAATTGTTCTTGCTGTTACAACAACATGGTCAATATACAGAGTTTCACTTTCTGGAAAAATAGCACTATGATATAAACCATATGTACCTTTCATTTTTTCAAACATTTCAGAATTTTTAATATTTGGGTCTTTATATTTAAAAAATGCAAAATAACGCGTTAAATAAAGTGAGAATGGCAAAATAAATAATGCCGCAACTAATGTAAACTCACTTGCTCTTTTTTTCATAAGTACAATGCCTACTAGAAAAATGATACACACTATACTCCCCCAAAGTACTGACTTTAGAAGATATTTTTTTTTCATTGTTTTAACATAATCTTTAGATTGTTTTATCATTTTTAATCCTCATATATCATTTTTACTGTCATACCACCATCTATAACTATTTGTGAACCTGTTATAAATCCCGCTTCTTCGCTAGTTAAATATAAAACAGCTTTTGCAATATCTTCAGGCACACCTACTCTGCCAACTAAATGTTGACAATGGTCTTTTTCTCTAAGTGCAACAAATTTTCTCTCACTTTTTTTCTTCCACTGAGATGTATCTATCCATCCTGGCGAAATTGAATTTACTCGTATTTTAGGAGATAAACTTGCTGCTAATGAATGACTAAGTGCAAGTACTGCACCTTTTGATGCCGAATACGGCTCTGTATTTGCCTCACTCATCATCGCTCTTGTCGATGTCATATTTATAATACTACAATTTTCTCCTATCATAAGTGGTACACAATGCTTTGCGCAACAATACGCGCCTGTTACATTTACACTTATAACTTTCTCAAATTCTTCTATCGTTCTAGTAAATAATGTCCCGCTACTACTTATCGCTGCATTATTAATAAGTATATCGATTTTACCATATCTTTTGTTTAATTGATTCACCATATCAATTACAGATTTTTCATTTGCAATATCTACTTTTACAAATAATCCATGTCCGCCTTGCGCATTAACTTCCGCTTCTATCTCAAGTCCTGCCTCTTCGTCAATTTCTGCAATAACCACTGTAGCTTTTTTCTTACCATATTCCGTTGCTATGCAAGCACCAATTCCTTGTCCACCGCCTGTAACTACAACGACTTTATTTGCAAAATCCATAGGCTATATCCTCCTATTTGTATTTTAGAATCATATTATAGTATATTTTAACAAAAAAACGCACTTATGAAAAGTGCGTCTTATAAATTTATTATACTTTTGTAATATCTGTAAATAAACTTTCGTTTTCTGTAATACTTGTCATATTACCAAAGACACAATATTGATTTTTTGTAAGTACACTTTGAATCATATCGGCAAATGAACGAAGTTTATCGTTATTAGTTTCAAATATTTCATCTCTTATTTGTTGCAAGTCTTCTTTTGTAGTATGTGTTAAATAATATGACTGCGCTGCATTTCCTTCTGTTGATGGCGTATATGGAAAATCCATATTACTAATAGTTCCAATTAAATACTGTAATATTTCTCTATCATCGAGATTTAGCGTTTTTACAAACTCTGGTATATTACGGTAAATATCTATTGTTTCAGCTATATTAGGGTCACGATAAGATACGAACATAACATTACCACTTTTTCTAAAATCTGCAAAACAACCATATGCACCATTTTTCACACGTACTTCATTCCAAAGATAATCATTTGCTAAAATTGATTTAAGTACTAACAGGCCTCCATGATATGAGTATCCGTCTTCTTTAAAATTATATCCCATAGCTACATAATTCACATTTCCAGGGAAAACAAGAGCTTCTTGGCACTTGCTTGGTTTCCATTCATTTTGAACAGTTTCAAATTTCTCATCTTTTAGCGTACTTAAACATGTTTCAATTTTGTCTATGCATGATTCTACATCTTTTTCATCTACTGTTAATCCAACTGTGTACCTAGTATGATTTGCACAATAACTATATGCCTTGTTTAAATTTTCGATAATGCCATCTTGCATCGTTTCCCAATTCTTCACAAAATCACATACCATATGGTAAAAAGTTAATCCTTTTGTTTCTTCTTCGAATGCTTCTATTTTTGAAAAATTACTTAACAATCTATTATATGCAATTTTATGACCTTCACTACTTACTGTCATTTCCATTATTGCTTTCATTTCTTTAATAATTTCATAAATTCTTTGTTTATCTATAAATTGTGTTTGCGTAATCATTTCTTTCATAATTTTTATTTGATTATCTATTTCTGATTGTAATGCTTTTGATTTCAAAACAAATACTGGTTTTGATTTTGTAGCATCTTCAAAATTATAAAGCATATCAATATAATAATCTATACTTCCTAAATGTTGGTCTATCGCAATTGATAAATCTTCATAAGTATAGTTTGTTGTATTTAATTTCCCAAATAATCCTACAAGCATTCCTAAATACGGCATGTATTTATTATCTATACCATCTAAATCTATATACCATGTCATATATACAATTCTATTTGTAAATGTCGGAGTTACAATATACTCGCGATTATCTCTTTTTTTAATTTCGTATTTTGGAAAAGTAACTTCTCGTTTTAATTCATCTTTTGTTAATATCGGAATACAATATTTTGTTTCCTCTTCCTCTTCTTCGTTTTGATACTCCTCAAATTGTCTTGTTTTATCAATATGTTTTTGAAGAGTTTCTTTATCCCAACTTTCTTTAATTTTCGCAAGTTTTTCTCGCTCTAATATTTCAAGTTTTGTATTAAGCTCTATTTCTGGATAAAGTTCTAATTTTAAAGCATGCTTGTTTTGCAATAAATACTTTTCAATAAGCGTTTCAAAATATCCTTCTGTTTTTTCTTTATGAAGCTCTTTTAATATATCTTCATATTGTAAATAAATAAGAGGACTTTCATCATACATCCAGCTTTTCATACTATTAATGTAATAAAATAAACCTTTTGAATATCCTTTATAATCACTTTCTCTTAGTTCAAATTCTTTAACTTGAACTGCACCATTTAATAATGTTTGTGGTATGCCTTCTTTAACAAGTCTATTTAACTCTTTTTCTACGATTTCATAAAATAATGGTATTTTATCTTTTTTAACATTTTTAGCCATAATCGTAAAAATAGGTTGTTTCATATGTGTTTGAAATGCGCCAAATACATCTTCCCCTACACCTTCTTTAATTAACGCTTTTTTTAGAGGCGCAGCTGGTGTTTCTAAAAGTATATATTCTAATATAGCCATTTCAATCATTAGCTTTCTATTAACTGTTTCGCCTACAACGCAGTTGTATGATACGTAGTGTTGCATCATTTCTTCTTCATCCGCTACAGAATATGGTATTTTAACCATTTTTACTTCTTCAAATGCTTTTTGCTCTTTGACTGTAGAGTCAACATCTTCATATTCAAAATGTTGTAAATACATTTCATCTATAAAAGTTAATGTTTCTTCAATATTTACCGCTCCGTATAACCCAATATATGCATTTGATGGATGATAGTAACGTTTGTGATATGCCAAAAATTCTTCTTCTGTTAGTTCTGGTATATTCTCTGGTGCACCACCTGACTCGTGAGCATATGTTGTATCTGGAAATAACTCTTCTTTTATTTTACGAAAAGCAATTTCTTCTGCTGAAGAGAATGCACCTTTCATCTCATTATATACAACCCCTTTATATTCCAGTGGTTGGTCTTCGTTTTCTATATGATATCTCCAACCCTCTTGCATAAGCGTCATTGGATTTTCGTATATGTTTGGAAAAAATACAGCATCTAAATAAACATTCATTAAGTTTCTAAAATCGGCATCATTTTGACTTGAAATTGGATACATAGTCTTGTCTGCATATGTCATAGCATTAAGATATGTGTTTAATGAACCTTTTGATAATTCAATAAAAGGATCTTTAAGTGGATATTTTTTTGACCCACAAAGTACTGAATGTTCTATAATATGCGGAACTCCTGTACTATCTGATTGAGGTGTTCTAAACGTAACCCCGAACGTTTTATGAACATCGTCTGCTTCAAAATAAATAATATTGGCTTTTGTTTTATTATGCTCATATTGATGAACATTACAATCAATTTCCTTAATATAGACTACTTCTTTCAACGTATAGCCTTTTATTGTCTGCTCCATATAATTCTCCTCACTCAATGTTTTACTATAACTTATTATAGATTGAACTAAAATCTTTGTCTATATCGTTAATCGGTTTTATTTATTTTTCGTATAGTATATTATATCCTTTTTATAAAAAAAACACTTGCTTTTTTAACAAGTATTTTTTAATAATATTATTCATTTAAAAACTTTTCACGACATTCCCAACTACAAAAATAAAATTCTTCTCCATTTTTAAGTATCCTATAAGCTTCTTTTTTCTCAACTTCATTACCACATACAGGATCTTTAACTACTTCCTTTATAATTTTAATTTCCTCTTCTTTAACCTCTGATTCTGGGGTTACTATATCTTCCGCTTTAACCTCAATAGGCTGAATTTCTCCATTAACTATTTTAAAACCTTTAACGTTTGGATTATCTTTATGCATTTTAATAATTTTTCGTACTTTAAATGCATATCTCACTATATTAAATAAACTAAGTAGCATAAATAAAAGTAAAATATTCATTACAATATCCATTAAAATACTCATCACTTATTTCCCTTCTATTATTTATAAATATGTTTTTACACTTTTATCATATGAGTTAAGTGTAAATTAGTTGCATCATTTTTTTATTTTATTATATATACTTCAAAAATGATTTATCATCATCGTCATTACTTTTTTGTTCACTATCAATATCATCGCACTCGTCATCACTTTTTTGTTCACTATCAGTATCATCGCACTCATCATCTATAACTTCTTCTTTTGCCTGTTGATTGACCATTTCAGCTGCTTCAATATGACGTTTAAATATTTTTTGGATAGGCCATGAAGAAATTGCTGCAACTAATACTGGCATTAGAAAAATAATAAACTGAAATGACGGTATTAAATAACCTGCATATTGAACACCTGCTATAGTCGCAAGTACAATTGCCGTTGCTCCTATATGTCTATGTGCTAATACAAATGCTGTTAAAAACATATTCCATATTCCTAAATGAAAACGTGATAATATTGCAAAAACATAAACAGTAATTACACTTACTTCCAAAGTAAATAATAATGTAATTGCACTTAAAATAACAGGTGCCCCGCCTTCATATGTTTGTATCATCATGTTGTATGAGTATACACCTAACCACATAATTCCTATAATAATTGTAATTGGAATTGATTGTATCATATTTTGCTTATAACTTTTTATGAAATCACGCCAAATATAAGCATCCTCACCTCTTGCTTTTTTTCCGTAAATATAAAATAAAGCGCTTGTTGATGCTCCAACTGTAATAATTGGAATGCTAAAAACAATCCACAAAAAAGTTAATATAAGTGCATCTGTAATTTCCGTTCCTACTTTGTAAACTGGTCCATCTAAATCAAATATTTTCATTTTTTCCTCCCACACTACTTTTTATGTATATGACACTACTTTATACTTCCCATTTTTTTACCTATATACTCCTACAATACACTATAACTGTGTAGATTTTATAATTTTTTTTACAATTCTATTTATTACTCTTGCATTCATCTTCTTGTTTATGTATAATTATACATATTAGGTTATATATATTAATAAATTATTGGGGGTATTTGTTATGAAAGAAAAAGTAGTTTTAGCTTATTCAGGTGGTCTTGATACATCAGTTATCGTTCCTTGGCTCAAAGAAAATTATAATTATGATGTTATTGCTGTTTGTATTAATGTAGGCCAAGATTCTGAACTTGTTGGTCTTGAAGAACGTGCTATGAGCATGGGCGTTAGTAAAGTATATATTGAAAATGTTAAAGATGAATTTATGTCTGACTATGTTTTTCCTATGATTCAATCAGGTGCTATTTATGAATCAAAATATTATCTTGGTACAGCTATTGCACGCGCTGTCATAGCTAAAACACTTGTAAAAATTGCACTTGCTGAAAATGCAGTAGCCATTTGTCATGGTTGCACCGGAAAAGGTAATGACCAAATTCGTTTTGAACTTGGCATTATGGCACTTGCACCACATATTAAAGTTATTGCGCCTTGGCGTATTTGGAATATATCATCTCGCGAAGAAGAAATTAGTTATCTTGAAGAACGTGGTCTTCCTGTTCCTATGAAAAAAGAAGATAGTTATAGCCGAGACCGTAATATGTGGCATATTTCTCATGAAGGGCTAGAACTTGAAGACCCTTGGTGCGCTCCAAACTACGAAACTCTTCTAAAAATAGGCGTATCTCCTGAAATGGCGCCTGATACACCTACTAATATTACTATTACTTTTGACAAAGGTATTCCAACACATTTAAATAACGTTGCTATGGACCCTTCAAGCTTACTCGAAAAACTAAATGAGCTTGGCGGACAAAATGGTATTGGTATAGATGATATTGTAGAAAACCGCGTTGTAGGTATGAAATCTCGTGGTGTATATGAAACGCCAGGTGGTACAATTTTGTATAAAGCGCATGAAGAAATTGAACATTTAACACTTGATCATGAGACATATGTTTTTAAACAACAAGTATCTCTTCAATATGCCGATCTTATTTATAACGGAAAATGGTTTACTCCTCTTCGTTATGCACTTGAAGCTTTTGTAACAAAAACACAAGAAGTTGTTAGCGGCGAAGTTAAACTTAAATTATATAAGGGTAACGTAATTCCTCAAGGTTCCTCTTCTCCTTACTCTTTGTATAGCGAGCAACTTGCAAGTTTTACAACTGGCGATCTTTATGACCATGAAGATGCTAGTGGATTTATTACTCTTTACGGCCTATCACTAAAAGTTCGTTCTATGATGCAAAATCAAAATAAAAACAAATAAATTTGAAAGGGAGGGTTTTTTATGAAACTTTGGGGCGGACGTTTTTCTAAACAAACAGATTCACTAACTGACCACTTTAATTCTTCTATTACTTTTGACAAACGTCTTTATAAAGAAGATATTGTTGGTAGCTGCGCTCATGTAAAAATGCTAGGTAAGTGCGGTATTATTCCAAAAGAAGATGCTGACTGTATATATAGCGGTCTTTTAGACCTTTTAAATGATATTGAATCTGGCGAAGTTACATTTGATATTTACTCAGAAGACATTCATATGAATATCGAAACACTTCTAACTTTGCGTATTGGAGATGTTGCAAAAAAAATGCATACAGGCCGAAGTCGTAATGACCAAGTTGCACTTGATATGCGTCTTTATATCCACCGCGAATTAAAATCTATTCAAGATATGCTAAAAACTTTAATGGATACTATTTTGACAATAGCATCTAATCATACAGAAACTATTATGCCAGGGTACACTCATATGCAGCGCGCACAACCAATTACATTTGCTCACCATATTATGGCGTATTATGAAATGCTAAAACGTGATTATACTCGTTTTGACAATGCATGTATTATGACTAATATTTCTCCTCTAGGCGCAGGTGCACTAGCAACTACTACTTATCCAATAGACCGCCACTTTGTTGCAACTGAGCTAAATTTAGATGGTGTATGTGCAAACAGTATTGACGCTGTATCAGATCGTGATTTTTGCCTTGATACGTTGTATAGCATATCGGTACTTATGATGCACCTTAGCCGCTTTAGCGAAGAAATTATACTATGGAGTTCACATGAATTTCATTTTATAGAACTAGATGATTCGTATAGCACTGGAAGCTCTATTATGCCTCAAAAGAAAAATCCTGATATAGCCGAACTTGTTCGCGGAAAATCAGGGCGTAGTTTTGGAAATCTTCTGAGCCTGCTTACGACTATGAAAGGTTTGCCTCTTGCATACAACAAAGATATGCAAGAGGATAAAGAATGTGTATTTGATAGCATAGATACTATTAAAATGTGCTTACCTATTTTTACAGCTATGATATCTTCTATGACTGTTTGTAAAAATCATATGAAAAAAGCAGCTTCGGGTGGATTTACAAATGCTACCGACGCTGCTGACTATCTCGTAAAAAAAGGAATGGCTTTTCGTGATGCACACGAAGTTATTGGAAAACTAGTTCTATATTGTGTAAATACAAACAAAAATCTAGAAGACTTAACTCTTGACGAATATCACTCTATTTCAACGGTTTTTGAATCCGATATTTACTCTGCAATCGATTTAATGACTTGCGTAAATGAGCGTAACGTTTTTGGCGGTCCAAATAAAGAACGCATATTATCTCATATATCTTCAGAACGTCAATATTTATTATCTTTAAAATAAAAAACTTCACGGCATATTTACAATGTGCCGTGAAGTTTTTTATTTGCTAATTACTTATATTATTTTTTTTGTTTTAATTTGAAAATATTAATACCTAGCGGTGGTACTGTCATTTCAATATAGTGTGGTCTATCATGACATAATTCTTCAACTGTTTCTAATGGCTTATTTAATACACCACTTCCGCCATATTTAGTATCATCACTATTAAATATTTCTTCATAAACACCTTGTTGATTTACTCCAATACGGAAATTCTGTCTTACGTTTGGCGTGAAATTTACAACTACAACAAGTTCTTCTTTATTATTTTTACTTTTTCTAACAAAAGAAATAATACTCTCATTTCTATTGTCCCAATCAATCCACTCAAACCCTCTGCCATCGCCATCTAGTTCCCATAATGCAGGATATGACTTATAAAAATAATTTAAATCTTTCATATAATTTTTTAGTTTATTATGTAAATCGTATTGTAATAAATACCAATCTACTTCTTTTTCTTCAGTCCATTCTCTAGTTTGTCCAATTTCATTGCCCATAAAAATCATTTTTTTACCTGGATGCATAAACATATATCCATATAAAATACGTACATTTGCAAACTTTTGCCATTCATCACCTGGCATTTTATACAACATACTTCCTTTACCATGGACAATTTCATCATGTGATAATGGTAATATGAAATTTTCACTAAAAGCGTACATTAAACTAAAAATCAACTTGTTATGATGGTCTTTTCGAAATAATGGGTCTAGCTTCATATAACTTAAAATATCATTCATCCATCCCATATTCCATTTAAAACCAAATCCTAGCCCGTTATTTGCTACTAAATCTGTTACACCAGCCCATGATGTTGATTCTTCTGCAATCATCATAACACCTTCAAATTTGCCGTAAATAACTTTGTTTAGGTTACGTATAAATTCTACTGCTTCTAAATTTTCACGTCCACCATTAGCATTTCTTACATAATTATCATCTTCTCTTCCATAATCTAAATATAGCATAGATGCAACAGCATCTACTCGGAGTCCATCTATATGATAATTTTCTATCCATGATATCGCACTAGCTATAAGAAATAATTTAACTTCATTTCGTCCATAATTAAATATTAACGTTCCCCACTGTGGATGTTCTGCCTGTATAGACAGTGCGTGTTCATATAACGCTGTTCCGTCAAATTTTTCTAATGCAAATGCATCTTTTGGAAAATGCGCTGGTACCCAATCTAATATTACTCCAATACCATTTAAATGTAGTTTATCAATCATGTATTTAAAATCATCTGGTGTCCCATATCTACTTGTTGGCGCAAAGTATCCTGTTACTTGATATCCCCATGAACCATCAAAAGGATGTTCCATAATGCCCATTAGCTCGACATGAGTATATCCCATATCAGTAATATATTCTACTAAACTGTCTGCTAATTCTCTATATGTATAATCGTCTCCATTTAGATGTTTTTTCCATGAGCCTGTATGTATTTCATAAATAGTAACCGGTTCTTCATGATATTGTTTTTCTTTACGTTTTTGTAGCCATTTTTCATCTTGCCATTCATATGTATCTCTTTTCCAAACTCTTGAAGCTCTTCCCGGTCTTAATTCACTATACTGTGCATATGGATCAGCTTTAAATAAAATATGGTTGTCTTGTGTTTTTATTTCAAATTGATACAGTTCACCTATTTTAATACCTGGAATAAACAATTCCCAAATGCCATTAGCTTCTATGCATTGCATTTGTCCTCTTAACCCGTCCCAAAAATTAAATTCACCTATTACACTAACTCTTTTAGCATTAGGTGCCCATACTGCAAATCTTACACCCTCAACTCCGTTGTGTGTTACAAAATGCGCTCCTAATTTTTTATATATTTCATAATCTGTTCCTTCTCCAAACAAGTAGAGTTCAAAATCTGTAAAACTTTGCTTAAACTGATATGGGTCAATGTAAGACCATTCATCGTTATCTGCATTTTTACAAGTTACTTCATATACAAACTCGTTTTTTCTTCTTGATAATATTGTTTGAAAAATGCCATCACCTATATTCTCTAACTTATATTGTTTTGTCTTATTTTTAATAGGATAAATGCTTACTTCTACTGCACCTGGCGCAAATACTCTAACTTCTAGTTTTGTCTTATTGTCAATGATGCTCTTATGCATCCCAAGATAATCATGAGGTCTATTACTTTCTCCGGATATAATTTTAAATTTTTCCATTTTTCTACCTCCTTATGACTATAATATACTATTCTAAAAGTCTTTTCAAGAATAGAATATTTTTACTTTAATTTGATATATTAAGTAACTTGCATGTTTTCAACAAATTGTATATGCTTATAGTAGAAAAAAATAGAAATGAGGCTTATTATGGAACAAAAACAATCTGCACTATTTGTTGCTATTTCTTATTCGTATATAAATTTCATAGATGATTATTTAGCTGTTTTGAAAAATCCAGCTTATTTATCTTGCCAATATCTTGATCAAGATTTAACTGATATTTTACAAGAAATAAAGACACTTTTCGTGTCTCTTCCATCTCTATTAAATGCAGATACATCATATAAAGAAACTTATGCAAAAAAAATAGTTGATTTTCGTACAGTACTCGAAAAAAAATATCGTACACTACACGCCATTCAACGTGAACTTCAACATAGAACTTCTTTATATAACCAAACTACTGTGCTTGAAGAAGCTAACTATGAAGATTTTGGTATGGATGCTAAAGACGCTGCTGAAATGGATTTTTCTGCACTTGCAAAAGATTGTACTGATTATGTTTTTTCATCTAGTGACGCTCTTACTCGTCAACAAAAAGCTGCTGCTTTATTAACGTATATTCCGATGAGAATGACGCAAGAACGTTTTATGCATTCAATTGAACAATCACTTTTTGAAATTAATATTGATGATACTGACGAACAAGCTAGTTTTTTAGTAGATATTCTAAGTCAACAATTTGATGGGCGTAACTTTAGCGGTTTTAATAGTGAATTTGATGATTTAGGTTTAAGCTTAGATGAATTACAATGTTCACTAGACCAAGAATCTTTTTTCGAGCATGCTGAACTTTTAAATGAGACGCTAGATTATACTATGTCACTTCTTCAAAAACTTCATCATATGATTTGCGCTTTTGGTAATTTGCTAATTTTTGATGCACTTACTTTTGAAACGCTTACTGATATGCATGCTAGTTTTTATGATTTTTTCTGTTCATTACAAAATATCATTACGCAGCATGATGACTCCGAAATGTTTCTTGAAATTTTACCTG
>JBOFDK010000109.1:0-2202 GCA_051646925.1 Cellulosilyticaceae bacterium | reverse complement strand
CATTCACTTTCACTAAAGGTATAGTCATTTAACTTCTCTAATTGTACTCTTAAGTTATCAATTAAATCCTGTTCATTTTTAATGCTTACGTATTCATAGCCTTGTTGTCCCAACAAGGCTATGAATTCTTTTTCCAAAGCATCTTCACTTTGGTATGTTCTTGCTCCCCTATCAACAGGAGTGTATTCACTTACTACGGTATTTACATCTGTTTCTGCAATCACATTTATATTCGTCATGACTATAGCTCCTTAAACGTTAATAGTTTATTTCGATAATACTCATACTGTTTTTGTCTAGCTTCTATTTCTGCAGGTAATCCTTTTGTTATATCATTACAATACACATCAAAGCGATCTAAGATATCTACAATCTTTTGTTGGGTTTCAAGAGGAGGTAGAGGTATGGGTAAATTCTCAATTATCTTACGAGATAACCTTGGAATACTAGCCTTTCTTACATTGGACGATATATATTGTTGTTTTGTAAGAAGATAGTAATAAACAAACTTATTGAGAATTCCATTTTCATCAAAAATAACGAGACAATCATCAGCTGCCCAAAAATCTTCATCACTGTATCCAATTTCTCCAGCAGCACCTGCTGTAATAATATATGTCTTGCTTTTAGTAAAATTGAACTGATCATAGTATCCCATGGGTCCTAAGCTATTTTGATAAACAGCATAATCGCCATTTATATTTAATTGACTCTTGGTTACTCTTGTACCCCTTGTAATACTTGTAATTTCTGATAGTTTCATAAACTCAACATCATCCCCAAAATTCAACAACATATCTCTATAGTACTCGTATTGTTTTTTACGAGCTGTAAGCTCTGCTGTAAGCTCTGCTGTAAGGTTGGTCATGGTATCTAAGATACGGACTATTTCTTGTTGAATTTCTAAGGGAGGTAGAGGTATCTTGAATCGCTTTATATCCAAATCACTAATCGCAGGATAACTTGCACCTTTTTGATTTTTTTCTACATAACTTAAAAATGCTTCTGAACTTATTTGATGATACAACCATCCGCTTAATAGCTTATCTTCATTAGTTCTTAATACACAGAATCCAGTACTACAGATTTGTTGATTATATTGCTTATCAATTAAAGTATACCGCTGAAGCATCGGGCGAGTTGTTCCAAAAAGAATATCGCCTTCTTCAACAATTTGTTGAGCCCTACTAGGAGCATTATTAATCGTTATTTCCTCTACATCGCTGATAATATGTGTTTGACGATCGACAGAAGATAAATCTATATACTTATATACATCAGAACTATGTTCAGACCATTTTATTTTCTGAACTTTACTCACACAACTTCCTATCGTTACATAATCCACACCATTTGGACAGTAATCTAGAATTAATTTATCTATTTTATTCATGTACGTCTCCTAATCTATATTCAACATCAATTTGAATTTTACTACTCATCGGAAAAACGACTTCTCTTTCGTTAGGTCTAATAAAGTTAAAGTTTGATATTTCATTTTCCCTTACAAATTTATCAAATCCTTCTAGATCAAGTCCAAAATCATCTCCTTGAATATTACATTGCAAATATGTGACCGGACCATAGAGTTTGCTTTCAAGATACACACTTTTATAATTCTTACTCCAAGATACATATACATCATTAAAGGTGGGAATTATTGTGGCTTTAGATAAAAAACATCCATTACCCATATATCTAAAAATATTACCAGTATACTTAATGTGTGAAATAAATTCACTTTCTGACTGACTAGTTGAACCCAGATTCTCCAAGAATATAATCAGTTCCTTTATGCTATAAAAAAACTGATTAAATAATTTTTCTTGTACCTTTTCTTTTTGAATGCCTACAAATGTTTCTCCAGTCCAAATTGAGATTATATTTATAATTTCTGTTATCAAAGCGTTAAATAGTTCCCTATCAAATGGCTTGTCTTTTCTAATACGAATATATATGCCAATATACTTATTTACTTTTTCAATATCTTCATTATTACTCATTCCCACTACCCTCAATCTCAGCAATAATCTTATCAATCTCTAATCTTAATTGTTCTTCTCTTCTTACAATCTCTTCAATTTCTTTATTTAATACTGTAATATCTACTTTTTCTCTTGTATCTTCTTTTTCCACATAGGTAGATACTGACAGGTTGTAATCATTTTCAGCTACTTCACTAATACTAACAACTCTAGATAC
>JBOFDK010000108.1:0-7677 GCA_051646925.1 Cellulosilyticaceae bacterium | reverse complement strand
TATTTTTTTCCTCATATTAATCTCCTTATCTCTATTTATATTATGTAACCTTTATAATTATATATTATTTCCAGTCTTTAATGTACTATATTTTTCCTGCAATTTGTTTTGATATGCAATCCCTAACATTTTTGCTTTGTGTAAAAATTCAGTCTTTTATATGAAATTTAAAATCGTGTGTATAATTGTAGATTCTATTGGGAATATTTTAATTAATACAAAATATTAAATTAATTAGAGGATATACATATGAAAAAAGTAATTTTAATAGACATGGAAAACATGCAACACAAAGGTTACCAAGACTTAGATAATCTTAACAGCGATTTCGAAGTAATTTTCTTTGAATCTCAAAACTCTATCCAAATCCCCGAATTCACATTGTCACTACTTGATAATCTAGACATAAAATATTCTTTTGAATGGTGTGAAAGAAATAGACTAAACAAAGATAGCATGGACTTTTGTATAATTGCATACCTTGCCCTCCGGAGTAGCTTGGTAGGCAAAAACGAACTTTACTACGTCTTGAGCCACGATAATGATTTTGCAATTCCTACTGCATACATAGCTAATAAAATTAACATACAAGTACTATTAGCAAAAACTATAGACCAAATATTGCTTAAAGACAACTTGAGTAAACGCCAAATAACACCCGATTACCTTATTCAAATATGCTTAGAACAAGCAACATCAAAGCAACATCTACATTGTTTAATGCAAAAAACCTTGAAATGTTTTTATAATAGTAGTTATATAGGTGAACTATACCGCCTAAACGTACACAATTTAAAGCAAAGAGCTAGCTAGCCTAGTTCTTTGCATGCTAAAATTATTTATTTACTTAACAATTATAGAAATAAACAAAACAAAAAAACTAGCCATAACCTCTAAACGGTTAATGACTAGTTTTTTCGCTAACTGTATTTTTTTATTATAAAATTTGTCTACCTTGAAGTGCTCGTGATAACGTTACCTCGTCTACATACTCCAAATCTCCACCCACAGGTACTCCATGGGCAATTCTTGTTGTTTTGATTCCTAGAGGTTTTAGTAATTTACTCACATACATCGCGGTAGCTTCACCTTCAATATTTGGATTGGTTGCAAGAATGACTTCTTCTATAGGTTCATTTTGAATACGAACCAAAAGCTCTTTTATTTTAATATCACTAGGACCTACACCCATCATAGGTGAAATTGCACCATGTAGTATGTGATATAGTCCTTTGAATTCTTTTGTTCTTTCGTATGCCGCCATATCTCGTGAATCTTCTACTACCATCAATAATCTTGCATCTCTTCTATCATCACGACAGATAGGACAAATTGCTTCGTCTGTAATTGTGCAACATTTTTGACAATAACTAATATGTTCTCTTGCATCTACAATTGTTTTTGCAAGGTGATTCACTCTATCTTTTGGCATTGAAATAATATGGAACGCAAGCCTTTGAGCTGATTTAGAACCAATCCCTGGCAGACGTGAAAGCTCTTCAATAAGTGCTATCATTTTGTTGCCATAATATCCATTCACTAGAATAGACCTCCAGTTGGCATACCGCCTGTTAATTTGCCCATTTCTCTTTGAGATACTTCTTCCGCTTGGCGAAGTGCTTCATTAACTGCTGCTAATACAAGGTCTTCTAATGTTTCAATATCTTCTGGATCTACAACATCTTCTTTAATTGTAATAGATTTAATTTCTTTTTTACCTGTTGCTACTACTTCAACCATACCACCACCAACAGTTGCTGTAACTTCTAAATCACCTAATTTTTCTTGTGCTACTTCCATTTGTTGTTGCATTTTTTGTGCTTGTTTCATCAGTTGTTGCATATTAGGCATGCCAAATTGTTGTTTTGCCATAGTAATTTCCTCCTATTCGACCATATTGATCGTGTAATTTAATTTTGATTGTATATCTTTTAATGTATCATCTATAGATGCTGTTACATCAGATGCTACTGGATTGCTCCCATGTACTTCTCGTGATTTTCGTTTGTACTCTATAGCACTTATTGGTACGATTTTCACTTCTTTTTGTATTTCTTGTTGAATCAGTTCACGAACTGTTTCTATATGATGATGAACAACTTTTTCCATGTTTTCACCATGGACAATATAAAATACATCACCTTCTATAACGCCTGCTGAAGTTGCGCCGTAGTACATATACACTCCGCGTTCCATTTTTGCTTTAATTGCATCCCATTTTGATGCTAGCAAACGAATATCTTCTGGTACCGCTTCTGGTAAACGTGTAGGTATAACTTCTTTTACTTTAGGCTGGTCTGATACGATTTTTTCGACTATAACAGGTTTTTGTTCTTGAATTTGCTCTATTTTTTGTTGCATAAAAAGCAATTTTTCTGTTATATCATCATTTGACAATGTCATTGCTGGCTCGCACAATCGTAATATTCCAACTTCTAGAACAATTTTTTGATTGGTTGCGTATCTTAGTTCATTATCTAGCCCTGCAAGTGCTTTCATATAGTGCATAAGATTAGTCAGTTCCACGCTATCTGCCTGTGTACTTAACCTATCTATATACTCTCTGCTATAGTCTAGCACACCTTCTTCTCCCTGTGTAGTCTTAACTACTAGCAAATTTCTAATATGCACAACTAAGTCATTTGTGAACTGTCTCATACTTCTACCATCATTATGCATTTTATCACATAATGCAATTGCTTTTGTACTATTATATTCCCGAAATGCATCTATCATTTCAAACAATACTTTTGGGTCTACCGCTCCTACAATATATAGTACTTTCTCAAGTGTTATATGTTCTTCAAAATAAAATGAAATGCATTTTTCTAACAAACTAAGTGCATCTCTCATACCGCCTTCTGCAAGACGTGCAATGTATGTTAGTGCATCATCATCTATATTTACGGACTCTTTGACCATATAATGTTTTAGTTCTTCTTGAATCAATTTGCTTGGAATTCTTTGAAAATCAAAACGTTGACATCTAGACAAAATCGTTACAGGTATTTTCTGAGGATCTGTAGTTGCTAAAATAAAAATAACATGCTCTGGTGGCTCTTCTAACGTTTTTAACAACGCATTAAATGCACCAGCTGATAGCATATGCACCTCATCAATAATGTATACTTTATATGTTCCTACTGCTGGTGTGTAACGAACTTCTTCATTAATTTCACGAATATTATCAACACCATTATGCGACGCTGCATCGATTTCTATAATATTAAGACTTGCACCTTCTCGTATTTTATTACAATACTCACATTCTCCGCACGCTGAACCATTTTTTGGAGTCATACAATTTACTGCACGTGCAAAAATTTTGGCAATTGTTGTTTTTCCTGTACCTCTGCTACCTGTGAACAAATATGCATGTCCAACACGTCCTGAGTTTATTTGATTTTTTAACGTTTTGACAATATGTTCTTGTCCTACCACATCATCAAAAACAAGTGGTCTGTATTTTCTATATAGCGCTAAGTAACCCATTGTCATTTCCTTCCTTTGAAACTTATTAACCTTTTATATTATACCACAAAAACACATTCTTATTTTACATAATTAGCATAAAAAATAAGGGCACCTAAGCAAACCTTTTTACTCGTCTGCGGCGCACCCTTTTTATAAAATTTTATTTTTAAAAATCACTATGCTTTTATGATAGTTTGCAATTGACTAATATTCTGTAGTTTGTGGTACGATAATTGCTAATCCGATATACACTACAATTCCAAGACCTACACTAAATAATGTTGCAATAAAGTAAAGTATACGAACATTTGTAACTGGCAAATTGAAAAATTCAGCTATCCCTCCGCATACACCTGCGAGCATTACATCTTGACTTGACCTTTTTAATTCTCTTTTTTCGCTCATATTGTTAACTCCTTTTTTACTAATATCATATATCATACATTATTTTTTTTCAACCATTCGTATTTCCACCTAAGCATTATTTTTTATCATATTCCAAACTTGTATCCTACACCCCATACTGTAAATATATATATCGGCTCTCTAGGATTTTCTTCTATTTTTTCTCTTAATTTTCTAATGTGTACCATAACTGTATTTTGATTTTCATAACAAGGTTGCCCCCATACTTTTTCATAAATCGTCTCTGTCTTAAACGTTATCCCTTTGTTTACCCACAACAACTTCAAAATACTAAACTCTGTTGGTGTAAGTGATACTTCTTCATCATTTTTGTATACTTTTCCATATTCCAAATCTAACTTCAAATCATTTTCTATTAACACTTCATCTTTGTTTTTTGCAAAATCATTCAACGTAGTCGCTCTTCTTAGTTGAGCTTTTACCCTTGCAATAAGTTCAAGTGGGTTAAACGGTTTTGCAATATAATCATCTGCACCTACAGATAGT
The DNA here is from genome assembly GCA_051646925.1 of Cellulosilyticaceae bacterium. Taxonomy (GTDB): domain Bacteria; phylum Bacillota; class Clostridia; order Lachnospirales; family Cellulosilyticaceae; genus JBOFDK01. Next base: position 3,291 of record JBOFDK010000108.1, on the reverse strand, counting down.
CCTAAAATTTTATCAATGTCTTCTACTTTTGCAGATAACATAATGATTGGTATATTGTGTTTTTTTCTAATAGCCATACATGCATCAACACCGTTAACTTCTGGCATCATAACATCTAGTATTATTAGGTCTGGCACTTCATTTTCTACTAATTTTATCGCTTGTAAACCTGTCGTTGCTGTTATAACGTTAAAACCTTCATTTGTTAAATATATTGCTACTAACTCTCTGATTTCTTTTTCATCGTCAACAACTAAAATTGTTTGTTTTTTCATAAACATCTAGCTCCTTTATTTAGCGTGATGTTTTAATTTTACATTAAAACTAATCCACTCACCATCTAACTGTGCCCAAATAACTCCGCCATGCGCTTCTACGATATTTTTTGCAATTGCAAGTCCTAATCCACTTCCACCTGTTTCACTATTTCTAGAACTATCTGTTCTGTAAAAACGTTCAAACAACTGATTTAACTGCTTATCATCCATTCCCTCTGTCTTATTTCTAACACTAACATATACAAAACCTTTTTGACTTTGGATAACGACTTGGATTTTTTCATGCTTTTTACTGTATTTAATTGCATTACTAATAAGATTTTCAAAAACACGTGCCATCTTCATAACATCAATCTGTACTGTATTATGTTCAGTTTTAAAATACGTTTGTATCGTCAAACCACATTCCTCTATCTGAGGTGTCATCTCTTCTACTAACTGTCCAACTAATACACTAAGAGAAACTGATTCTTTTGTTATTTGCCCTGTATCATTGCTAAGTTTTGTATAGTCAAACAAATCTTGTATAAGTACTTTTAGATGATTAGATTTTGCATATGCAATATCTAAATAACGTTTAGCCTCACTCTCATCTTTAAACTGCTTATCTTTCACCAATCCTAAATAACCTATAATTGATGTAAGCGGCGTTCTTAAATCATGTGCTACGTTTGTAATTAATTCATTTTTTGTTTGCTCCGCTTGCCATCTTTCTTCTATTTGCATTTTTAATTGCTGTTCCATATACTGCATATCCATCGCTAGTTTTGCAAGTTCATCGCACCCTCTAATGTCTACTTCATAATCCAAATTACCAGTTGCGATTTCTCCTAAACATTTTGACAAATATTCAATATAGTATACTTTAGTCGCTGTTAACTTAAATATCAAAATAAAAAACAATATAGTACCTATGCACACTCCAATAACATTTGGGGCACTATTATATGTTGTATACATTTCACCATCTAATGTCATATCACTATACAAATAGTGAATGTCACCATTAAATACAACTGGGTAAATAACCGTTAATTTGTTACCATACGAATCTGCCGAACGTTTCATAGCCTGAACAATATCAATTGTTTTTATAACACCTTTAGTATACAACACCTGCCCTGTACCATCTAAAAAATACGTAGCATTTTCTACCGCATCATATCTCAAATCAATATGTTCTAAACTATTTTTAGCTAGTCTTTCTTTTATTTTAAAATAACTTTGATTTTTCTCATAGTATTTTTCCACTTCGCGCATAACATTTGGCTCTGTCCATGCATCTGTATCAACAAGAGCCGTTAACTGCGTAAGTAACTCCAAACCTTCTTCTGTACTCACAGCTTCTTCACTTACTCCGTAATACCATTGACCTTTGAAGTATGCTCCAATACTTTGTTGCACAAATGCTTCAACTTCTTCTGCAACCCCAAGTTTTACAACTGGCTTTAAGTCTTCCAAATTGACATCTATCTGCCAATCAATATAATCAATTTCATTTAGTTCTTTTACTGTATCTATAAATTCTTTTTGTACTGATTCACTATTTTCTTCATATCTAATACTTGTATATCGTCCTACTGGTGTTTCTTTCAAAATACTTGCAACTAATAACCCCGTTATAAAACTTGCTATACCCGCTATCAAAACAACGTTCATTAGTGCATAACGAATATTTTTTCTCATAGTTTGATTATATTTTTCATAGTACTTCTTCGCCCAGTTACAACTTCTTTCAAAGTATGTCTTTATTCTGTCTTTTAGCGAATATTTATTTGTTGTATTTTCTTTATCTTTCTTATTTTTTCTATACTTCATACAACATCTCCCATGTATCATTTTTACTACTGGATAATACTTAACTCACAATACGTTAAATCTACTTCTATTGACATACTACCATCACCATATTCCATATATGTTTTGTTCCCACCAAGTGCTTGCGTCTTCAAATCCACATTACTATATATCATAGGCTCATTTTCTGTATGTTTATATACCCCTATAAAACCTTTTATACTTTTAGGTAATGTAATATTTACATTGTCACCATATAAACTTTCTATTTTCAAAGATTTTGATTCAATCGTTGGCATTATTTTCACTTCGCTATAACGAGTACTAACGTCTGCTTGTTTTATAGCACCTCGAAGTTCAACATCAGCTTCTACATCTTCTATAACAATATCATACACAGTTTCAGAATCAACAAATATATTACCTCCATATACCCCTTCTATATATACGTTACTATACGCACCTTCTAATTTTATTTTTCCGCTATTTGAAACTATATTTACATCTGCTGCTTTATTAGTTTTAATCTCTATATCCGATTGCCAGTCACTTTGGATATCTATCGTTTCAAATTCTCCTTCAATATCTATCTTATTATTTAGCGAACTAATTTTTAGTTCTTTTATATCATACTTCCCTTTCATAACTGTATCATTACCCCATCCATTCGCTACCGATACTACATCTAGCATCTTTTCTGGCAAAAATACAACTAACTCTTCATCATACCCCAAAGTCAATCCAGCTACATATTTATCATTACTCATAGCTGTAATATAAACCTCATCATTTTCCTCTACAACTTCAAATTGACAAGACGGCTCTCTAAACATTATACCATTTATTTCACTTTCGAAAGTAACTCGTGGTAATCCTTTTGTACTTGCAATTTTCACAGGTACATTTGACTCAATATGTACCTCTTTAACTGTTTCTGCAAAATTCATTTCCATCTCTTTTTCATATGTGAACTGAGCATATTTTGACATTTTACCAATCGTTCCGCCTATACCTATTAGTCCAATGCAACTTATAATTACACATAATACCATTCCAATTTTTAATGCTTTCATACTATTTTCCCGTTGCCAAAACCTTATAGAACTCTATAAAGTATGTTTAATTCCCTGTTCATCCTACTCCATTTTGCTTAAAGCTACTTTGGTTTGATATAGTAGTCCGAGGGCTTAAATTCCCATACAACGAATGGTACATA
>JBOFDK010000107.1:0-1580 GCA_051646925.1 Cellulosilyticaceae bacterium | reverse complement strand
AGACGAAAGGGGCATAATATCGTCTATTAGCATTATATCCTGTATGCTTTCTATAGCATGATCGTTGGGTTTTAAAATACTCTTATGCGTATATAGTTTACAGTAAGTAAATTTTAAATTATCAGACTGTTCAAATGCTGAATATGATTAACCCACTCAAGATAATGGGATAGCAATGCTAATATTACAGCATTATAAATATATTTTAATCTCAATCATTATGCATAGACAAGTATATGAAATTGATACAGCTTTTATTTAATAGGACTCTAAAACAACAAAGTGCACTGAGACATGACTCATGAAATGAAAAATCTTTGCAAAACACACAAAAAAGCATTGCATCTCCAACCCAAATCAACCATAAAAATCTTACATGCATAAGAATCATTTAGATTCCTGAGATAAAGAATCAATTACGATATTCTCATCCGATACTTCTACATTATATTCATCACAGGATATCTCATCTTTTATTTCCACGTCTTCTTCCAATCCTTCCCCAGTTGTATCATCCTTCTCATCAATACTATTGTCAGACGGCAGTTTTGTAATTATAAGGTCATTGACAGATAAACTAGACATTTCCTTAGTATGACCATCTTCCATTTTACAGCACTGTGTGTATATCAAATTATATACAATATCCGAGAGTATTCTTACTGCCATTACACTTATCTTCTTGTATCCCATTGCTCCGATGAGAACTATAACAACTTGTTCAAGTATTCTTTTCGATTCATAATTACCAAGTTCAGCATCTATAGAATATCTTATTCTCTTACTGAAATGTCCTAAATCTATTAATTTCTGATATTTGTATTCTACAACATCTAATTCAATTTCCTCATTAACAATATCTTCACTTAAATTTATCTTTTCTAAGAAATAATTCGGATCTTCTGAGTTTTTTATGGTAACGTTCCTTATGAATAAATAGTTCCAAAGGTAATTTGCTCTTTCTCGCATTTTCTCTGCATAATCTGTGTAAATGCTTGGACCATTGAAAAAGACACAGTTGTCCCAGATAAGGTCAAGATCGTGTTTGAATGTTGCTCGATCGTATTTCTTTATGTTACGCTGTAGAGTGGCTAAATCCATTGGGGTTTTTACGTGGTCGTAATAATTTGGAACATCTCTTTTTGAGACTTTGTGGAGGAATGGAATGGAAAAGGGTTCGTATTGCTTTAATGAGTCTACTATCATGGTGAAAAGTTGAATGTCTGTGTGAATTAATGAAGTTAGAGGTTTGTTTAAGATTGAAAGATGGAATGGAAGGCGTGGAATAGACTTGTGATGTGATGAAGTTGGATTTAACATGGGCAATATAATATTTCAGTGTATAAAAATGTTATTTTGATGAAAAAAAACAAAAATATAATAATGCTGTTATCATTAAACAATAATGATAGATATATTACAGCTATTTATTTTTTGTTGGGTTATTTAACTTTTTTATCTTTATTCTACATACTGGAACATGGAAGGTTGCAAGGCTCGCACATCTTCACTACCGCTCGTTCAATCTCATACTCTTTCATATCTTCGTCTAAGCATCTTCTCCTCTCTAAAGATATGAG
>JBOFDK010000106.1:0-51381 GCA_051646925.1 Cellulosilyticaceae bacterium | reverse complement strand
AAGCTCCTTTTGGTCCGTTCGACTTGCATGTGTTAAGCACGCCGCCAGCGTTCATCCTGAGCCAGGATCAAACTCTCGTTAAAAAAGTTTGTCTGCTGACAATTTTTACTTTGTACTATTTAATAGTACTGATTTTTTTTGATTAGAACTGAAGTTCTTCTCAATTGAATCGACTGGTTTAATGGTTATTATTTTATTTTCAAAGTTCATTGTATTCTTTATGTTTCAAGGCCTTAGCCCCTTGTCGCTACGGCTTGTCCGCTGCTGACTTGTATTATTATGCACTATTAAAACGTTTCAGTCAACCCCTTTTTTTATTTTTTTTATCTTTTTTAAATCCCTATCATTTTCTTTACTACTTTTTTCTATTACCACTACATTATATTCTATGTATAAGGCTTTATATATTCTTATTATTATCACCTCTATATAATCCTATCAAATACCCACGTTTACTTATACTTCAGCTTTATTTTACATAATATCAAAACTCATTATAGCTCTTTAGAACATACTCTATAAATTAGTATATCTATTAATTTATTAACTAATTTATTTAATAAAAAAATTCACATCATCATTACAAATCTCTTTTTTTATTTAAAAACATCTTTATTTTTACTACTGTATACGTTTTTATTGATTAAATAAAACTAATTTATTACATATCATCTTTAATAGTATTCGTTAAATACTTTCTACTAAAAAAATCCCCGAATAATTCATATGAATTATTCGGGGATTTAAAATTATTTTTTATCTTGCACAAATAAATTCGAAATATATTATTTTATACCTACTAATTGATCAACAATTTCAACTAATTTATTTAGTGAAGGTTTACTAATTTGCGCTTCAGCACCAACTTGTTTTCCTTTATGATATAACTCATCTGTAATAAGTGAAGAAAATATAATAACTGGTAACTCAGATAATATTTCATCTTCTTTAATTTTACGTGTAAGTGTATACCCATCCATTATCGGCATTTCAATATCTGTTATAATAATATCCACACGTTCTTTGAAATTTTCGCCCTTTTTTTCTTTTAGGTGTATTAAATAATCATAAGCATCTTGACCATTATTGAAAAATGTCAATTGATCATATCCTGAATTTGTAAGTGATGCTTTTAGCAATTCTCTTACAACACGTGAATCATCTGCTAAAAGTACATGACATCTTTTACGTTTCACTTCAATATTTTGTTCTGATTCTACTTTATTATAGTACATATTTTCTGGAGATAAATTAATGATAATACTTTCAAAGTCTAAAAGTGTTAAAATTGAATCACCATCAATTATACTACCTATCATCATTGCTTCAGTTCCCATAACATCTTTATTATCTAATTCTGCCCAATTAAATCTTTTAATCCCTACTACGTTATCCACTACAAACACAACCGACATTTGATTAAATTGACATAGTAATCCTACACCTTTAGTATAATCTTCAATCTTTTCATTTTTTAAAACCATTTTTAAATCTACAACCGAAACTAATTTATCCCTAAGTATTGCTTTACCCGCAATCGCTGGTACGCTTCCTGGTGAAGGCACTACCTCTGTTAATCGTATAATTTCTTTAACTTTTAAAACATTAATACCATAATCATTATTATCTACTTTAAATTTTAATAATTCCAATTCCCCTGTTCCAGCCTCTAATAAAATACTACTTTTCATTATGCTCCCCCTTTATTATTTATAATTTTAACAATTAAAACATTGTATATATTTATATCTATATTAATGTATTATCAAAAAAACCTTCTATACTAGAATTAAATATCACATTGTCATTAAACATCATACTATCCCTACACTTAATACTATCTCTAAATATTATACTATTATTAAATATCATATTTTATTCTTAAATATATTATTCTATCTAACTGGCATATAATCTATTTTTGAAACTTGATTTGTTGCTTCTAATTTAAAAATAACTGGTCTTAACCCATCATTACAACTACAAATTGCAACACCTGGTTTTTTTATCCAATCTCCATAATAAAAAACTTGTTCAGCACTTCCATGTGCCAATGCAAAAACATACTGGTATATCGCTTTCCACGCTTCATCACAAAAACCTTCAGGTTTAGCATAATCTGCATAAAATATTTGCCCTTCTTTTAACATTGGACATGCACCTAAACCCTCCACACCATATTCTTTTACTAACTCTTTATCTAATGTTGTTTTAAGCACTGTTATTTTTACTTTATTCATAAAAGCCTCCATGATTTTCAAGTTTATTTATAATATATTTTTCATGTGCAATATTAACTCTTTATATTATAGTACATTTTTATCATCTATACTATTATTGTGTGTACTATTTTTTATTATTAGCTACTCTTTTTTTGTAATATTATTTTTTTACACTCACTATTATTAGATATACTTAATTTATTTAATATATTGCTTCATAATTATAAATTAATTATCTATTTGAATGTTATTATTTGAATGTTATTATTTAAATTTTACAGGCAATGATATTTCATTATGTCTCAAAACATTTAAGTTTCCTATATTACACTGACAATAGATGATTTGAAAATAAATAAAATTTAATAAAAAAAGCAAGTACCGAATTAACTTCTTCATCAGTACTTGCTTTTTTATATTCTTTATTTTAATTTTTTAGAAATCTGCTGAACCTGTAGTACGAGGAAATGGAATTACATCTCTAATATTTGTCATTCCTGTTAAGTACATTACTAGACGTTCAAACCCAACTCCAAATCCTGCATGACGTGTACCACCAAATTTTCTAAGGTCTAAATACCACCAGTAATCTTCTTCATTTAATCCTATTTCTTTCATTCTTTCTATAAGAACATCTAAACGTTCTTCTCTTTGGCTACCACCAACAAGTTCACCTATCCCTGGCACCAATAAATCCATTGCTGCAACTGTTTTTTTATCATCATTTAATCTCATATAAAATGCTTTAATTTCTTTTGGATAGTCCGTTACAAATACTGGTTTCTTAAAATGTTCCTCTGACAAATAGCGTTCATGCTCTGTTTGAAGGTCACATCCCCAAAATACAGGATATTCAAATTCTCTGCCACATGTATTTAATATATCTACTGCCTCAGTGTATGTTACACGTCCAAAATCAGCATATGCTACTTTTTCTAGGCGTTCTATAATTCCTTTATCTACAAACTGGTTAAAAAATTGCATTTCTTCTTTTGCATTTTCCAAAATATATTTTATAACAAATTTAACCATATTTTCTGCTAAATGCATATCATCATTTAAGTCTGCAAATGCAATTTCTGGCTCTATCATCCAAAATTCTGCTGCATGTCGTGGTGTGTTAGAGTTTTCCGCTCTAAATGTTGGCCCAAATGTATATACATCTCTAAATGCCATTGCAAATGTTTCCGCTGATAGCTGACCACTTACAGTTAAACTTGCCATTTTACCAAAAAAATCTTCTTTGTAATTTACATCACCATCATCTGTTAATGGTGGTGTTTTAGGGTCTAATGTACTAATTCTGAACATTTCCCCTGCACCTTCACAGTCATTTGCTGTAATTATTGGTGTATGTGCATATACAAAGTTTTGTTCTTGAAAAAATTTATGAACTGCATAAGCTGCTAATGAGCGTACTCTAAACACTGCTGAAAAAGTATTAGTTCTCGGTCTTAGATGTGCTATTTGACGTAAATATTCGATTGTATGACGCTTTTTTTGTAATGGATATTCTGGTGGACATGTTCCCTCTACTGTAACATCAATTGCTTTAATCTCAAAAGATTGTTTTTGATTTGGTGTTAAAACAATTTTACCCGATACAATAATTGCAGCGCCCACACCTAATTTTGCAATTTCTTTGAAGTTTGAAAGTTCATCAGTAAAAACTATTTGTATACTTTTAAAAAATGTACCATCGTTTAATTCAATAAATCCAAATGTTTTTGAATCTCTTACTGTACGTACCCATCCTGCAACAGTTATATTCTCTTCAATTTTGCCTTCTACTTCATAAATATTTCTTATTGATATAGTTTTCATTTTTAATTCTCCTTTAATTCTATGTTTTTTTGAAGCACGTCTACAAAGTTCATGAGTTGTCTTCTTTCGACTCCTGCTAGTTCAAGCATATATTTAGATGCTTGAACTTCTTTTGTATCTTTATATTTATCTTCTAAATAAACAACTTCTTTTATACCTGCTTGAATAATTGCTTTTGCACATTCATTACAAGGAAATAAACTTACATACAAACTTGTTCCTTTTAAATTTTGCTCTGAGTTTAATATAGCATTTAATTCCGCATGTACTACATAAAGATATTTACTTTCTCCTGAATCAGTTTCCTTTTCCCAGCACATAGTTTGGTCATGACACCCATTGGGCATACCATTGTAGCCTGTTGCAACGATATGTTTTTTTTCATTGACTATACAAGCTCCAACTTGTGTACTTGGGTCTTTGCTTCTAAATGCTGATAATCTAGCAACATTCATAAAGTAATTATCCCAATCTAATATCATTTATTATTCACCTTTCTATTTTTGAGCAATAAAAAACCGCCCCTATAAATATAGGGACGGAGTATATCCGCGGTACCACCCTTGTTGACTCTAACGAGTCCAGCTCAAGTTATATATCTATTAATATATACAAGATATAACGGTCTCATCCCGTCTAAGCCTACTTACTACTGCGTTCGGTTAGCAACTCCAAGATGTTCTTCATTAATAGCATATTGCCAAATTTCCAGCACCATTGGCTCTCTATAAATAATACTAAAAACTACTCTTCTTTTCTTAGTCTTTTTTTATTTAATTATTGTATATTTCATTATAGTTTGTTGATTATTTTTTGTCAATAGACAGTTACCGTTGGCGCATTACCTCATAAATACAAATACTTGCAGCAACTGAAGCATTTAAAGATTCAAGTCCACCCGGCATAGGTATCATCATTTTATAATCACTTCTATTTCTTAAAAGTTCTGATATACCACTTCCTTCATTTCCAATTGCAATACCACAAGCATCTATAAATTTATAACTACTTATTGGTTTAGCATCTTGTAAATCCGTTACATAAAGAGGAATATCATTCTCTTTAAACCATTCACAAATTTCTTGTGTTTCTATATCTACAATAACTGGCAAATGTAATAAAGCCCCCATAGTTGCACGTACTGTTTTTGGATTATATAAATCTACGCAACCTTTAGTCATAAACACTGCATCTACGCCTAAACCATATGCCGTTCTCAAAATAGTACCTACATTACCTGGATCTTGTAAATTTTCTAATACTACATAAAAAGAATTACTCTTTGGTTTAAGATTTTCAATTAATGTTTCTTTTATTTTTACAACTGCCATAACACCTTGTGGAGTTTCTGTATCACTCAAACGTTTAAATACTTCATCAGTTACAATGATTGGTTCTTCTTTATAAGATACTATAGTATCTAAATCTACCGATTCACTTACTAAAAAATGAACAATTTCTGCATCGTTTGGTAATTCATTAATTGCTTTTAATCCTTCTACAACAAAAAGACCTTCTTTTTTTCTTATTGATTTTTTTGTTTGAAGTAATACAATTTCTTTTACTAATGCATTTGTCATACTTGTAATAAATTTATTTGCCATGACGCTTCGCCTCTACTGATTGTAATTGTTTATTGTTTCCAACTACAACTAATAAATCATCTGGTTCAAGAATATAATTTGGCGATGGAGATATATCAATTTTTCCATATCTCTGAACTGCAATAATATTTATTCCATATTTAACTCGCATATCACAATCTATGATACTTTTGTTTTTCCATTCAGGTAAAATATGAATTTCTACAATGCTAAACTCTGATGAGAGCTGGATATAATCTAATATATTTCCTGACATTAAATTTGTTGCAATACGCATTCCCATTTCTTGTTCTGGTAATATAATTCTATCTGCACCAATTTTTTTCAAAACTCTCTGATGCACTTCACTACTTGCTTTTGCAACAACATATGATATTCCTAATTCTTTTAATAACAACGTAGCCATTATGCTTGATTGAATATCTTTACCTATAGCTACAACTGCTACATCAAAATTACGAATACCTAATGATTTTAGTGTATCGATATCTGCTGCATCCGCCTGTACCGCGTGAGTAACTACTGATGCAATTTCTTGAATTTTTTCCTCATCTTTATCAACTACCATAACTTCATATCCAGCTTCCGCTAAAGTAACTGCTAAACTATTACCAAATCTACCTAATCCAAAAATAACAAATTGCTTGTTTTTCATTTTATTTACTCCCTTTGCTATCCAACCATAATTTTTTCTTCTGGATATTGGATGCTACCTTTTTCAGTCATTTTTCTTCGACGCACAACAAGTGCTACCCCTATTGTTATAGCTCCTAACCTTCCAATAAACATTAATATAATAATAATAATTTTACCTATTAAGGTTAACTCCGATGTAATCCCTAGCGTAAGACCTACAGTTGCAAAAGCTGAAATTGTTTCAAACATAGTCTCTACAAAGCTTGCCTGTTCTGTAACTGTCAAAATCATAAGCATCATAATTATTACAGTAAACCCTAGCATAATAACAGTTAATGCACGCATAATATTTCTAGTAGGAATTGTACGTTTAAAAGCAATTGTATGATCTTTACCTTTTAACGTTGAAATAGCACATAATATTAGGATACCAATTGTTACAGTTTTAATACCTCCCGCTGTTCCCGCAGGTGATCCTCCTATAAACATTAATATCATAGTCATAAGTTTTGACGGCAATCTCAGTTCTGCTAATGGAACTGTATTAAACCCTGCCGTTCTAGGCGAAATCGACTGAAACATTGCTGCATAAATTTTTTCTTTTAATGTCAAATCAGCAAATGTTGCCGGATTACTATATTCTACAACAAAGAAAAATAAAAATCCTCCGACTATTAAAAGCAGTGTAATAATCCATACAATTTTCGTATGTAATGACATTTTATAAAATGCTTGTTTCCATGTAAAATGCGCCGCTGATTCACGCTTTAATTTAATCGCGTTATACGTATCTATCCAAACAGTAAATCCTAACCCACCAAATATAATCAATGCCATAATAGTAAAGTTCATAACACCATTACCTACATATGTTGTTAAACTACTATCACCTATTATATCAAATCCTGCATTACAAAATGCGGAAATTGCATGAAATATTGAATAACATATTCCTTTTACTACTCCGTATTCTGGAATAAATACAAATGATAATAATAATGCACCTATTCCTTCAACTAAAAATGTCAGTTGCACAATCAATTTTGTAAATCTAACAATTCCAGCTGTCGTATTAAAATTTAGAGCTTCTTGCATAATCAATCTATTTTTGAGTGTTATTTTTCTACCCATAACAATAAATATCATACTAACTAAACTCATAAATCCTAATCCGCCTATTTGTATACATAGTAAAATAATCGTTTTTCCAAACACTGACCAATGTTCAAACGTATTTACAACAACAAGCCCTGTAACACAAACTGCCGAAGTTGATGTAAATAATGCATCTATTAAACTTGTACTTTCCCCTGATTGTGTACTAATTGGTAGCATAAGTAATATTGTAGCTACTGTAATGACAGCTAAAAAACCACCTGCTAAAATTTGCGACGGCCCTAGTGTTGTCTTAAAAATATTTCGCGACTCTGTCTGTCTTGCCATTTTTTCTCTCCCTAATAAATTGGTTAATTGGTAATTTTATCAAACTGTTGTCATTATACCATATCTCAAATTGGAATACAAAGTTAAACAAAAAAACATCTAGATGCCTTTGTACTGCGCATCTAGATGCTTTTGTATATTACTATATTATACGATTATTTATAAACTTATTCATTCGAAGCGTTATAAACATGACCTTTTTCACTATCTACTATAATATTCTCTACGTTACTTACAGCCTCAATAATATTTTTTGCACCTATAATAACTGGAATATCTAATGTTCTACCAACTATTGCTGCATGATTATTTTCTTCTAATGTTCCATCTGATACAATAATCGCACTAGCTTTTTTCATATATGGTAAGAAAGAATTGTCTGTTTTATCTGCAACAAGAATATCTCCTTTTGCGAAACATTTTTCTGCTTCATTTAATTCTTTAATTACAGTTGCTTTACCAACTACTGATTTTTTACCATAACCAATTCCGCAAGATAATACATTTCCAACATATTGTACTTTAAGAATGTTTGTAGTTCCAGCTACTCCTACTGGTACACCTGCTGTTAATACTACAACATCGCCTTGAGAAACAAGTTCTAATTCTTCTGCTTTTTCAACTGCGTTTGCAAAAACATCATCTGTTGTCGCTGTGTCATCAAATTCAAGAGTTAATGGAACACATCCCCATACAAGGTTTAACTGACGTAATACTCTTTCAGATTTTGTAAATGCAATAATTGGTGATTGTGGTTTGAATTTAGATACTGCGCGTGCTGTATGACCTGATTTTGTAATTGTTATAATCGCTACTGCACCTAACTCTTTTGATGAAGAAACTGTTGCATGACTAATTGCATTTGTCATACTTAGTTTTGCTTCTAATGCTGATGGTGGTAAATTGTATAGTGTACTTGATGCTTCTGCTGTTCTTGCAATACGATCCATCATACGAATTGCTTCTAGTGGATAATCACCTTTAGCAGTTTCTCCTGATAACATAATTGCACTTGTACCATCAAATATAGCATTTGCTACGTCATTCGCCTCAGCTCTTGTTGGACGTGGATTTTTAATCATTGACTCTAGCATTTGTGTTGCTGTTACAACTGGCTTTCCTATTTGATTTGCTTTTTTTATAAGCATTTTTTGAACAACTGGTACTTCTTCTGCTGGAATTTCAACCCCTAAATCTCCCCTAGCAACCATAATAGCATCTGCTACTTGAAGAATTTCATCAATGTTATTAACACCATCTCTATTTTCAATTTTTGCAATAATTTGAATATCCGAACCACCGTTAGCTTCTAATATTTGTCGAATTTTAATTACATCACTTGCACAACGTACGAAAGACGCTGCTATGTAATCAAACCCTACTTCTGCTCCAAACTTAATATCTGCTAAGTCTTTCTCTGTTAATGCTGGTAGATTTACAAATACATCTGGAATATTAATTCCTTTTCTAGAACCTAATACACCACCGTTTACAATAACACACTCTACTTCATTATTTGTTAAATTTTTAACTTCTAACTCTATCAAACCATCATCAATTAAAACACGACTACCTTTTTTTAAATCGAGTGGTAAGTCTTTATAAGTAACACTTACTTTGTTCTCATCACCTTCTATATCTTCTGTTGTTAATGTGAAATCTTTACCAATCTTTAATAAAACATCTTGATCATCTTTCATAACACCTGTTCTAATTTCAGGACCTTTTGTATCTAAAATTAATGGAATAGGCTTATTTATTTCTTTACGAACTTGTTTAACTCTCTCCGCCGTTACCCCATGAATTTCATGATCATCATGTGAAAAGTTAATACGAATTGCATCTGCACCTGTTTCAATAATTTGTCTTATACTGTCTAAATCTCTCGTTTTTGGTCCTAGTGTACTAATAATTTTTGTTTTACGCATCTTTGTTCTCCCTTTTATATAATTAGTATTTAAATATTATAGATTATTATTTTTATATAACATTTCATTAAATAATAGTCATCACACTTTCAGCATTTGTAAAAATGTGATGACTACATTATTTTTTAACTTAAAGTATCACTTAATTCATACATGTATGGATCAAGTTTCTTTTTCATTTTTAAAGCTTCATTAATATCATAGTCAACATATTCACCTTTAACATATGATACAACACGTTTTGCTTTTCCTTCACAAAGTAAATCAACTGCTTTAGCACCCATCATAGACGCATGCATACGATCTACAGCTGTTGGTGAACCACCTCTTTGTAAATGTCCAAGAATTGTTGCACGTGTTTCCATTCCTGTTGCATTTTCAATTGTTTTAGCTAATTGTTCTGATCCGCCAATACCTTCTGCAACAATAATTAAAAAGTGATTTTTTCCTTGATCTTTATTTTTAAGAACTTGTTTTATAATTTCTTCATCTGATGGACGTTCTTTTTCAGGAATAAGAACCATCTCAGCACCTGAGTTAATTGCACACCATAATGCAATATATCCTGCATTACGTCCCATAACTTCTACAACTGAACAACGTTGATGTGAAGATGATGTATCGCGTATTTTATTGATAGCGTCCATAGCTGTATTAACTGCTGTATCAAATCCAATAGTGTATTCTGTACAATCAATATCTAAATCAATTGTTCCTGGAACTCCAATTGTATTGATTCCGAGGTTTGCTAATTTTTCAGCTCCTTGGAAAGAACCATCTCCACCGATAACAACTAAACCTTCAATGCCGAACTCGTTACACATATCAGCTCCACGTTGTTGACCTTCAGGTTGCATAAATTCTTTACATCTTGCTGTTTGTAGAACTGTACCACCTCTTTGAATAATTTCAGAAACACTTCTTGAATCCATTTCAAATACATCACCTGTTAATAAACCATTGTATCCTTTACGAATTCCCATTACTTTGATGTCTTGTGCTATAGCTGATCTAACAACCGATCTAATTGCAGCATTCATACCTGGTGCATCTCCACCACTTGTTAGTACTCCGATTGTTTTTATTTTCTTATTCATAGGTACAACCCCCTGTTATTATTTTAGTTTAATAGTTTATTTTGATAGTTTATGCCTGCATTTATTTTAAAATGATTTTTTGACATTTTTTTAACATTTTTTTTAATTACTATTTTAGTAGTCCTAATCAACTTACATTCTACCGAAAACTTTTCTAAATTGCAAGATACTTACGTGTTTTTTGGCACTACTATACATCTAGACTCTATCACTTCATTCAGTTCATGTATAATTTTTTCTCCTAAGCTAATGTTATATCGTTGCGGGAAAGCTTTTTTGGATCCATCTTCTACTGTTTCCACTACAACTTTATACTTCCCAGGATAACGAATAAATATGTTTATTAATTTTTGACTCATTTCTTTTGTCTGCTCAGCTTCTGTAAGTTTTAATATTACACACTCTGCTTCATTTTCTGGATTTATTATAGCCTCTAGCGTCGTAAGTTCATCACCTAAAACTACCGCCGCTTCATCTTCTTTTATCGACAAATGACCTTTTACTAATAAAATATGTGTTTCGTCAAATTTAACAAATTTTTCATATAAATTCGGAAAAATAATACATTCTATCGTTCCTGTCGTATCTTCTAGCGTTATAAATGCCATTTTTTTATTATTTTTAGTGAAAATAATCTTTTTTTCCACTACTAATCCACCGACTATAACTTTTTCACCATCACAATGCTCTTGTTCTTCTGTAATTTCCAAATCAATTGCTTGGTGGGATATATATCGTCTTAGCTGATTGCTCACTTTATCAAGTGGATGCCCGCTTAAATAAATTCCTAAAACTTCTTTTTCATAGTTTAATATTTCTTTCATATCAAACTCTGAAATATTTGGCAATATATCTTTTTGCGTAATTATTTCATCACTTTGTTCTATTGCAAAAAGATTAATTTGCCCTTCGATATTTTTCTTTTTGCTAATTGCTATACCATCTGCTATTTGCTTATAAACTGTAAAATATTGGCTACGCTTTCCACCTAATGTGTCAAATGCACCTGCAAAAATTAAACTTTCAATACATCTTTTATTAGTGTCTTTTGCATCCATTCTATTATAAAAATCATTCAGACTAGTAAATAAGCCATTCGCTTCACGTTCTTCAACTATTTTATCTATAACATTTCGGCCTACATTTTTTATAGCAGCTAGTCCGTACATGATTATATTGTCTTTTGTACTAAAATATGCATATCCTAAATTAATATCTGGTGCTACTACTTGAATTTCATTTTTTTTGCAGTTATCAATATATTGTCTTATTTTTCCACTAGAATCCATTAATGACGTCATCAGTGCGGCCATAAATTCTACTTTATAATATGTTTTTAAATATGCTGTTTGATATGCTACTACTGCATACGCCGCTGCATGCGATTTATTAAATGCATATTTTGCAAAATCTATCATATCATCAAAAATTTGATTACCTACATCTTCTGGTATTCCATTTGCAATACATCCTGGAACATTTTCTCCGTCACCATTTAGAAAAATATCTCTTTCTTTTGCCATAACTTCTGTTTTTTTCTTTCCCATAGCCCTTCGTAATAAATCGCTTCGCCCAAGGCTATATCCTGCTAAGTCTCGTACAATTTGCATAACTTGTTATAGTGATAGGTAAACTTTTGATATAATCTCTAGTTTTTCCCCCACTCCACACCGTGCATGCGTGTTTCCACGCACACGGCGTTCCATCGATATATTCTATCGACTTGTGCCCATTCCTCTTTCTTCATTACAAAGATGTCATAGGTTCGAACACTACTTTTAGGCACTAATTCAACCGCTTATTATTCTTCGACAGTTTATATTTATATTTCAAAATACTTAGTACTTTTCCTCGTTCCAATAATTTTTATCTATACATAATATTTTTAGGTGCTTGCTATAAGCCTATTAGCTAGGATGCGCCTTTAACGCAACATGGTCTTTCATAACCAAGATTTTTACTTAACCACACTAATACCGCATAATACGGTCATTGTATTTCTACAAAGTTGTCTTTAGACTTTTTATTTCGCAAGTTCGTCAGTAATACTATACATACTCACCATGAATATTTTTTTAGACTTCCGGCATATTTAAAATCTTATCTTATTTATATAATCGATTATAAGTTTATATTTTTATATTACATATATGCATATTGATTGATTATTTTTTCAACTTAGACTTTATTCTGCCGACTTCACCGAGCTTCTGACATTTTAAGTTTCCCTTATTAATGCCAGTCGGAGTATTAAAGAGTGTGCTTTTAGACGTTACTCTATCATTTCACACTTCAAAATTATTAGTTCTCCATTTATACATTAGAATCGCAGTCTTTTGTATAAATGTGCTTAGTTTTTGTTTATTTATACTAAGAACGAGTCGCACCTTGATAGACTATACAACCGTACGTGTTTTCTAAAATAGGTTTAAGACTTGGATGTGTATATGTGATACTTTCTTTATCTTTTTTCCCTTTAACATACTTTGGAATAAAATCCATTGGTCCTGGACGATAAAGAGATACTCCTGCAATTACATCTTCTAAACTACTAGGTACTAGTTCCTTCATGAATGATTTCATACCTGAACTTTCAAGCTGAAAAATACCTTCTGTATTACCCAACGCAATAAGCTTATAAACATTTTCATCTTCATACGATATAGTTTCAATATCTATTTCAATATTATGATTTTGTTTTATTAGTTTAATTGCATTATCTATAACTGTTAGTGTTCTAAGACCTAAAAAGTCCATTTTTAAAAGACCTAATTCTTCTAACGTTGTCATTGGATACTGCGTCGTTATAACACCATCATTTGCATTTAATGGTACATATTCGACAACTGGTTTTTTTGAAATTACAACACCTGCTGCATGCGTTGATGAATGTCTAGGTAATCCTTCTAATTTTCTTGAAATATCTATAAGATATTTTACTGAACTATCTTCTTCATAATAACTACGTAGCTCATCATTTATTTTAAGTGCTTTGTCGATTGTAATTTTCAGTTCATTTGGAATCATTTTTGCAATTTTATCAACTTGTGGATACGGCATATTAACCGCTCGTCCAACATCTCGTATTACTGCTCTAGCAGACATAGTTCCAAATGTTATAATTTGTGCAACTCGTTCTTCTCCATATTTTTCTATAACATAATCTATAACTTCTTGTCTTCTTTCGTAACAAAAATCTATATCTATATCGGGCATACTAACACGTTCTGGGTTTAGAAATCGTTCAAACAACAAGCTATATTTGATTGGGTCAATGTCTGTAATTTTTAGCGCATATGCAACTATACTTCCGGCAGCTGACCCTCGCCCAGGTCCAACTGGAATAGATTGTTCTTTTGCATATTTAATAAAATCACTTACTATTAAAAAATAATCTACAAATCCCATTTGAATAATTATATTTAATTCATATTCTAGTCGTTCTTCTAACTCTGTTGTCGTATTTTTATATCTTTCTATTAATCCTTCATAACATAACCTAGTTAAATAATCTTTTGGTTCTTCGTTAGTTGGCACATCAAATTCTGGTAACTTAAGCTCATTAAAATCAAACGTTACATCACAACGCTCTGCAATACGTCCTGTGTTTTCAATAGCTTCAATTGCATATGGAAATAAATTTCTCATTTCTTCTTCAGATTTTAGATAAAATTGATTTCCTTCGTAAACCATTCTATCTGTATCTGCCATTGTCTTTCCTGTTTGAATACAAAGTAGTACTTCATGAGGCCCTGCATCTTCTTCTAATATATAATGAATATCATTAGTTGCTACTAACGGAATTCCTGTCTCTTCTGCTAACCGCATCGTTAACTGGTTCACTTTTTGTTGTTTTACCATTCCGTGATCTTGAAGTTCTAAATAAAAATTATCTTTACCCATTATATTTTGTAACGTTTCGGCAACTTCTTTTGCTTTATCATAATTATCTTCAAGTAACGGGCGACTTACAGGTCCTGCTAAACATGCACCTAACGCTATAATGCCTTCATGATGTTGTTGTAGTAATTCAAAATCAATTCTTGGCTTACGATAAAACCCTTCTGTAAACCCTAATGAAACCATTTTTATAAGATTTTGATATCCTTCATTGTTTTTTGCTAATAAAACTAAATGATTATATCTCATATCTTCTTTTGTTTTGTTATGCCGACTTCTTTGTGCAACGTAAACCTCACACCCTATAATTGGTTTTATACCTATTTCTTTTGCTATTTTATAAAAATCAACTGCGCCGTACATAACGCCATGATCTGTAATCGCTAATGCATCCATGCCTAATTCTTTTGCTTTTTTTAGCAAATCTTTTATTTTAGCTGATCCATCAAGCAAACTGTACTCTGTATGTACATGTAAGTGTGTAAAATTCATCCATTTACCCCTTTCATTTTATATTTAATTACTTTTATTATATTTTTAAGCTACATTCATTATATCACATTTACATCTTCATACCTATGCGAACCACATTGATAATACTTCATTTTTCATAATATATTCAAGGCCACGACACTATCTTTAATTTTCAAAAAAATAGCTAGTGCACCTTAAATAAATTCGATGCACTAGCCGTTTTTTATTGTTCTCTTAACGTTGCCCCAACATTCATTTCAAGGCCGTTTAGAATTTTTTTCATTACTTTTTGAATTTCTTCATCTGTTAACGTACGGTCTGCTGCTCTAAATACTAATTTATAAGCTACTGACTTGTGTCCTTCTTCTATTTGCTGACCTTGATAAACATCAAAAAGTTCAACTTTTTCTAAAAGTTTTCCACCACGTTGTCTAATTGTTTTATCAATATCCCCAACTAATATATCAGCTGAAACTAACATTGCAAGATCTCGTGATGTTGCTGGGAATTTTGGAAGTGCTTTATAACTTGGCGCACGATCAATTGATTCAACTACCATATTAAAGTCAATTTCTGCAATATAAACTTTTGCATCTATACCATAATTTTTTGAAACTTGTGGATGTGTTTCACCAAAAAATCCTGCATTTTTTCCGTTTATATAAAGTGCTGCTGTACGTCCTGGGTGCATAAAGCATACATTTGATTCACGCATTATTTCAAAACTTTTAACGTTTAATGATTGCATTAACGCTTCTATTGTACCTTTTAAACTAAAGAAGTCAGCGTCTTTTCCATACATACCTATCGTTAATTTTTTAATTTCATTTGGTAATTCATTATTTCCTTTACTTTCGTAAATTTTACCTATTTCATACAAATACGCACTTTCATTTCTTCTATTATAGTTAGTTGAAAGTGATGTCATAAATCCATTTACAGTTGTCGATCTCATAATACTAAAATCTTCACCTAATGGATTTGTAATTGTTAAAACATTACGAAGTGGGCTTTCTGTTGGTATTAATAATTTATCAAATACTTTTGGACTTTCAAATGTATATGTTAATGCCCCATGTATTCCGTAACTTGACATGATTTTGTGTATATTATCAGTTGTTTTTTGCTCAAACGTTTTTTGTCCGATTGTCGGCTCACCTTTTTCAAGTGTAACAGGTATTTTATCATAACCATATAGTCTTGCAATTTCTTCGGCTAAATCTGCCATCATAGTAACATCTGGTCTAAATGTTGGAATTGTAACTGTTTTTTCTTCTACATTACAAATCATTTCAACACTTTTTAAATATGATACAAACTGCTCTTCTGTAATTTCAATACCTATAAATTTGTTAATCCAATTAACGTCATACGGAATAGTTATCGCTTTTCTCTCTACTGGATATACATCTAAAATCCCTGTTAATACATCTCCAGCTTCTGTTTGATTAATTAATTGCGCTGCACGTTCTAACGCTAATGTAATTGTATTTGGGTCAAGTCCTTTAACGTATTTTTTTGATGAATCACTACTAATACCTATTTTTTTAGAAGTTTGACGTATATTGTATCCTTTAAAATTAGCACATTCAAATAAAATAGTAGTTGTATCTTCTGTTACTTTTGTATCTTCACCACCCATAACACCTGCAATAGCTACTGGTTTTTCTGCATCTGCTATTACTAACATAGTATTATCTAGTGTAACTTCATCACCTGTTAACGTAAGAATTTTTTCACCATCTATCGCTCGTCTTGCAATGATTTTATGTCCTGCTAATTTATCATAATCAAACGCATGCATTGGTTGTCCAAATTCTAATAACATATAATTTGTAATATCAACTATGTTATTAATAGGTCTTAGTCCTACTGAACGTATTCTATCTTTTAACCATTTAGGTGATGGGCCTACTTTAACATTTTTAATAATACGAGCTGCGTAACGTGGACATAAATCTTCATCTTTTATTTCAACGCTTGCCATATTTGATGCTAACTCATCAATTTCTTTTACTTCTATATTTGGAAATTTAAACGGTTTGTCAAATGTAGCTGCCGCTTCTCTTGCTATTCCAAGTATACTAAAACAATCAGCACGATTTGATGTTATTTCATATTCAACAACTTGTTCGCCTAGTCCAAAATGTGATTTAACACAACTTCCAAGTGGTATTTCTTTATGAAAAATGTATACTCCATCATGTGGTGCATCTTCAATTTCTGACTCTTCAAATCCTAGTTCTTCTACTGAGCAAAACATTCCTTGTGACTCCACTCCTCGAAGTTTACCTGTTTTTATTTTTAAATCATTTGCTAATGTTGCACCATTTAACGCTACTGGTACTACATCACCTTCATTTACGTTAGTTGCAGCTGTTACTATTTGAAGTGGCAATTCTTCACCAATATCTACTTTCATTATACGAAGTTTATCTGCATCTGGGTGAGGTGAAACTTCCGTAATTTTTCCTGCAACAACTTTTGTAATTTCTTTACCTGACTCTTCTACTGTTTCTACATTTGAACCAGAAAGCGTCATTCCATCTATAAATGTTTTAATATCTATTTCTAAATCAACATATTGTTTAAGCCAAGACATAGGTACGTTCATTTTTTTACTTCCTTTCTTTGTTTAACTGATTACTATTTTAGAACTGAGATAAAAATCTTACATCATTTTCATAAAAAAGACGTAAATCATTAATGTCATATTTAAGCATTGTTAATCGTTCAAGACCCATTCCAAAAGCAAATCCTTGATATTCTGCTGGGTCAACTCCTGCCATTTCTAATACTTTAGGATGAACCATTCCACACCCTAGTATTTCAATCCATCCTGAACCTTTACATACATTACAACCATTTCCTCCGCACATTACACAAGTAACATCAACTTCAGCGCTAGGCTCTGTAAATGGGAAGTAGTGTGGTCTAAATTTAACTTCTACTTTATCTCCAAAAAATGCTTTTGCCCATTCTGCAAGTACACCTTTTAAATCTCCAAATGTAATATTTTTATCAATTACAAGACCTTCTATTTGGTGGAAAATTGGTGAATGCGTTGCATCCGGCTCATCTGAACGGTATACTCTACCCGGTGCTATCATACGAATCGGTGTTTTTTGTGTTTCCATAGTATGGACTTGAACTGGTGATGTTGCTGTACGAAGAACAAGTGATGGTGAAAAGTAAAACGTATCTTGCTCGTCACGCGCTGGATGTTCTTCTCCCAGATTAAGTGCATCGAAGTTATAGTAATCTGTTTCAATTTCACGACCTTCTATAATTTCATATCCCATTCCCATAAATATTGATTGTACTTCTTCTAGCGTTTTTAACAAAGGATGCATATGTCCTTCTGCTAACTTACGTCCTGGCATAGTAACATCTATAACTTCTTCTTTTAACGCTTTGTTTTGCGCTTCTAATTCTAACATTTGTTTTTTTGTATTGATTGCATTTTCAATAAGTTCACGAACTTCATTGGCAAGCTGTCCAATTACAGGTCTTTCCTCATTTGATAAATCTTTCATTCCTCTTAAGACAGCTGTTAATTCACCTTTTTTTCCACTATATTGTACTCGTAAATCATCTAATGTTTTAAGATTATCTGCATTTTGAATTAACTCTAATGCACTGTTTTTAATATTTTGTAACGTTGTTTTCATAATAATTCTCCTTTCTTATAACACAAAAAAACTCCGCCCCTAAAAAGGGACGAAGTCTATCTCCGCGGTACCACCCAAATTCTTATTAACATAAGCACTTGTTAGCTATAACGCGCTACCGGTATCACCTACTAATTTCAGCAATACAGCTCCAATGTGAATTTCATTTTAATAAATTGCCTAAAGGTACTTTCAGCTTATAATACCTTCTCTCTTTGAGGTTTTAATAAAACTACTATGCATTTTCCATGCTTTTTACATATTCTACTGTTTATTTTACTATACAATTATATATTGTCAAGTCATAAAACAAGCTTTACTTTTTATTTCATATTGAATACATTTTAATATTTTCTATATAAGCAATTAGTTTTTCGGCCAACTTCATACGTTCTAATAATGCTGTTCTACAACTGTCCCCATACGATACTGCATCATATTTTGCTAACGTATTACCATCTTCATAACATTTCCAGTAATGCACAAAACATTTAAAGTATGTGTGGCTAAGTCCTTTTAACCTAATAATTTGTCCTATAATTTCTCCAAATTTTTCATTATCTAAATCTGCTAACAACATATCTTCTAGTTTAAATTGATGCTCAAATATATTATTTACAATATACCCATGTGTTAATTGAATACTGTCTTTATTATATTCATCTCTAGTTGTCCAAATCGCCAATGCTTGTTTAAAATCATTTAATAGATTTTTTGTCATTTCATAATCACTTTGTATCAAATTAATTTCTTTCATATTATAATCTCCTTTTTTATACCCCTTCTTCTTTATCCTTTATAGAGTATTGCCAAAAAAGTTATTATTTTATCTTATTTAGATTTTTCCTCTACTTGTCAAACAGACCTATTCTCATTTATTATTATTTAAGACATAAAACGACTTTTTTCAAGATTTCTTTTTAATGGAGGATTTTAAAAATGAAAACGACACATAACTGTATCATTGGCCAATCAGGTGGTCCGACTGTTGCAATTAATGCATCTCTTAGTGGTGTTATTCAAGGTATTCTAGAATCTAAATCATACGATACTGTATATGGTATGGTTCATGGCATTGAAGGCTTACTTCAAGGTCAATCAATTAATTTATCTGAAATTTTTACATCTCAGGAAGCTTGTGACCAGTTATCGGTTACACCAGCAATGTATTTAGGTTCTTGCCGTTTTAAATTACCTGACTCTAATACTGCTCCTGAAGTTTATAAAATGCTTTTTGATTATTTTATAGCTAATAATATAAAAACTGTTTTTTATATTGGTGGTAACGATTCAATGGATACTGTACTAAAATTGTCTTCGTATGCAATAGCCAATAACTTCGATGTTAATATTATCGGTATTCCTAAAACTGTAGATAACGATTTACCAATGACTGATCATACACCTGGTTTTGGTAGTGCTGCTAAATTTGTAGCAACTACATTATTAGAGATTGCTCATGACACTTATATTTACAATATTCCATCTATTACTATAGTAGAAATTATGGGCCGTAATGCTGGATGGCTTACTGCTGCTAGTGCATTAGCACGCCGTCCATATTCTCCTTGTCCTGACCTTATTTATTTACCTGAAGTACCTTTTTCTATTGAACAATTCACAGAAGATGTAATTGCACTTCAAAAAGAACGTAAAAATATTGTTATTGCAATTTCTGAAGGTATTAAAGATAAAGATGGTAACTATATTTCTGCAACATCTACCGCTGTAGACGCTTTTGGACATAAGCAACTTTGTGGCGCTGGAAAAACACTTGAAAACCACCTTAAATCAGCACTAGGTTGCAAAGTACGTTCAGTAGAACTTAACGTTCTTCAACGCTCTGCAGGTCACATCGCTTCAAAAACAGATATTGATGAATCTATCGCTATAGGAAAAGAAGCTAGTAAACTTGGGGCTCTTGGTGTTACTGCTCAAATGGTTTGTTATGAACGTCTTTCTAACAATCCTTATTCTTGCCATATTGTTCCTTTTGATATTGTAAATATTGCAAACAAAGAAAAAACAATTCCTCTTAATTGGATTAACGAACGAGGCAATAATATAACGTGTGAGTTAGTAGATTATTTACGTCCTCTAATTCAAGGTGAAACAGTAATTTCATATGAAGATGGTGTACCTTCTTACTGTCATATTCCGCATTTATCTATGCCAAATTCTAAATAATTAATAAAAAAACTATTCACTTTTTTAGAACCATTGTATATAATAATGGTTCTTTTTTTATTTGACATTTTTTTCAAAAACGTTATAATTAAATTAGACATTTAGATATATGTCTAATTACAATAGCAAGGAGATACATTATGAATACTATTTTCAAAGCACTGTCTGATCCTACTCGTCGTCAAATTCTTCATCTTTTAAAAGAAAGTGATTTGTCTGCCGGTGAAATTTCAAATCATTTTAATATGGCAAAACCATCAATTAGCCACCATCTTAGTTTACTTAAACAAGCTGAATTAGTTGTTTCTGTTAAACAAGGTCAAAATATTATTTATTCTTTAAATGCAACAACATTTCAAGATGCTGTTTCTTATTTTTTCGATTTTATAAATAAAGGAGTCGATCAACATGAAAAATAAACAACCATTATTGCTTGCTTCTCTAGTATTATCTATACTTTCATTCATAGCAACTTGTTTTATTTATACTTCACTACCTTCTGAAATTCCAATTCATTTTAATATATCAGGTGAAATTGATAACTATGGTCCAAGAATTACCGCATTACTTTTAGGTGCTATGCCGTTTTTATTCCTTGTTTTATTTTATGTTATACCTAAATTTGATCCTAAGAAAAAAGCTTATTCTTTGCATCAAAAAGCTTATTGTGTTTTATATTTTGGCTTAACTTTATTACTAATATCAATGCACTGGGCTTCTTTACTAATTTCTCTTAATATTAATTTATCAATATCAATCATTGTTCCTTGCCTTATAGGTGTATTTTTTATTGCTATCGGAAATTTTTTACCTCAAGTTCGTCAAAATTACACGTTAGGCATTCGCTTGCCATGGTCTTTAGAAAATGAGCATAACTGGAGATATACTCATCGTGTTGGCGGATATTCTTTTATATTTTCAGGCATATTATTTATAGTTAGTACTTTTTTTCCATACTCAGTTCAAACTATTATTTGTATATTTGCAATAATAATAATGTTACTAATTCCAGCTATCGCTTCTTTTCTTTATTATAAGAAACATGAAAATTAAAGTCCTTATACGTTGACATGATTTATTTTGTCATTGTACAATGAAATGATATTTATTTTAAAATTATTTAGGAGGTTTACACTATGATTATTGTTATGAAACCTTCGGCAACTACTGAGCATATCGCACTTACTATTCAAGAAATTGAAAAAGTCGGTCTTTCTGCTCATACTTCAAAAGATGATAACGTCACAAATATCGCTGTTATCGGAGATAATTCTCATATTATCTCTGATTGTTTAAAAGCTTTACATGGCGTTGAAAAAATTGTACCTGTTACAGAATCTTATAAACTTGCTAACATCAAATTCCATCCTGAACCTACAATTATATCTCTTAAAAATTGTAAAATTGGTGGAAAAAAATTAGTTGTTATAGGTGGCCCATGTGCCATTGAAAGTGAAGATCAGTTACTTCTAAGCGCTGAAGCTGTCAAAGCTGCTGGTGCAACAGTACTTCGTGGTGGTGCTTATAAACCTAGAACATCACCTTACTCTTTTCAAGGTTTAGAAGAAGAAGGCTTACTTTATATGAAGCGTACTCGTGAAAAAACTGGTCTTTCTGTAATTTGTGAAGTTACAAGTATTAGCTCTGTACAAACGGCATCTGCATATGTTGATGTTTTACAAGTTGGCGCTCGTAATATGCAAAATTTTGAACTTCTTAAAGCCGTCGGCAAAACAAATTTACCTATTGTATTAAAACGTGGTTTAGCTGCTACTATTGATGAGTGGCTTAATGCCGCTGAATATATTATGAGTGAGGGCAATCAAAATGTTATTTTATGCGAACGCGGAATTCGTACTTTTGAAACTGCAACTCGTAATACTCTTGATATTAGCGCTATTCCTGTTATAAAAGCTAAAAGTCATCTACCTATTATAGTTGATCCAAGTCACGCCTCTGGTAAACGGCCTTATATTGCAAGCCTTGCAAAAGCTGCTGTTGCCGCAGGTGCAGACGGACTCATGATTGAAGTCCACCCTGACCCTGAACATGCGTTATCTGATGGACCACAATCTTTAGACCCTGATGAATTTAAAGTTCTTATGAAAGAATTAAAACCTATTGCATTAGCATCTGGCCGAGAACTTTAATTAGTAAAAAGTGACTTTTTTTTAAGTCACTTTTACTAATTTTTATAATATTATTTTTTTATAACTTGGAGGTGTTTTATGAAGAATAAATTATATATTATTTCTGTTTTTATACTTATTATATTTACTCCAATATTAGCTGAAGTTCCTACATATAACTATACTTTAAACGGGATATCTTATGTTCCTAGTTCACCAATTATTAGTCGCAAAGATCAACTCTATATTTCATTAAATGATGTTTCTAACATTTTTTTCGGAACAATTACTTCTAATGATTCATCTTATACTCTTACAACTAGCAGTGGCACTTTAAAAATAAATACTAATCCATCTAAAATAACTTTCAATCAAAAAAAATTACCTATTATAGCTTCATCTTTCAAAAAAAATGAATTTCTTTTTATACCTATTGAATCACTTACATACATGGGTTGTACTTACAGTATAGATACATCTACTAATACTATTAATTTTATTAGTCCTATACCATTTTCTAGAAATATAGATAATTTTAAAAATCATACATTTGAAAACATAGGTATTAATTTAGAAAATCCACCAAAACATTTAGAAACATTTTTAAGCGAAGATACTTTTCATTCTGAAATTTCATCTACTATTTTAAAAAACTCTTATATAAGCTTTTTAGATAATAGTGCTTTCTCAAATTTTTTAAACCATCTTTCTTCTAAAATGAAAAAATCTCCTTATAATAATTTGTTTGTTTCTTTTAGAATGCTAGATTGTAATGATGAAACTACTAAAATTATTTCTTCAAATACATATCCTCTATCTATAAGTACAAAAAATAATCTTTTATCTATGACTTTTGGTGAAACAACATTAACTACAGATTCATTATGGTCTACATTTTATCCTAAATTTTCATCTTCTAAAATAGACCTTACAAAATCAATCGATATGACAATTATGCGTAATTTGTATGAGTTTTATCGTAATGCTTGTGATTTACGTGATGATTTGTACTTCTCTCCAATTTTAACATTATCACCCGAACGTACAAATACTATGTCTCATAAAGTTTATAGCGTTTCTCCTTTAGGTGAAATATCTGACTATATTGTTAATATTTATAGAATTCATCCTTCGGGCTCTATTCACTATATAGTAGATATCGAAAAAAACTTAAACTCTATTCAGTAATAAAAAAAGTTCCTAATTAAAATTAGGAACTTTTTTTTACCATACTTCTAAACGTTTTTCAGGCTCTACATACATAGCATCTTCTTTTTCAATATCATAAGTTTCATAAAATTTCTCAAACTGTTTAACAACTTCATTAACACGTACTTTGGCTGGTGAATGTGGGTCTGATTGCAATAATTGTTTCGTATGTGCATCTGTTGCCTTCATTCTCCATACAGTAGCCCAACTTTCAAAAAAAGCTTTATAATCAGGATTTGGTAACGTTTCCATAATCTCTAGCATACACGCCATCGCACCTATATCTGCTATATTTTCACCTAATGTTAACTCTCCATTAACAAATTCACCTGGCATTAATTCAATTTTATCATAATATTTAACTACGTTATCTGCACGTTGTTTAAATTTTTTATAATCAGATTTCGTCCACCAATCAAATAAATTACCTTTTTCATCAAACTTTGAACCATTGTTATCAATTGCATGTGTTATTTCATGTGCAATAATTACACCAATAGCTCCCATATTTTCTTCTATCTTTCTATTTTTATCATAAATTTTACCTTGTAAAATCGCTGCTGGAAATGTTATGTCATTATTCAAAGGACTATAACATGCATTTACTGTTTGCGGAGCCATTTGAAATTCTTTTTTATCAACTGGTTCATATAATTTTTCTCTATCTTTATTAAGTGCAAACATTTGATAATCTAATAAATTTCCAACTACACTTCCTCCTTCATCTGCACTTTTAAAATAAATTCCTTCATAATCATTCCATTTATCCGGATACCCCATTTTAACATTCATATTTTCTATTTTTTGAAGCGCTTTATTTTTTGTACTTTCACTCAGCCATTCTATTTTTTCAATACGTTCATAATAATTTGTTAGTATTTTATCAACTAATTCATTAACATCATTTTTCTCTTCTTCACTAAAATACTTCTCTACATATGCTTTTCCTAACGTATTACTAAATAATCTATTTACTATCTCAAATGCTTCCTGTTCTTTAGGTATAGTACCTTTTGTACCATTTAATTTTGCTGAATACATTTTTGCCATCTCTTCAAATTCTGGACTTAAATATTTTGCAGTTCCTGTTAATATATTAAAAACAGTTGCCCATTTTATAACTTCTATATTTTCTTCTGTATAAAATTTATTTAATGTTTCTAACCATTTAGGTTCTTGAACTATTACATATTCAACATTTTCATACCCATACATTTTAAGTACTTCATCAAATGGAATTTTGGGTGCTATTTTATTTAATTCTTCTATTGTATATGGATTATAAATTTCATCATATATATTGCTTTTTTCTGTTATTTGTTTTATCCCCATAATATGTTTTGCTAGTTTTTTTTCAAATTCATACACTTTTTCAATACTCTTAGTTGCATCTTTCTGTGGAACACCTATAGCTTTAAGTAAACTTTCTAAATATTCTGTTCTAGCATTTTTTCTTAATTTAACATACTCTGATGATGTTCTATAATTATCTGCATCACCTAATTGCAAATTTCCAGAGCCTATCATAACTACTCTTTTTGTGCTATCTTTCATATCTGGCATAATTCCAATTTGATATAACGGATTAAAATGTATCATATCTTTATTTAATAATAACTTTGTATAATCTTCTACCGAGGTAACTTCTTCAACATATTTTAAATATTTTGCAATAGGTTTAAACCCTTCCGATTCTCTTTTTTCTTTATTTATATAATTTTCATATAAATGAATCATTGCAAGTCTTTCATCACCCGCTTCAAACTGGTTTTTTTGCTCAACTATTTCTTTGAATAGTTTCATCATCTTAGAATGTGTTTCATCTGTAATTTCTGTAAAATTAGAAGTTTTTACATACCCCTCTTTAATTACAGCCTCACTTATCCATTCACCATTAATTGCTTCATAAAAATCATCTTTTACACTTATTTCAGTACCTTTTTCAGCACCATAAATATTTTGATTCGGAACAGTACTTAATACCATTATCAAAAATAGTATAATTAAGGAACGCATAGTTTTCATTATTTTCTCCCATCTATTATTTATTTTTTTCTGTTTGTCCTTAATATACCCCAACTTAAATAACATAATTCATTATGTTGTTTAAGTTTTTAGCTATCTTCGTTTAATTTATAATAATTATAAAATAAAAAATAACCATACTTTAGCGTCTCCAATTTATTTAAGACTAAAGTATGGCTATTTATTTAATTTTCACTCTTTAAACCATCTAATGCTGCCCCAATGGCTACACCAACACCTGCTCCAATAGCTATATTATCAAACACCACACCTAAAGCAGCCCCAATACATAAAAACAATCCTATATAACTTATATTTTTCATATTTTAACTCCTCTTTAATTTACCATTTATGTATGTCATATCTAAATTTTATTATTTTAAACAAAAAAGATACTCGCACCAAAGTGAGTATCCTTTTTTTATATTTACCCACTTAAGGGCTTTTTAGATATTACATTTTATATTATAACCAAATTTACTCTTCTATAAGCATCGTATTAACATTTTTTATAATGTAATCTCTATCTGTCTCTACATCAAAAAAACCTTTGCCACAATATAAACGTTGTACATCTATCGTACGCATATCACTAAGTTGCAGGCGTGTTAACATACCATTTTTAAAATTGGATACTTCTATATCTAGTTGAAAGTCTGGATCTGGTGGCAATGAATCTTCTTTTACTGAAGTAGTCGGTATAACAACAAATTTACTTTTGAAATATTTGAACACATAACACCAATGTCCACCATATAACTCTTTAGGAAATCCCCTTGTTAAATTGAAATATGCAATTTGATGAACTTTAGGTATTTTCTTTGGTCTATAAAATGTTGTTGATGGGTCCCCTGTTTGTTTTGGTGTTAACTGATCATAAAAATAAGATAATTGGCCCACATGATATTCTAAATCTGTAATAAAACCTTCTACATCTCCATAATTTTTAAGATCTTTTAATGTTGTAGAAATGTTAGTCATTCTCTCGTCAATTGTCATCATATGCTCCCCCCTTTTGCATCTGAAAAATCTATCTCTTTTTTTTTACTCTAGTTTGATTTTATCATGAAGTTCTGAAAATTAAAAGCTATTTTTAAGATATTTGTAAAAAAATTCCATATATCTTTCTTTGTATTTTTCTTCATCTTCTTTATTATATGTATTACAGGTTTGCTTCTTTTATGCCAAAAAAAAGTGTTATGCCTTTCTCTAAGAAAGCCACAACACTTTTTACTTAAATAAATTTAATATATTTTATTTTTTCTTTTTAAAAACAAATAAATATAATAACGTTGCAATAAGCATAACTGCTACTGTAAACCAAACAAAATAAATTCCTGGTACAAAGAACTTACCGATAAAAAGAATCGCTACTGTTACTATCATAAAGTTTAAATTTTCTAACTTACCTATTATCAAGTTGATAATAACATATGAAACAACACCAAATACAATACCTTCTGCAATACTATATGTGAATGCCATTGATGCGATTGTTAAAAATGCTGGAATACCATGCTCTGGTGCTTCAAAATCAATTTTTGCAACTGATCCCATCATATAAAACCCTACTACAATTAGTGCTGGTGCAGTAGCAAATGCTGGAATTGCAAGAAATATTGGTGATAAAAATAATGCAAGTGCAAATAATATTGCTACAAATACTGCTGTTAAACCTGTTCTACCACCTTCTGCTACACCTGATGCACTTTCAACATATGTCGTTGTTGTTGAAGTTCCAAGACAAGCACCTACTGTAGTTGCAACTGCATCCGCAAGAAGTGCACCTTTTACTTTTGGTAATTTACCTTCTTTATTTAAAAAACCTGCTTTTGATGAAACACCGATAAGCGTTCCTAATGTATCAAAAATATCAACGAATAAGAAAGCAAAAACAATAATAAAAAATTCTGCTGTAAATATCATACTAAAATCAAATTTAAATGCTATTGAACTAATACTTGGAGGTAATATACCACCCGCAAAATTTGGAATTAATGAATAAAGTTCAAGGTCAGGATTTGGAATATAAACTCCTACCATTTCGCAAATAACTCCTAATAAGTATGTTGCTAAAATCCCCCATAAAATAGAACCTTTTACTTTTTTTGCTACTAAAATTCCTGTTAATAAAACACCCACTATTGCAAGAGTTACTGTAATACCAACATTATTAAATGTTGCGCCTTCACCCATTTTTTCTAAACTAAACATCGTTACAAGCGTTGCACCATCATTGATTACTATTTTTGCCCCTTGAAAACCTATAAAAGCAATAAATAAACCGATACCCGCTCCTACTGCATGTTTAAGATTCATTGGAATTGCGTCAAACATAGCTTCACGAACATTGAAAAATGACATTATTAAGAAAATAATTCCCTCTACAAATACCGCTGTTAATGCAACTTCCCAACTAATACCCATTCCTAATACAACTGAAAATGCAAAAAATGCATTCAATCCCATTCCTGGTGCTAGCGCAAATGGATAATTTGCAAAAAATGCCATACATAATGTTCCTATTACCGCTGCTACTGCTGTAGCTGTAAAGACTGCTCCTGAATCCATTCCAGTCGCTGCTAAAATATTTGGATTAACTGCAAGTATATATGCCATCGTCATAAACGTTGTTATACC
Source organism: Cellulosilyticaceae bacterium (assembly GCA_051646925.1). Lineage (GTDB taxonomy): Bacteria > Bacillota > Clostridia > Lachnospirales > Cellulosilyticaceae > JBOFDK01. Next base: position 22,392 of record JBOFDK010000106.1, on the reverse strand, counting down.
CGCAATCATTTCTGTCTTAATGTTTGTATTATTTTCTTTAAGTTTAAAGAATGAATTTAAAAATTCCATTAATAAAATACCCTCTTCTTTTTTATTTTTGTTTTATTCATCTTCATAATACATTAAATTACAAAAGTGGTCAATACTACATCCGAACATTTCTTTGTTTATTTTCATGAAACGTTCGATTATTATCTCCTGCTTCCTCTAGATTTATTTTTATATCTCGATTTAAGTGGTTTTGATATCGTTAATTTATTTTTCATATCTATGAGCCTACCATCATTTATCCTATGTTCAATTCTATTACCTTCTATAATATACATACTAGATATAAATATTTGCTTATTTTCATTTACTTTCATCGCTAATAACACGTTATCTTTATACTTTTTAATAAATTCAAACCTATTTTTATTTTCCGTACTTCTACCTATAAAATCTGGTTGACTAATAATCTCTACAATTTTTTTAAAGTAATTTTTAAATGCATATGTATGACGTTTTTTAATATGTTTTATAACTCCTGGATATAACAATATCTCATACTCATTAACATCAATTTGTAAAAGATTTTCTATTTCCTCATGTATTTTACCTGCCACTTGTGTATTATAGTTACTTATTTTTAATTCTCTTTGTTTTTTCACCATACACCCCCATATATTTGCTTTACTTTATTAATACCTTCTTTAATTAATCTATCTATATATCTTATCGTTCTATGTCCTTATTTTATTCCTGTAATCTAATAATTTATTAGGTTTTTTATCCTTATATTTTCATCTATATTTTTTATATGTTTTTTCTTTATATATTCTTCTTTATATATTCTTCTTTATATATTCTTCTTTATATATTCTTCTTTATATATTAAAATTGTTACTATTTGGTATATATTACAGTGTTAGTCCATATATATACTTTAGGACATCTTATATATCAAAAAAAGGGAGGATTCAAAATGTCTCGTTCAAAATTTATGGTTGTAAAATTAAGTGATTTAAAAGTTCCATTTTTTATTCTAGTTCTTGTTATTGCTGCTTTTAGTATTTTTATGTTAAAAAATAATGATGCTGAAGCAACTTTCGCAGGTGAAAACAATTACAAAGACGGCTTATACATCGCAAACTTAGCTTTTGCTGACGCTGACCTTGATGTTGTTGTTAACGTTGCGGACCAAAAGATTATCGATGTAGCTCTTTCAGATTTTGATGAAACAGAGCAAACATTATACAAAGATTTAGCTGATAGTATTGATTTTATCAACGCATATGTTACAAATACTCAATCTATTGAATTACCTACTGATATTGAGTTAACAGCTTCAACTGGTATTTTAATGGATGCTGTATCTATCGCTCTATCAGAGCAAGCTGATGCAACACTTAAAACTTCATACCAACTTCCTATTTTAGAAGAATTAACAGCTGATTCTGAAGTTTCTACTGAAGACGCAGCAAATGTTGATGGAGATTTAGCTGATGATGTAACAATAGATATGAATGATGATGTTAGCGCTGATGCAAGCGTTGATGGCGAATAATACATAATAAAAAAGATGCCTCTTATATAAGAGACATCTTTTTTTATTGTTTTTCTAGTTTTATTTTGTTTCAATTGAATGTATTGTATCTTTAACATACTCTCCAGTAATATTATAAATAAACCATTCCGCTATATTCGTAATATGATCTGCTATACGCTCAAAATATTTTATAACCATAATATATTGTGCACCGTTTTTAGCAAATTCACTGCTTTTGTTCATCTCTTCTACTAGCTCATGCCATATTTTTTTAAATGCTGCATCTACTTCATCGTCGTACATACAAATTGAATGTAATTTTGCAACATCTTTTTGAATAAAACTATCTAGTGTTTTCTTTAACATTTCTAAAATATTCGTTGCCATACGTTCAATATGCCTTTTGTAATTTACATCATTTGACCATTCACCATCTTTAATTTTTAACGTATATCTACAAATATCTTCGCACTGGTCTGCTATACGCTCCATATCTGTTACTGTTTTTAAAATAGACATTATAAGTCTTAAATCTCTTGCCATAGGTTGTTGATGTAAAATAATACTTATACATTTTTTTTCAAGCTCTACTTCTAATAAATCAAAAAAATCATCATTTTCCATAACTTCTTTTGCAAGTACGTGTTCTTGTTCTACAATTGCTTTAATCGTTTTACTTATTGTTTTTTCTAAAGCTTCGCCCATATGAATAACTTCATTTCTTAAATTTTCTAACTCCGATTCAAATACGATTCTTGCTGCCATAGCTACGTCACTCTCCTTATCAACCAAAACGCCCTGTAATATAATCCTCTGTACGTTTATCTAGTGGCATACTAAATAACGTATCTGTTTTTTGACACTCTACCATTTCTCCCATAAGAAAAAAAGCAGTCTTATCTGATATACGAACCGCTTGCTGCATATTATGAGTTACTATTACAATCGTATATTGTTTTTTTAGTTCATTCATTAAATCTTCTATTTTAAGAGTCGAAATAGGATCTAACGCTGAAGTTGGTTCATCCATAAGTAAAACTGATGGGTTCATAGCTATACTTCTAGCTATACATATACGTTGCTGCTGACCACCTGATAGGCTAATTGCATTTTTCTTTAATGTATCTTTTACTTCATTCCAAATAGCTGCCTTTTTCAAACTATCTTCTACTATCTCATCTAAAATTTCTTTTTTCTTAATTCCTTGCATTCTTGGACCATATGTTATGTTGTCGTAAATACTCATAGGAAACGGATTCGGTTTTTGAAATACCATCCCAACTTTACTTCTTAAATCAATCGGATTCATATCAAAAATGTTTTTATCCTCAAATTTTATACTACCTTCTACCCTTGTCCCCTCGACTAAATCACTCATTCGATTCATAGTTCTTAGTAACGTTGATTTACCACATCCTGATGGACCTATAAATGCTAAAACTTCATTTTTATTAATATCAATATTGATATTTTTTAAAGCTTTAAAATCTCCGTAATAAAATGATAAATCTGATACTTTAATAATTGGATTTTCCATATTTGCTAATCCTCCACAGTTACTTATTTATTAACTTGCTTAATTGCTTCATTTCTTTATTTCTTTATTTCTTTATTTCTTTATTTCTTTATTTCTTCATTATTTACTTAATTTATCTATTTTTTTGATATCTATTTTTTATCTACTCTCAATTTTTTTCCTATAATATATGTCAATATATTTAATACCAACACGACACTTAACAAAACAATCGATGTACCATATGCTAATTCTAAAGAAATTCCTTCTTTGGCTAACATGTATAAATGTACTGCAAGTGTTCTCCCTGACTCCATAACGTTTGCAGGTACTCTAAACACCATTCCCGCTGTTAAATAAATAGCCGCTGTTTCCCCAATAATACGTCCTGTACTAAGTACAATTCCAGTTAATATACCAGGAGTAGCACTTGGAATAACAACACGCATTATAGTTGAAAATTTTGAAGCTCCTAAAGCTAATGAACCTTCTCTATAACTAAGCGGAACTGTTTTAAGTGCTTCTTCTGTTGTTTTAACTACTGTTGGTAAAATCATAATAGCGACCGTTAATGCACCTGATAAAACTGAAAAACCTAGTTTTAACTGGTAAACAAAAAACATCATACCAAACAAACCAAAAATTATTGATGGTACTGCACTAAGGCATTCTGTCGCAAATCTAATCCATCCAACAAATTTTCCATCATTTCCATATTCATGTAAATAAATTGCACAACCCATTCCAACCGGTACCGCCATAACTAGTGCTATTCCTACCATATAAATTGTTGTAATAATTGCAGGTAATAATGAAATAATTTCAATATGTCCAATTCCTTTAACTAATAAATATCCCAAAATCAAAAATAATATAAGGAAACTAGTCATAGCAATCGTACCCATTACGGTATATAAAATGCATTCTTTAATATGTCTTTTTTTTCTACGATTTTCCATGAAAAGTTTACCTCTCTTTTTTTGGTCTATTTAATATTCTCATTACAATATTAATTCCTACTATAATAACAAACAAAACCATACCTGTTGCAAATAATGCTTGTTGATGAATGCCCGATGCATAACCCATTTCGATTGCAATATTCGCCGTTAACGTTCTTACAGGGTCTGTCAAACTTGATGGTAATAATGGCGTATTTCCTGCTACAAGAATTACCGCCATAGTTTCACCCAAAGCGCGGCCAATCGCAAGTACGATACCTGCTAACGTTCCTGACTTAGCTGCTTTTAATTGCACTTTGAAAATATATTGTAAAGGAGTTGCTCCTAATGCCAATGCACCTTCTTTGTATTCTTTAGGAACTGCGCGAAGACTAACTTCAGTCATACGAATTACAATAGGCAAAACCATTATTGCTAAAATTAAAATAACTGCAAGCAAACTGCTTCCAGCTCCAACACCGCCCCATACTGCATTAATTGCAGGAACTATAACCATAAGTCCCCAGAAACCATAAATAACTGATGGTATTCCAGACAAAAGATCTATTGCTGCTGAAAGTAATTTTGTCATTTTACTAGGCATAACTTCGACCATTACGATTGCGGTAGTTATACCTACAGTAATTGCAATAATCATAGCACCAATTGTTCCATATGCACTTGCAACAAGCATTGGAAATATACCAAAAATCTCTCCCGAAGGAATCCATTCTTTACCTAGTAAGAAATCTGATATAGATGTATGTTTAAAAAAAGGTAATCCATTGACAATAATATAAACACCCATAAATGTAACTGCTGCAATAGTTGCAGCAGCACATAAAAGGAATACGATTCGCATTATTTTGTCAATTATAATTTTCGCTTCCTTATTCATAAACTTTAAATCCTTCCTAATTCACTGGAATATATTTTTCACTAACAACTTCTTGCCCTTCATCACTTAATATATATGATACAAACTCTGCCACATCTTCGCTTGGATTAGGCTGTGTAAGTATTAAGAGAGGTCTAGATATTGTATAAGTTCCATTTTTTACTGTTTCGACTGTTGCCGCTACTTCATCTACCGCTACAGCTTTTACTGTATCATCTAAAAATCCTAATGAAATATAACCAATTGCTCCTTCTTTTGAAGCAACTTGCGCTCTAATTGTTCCGTTACCATCTGCAACAAGTGCTGATTGTGTAATTGTTGAAATTTCTTTATCATCTCTTTTTTCTTTCAAACCAACCATTTCCTCAAAAGCTCCTCGTGTTCCAGAACCATCTTCACGAGTAACAACGATAATCGCTTGGTCATTACCTCCAACTTCGCTCCAGTTTGTAATATTACCTTCAAAAATATTTTTAATTTCTTCTGTTGTTAAACTTTCAACGCCATTTGCAGGGTTAATCATAACTGCAATACCATCAAAAGCAATTTCAGTTGTTTCTAAGCCATACTCTTCTTCTTCTTTTTTTAACGCTCGTGATACCATTCCAATATCAGCTGTTTTTTCATTTGCAGCTTTCACACCAGCTGAAGAACCTACTCCTTGTACTTCCACTACTACATTTGGTTTAATTTCTTTGTATGTATTTGCTAATTCTTCCATAGGTACTTGCACTGTCGTTGAGCCAACAGCTGTAATTTTCACTGATTTTGTTTGTGTATCATTATTTGGCGATGTAGTAGATTCTGTTCCCCCATTACTATTTGAACACCCTACAAAAACAACTCCACCTAACATCATTGCGATTAAACTTACTTTTAATTTATTTTTCATTTTTAAATTTCCTCCTTGTGATTGACTATAGGCTTATATTAATCTCTTCTTATTTAAAACAAATTAGAGTTTTGTTAAATCTATGTTAAATCATCACCTTTCATTATTTGTCGATTTATAGTACAATGGTACTATTTCCAACGATAAAGGAGCGATTTATGAATACTTTTGAATTAATTGCAACTTCAACTTTTGGCCTAGAATCTGTTGTCCGACGCGAAGTTGAAGATTTAGGCTACGATATAACTGAAGTAACTGACGGTAAAATAACATACACTGGTGACGCTGAAGCAATTGTTTTATCTAACTTATGGCTTAGAAGCGCAGACCGTGTTCTTCTAAAAATAGGACAATTCAAAGCAACTAGTTTTGAAGAATTATTTAATAAAACAACAAATCTTCCATGGGAACAATGGATTACAAAAGATGCAAAATTTACTGTAAACGGAAAATCTGTTAAATCTGCTTTATTTAGTATTTCAGATTGTCAATCAATCGTAAAAAAAGCAATTGTTACAAGACTACAAAAAAGCTACAACGTTGATTGGTTTGAAGAAACAGGCCCTAGCTATACAGTTCAAGTATCACTTTTAAAAGATATCGCTACTCTAACTATTGATACAACTGGTAGTGAAGGTCTCCATAAACGTGGATACCGAGTAAATAATGTTGATGCTCCTATTAAAGAAACATTAGCTGCAGCATTACTCCAAATAAGCTATTGGAAAAAGGGACGTACATTATATGACCCATTTTGCGGTTCTGGAACGTTTGCTATTGAGGCTGCTTTAATTGCAAAAAATATTGCACCTGGACTATACCGTTCTTTTGCATCATGCACATGGCCACAAGTTCCAAAATCACTTTGGCATGAATTACGTCAAGAAGCAAAAGATTTGATAGATCAAAAAGGTAATCCTATCATTTATGCCTCTGATATTGATCGTAACGTTATTATTCGTGCACGTGAAAATGCTGAGGCCGCTGGTGTAGCTGATTTCATTACATTTTTTGCAAAACCTATACACAAAACATCTCTACCTCATGGTGACTATGGTGTTGTTGTATGTAATCCACCTTATGGTGAACGATTAAGCGAAGCTGAATTATTACCTAGAATTCATAAAGATTTAAGAACTTTAATGGACTCTAATCCTACATGGTCACTTTATACTGTAACTGCATGTGATACGTTTGAACGTGACTATGGTAAACCTGCAAATAAAAACCGAAAATTATTTAACGGCCGTATCCCTGTTAGATATTATCAATTTTTTGGCCCTCGCCCACCTAAAGACGGCGAAAATTTCAAAGCTGTAGAAAATTAATTAACACTTTAATTGCTAAAAAAAAACAAAAAAGGAAGTACTCTTAAAATATAATTTTAAAAGTACTTCCTTTTTTTTCTACACTTTCAACATCAATTTCCCAATCATAAAGTTGTGCAATATGTTTTACAATAGATAATCCAAGCCCTGTTCCACCACGTTTACTAGTACGACTTTTATCTACTCTGTAAAAACGTTCAAAAATTCGCCCAATATAATCTTTTGAAATACCTATACCTGTATCGTTAACAACTAACTCAGCTTTATTATCACTTTGTTTTATTTCAACACTAACTTTGCCTTCATCCGTATAACGAATCGCATTGCTAACTAAGTTTAAAATAACCTGCTTTACATGGTCTTTATCTGCATTTATATATATATCTTTTTCTACACCTGAAATTTCAAAGCTAATACCTTTTTTATCTGCTTCATTTTTTAATAAACTATATACGTTTTCTAGTATATCTGAAATATTAACAGTTTCTCCATGTGCTTCTTTCATATTTTCTATTTCAGCCAAAACCAAAATATCTTGTATTAACCTATATAAACGTTTTGATTCAATATCTATTATTGATAAAAATTTATGTGCAACTTCTTTATTATCAATTGCACCATTTTGAAGTGTTTCTATAAATCCTTGAATACTAGTTAATGGTGTTTTCAATTCATGTGTCACATTACTTACAAATTGATACCTTAACGCTTCTAGCTGCCTAGTTTTAGTTAAATCTGTAATAGTTACTATATAACCATATCTAATATTTTTTTTGCCTATAAGTCCCATTCTAATATGCAATACTTTTCCATCTTTTTCAATTTCACAACTTTCTGAGCTTTCTTTTTCAAAAACAGCGCTCATCATTGACTTGGCAACCTCGTCTCTAAATAAATGTTTGATTTTGCAATGTTTAATTGACTTTGGTAATTGAACATATTGTTTACTTTGTTCATTAAACTCTACTATATATCCTTCTCCATCTAAAATCAAAACAGCATCTTCTAAATGATTCAAAACTGATTCTGCCTTACTTTTTTGATATTCTAGTTTTCTAATAGTACGATAATAACGTTCATTGCTTTTATCAAATGCAACTGCTAATTTATTTATTATATCAAACTCATATTGTCTAAGCGCATAATGAGGCTTTGCAGCAAAATTTTCTACTTCCTTTGTTAATTCTTCAATAGGTTTTACAACTTGATTTAATAAAAAATGCATATAAACATAAGCAATACTACTACATATACCCGTTATAATAGGGGCACTATAAAATATTTTATTAGTAATTATATCAAGTGTTTCTAACGTTAGTATACCTGTTTCATACAATTGGTGTAATTCTGTATTCACATACATTAATAATATTATAGCAACTATCCACATTCCTACTATAACAGGCATAATAAGTTTCTTCTTCATTATTTTTTACTCCTTTGCAAAACGGTACCCTACACCTCTTACCGTTTCTATTGCATTTTCTAATCCATATTTTTGTAGTTTACTTCTAAGGTAACGAATATGAACATCTACCGTTCTACTTTCCCCGTAATAATCATATCCCCATACCAAATCTAGTAAACTTTCTCTTGTATAAACTTTTTCCTTGTTTGACATTAATATTTTAAGTAACTCAAATTCTTTATGCGTTAAATCAATTTTTTCATCTTTATATGATACTTTATGTTTTTCGATATTCATTACTAATCCACTATATGTCAATTTTTGTTCTACTTCTTCTACTTTATCTATACGCTCGCTACGTCTCATTACTGCATGAACTCTTGCTAACAGCTCACGAACGCTAAATGGCTTGGTAATATAATCATCTGCTCCCAATTCTAATCCAACAACTTTGTCAATTTCTTCCGATTTCGCACTAACTAAAATAATTGGAATATTTTTTGTCTCTTTATTATCCCTTAATTTTCTAAGTGCAGTAATACCATCTATATCTGGTAACATAATATCTAGTAAAATACTATCAAACGTATATAACTCTAGTAATCTATACATTTCTTTTATATTTATAGCTGTGTGAACTTCATAACCGCTACTCTCTAAATTGTAACGATAAAGTTCTAAAATATGTTCCTCATCATCTACTGCTAGTATCGTTTTCTTATTCATTAACTAATCTCCTGACATTCTATACTATGTCTATTATATATCTCTTTTAATAATAAGTAAATTTTACATATTTGTTTTTTCTAACAATCGGGCATAATAAGCTATGAATTCATAAATTGCACTATTCATTTAAAAGGGGGACTTTTTTATGTCTACATTATTAACAAAACGAGAACTTGCAATTCATTTAAATAATTTTCGTGAAATTTTAGGTAATTTCGATTATTCATCTTTAAAAAATATAAGATTTTTTAATTTAGACTCAATGTATTCATATATGGAAACTGTAAAAGATAATCCTTTTACAAAACAATATGATGCTCTTCAAAAAGAATTAGATTTTCTTCAACCTTATTTGCCTTTTGTATCTAATGAACGTGCATCTGAATTTCTAGACGAAATTTCAAAAGCAAATAGCGATGAAGAAGTTTCTACTATAAAAAAAGAATATACTAAAAAAATACGTCAAGATTTTATAGATTTAGCGCGTACAACTACTACAGCAAGGCAATGGGAAGATATTACATTTTCTTGTGAACAAATACGTTTGCATAAAGAAGAATTATGCCTTGCATCGTCTTAAATATGATGAGTATAATAAAGAAGGTGCATCTATTGCATCTTTTTTATTATTTATATTATGTAATTTGCCAGAAAGGAATATTTATGTCACAACAACATCACTATTACACTCTTAATCAATTTCTTCGCGCTCGTCATGGTGCAAAAACAATAAAACTTTCAATTGATGGCGGATTTACATGCCCTAACAGAGATGGTACTGTAGGATATGGTGGTTGTATATTTTGTAGTCAACATGGTAGCGGTGATTTTACTTCAAAAAATCTTCCATCTATTACATCACAAATGTCTAGTCAAATTGAACTTTTATCTAATAAATGGCCTAATATAAAAAATTACATCGCTTATTTTCAATCATATTCTAACACATATTCTTCACTAAGCAGTCTTAAGGAAAAATTCGAAGAAGCTCTTTCATTTCCGCAAGTTGTTGGTCTTGCAATAGCTACTCGTCCCGACTGCCTACCTATACCTGTTTTAGATTATCTTGAATCTCTTTCAAAAAGAACTCATCTTTGGGTTGAGCTTGGTCTTCAAACAATTCATGAAGATAGTAGTGCATTTATTAACCGTGGTCACACTTTACAATGCTTTGAAGATGCTGTATACGCTCTTACTAGTAGAGGCATTGAAGTCGTTGCGCATATTATTGTCGGTCTTCCTAACGAATCAACTGAGGACATTCTAGAAACAGCCAAATACGTTGCAAAACTTCCTCTTCAAGGAATTAAAATACATATGCTTCATGTATTGGATAACGCTCCTCTTGGTAAACTATATAATCAATCACCTTTTCCTTTATTAGACGAAACTTCTTATATCGAAATTATTGCAGAAATTCTAAAAATTATGCCTTCTAACTTTGTCATTCATAGGTTAACTGGTGATGGTGACAAAAAACATTTAATTGCTCCTTTATGGACAACAAATAAAAAACAAATTTATAATTCTATTAATAAATATTTGAAAAACTATAATGTTTTCCAAGGTCAAGATTAAACAAAATATTGTATTTAAACTTATTTTAATATACAATATAAATATTACAAACCTAAGGAGATGAGGTATGCTTTATTCTAATGAAGATTTTACGATTAATAAACTTATTGTACTTTATTTACTTAGCGAAGTAAAAATGCCTCTTACTCTTTCTCAAATAACACAATTTATTCTTGAGAGAGGCTATACAGATTATTTTTCAATGCAACAATATCTGAACCAACTTGTCGATGCCCAGCTAATTATGAAATCAAACGATACAAATGTATCACAGTTTGAAATTTCACCTCGCGGTCTTCAGACATTAGAGTTTTTCGCGACTCGTATCCCTTCTTCTATCCGAAAAGAATTAGATCTTTTCATTGAAAATAATTGGCGTAAACTTCGTAGTGAAATTGATATCTTTGCTGAATATGTTCCATTTAAAGAACATGAATATATTGTTCATTGCAAAGTTACTGAAAACGATTCTCCACTTATCGATTTAAAATTAAATGTTGTATCAAAAAAACAAGCAATTAAACTATGTGAACGTTGGAAAGAAAATTCCGATCAATTATATAGTGAAATTATTCAACTATTATCAAAATAGCCCCCTCTATCATTTAGATAGAAGAGGCTATTTTAATAATAGTTATTATTTAATTTTGGACAAAAAAAAAAGTGCATTATGCACTCTTTCAACGTATCGGGGTGACAGGACTCGAACCTGCGGCCTCCTGAACCCAAATCAGGCGCTCTAGCCAAACTGAGCTACACCCCGAAACAAAGCGCGAGACGGGAGTCGAACCCGCGACCCTCTCCTTGGCAAGGAGATGCTCTACCACTGAGCCACTCACGCATAAACTGTTTGGATATGTTTTACATTATTCATGATATCATATGTATATATACATGTCAATATTTTTTACCATTTTTCTATTAATTTATTTCTTCTGCAAATAAATTTCCCATCTCTTTTAATGTTTGTTCAATAATAGGATCTTTAAACATACTAGGTATGCGCTCTATCAGTTGTTCATCATCATTTTCAAGCATTGTTAAATCTAATCGACCATTTTGTAAGTAATAATTTTTTTCTTGTATTTCCATATCTTTTCCCCTTAACTTTAATCTTGTCATAATCATATCATTTTTTTTATTTTTTTTCAACTTTTTGATTTATATTGTCTAATAATGCAAAAAAAACTTTGTACTTGTATTAAATACAGTACAAAGTTTTTTTATTAATTTTTTAATTACTTTTATTATTTTTCTTCTACAGACTTTTCATCACAAGCTGCTGTATCGGCACTATATGCTTTAATCAATTGATCAAACAATTCCCATGCCTCATCTTTACCTTGTTTTGTCACTGCTGAAAAAGGAATTAGAATATCTTGTTCTCTAAGACTTAATCCTTTTTTAATCATAGAATAATGCTTTTGAAGTTGACTACGATTAATTTTATCAGCTTTTGTTGCTATAACAACTACTTGGTGATGATAATGTGAAAGCCATTCATACATGAGTTTATCGTTGTTGCCTACTTCATGACGTATATCAATAAGCATTACAACAAGTTTTAAATTTGGGCGGTCTTCTAAATAACCTTCTATTAGCTTACCCCATTTTTCACGTTCTGTTTTAGATACTTTCGCATAACCATACCCTGGTAAATCCACAAAGTGTACTGTATCATTTTGTATATTGTAAAAGTTAATCGTTTGCGTTTTTCCTGGTTGTGAACTCGTTCTAGCTAACGCTTTACGATTAATTAAACAATTTATTAATGATGATTTTCCTACATTAGATTTACCTGCAAAAGCTATTTCCACAGTTTGATCTTGTGGATATTGACTTTTGTTTCCCGCTGTTATAATTAGTGACGCTTGTGTTACATTCATTACTTTTCCTCCTGTACCTCAAAAACATATTTAAGAACATCATCCATAGTTGTTGCATATACAATGTTCATTTTTTCTAATATTTCTTTTTCCAGTTCTTCTACATTTAATTCATTTTCCGCTGGTACTATTATATCAAAAATACCTACTCTTTTTGCTGCAAGTATTTTTTCTTTTAATCCTCCTATCGCAAGTACTCTTCCTGTAATTGTAATTTCACCTGTCATAGCTATATCATGACGAATCGGTTTTTTTGTTAATGCTGATATAATTGCTGATGCCATTGCAATTCCTGCTGATGGTCCATCTTTAGGTATTGCACCTTCTGGTATATGAAGATTTATATCTGTGTTTTTATAAAAATCACTATCTATTTGCAGAGTATCTACACGTGATCTAACGTAACTTATAGCTGCTTTAGCTGATTCTTTCATAACATTTCCCATATTACCTGTAAGTTCTAACTGACCTCTACCTGGTACTACGTTAACTTCTATAGAAAGTGTTTCACCACCTACTCGTGTCCATGCTAAACCTCTAACTACACCTATTTGTGATTTTTCATTTTTTTCTTTTGCTCTATACGGAACATTACCTAAATATTGTTTCACTTTTTTAGACGTAATAATCACATTTTTCTTTTCTTCTTCAATAAGTTCAGTCATTGCTTTTCGTGATATTGATGCAATTTTACGTTCTAAATCTCGAACGCCAGCTTCTCTTGTATACCCATCAATCAAAAATTCTAATGCTGTATCTCTCATTTTAAATTCTGATTTTTCAATACCATGTTTTTTTAAGTTTTTTGGAATTAAATATCGTTTAGCTATTTCTTTTTTCTCAATTTGCGTATAACTGCTAATTTCAATTATTTCCATACGATCTAATAATGGTCTTGGAATTGTAGATAATGTATTTGCTGTTAAAACAAACATTGCTTTGCTACAATCTATAGGTACTTCTAAATAATGATCTCTAAACTCATAGTTTTGAGCCGTATCTAAAATTTCAAGTAATGCCGCTGCTGGATCACCTCTAAAATCACCCATCATTTTATCAACTTCATCTAATACAATTACTGGATTAAATGACTTACTTTGAATTATACCATTTACAAAGCGTCCTGGCATAGCCCCAATATATGTTCTTCTATGCCCTCTAATATCTGCCTCATCACGCACCCCGCCTAGTGCAATTCTTATATAATTTCTTCCAACTGCTTCTGCAATAGATTTTGCAATAGATGTTTTTCCAACTCCAGGCGGTCCTACTAAACATATAACTGGCGCACTCATATTTGCCATTTTATTTTTAACTGCTAAATATTCAATAAGACGTTGTTTAATTTTTTTCATACCATAGTGATCACGTTCTAATATTTCACGTGCTTTTGATAAATCTTGTAATTCAGTAGTTTCTACTCCCCATGGTAACTCTAGTAATGTTTCAATGTAGGTCTTCACTATACCACGTTCTTGAGACTGTTGCGATAGTTTTTCAAGTTTACTAAACTCTTTATCTAATTTGTTTTTTATTATTTCTGGAATATTTCTGCCTTCCATCTTCGATTTGTATTCATTTATTTCTATTTCAGTCGTATTATTTTCACCTAATTCTTTTTTAATTACTTTAAGTTGTTCTCTTAAATAATATTCTCTTTGTACTTTTTCTATATTTTTTTTAACTTCTTTATTTATTTCATCTTGAATTTCCAAAATTTCATTTTCTTTTTTTAATATATTAATTACTTTTATTATTCGATCTTTAAATGAAATCGTTTCTAATATACTTTGTTTTTCTTCAAAACTTACAAGTAAACTTGCGCTAATCAAATCTAGTACTTCGTTAGCATCTTCTGCTTCCGAAGTATTCTCAACTAACGTTTTAGATATTTTTTTATTAAAATCACTATATTTTGCAAACAATTCTTTTAAAACACGAATATAAGCTTCTATTTCCGTTGTTTTATCAATTATCTCTTCTTCTATTACTTCAACACATGCTGATAAATATTCTTCATCTGTTACTTCTAAAATACGAACTCTACTAATTCCTTGTACTAGTACTTTTACAATTGGAGTTTTTAATTTAATTATTTGTCTAATATGTACCATCATTCCTATTTCATATAAATTTTCTGTTTTATTATCATTTTTGTTATTTACTAAAATTAATTTTTTATCATTTTCCATAGCATATTTTAAGCTTCTTAAATATTTTTCCTGTCCTACATCAAAATGAATAATCATATTCGGAAAAATCGTTGTTTTAGTTAATTTAATCAGTGGATTATATTGTTTTTCATTCATCAACGTTGCCTCCATATATCTATATCTGTCTTTCAATTATATGGAACCTATTATAATAATATGCATTATCTTACTATAGGTTCCATATGATTTACTTCAAATACTTTTTATGCATGCAAAACTTGATTAGCTGTTTGTATTACATTTTCACCCCATACACACTCTACAAGTTCTTCAATTTTTGTTATTGGTATAATATCTATATTTAACTGATTAAATGTTGATTGCATATTTGATTTTGGAATTATAACACCTTTTACTCCTGACGCCTGTGCTGCTGCTATTTTTTCAGGAACGCCGCCTACTGGATAAACTTCACCATGTATTGTAATTTCACCTGTTATAGCTAAATTTTCTGGTATAGGTTGATTTGTTAATGCTGAGTATAGCGCGCAAAACATAGCACATCCTGCCGATGGTCCATCAACTGGAACTCCTGAGGGGAAATTTACATGTACGTAGTAATTTGATAAATCCATATCATACTGTACTTGTAATAATGTTAAAACATTTTCGAGTGAACTTTGTGCCATACTTTTTCGTTTTGTAGTTGAGTGTTGACCTCTTAATTGTTCCTCTTCTATAATTCCAGTAATTTTCACACTACCTTTGCCTATACTAACTGGTTTTACAATCGCTTCAACTTCTAATAACATACCTTTATTAGCACCCATAACACCTAGTCCATTTACTTTACCTACATAATAACCTTTTTTAACTTTTTTCTGCATTTGCCTTACATATCCACCCGACTTAAGCACCCATTCAATATCTTCTACACTAATATTTGAATGATTTTCTAATAATGTTTTGTTATATGCTGTTTGAAGAATAGTAACAACATCTCTACCGTTATTTGCGTATTCTGTAATCATTTTTTTGCTTTCTTCTTCCATTTCAATCTTATTATTTTCAATAGTATTTTCAATAATTTTATAAAGATCTTCTTGACTTAAATCTTTGAAAAATATTTCTACGCATCTTGAACGTAGTGCTGGTGGAATATCTTCACGTGAGCGAGTTGTTGCACCAATTAATCTAAAATCTGCTGGTAATCCATTTTGAAAAATATCATGTATATGACTTGGAATATGATCATCCGTTGCTGCGTAGTAACTACTTTCTAACATAACTTTACGATCTTCTAATACTTTTAATAATTTATTCATTTGTATTGGGTTTAGCTCACCTATTTCATCAATAAATAATACTCCGCCATGTGCTTTAGTTACCGCGCCACTTTTAGGCTGTGGTATACCTGCACTACCATACGAACCTGCTCCTTGGTAAATTGGGTCATGAACTGACCCCATTAGAGGATCTGCAACGCTACGTTCATCAAATCTTAGTGTTGTTGCATCTAACTCAACAAATTGTGCATCGTCTGAAAAAGAAGAGATAGAACTTTTTTTAGCAGTTTCTAGTGCCATTCTAGCTGCTGCTGTTTTTCCAATACCTGGACTACCATATATAATAATATGCTGTGGATTAGGTGTGCATAATGCATTTTTCAATGCACGAATACCTTCTTCTTGTCCAACTATATCATTTTCTGTTTTTGGTCTCATTTTTTCTGTTAATGGTTCATTCAATTTAATTTTTCTTAAATCTTGCATCTTTTGTAACTTTTCAGCTGTATCTTTATGAACATTTACACGTGTTGGTTTTGTATTTCTATACTGCATCATAAAAAATATACCCATAACACCCATAAATAAAAACTGCGTTCCTAACATTATCTTCATCAACGATTCCACTCTTCTTCCTCCTTATTTATCTCTTTTCTAGAGTGTTGCCTAAAGTTTTGAAAATAATACATTTGAACTAAAAAATAGACTGCCCAAAACAAATTGTTTTGGACAGTCTACTATACTCTATGCAGTTTCTTCTTTTGAACTGTTTTTAGTATTCTTTTTTTTACCTTTTGTGCTTTTGTATATTAATTGTGCATCTGCTTTATCTGTAACTACGTCTTTGTTAATTATAACTTTTTCAACTGTATCACTGATAGATGGCACTTCATACATAACATCGCACATAACGCCTTCAAGAATAGCTCTGAGCCCTCTAGCGCCTGTTTGGCGTTCAATTGCAAGTGTTGCTACTTCTTCTAATGCGTCTTCTGTGAATTCAAGTTCCATTTGGTCTATTTCAAAAAGTTTTTTGTATTGCTTTGTTATAGCATTTTTCGGTTCACTTAAAATACGAATCAACGCATTTTTATCTAAGTTTTCTAATGCTACTACTGCAGGCACACGTCCAACAAATTCTGGAATAAGTCCAAATTTTAATAAATCTTGTGGTTCTAATGATTTTAAAAGCTCACCAACACTTTTTTCTTTTTTGCTAGTAACTGTAGCTCCAAAGCCCATCATTTTTTTACCGATGCGATTTTCTATAATTTTATCAATACCATCAAATGCACCACCACATATAAATAAAATATTAGTTGTGTCTATTTGTAAAAGTTCTTGATGTGGATGTTTACGTCCACCTTGTGGTGGTACTGAAGCTACAGTTCCTTCTAATATTTTTAGAAGTGCCTGCTGTACTCCTTCACCACTTACATCTCGTGTTATAGATGGATTTTCAGATTTACGTGTAATCTTATCTATCTCATCGATATATATTATACCAACTTGTGCACGATCTATATCGTAATTAGCTGCTTGAATTAGTTTTAACAAAATGTTCTCAACATCTTCTCCAACATAACCTGCTTCTGTAAGTGCTGTTGCATCTGCAATAGCAAATGGTACATTTAACATTTTCGCAAGTGTTTGAGCCAAAAATGTTTTACCTGACCCTGTTGGTCCTAGTAAAAGAATATTACTTTTTTGAAGTTCTATATCATCATCTTTTTTTGTTGGTAGATGAACACGTTTGTAATGATTGTAAACAGCTACTGCCAAAGCTTTTTTAGCATCATTTTGACCTATAACGTACTGATCTAAATGATTTTTTATTTCTTTTGGTGTTGGCATATTTACAAATTCTTCTTGCTCATCTTGATTTTCAAATTCTTCTTCTATAATATCTGCACAAAGTTCAACGCATTCATCACATATATAAACTTGTGGTCCTGCAATAAGACGTTTTACTTGCTCTTGCACTTTACCACAAAATGAACACCGAAGTTTGTCTGTATCATCAAATTTACTTGGCATGCGCTACCTCTTTTCTATTATTTTCTTTCAATTACACGATCAATAATACCATATATTTGTGCTTCACTAGCATCCATGAAATAATCTCTTTCTACATCGTTTTGGATTTTTTCAAGAGGTTGCCCTGTATTTTCTGAAAGCATTCTATTCATTCTCGCTTTTGTTTTAATAATATGTTGCGCATGAATTTCAATATCTGTTGCCTGACCTCTAGCACCACCCAAAGGTTGATGTATCATAATTTCAGCATTAGGAAGAGCTAAACGTTTACCTTTTGCACCACCTGCTAATAGGAAAGCACCCATACTTGCTGCTAGACCCATACACATTGTTGATACATCTGGTTTGATATATTGCATCGTGTCGTAAATAGCCATACCATCTGAAATTGAACCACCAGGACTGTTGATATAAAGCATAATATCTTTATCTGGATCCTCTGCTTCTAAAAATAAAAGTTGTGCCACTATAAGATTTGCTGTTACGTGGTTTACTTCATCTCCTAAAATGATAATACGATCTTTTAACAGACGTGAATATATATCGTAACTTCTTTCCCCTCTATTTGTTTGTTCTACAACCATTGGAACTAAGCTCATTTAATACCCTCCCTAATTCTTTATTTTGATTTATGATTTATGTTTTTTATTTATTTTTCAGTTACTTTTGCACTATCTACAATAAGTTTTGCTGCTTGTTGTACTTTTAAATCTGCTTCAAGCATCGTTCTTTCATAAGCACCAAAAGATTTTTTAAGTTCTTCTAATTCCATCTTGTAACGCTCTGCTAATTTTTGAAGTTCTTCTTGTACTGCTTCTTCTGTTGCAGTAATTCCTTCTACTTCAACTACTTTTTCTAATACTGCACGTGAACGTAATTGGAATTCAGCATCTTTTTTGAAGTTTTCTCTAAATGCATCCATATTTTGTCCTGTGTATTGTAAGTATTGTCCAATTTCAAGACCTTGTTGTTTCATACGCATTTCAAAGTCTCTTACACTACGATCTGTTTGATCTTCAATCATAGCTGCTGGAATTTCAAGTGTTGCATTATCAATAGCTTTTTGAATTGCTTGATTTTCAACTTCATTTTTTGCAGCTGTTTCTTTTTGTGTTTGAAGTTTTGCCTTAATGCTATCTTTATATTCAGCTAATGTTGTAAATTCTGAAATATCTGCTGCAAAATCATCATTTATTTCTGGAAGTTCTTCGCTTTTAATTTCTTTGATAGTAACTTTGAACATTGCTGGTTTTCCAGCTAATTCTGGTGCATGGTATTCTTCTGGGAATGTTACATTTACTTCTACTTCTTCACCTATGTTTTTACCAATTAATTGGTCTTCAAAGTTGTCGATAAATGATTTAGAACCAATAACTAATTCAAATCCTTGACCTTCTCCACCTGGGAATGCTTCTCCGTCTACATATCCTACAAAATCAATAACTACTTTATCTTGTGGCATAACAGCACGATCTACTACTGAAATTTCACGTGCATTTTTCTTAGCTTCTCCATTAAGTTCTTCTAATATTTCTTCTTCTGTTACGTTAGGTTTATCTACTTCTACTTCTAGATTTTTATAATCTCCTAATGTTACTTCTGGTTTAACTGTTACTTTTGCAACATAAATCATTTTTTCTGTTGTAAATTCAGTGATGTTTAATTCACCTTCTCTTAATCTAGCTGCCATTTCAATGTTGTTTTCTTTAACTGCTGCTTCTAAAGTTTCATCAATGATAATATCTGCTGCTTTATTAAAGAAAATTTCTACACCGTACATTTTTTCTACTACTGCACGTGTTACTTTTCCCTTACGAAAACCTGGAATATTAAAATCTTTTTTCATCATATTAAAAGCTTTGTTTATAGCACCTTTTATAACCTCTTGACCTACTTCTACCGTAACTTCTATTTGGCTATTCTCGATTTTTTTTACTTGTGTATTCATTAAAATGATCCTCCTTGGATTTAATTTTTTATCTACTCAAATGTTTGAATGCCATGCAATGCATTCTGTCAGCATTCTAAAATAACATTCAATTATTATATCATGCTTAATCACTAAAATCTACTAATTTACAACTTATTGTTAAGAGTTATATGCATTTACCGAAGTATTCCAAGTATTACATATAGTATGTACGTTCCATTTACTTTATAATCAAAGTATGTAATGTTTTGTATCCACTAAGAAAGGGTCAGCTTTATGGATCATTTGTTTTCACGTCCCCCAATGCTTGTGAGTTTTGGACACATTTATGAACAAAACATAGCTTCAAAACTTCGTGAAATCGACGTGTTTTTGAAATCTACGGATTGTCCTTACTCTGTGCAAAATATAGCTGAACTGCTAGGGATGCCAATTAAAGAAATTTTAGATATTATGGATACACGTAATATAACTCAAATTAATAAGCTTGATTTTTTCACGATTGTCTCGCATTCTTCAAGCTATATTTGCAAACTTATTCAGCGCCAATGGAAGTATGTTAATACACCATTTTATACTGCTGAAATAATTTCCTATATTTATGAACTTAATCCAGATAAAGTTCAACAGGCTTTTACTTCACTTGGTAAAGAATACATATCCGAGTCAGAACTTCTTGACTTGTTTAATAATATTTTTACACCTATTTTTCGTATGTGAAAATATTTTTCTATCAATAAAATAAAGGGTTATTATTCGTTTTATGAATAATAACCCTTTATTTTACTTTATTAGTTTATAAGCATTGCTTTTTTAATTTGTTCACTTTTTTCTTTGTCTTCTGCAATTTCAAGAAGTTTTAATGCAAACTCAAATGATGCACCTGCTCCTATACCTGTTACAACATTATTACTTACAACAACTCGTTCACCTGTATGTGTTGCACCTAATAATTCTTTTTCAAATCCTGGGTAACATGTAGCTTTTTCATTTTCTAAAACGCCCCATTTACCTAATACTCCAGGACCTGCACAAATCGCTGCAACCCATTTACCTGCTTTTTTAAATGCTTGAACTTTTTCTTTTATAAAATCTGATGCAAAAACGTTATGAACACCTGGAAGTCCTCCTGGAATAACAAGCATATCTACTTCATCATAGTTAATTTGTTCTGCACATGTATCCATTTTGATACAAATGTTACGTGCACTACATACCTCTTGGTCTGTAACTCCTGCCATCACAGTTTCTACTCCACCTCGGCGTAATACATCAACTACTGCTAACGCTTCTACTTCTTCATATCCTGTTCCAAAAAATACTACTACTTTCATCATATACACCTCTTCATCTGTTTTATATCCCTTTATCATATCATCTTTTTATGCAAATAGATAGTAACCTTTAGTCATATTTACTATATTATACTGAAAAATATATCACTTATTTTATGTGTATTTGAAACTGTTTTTTGATAAACTGTTTGTATAACAATATTAATATTTTTAATAATTACATTTTTCGACAAACATACTTTATGGAGGTATTCCTATTATGGAAATAGAACGTAAATTTTTGGTACATGAAATACCAAATTTAAAAAATTATCCACACAAAAAATTTATTCAGGGCTATATATCCACCGATCCTGTTATTCGTATCCGTCAATCAGATAATCAGTACCATTTATGTGTAAAATCTAAAGGTCATATGATTCGGGAAGAATTTGAACTTCTTATTAGCGAAGAACAATTTAATAATTTATGGCCTAAAACCGAGCATACGCCTATCAAAAAAACACGTTACTATATACCTATAGATGATTCTCTTACAGCTGAATTAGATGTATATAACGATGCTTTAGAAGGACTTGTCACACTTGAAGTTGAATTTTCTTCAATAGATACCGCTTTCGCTTTCATCCCACCTAGTTGGTTTGGCGAAGAAGTAACCGATGATACTCGCTATAAAAACAATTTTTTATCAATATATGGTTTACCTAAATAAAAAGTTATTTTCTCCAAATAAAAAAAACTTCCAATAAATATTGGAAGTTTTTTTATGTTACAGGGCTAGAAGGATTCGAACCTTCGAATGCAGGAATCAAAATCCTGTGCCTTACCGCTTGGCGATAACCCTACAAACGTATCCACAGGGATTCGAACCCCGGACCCACGCCTTAGAAGGGCGTTGCTCTATCCAGCTGAGCTATGGATACAAAGAGCGGGTGATGGGAATCGAACCCACGTGGCCAGCTTGGAAGGCTGGTGTTCTACCATTGA
>JBOFDK010000105.1:0-5124 GCA_051646925.1 Cellulosilyticaceae bacterium | reverse complement strand
GGGTAAGTATGTAATTAAACTAAAATTCATAAATAGTCTCCTTCTGTAAAACGTTATTAATAAAGCATTGAAATGAAATTTGAAATGTACTATATTATTTATAATATAGTACAAACAATGTAGATAGTCAAAATTTTTTCAAATAAAACTATTTATGTGGGCAGTAGTAAACTATATTTTATTTAGAGTTTAAAATATAAATATATATTATAAAAAGTAAAAAGTATTTTAAAAAAAAGAATTTTGAGCATACTGTAAAATAAGTATAAAAATAGAAAGAGGCAAATTATGAAAAAAATTGGATTTATTGGCATAGGTAATATGGGAGCAGCAATGGCTATGCGTATTGCTGAAAGTAAAGAAAATATAGTTTATGTATATGATATAAATCAAGAAAAGTATAGTAAGTTTGAAGAAAAGGGCATTATCACAACGTCTAGTGCCGAGAAACTGGTAGAGGAAGTAGATTATATTGTTTTATCGGTAAAACCACAATTTTATAAAACAATAGCTATGAAAATCAAACCAATTATAAATATAAATCAAGTAATTATTACTGTAGCTCCAAGTGTTACTATAGGGCAGATGAAAGAATGGCTTGGTATAAATGTAAAGGTGGTAAGAACGATGCCTAATACACCAGCATTAATTGGGAGTGGTGTAACGGCTATTAGTTACAATGAAGAAGAGATTACTAAAGAAAATATTAAAGAAATTACGATGTTGTTTGAAAAGTTTGGCGATGTATACAATGTATTAGAAAGTCAAATGGAGGCAGTGGTAGCTGTAAGTGGTAGTGCGCCAGCATATGGGTATATTTTTATTGAAGCTATGGGAGATGCAGCAGTTAGAGAGGGGCTACCTAGAGAATTAGCATATGAAATGGCAGCTAAAACTATTAAAGGTGCTTGTGAAATGATTTTAGAAACAAAAAAACATCCAGCAATGCTTAAAGATGAAGTTACTTCGCCAGGAGGAACAACTATTGAAGCGGTGGCAGAATTAGAAAAAACAGGATTTCGAAATAGTATTATAAGTGCGATGAAAGTGTGTTGTGAAAAAGCACATAAAATGAGAGGATAAAGATTATGAAAACAAAGCGTATTGGGCGTGAAGAAGTTTATAAAGGCAAGATTTTTACAGTAGTTGAAGATACAATAGAATTTTCAAATGGTAAAGTGGCGAAATGGGATTTAGTATGTCACAATGGTGCAAGCGCAGTTGTGGCATTAACATCAGATGAAAAAATTGTTTTAGTTAAACAATATCGTAATGCAGAAAATGGAGATGTAATTGAAATACCAGCAGGCAAATTAGAAAAAGAGGAAGATCCACTATTATGTGCAAATAGAGAATTAGAAGAAGAAGTAGGTCTAAAAGCTAAAAAAATTGAAAAAATTTGTGAAATGTATACAGCGGTAGGTTTTTGTGATGAAAAACTACATTTATATTTAGCAACTGATTTATATAAAGGAAAACAAAATTTAGATGAGGATGAGTTTGTAGAAATTATTTATCATACAGTAGATGAAGCGGTAGAGATGATTTTTAATGGTCAAATTAAAGATAGTAAAACAATTGTAGGGATATTAGCTGTTCAAAATTTGAGAAAATCAAACTAACATTAAAAATCAAAATAATATTTACAAAAGAAACTGATATTTAAAAGTTCTAAAATAATACTAACACTCATAGTTTATAACTAGGACAAATACTGTAATTGATCATTAAAAATGAAAAAATTAAAAATTAAAATAAATAAAAATGTATAGCGATATTAAAAATAATTTTATCATTTAGGAAAAACATATATACATGATCGGAGGTTCAATTATTTGTGCTTTAATCAAAACGGTATGGAATGGAGACAAAAATGAAAAAAAATAAACGTAATGATAATGTGTTTTTAAATTTCGTAATGAGTAAAAAACAATGTTTGATTTTTATTATGCTGGGAAGTTTGATTGGTAGTATTATAGCTATTAGTATGCGCCAAGATGAGTCTATTTTTTATGCATTACATGTTTTTATTAATCGCACAGATATAAAAATTGATCAGTTTGCAATTCTAAAAGATTCGTTATGGATTTATAGTATACAAATTGCTGCAATATGGTTTATAGGGTTATTTCCAAATTTGAAAAATATGCGACATATGTTATTTAGTGTTATTAGTAGTATGTATAGTTTTACATTTAGTTGTATATTGCTTATGTATGGTTTAAAAGGAATATTAATAGGTATAGCAATGATGGGAATTCAAGTTACTATGATTCTTGTTGCTATGATTCTTGTTGATGAAAATGCATCGCAGTTAGTACAACGAGTAGCTAAAAATGAAAAAAATCTATATAACAAAGTGCTAATGAAAAGTTTTTTAATTATATTTGTCATTAGTATTATTAATGCGTATGCACAACCTTATATTAACTATTATATTAATCAAATATTTTTAATGTAGAGAATAAAAAAAACATAGCCAAATATACATGGTAATAAATAAATAAACAATAATACATATTTAGTAGTTAAAGACGAAAGTTTTCTTTAAAAACTAGCGAAAATATTGATTATATACGAATAAAGAGATATAATTATATAAAGAAAAAGGAAAAAAGTAGAAATATATATAAGTGTACACATAAAACAGACATGGATATATAGCGAGGTGAGTATGTATGTTTCAAAATATTAATGTAACAGCAAAAGCAATTGATGCAAGTATTATGAGAGTAAATGTATTAACGAATAATATTGCAAATGCAGAAACACCAAATTTTAAAAGAAGTGATGTAAGTTTTGGAACGATGTTAGAGGAAGAAATAAGGCGTAGTGGTACAGATAATATTGATTTAAATAAAATTAATGCAAAAGTATATACGGATTATTCTTCATACTCAATGAGGATGGATGGAAACAATGTAGATATTGAAAATGAAATGTCTTCATTAGCAAAAGAAAAAATTCGTTATGATGCATTGATTCAACGTGCAAATGCACAATTAGGGCGATATACATATATTTTACAAAGCATTAAATAAGGGGGGCTAGATATGTCGTTTTTTGGATCTATGGATGTAGCAGCTTCGGGTATGACCGCGCAGCGATTAAGATTAGATGTTATTTCACAAAATTTAGCAAATGTTGATACTACTAGAACAGCAGAAGGTGGGCCATATAAAAGAAAAGCAGTGCTTTTTGAAAGTGTACCAACAGAAAAAAGTTTTAGTAATATATTAGGAGAATATAGTACTGAAAAAGGAGTTAGAGTATCAAAAATTGTAAATGATGATAAAGCATTTCCAATTGTATTTAATCCAACACATCCAGATGCAGATGAAAATGGTTATGTTCAAATGCCAAATGTTAATATGGTAGAAGAAATGACTAATATGATTAGTGCTAGTAGATCATACGAAGCCAATATTACAGCATTTAATACGATGAAATCAATGGCAGTAAAGGCGTTAGACATAGGCAAAAATTGATAGGAGAATTTAAATGATAAGTGGAGTTGAAAATTTTTCGGTAGAGCGGTTGCTAGGACAAATGGAACAGTCAGAAAAAATTAATAATGGTATGGATGATACTATGTTTACATCAGCGTTAGATGCGGCAAAAGGATTGTTGCAAAAAACGAATGAGGCGGAAACGGTTAGTTCAAAATTAACATATGATTTTTTGACAGGTGAGAATGAAAATATAGCGGGGCTAATGATAGCACAAGAGCAAGCTAGTATATTATTAAAATTTACAATGCAAATAAGAAATCAAGTAATCGATGCATATAAAGAAATTATGAGAATGAATATTTAGGTTATTTAGGAAGGAAAAAAGGTAAAATACATGCAAACGACAATGGGACATATGTCAGGACAACTGAATGAAAAATGGAATGACCTTCCTAAAAATAAAAAAATTCAAATAGGGATAGGTGTAGTCGCTTTTATTATGACGATTATTATTGCAAGCATTGTATTTACAAGGCCTAACATGACTCTACTATATAATCAAAATTTAGAAACAAAACAAGTAGCAGAAATTGTAGAAGTGCTTGATGCACGTAAATTGCAATATAAAATAGTACATAACGGTATGAATATTGAAGTTGATAAAAAGCAACTTGAAGAAGTTAAAGTTGCTTTAGCAACAGAGAACGTACCAAAAGGAGACTATAATTTTTCAGATGCTATAAATAATACAATGACAACAACAGAGAGTGAAAAAAAAGAAAAATTTAATAGGCTTAAAGAAGTTGAATTAGAGCGTATGCTTATTTCTATGGATGATATTTCTAATGCAGATGTAACACTTGTTATTCCGGAAGAAAAAAATTCTTTTTTAGCTTCAAAACAAAAAAGTAGTGCAAGTGTTTTATTAACGTTAGATAGACCACAAACAACAAAACAAATAGAAGGCATGGCAAGATTAATAAGTAGCAGTGTTACAAATCTTGATATAGAAAATATCAACATTGTAGATACAGAAGGCAATGCACTATATTTAGGGATGGATGAGGGAATATTAACGGGCAATAAACAACAAGAATTAAAATTATCAGCAGAAAATGATATTAAATCAAAAATCATACAACTATTAGATCCGATTTTTGATGAGGTAAGAATTAGTCCAAATCTTATATTAGATTTTGATCAATACGAAGAAATTAGAGAAGAGTACATACCACAAACAACAGGAAAAGGTTTACCAAGTGTAGAACAAACACAAAGCTCAACAACTACAAATACGGCTAATGGAAAAGAGCCTGGAGTTGCTACAAATGGTGGAGACGCAACTATTTACGCACTTGATGATGGGTCAACGGGAGAAAGTAAATCAAATAGTAAAGTTACAGAATACGCAAATAATAAAGTTGTTTCAAATGCAGTTAAAAATGTTGGAACGATAGATTATAAAAATTCATCACTAGCAATTAATGTTTTTAGTGAAAAAGTTTATAAACAAGATATTATTGAAAAAACGCTAGATAATACTATGACATGGGATTCATATAAAGAAACAAATAAAATGAATATGCCAATTTCGGTTGATAATGAAATTATAGAGGCGGTAAAAAACGGAACAGGTATAGATAATGTTGTTATTAATGGATATGAAAAGCCT
>JBOFDK010000104.1:0-2078 GCA_051646925.1 Cellulosilyticaceae bacterium | reverse complement strand
TTTCCACTTGCATCAATTAGGTTTAGTTTGAAAGTGTTGTCTTCATAAACTAAATTTTCATTTGGTTTAAGTTCTCTAACTTCTTGCATGATTAGTGGTTCATAAGCTGTACCATTTGCCATAGCATTAGTTGCTATTGCTGTCCCTTGCATAAAATCATATTTTGATTTATGTATTCTTGGGATGTTTAATTTATCTCTAATTAAGTTGTATGGTTCATTGATTAGCATTCATGCTTGTGACCCTGATACACTTTTACCTCAAAATTCTTGTTTTTGTTCTGGTGTTAATTTTCCCAGATTTTCTAATTTTCTATTTAACATTTTTATTCTCCTTTATGTTACAATGTTATTATACACAATTATTTCAATTTGTAATAATTTTTTACATAATTACTAATTCAAAGAAAAAACCTATTGCTAATATTATTCCTACTATGATTATAAATCATGCTATAACATCTCCTTCTGTCATTAATCTACTATCTCCAATTCTTTATATTCAAGTTTATCATAATCTATTTCATTTCATTTATATATGAAAATAGATTTATCTAATTCAATATATGTTTTCATAAACTCAAACTCTTCTTTGGTTAAAGGGTATATTTTATTATGTGTGCAATAACCCCCAGCTGCTAATGAGTGTAATGTATTTTCATCAATACGGACTAACTTAAATACTCTACCTTCAATTTTATACAAACCAGAAAGATAACTTTTCTTTCTAAACTCATATTTCTTTTCTCCACTTAATATAAGTGGTATAAACTCTTTTTTAATTTTCATTATTATTCTCCTAATTATTTTTTACTTTTCATTATTTATATCCATGTATAGTGGGTAATAAGGTGTGATTAGTCCTCACTCTGCTAATCTTTCAAAACCACCTATTGCATCAATAAATTGTTTAGCAGTTTTTACAATATAAGAATAATCTATATCATTGATTGTTTCATCACCTATACTACAACTATATTCAATTTCACTATCTTCTGTGAGTGCTGTTATAAATGCAAAGATATTAACTGCTACATCTGCTTTTGATAGGTCTTTACCATGAAGTCCTCCACCAGTTGCACCTCTACCCATATCACTACCTAATTTTCTATTAGTTGCACCTGTATCAACATTGATACCACCTATTCAGTTTCCTAATGGGTTTATTACTTTAATTTTACTATTATGTATAATACTTTTTATAATATCATCTTTACCTTCTAAACAACTTTGACATGCTGTAATCTTTCCATCATTGTGTATAATATATTTTCCATCATGTGGTAAATTTCTATAAATAGCAGCAACTAATCTTGTTAGTTCTATTTCTTCATTTGATGTTCTAACACCTTTAAATATACCATTATCACCACATCTTAATTTTTCATTTTGGTTATGTGCTAAATGAGGGTCTTGTTGAACTTGTGTTAATCTTGTTATTACTCTAACATCTGATATTCTATTAACTATTGCATCAATATCACATTTTTCAAATGTTATATTACTTTCAATAATTATACTACACTCTCCATGTCCTATTAACACTTCAACTGCTATTTTTGGGTTTGCATCCATTGTATAGGCTTTATCAACAATAGCTCCTGCTATTCTATCTGCTATTTTGTCTGGATGACTTGGATTTACTTTTTCAAACATTTTATTTTTCTCCTTTTTTGTTTAATGCTTCTCATAACCTGAATTCACATGTTATGAAGTATGGTATATGTAATTCTATACCTATAAAGTTTCTGTTGTTCAGTACTGCTGCAACTCCTGTTGAACCACTACCCATTGTAAAATCTAATATAGTATCATTTTCATTTGTATATAGTTTTACAATGTGTTCCATTAGTTTTAATGGTTTTTGTGTTGGATGTATTTTATTATAATCATTTGCTGCAGTGAATACACTTGTTGGGTAATTTGTATATGCTATATATTCTCTTGGAACATCCTCATTAAGTTTTTCAATTCTTGCATTTTGAGCATCCATATCTCCATAATGCACTGTTCTAACTGTTGCAATTTTACTTAATGTTAGTTGTTCATTCTCTGAGCCATAATAATGTTGCATATTGT
>JBOFDK010000103.1:0-28957 GCA_051646925.1 Cellulosilyticaceae bacterium | reverse complement strand
GTAAAGCATGGGAAGACCCAACAAAACGTGATGCAGCAGTTGAGTTTGTTATGCATATGACACAAACTCCAGTAATTGCTGAAATCGTAACAATCGCAGGTGGTGGTGCACCAGCAGCAGACGTTGGAACATTATCAGGACTTAGCGAACTTGGTTCTATAGGTTCAGAATTAGCAGGTAAAGCTTCTGCTGTAGATGGCGCTGTAGACGGATGGTTAGCTAAAGATGCGTGGGATTACTTACGTCAACAAATTCCACTTATTGCAGCTGGTAAAGCTGATACAAGTGAAGTTGTAGAACAAGTAATTACACTTAATAACGCTCAATAATAAGTACTAAAAGATTAGCGGTGGGTAATCAAAAAAATCCACTGCTAATGTTTGCTAAAGTTTAAAACTATTTAAAAAACCGAAAGGGGGCTTTAAGGTGATTTATAAAGATAAGAAAATTATCTGGATCTTCTTACTACCAATGATATTATTTTTATTAGTTTTCTTGTATGCACCGTTCGTACTTAGTGTATGGAACAGTTTACACAAGATCACTGATTTAGCTGGATATAACACAACATGGATTGGTATGACAAACTACACAGAGATGTTAACTGACCAATTTATGCGTATAGCACTTAAAAATACAGGAATCATGATGTTCATGACAGTTGTATTTGAAGCAGGTTTAGGATTTTTGTTTGCGATTTTAGTTGATTCAATCAAAAGAGGTCAAAAATTCTACCGTACTGTATTTTTCTTCCCAGTTGTTATTTCGGCTACAGCAATTGGTCTTATGTTCGTACTTTTCTACGACTATAATGTAGGTCTTCTTAATACATTAATTTTAAAGTTTGGTGGAGAAAAAGTATTATGGCTTGATGAAGCTAAAGCGATTTACATGATTGCTATTCCAACAGTATGGCAATATGTAGGTTTTTACTTTGTAATTATTTTGACAGGTATTGCAGGTATTCCAGAAGATATTTACGAATCAGCATACTTAGATGGTATTACAGGATTCAAGAAAACGATTTATATTACTATTCCTTTATTAAAAGGTGTTATTAAATCTTGTCTTGTTCTTGTTATTACAGGAACACTTAAAGTATTCGATATGGCATGGGTTATTCTTCCAAAAGGAAATCCATTGGGGGCATCTTATTTATTAGGAACATATCAATACAATACAGTTTATGAAGCATCTAGAGTTGGGTATGGTTCAGCTATTTCGGTAGTAATCGTAATACTTGGATTATTAATTTCATTAGTCGTTAATAAACTTCTGAAAGAAGAAGAAGTTTAAAAAAAATTAAATAGTAATTATATTTATTTAAAGAAAGAGGGTGCAGATATGGCGCAAGATGTAGCAAGAAGTGTGCCAAAAGATGTGAAAATGAAAAAAAGCTCAGGTCCTATGGAAAAATTATCAATGACCAGAGTTCTTATTCATACAGTCTTAATACTATGGGCAAGTACAACTATATTCCCACTTATATGGGTATTTAACAACTCGTTTAAAGAAAAAGCAATTATATTAAAAGATTCATTTAGTTTAGCTACAAATCCTACTATGGCAAACTATGTTACAGCATTTGGTCGTATGAATATCGGGCGTGCGTATATAAACAGTCTTGTTATTTCAGGGTGTGTAGTTGTTGGGGTTATGTTCTTTGGAGGTCTTGCTTCGTATGTATTAGCAAGATATAAATTCAAAGGGAAAAATGCAATTTACAGTCTTGTTATTGCAGCATTGTTATTCCCAGCATTTGCAACTATTATGCCAGTATTTATGATGTTCAGTCGTGCAAATCTACTAAATACATATATTTGTGTTGTTTTACCTCAAATTGCAGGTAATATGGCATTTGCAATTACTATATTAGTTGGATTCATGGCAAGTATACCTATGGAACTTGAAGAAGCAGCAGTTGTAGAAGGGTGTGGACCATGGCAAATCTTTACAAAGATTGTAGTTCCAATTTCAAAACCTTCATTTGCAACAGTAGCAATTTTTACATTCTTATGGTCTTACAATGACCTTTTCATGCAAAAGATTTTAATTCGTAAAGCTACAATGAAACCTATTTGTGCAATTCTTGATACAATTAGATCTCAATACGGTACAGATTATGGTCTTATGTCAGCAGCAGTAATTTTAGTTGTTATTCCGATTTTGATTGTATATTTATTCTTACAAAAATATATTATCAAAGGTTTAACAGCGGGTGCAGTTAAAGGTTAATACCTGGGGAAAAGTTACATTATGGCAAAGCGTAAGAAGGAGACAATAGCGATGGTTAAATTTGGAACTGGTGGCTGGAGAGCGATCATTGGTGAAGAGTATATCAAAGATAATATTATACTTGTAGCACAAGCTGTTGCGAATATAATGAAAGAGGAAAATGTTACAGAAAAAGGTCTAGTAATAGGATACGATAGAAGATTTTTATCTGATAAATCAGCTATGTGGGTAAGTGAAGTTGTTGCAGGTAATGGTATTCAAGTTCAACTTATCAACAAAATTGCACCGACTCCTATTATTATGCATTATGCAAAAAATAATGGTAACGATTACGGTATGGCCATTACTGCAAGTCATAATCCAGCAGAATATAACGGTATCAAAATCTTCACTAAAGGTGGAAGAGATGCTACCGAAGAAGTTACAAAAAAAGTAGAGGATCATATCGCAAATATTAAACTAGAAGATGTGAAATGTTTGCAGTATGAAGTAGCAAAAGAACAGGGCATGATTAAAGAAATTAATCCGTTTAACGAATACATTGATACTATTTTAAGTATGTTAAATGTAGACGCAATTCGTCAAAAAGAATTGAAAATTTTAGTTGACCCAATGTTTGGAGTTTCAAAAAATTCACTTCAGACGTTGCTAATTAGCTGTAGATGTGAAGTTGACGTTATTAATGATCGTCATGATACAACGTTTGGTGGACGTTTACCGTCGCCAAATGTTGTAACACTTGCAAAACTGGCAAACATGGTCGTTGAAAAAAAATACGATATCGGAATTGGTACAGATGGTGATGCAGATAGACTAGGCATTATAGATGAAGAAGGAAATTTCATACATCCAAACGATATTATGGCTCTTCTATACTATTATTTATTAAAGTATAAAGGTTGGAAGGGTTCAGTTGTACGTAATATTGCAACTACACATCTTTTAGATGCCATAGCAGAAAAGTTCGGTGAAGAGTGCCATGAGGTGCCAGTAGGTTTCAAACATATTTCTGCAAAAATGGAAGAAAAAGATTCAGTTATCGGTGGAGAATCAAGTGGTGGTTTGACAATTAGAGGTCATATCAAAGGTAAAGATGGTATTTTTGCCGCTGGACTACTTGTTGAAATGATTTGTGTGACAGGTAAACGTCTTGGGGAGATGTTAGATGAAATTCATGAACAATTTGGTAATTTCATTATGACAGAAGGCGACTATCGTTTCTCTTATGAGAAAAAAGAAGAACTTGTCAACTTATTATTTAATGAAAAACAACTTCCTGATTTTGGAATCGAAGTAGAAAAAGTAAGTTATGAAGATGGTGCAAAAGTTTATTTCAAAAATGGTGGATGGATTATCGCAAGATTTTCTGGCACTGAGCCTTTAATTAGAGTATTTACAGAGATGTCAACACTTGAAGAGGCAAAAACAATTAGTAAAAAAATGACTAATTTCTTAGGTTTATAGAATAAGAGGTTACTATATGGAAAAGAGTTATACCATATATGACTTTGGTAACAGTGCTCCTGATTGGAGCATTGTACCAAAAGTTATAATAGATGAATTTCCTTGGTATCAAGGAGGCAAAAAGCAGTTAACATATGTACAGTGTAACATTAATCATAATAACATTTGTCTAAGAGTAGAAAGTATGGACGAGTATATTCGAGGAGACGCAAAAAGTCTTAATGAAGCTGTTTATAATGATAGTTGTTTTGAGTTTTTTTTAACGCCAAACAAAAATAAAGGCGATGCATATTTCAACATTGAAATAAATTGTAATGGAATATTGTATTTAGCATACAAAGATAACACACCAGAACGCTTGCTTATAACAGAAGAACAAGCGGATCACATAACAATTGAAGCAAAAAGAATAGAGGGGGGTTGGGCATTAGATGTTCAATTACCATTAGAAATTTTGGAGTCAATGTGTGGTTATAAAATTGAAAAACATATGTGGCACGGTAACTTCTACCGTTGTGGTGGACGAGAAGATACGCAGTACGCATGTTGGAATAAAATCGAATGGGATTATCCGAGCTATCATTTACCAAAAACGTTCGGAACGATAATCATATCAAATGTAGATATAAAGTAGATAAATAACACATCAAAATTATACGAATAATTGGAGGATATTATGTTTAACGTACAAGAAGTATTTAATCAAATGACTTTGAGAGAAAAAATTGGACAAACATTTTTACAATATTACCAAGGATATGATGATATTCCAGAATCATTAATTGAGATGAATAAAAGAACTGAATTAGGCGGGATTATATTTTTCTCAGGAAACAATGTAAGAAGTCTAGAGCAGTTTAGAGAAATGAATAAAAAAATTCAAGCGCATGCGAGTGAAAACCGTTTTAATTTACCAATTCTTCTAACGATAGACCAAGAAGGTGGACAATTAACAGCAGTACACCAAGGAACAACTATGTTCCCAGGTAATATGGCAATGGGATTTGCTAACGATGAAAGTATGGCTTATGAGCAAGGTAAGCATGTTGCAAATGAATTGAAATATGCAGGGATAGATATTTGCTACGCACCAGTATTAGATGTAAGTTATGATAGAATTAACGGAGTACCAGTTGTAGATAACCGTATGTACTCAAGTAAACCAGACGTAGTTGCAAATATGGGTACAGGATTTATCAAAGGGATTCAAGAAGAAGGTATTATGGCATGTGGAAAGCATTTCCCAGGTATGCGTTTAACACAAGAAGATACACATTTCAAAATGGATGTACATCCAGGAGATTTACAACGTTTAGTAGATGTGGAACTTGTTCCTTATAGAAAAGCTATCGCAAACGGACTTGATAGTATTATGATGCACCACGGAATATTCCCACCATTAGACGCTGACAAGCCAGCATCTATGTCAAAAAAAGTTGTAGATTACTTACGCAACGAATTAGGGTTTAAAGGACTTGTAATTACAGATGACCTTATTATGAAAGCAGTACTTGATGCGTACGGCGAAAAAGAGCCACTTTTACAAGCTATGAATGCAGGTTGTGACTTATTAATGTCAACATGTGCAAGTGAGTGGTATGTAGATTATATGGAAGAATGTGTACAAAAAGGACTTGTAGCTGAAGAGCGTATCAATGAAGCATGTTTAGCAGTTCTTAAATACAAAGAAAAATACAACTGTGGACAAATACCAGAAACTAAAGAATATGATAAAGATAATGGGGATAAAATTGCATATGAAATTGCTAAAAAATCACTAATTCTTTACAAAGGTGAAAAAGCTGATTTCCCAGTTAAATTAGAAGAAAGTCAAAAACTTGGAATTATTTTTGGAAACCCAGCACGTCTTGTTATGAGTGATGCAATTAATCTTTATGATAAAATATCTATCGAAGATACTATTAAAAAACATGGTTACCACAATAATACAAAAGAAGTAATTATGCCATGGAGACCAACACATATGGAAATGGTATCTGTAGGTGATATTGCAATTATTTCAGATTATGTAATTTTCACAACAGTTAATGCATATTGTTTTGAAGAGCAAATTGAAACGATTAAATACATTCGTGAATTCTGTCCTACAAAGAAAATTATCGGTGTAGCAACAAGAAGTCCAGAAGATGCAAAAATTCTTGCAGAGCATTGTGACTATGTAGTTGTAACTGGTGGATTAACACAAGTTACAATAGATGCACTTGTTGAAACAATTTTCGGCGATGGAGATTTTGAGTTTAACCCAGCAAAACAATTATTCTAGTAGAATATGATAAAAAGCCACTTTTACAACGCGTAAGCAGTTGCTTAAGTGGTTTTTTATCTGAATAAATATACTATATTAAAAAAATGACGAGGTGAAATTATGAGTTTTGAAAATAATGTGAATAACTATACAAGAGCGTACCATGTATTACAAAATGACAAAGTAGTGGCAAGTGAAAAAGAAATGCCAGGTAAAGCGTATTTTATTGACGATAATAACATTTTAGCATTACCTAGAGAAGATGGAGATTGTCGTTATCCTTTTGGACAAAATGGATTTAACTACTGGGTATATGCATCAGGATATATTCACAGTAACGAAGGATTATTTTCACCATATTTAAGAGCATCAGAAGGACAAGAGCCTAAAATAGCATTTTTTGCTGGATTTAAAGGTGAAAACGGATACGATGTTTTTCCAATTTTATCAGTACCGATTATGAATGAAAAAATTAAAACAGAGCGTTTTTCAGTGTTCACAAAAGCATCGGCTTACTATATAACAGAAGCTAACGGTGTAACATTTTCAATAAGAACATTTGTAGATGAAAATAAAAGAATGTATTTCACAGTATCGGCAGAGAATAAAACAAGTGAAGAAAAAACATTTTTTGTTTCATCATATTTCAATCCATTCTTAAAAAATGCAGTAATGGAAGGTGCGGAAAATAGATGGTTCCGTCAATCAAGTGTTATAGAGAAAAAAGAAGGACAAAACTTAAATAACTTCCTTATAGAAGTTTATGAAGAACGTGATAGAGGAGCTATGGCACCAAATTACGGTGTATTTACAAGACATTTAACATTATCAAAAGGTGCAAAATTAGATAAAGTTGAAGAAACTGCGTCACGAAATGATTATGTAGGTGGAGTAAGAAGCTCTCTTCATACACCACAGGCGTTATTTGAAGGTACGTTTGGGGAAAACACAAAACAACTAGCAACGTTTACAGAAGTGTCATTAGCAGCAGATTTAATGCATGTAACGTTAGAATCAAATGCGACAATGCGTGTTGATACAGTAATGACATATTGTTTTGAAGATGAAGATATGGAAATTGCTATTAAAGAAGTTCCAAGTGCAGATGTTATTGATGCTATTGAAGCGGATATGATTAAAGTAGAAGAAGTGCGACAAGCAGATATGAAGGCGCATTTTGGAAAAAGATTATGTGGAAACATTAAAGAAGAAGTTTTCAATTCATT
Source organism: Cellulosilyticaceae bacterium (assembly GCA_051646925.1). Lineage (GTDB taxonomy): Bacteria > Bacillota > Clostridia > Lachnospirales > Cellulosilyticaceae > JBOFDK01. Next base: position 21,766 of record JBOFDK010000103.1, on the reverse strand, counting down.
TTTTGAACATTTAAAGAAACAAGTTGAATTTTGCTCTGTTATCAAAGGTTATATTCAGCTTTCAAACTTCTCATTAATAGGTATTCGTGACGTTTATCAAGCGTTAGAAGGATTGATTTTTTGGGAGCCAGAAGTAGCAAGAGCAAAAATGTTAGAAGGATTAAACTTTATTCAACCAGATGGAAGATGTCCAAGACAATACTCATTACCAAGATTTGAAGGCGATATGCCAGCTATGGATCTTCGTCCATTTATCGACCAAGGTGTATGGGTTATTTCAACTATTGCAACGTATTTACGTTTCACACAAGATTTTAAGTTTCTTGAAGAAACATGTGGATATTATGAATTTACAAATGCACATGCTCACATATCTAAAAAACTTGAACAAGAAAGTTCAGTACTTCAGCATATGTTTGATATTATGGATTACTTACTAACTAATCGTGATATGGAATTTACAAAATGTGTTTGTGCACTTTATGGTGATTGGAATGATGCATTAGATGGACTTGGCGTAAGTAAACGTAAAGACCGTGAATACGGTACGGGTGTATCAGTTATGGCTACGTTGCAGGTTTACCAAAACTGTAAAGAAATGATTGAACTTTTAGAAAGAATAGATGCAAAAAAATACGAAGACAAAATTACTATGTACAAAACAGCAATGGAAGAAATTGCAGAAGGCCTAGAAAAATATGCAGTTGTTGAAAATGAAAAAGGTGAAAAACGTATCGTTCATGGATGGGGAGATGAAAGAAGTTATATCGTAGGTGGATATGATGATCCAGATCATGTAGCAAGAGATGGTATAACAAGTAATGCATTTTGGGTATTAGCAGGGTTGTATGATAATGACGCTTCAATCAAAGATACAATTATTGGTGCATATGACAGATTAGGTTCAAAATACGGATTAAAGACATTTGAGCCACATTTTGAAAAAGGTACACCAGGTGTTGGCCGTATTCCAAACTTACCAAAAGGAACAGCGGAAAACGGAGCAGCTTACACACATGCAAGTGCTTTTGGAGTAATGTCATTATTTAGAATGGGTGAAACAGAAAAAGCATGGGATGAACTTGAGAAATGTTTACCACTAACACATGAGAGAGTTTCAGTATCACCATATGTTATGCCAAATTCTTACGGATTAAATGATGAAAAACAAATAGATGGTGAGTCAATGCAAGATTGGCAAACAGGTAGTTCAAATGTTATGCTCAAAACATTAATACGTTTTGTATTTGGTATAGAGCCACAATTTGACGGTATTTGGATTCAACCATCAAAAAATATTCCGTTTGAAACGACAGAGTTTACAATAAAAGTAAGAAATACAAACCTTACATTAAAATACAACAATACAAAATCAGGTAGTCGCAGATTTACTATGAATGGTGCTAAAGTAGAAGGCGTATATGATAACGTTATGATGCTAGATAAATTCTGGTTATCAAATGAAATGATAGCAGCAAATGAAAAAATTGTGATTGAAATCGTTGACTAATTTTTAAATAAGGTGAATAATAGAGGCAACCACTTATTAAAGGAGTAGATCATGAAAGCAATTATCAATGGAAAAATCCTACACGAAGAGCAAGAATTAATTGGAAAAGCGTTATTATTTGATGAAAAAATTCAAGGTATTGTAGAATGTGATGATGAAGCACTTAAAGGTGCTGAAATCATAGATGCAAAAGGTAGATATGTATCAGCTGGATTTATAGATCTTCATATTCACGGTTATTCGGGATGTGACACTATGGATGGAACAGTAGAAGCAATTGAAACAATTGCAAAAGGTATTTGTGAAAATGGTGTTACTTCTTTTTTACCAACGACAATGACAATGTCAAAAGAAGCTATTACAACAGCGCTAGAAGCAGCAAGAATTGTTAAAAATAAAGGCTGTGACGGTGCAGAAGTTATTGGTGTTCATATGGAAGGACCATATGTAAATACTGCCTTTAAAGGAGCTCAAAATGCGACGTATATTCAATCACCTACAAAAGAGGAAATAGATTACGTTAAAAAATACCAAGATATTGTTAAGATTATTACTATTGCACCAGAAATAGAAGGGGCAACAGAGTTTATCAAAGAAGTTTCAGAAAACACAGATATTATTTTATCTATGGGACATACAGCAGCGTCTTATGAAGAAGCAATGACAGGTATCGAATGTGGTATAAGTCATACAACGCATCTTTTTAATGCGATGACAGGACTTCATCATAGAACACCTGGTGTTGTAGGTGCGGCATTATCATCAGATGTAAGCGTAGAGATGATTTGTGACACTATTCATGTAAATACAGGATTATATCCACTAGTTGTAAAAGCAAAAGCACCAGATAAATTTGTGCTTGTAACAGACTGTACATGTGCAGGTGGATGTAAAGATGGTGAATATGCATTAGGTGGCCAAAAAGTTATCCTAAAAGAAGGAAGTGTACGTCTTCAAGATGGAACACTTGCAGGGAGTGTTTTGAAACTAAATGAGGCACTTTTAAATATTCTTAAAAATACAAATAAGTCGCTAAAAGAAGCGATAGCATATGCTTCACTAAATCCAGCCAAAGCTATTGGCGTGGAAGATAAAAAAGGTACATTGCATATAGGAAAAGATGCTGATATTATAATATTTGATGAAAATATCAATATTCAGTACACGATAAACAAAGGGAGAACGATTTATGAAAACAATTAAACTTAATAACATGACGATTTATGTAACAGAAAACTACGATGCAATGAGCGCACAAGGTGCAGAAGTTGTAGCTAGTCTTCTTAAAGAAAAACCAAATGCAATTCTTGGATTAGCAACAGGTGGTACACCAGTTGGAATGTATAAAGAGCTTATTGCAAAAAATAAATCAGGTGAAATTACATTTAAAGATGTTTCAGCATACAATTTAGATGAGTATTACCCAATTGAAAAAACAAATGACCAAAGTTATGATTATTTTATGAAAGACAACTTATTTAATCATGTAGATATTGACGTTACGCGCACATATATCCCAAATGGACAAGCGACAGATAGTACAGAAGAAAGCAAAGCATATGATGAAGCAGTTCGTCGTACAGGCGGAGTAGATGTTCAAGTACTTGGAATAGGGTCAAATGGACATATTGGATTTAATGAGCCAACAGATGTTTTTGAACCTATTACACATCGTGTAAAATTAGATGAAAGAACTATTCAAGACAATGCACGTTTCTTTGGATCAGTAGAAGAAGTACCAACAGAAGCAATCACTATGGGTATTGGAACAATTATGACAGCAAAATCTATACTTCTTTTAGCTAGTGGTAAAGGTAAAGCTCCAGTTGTTGCTGAAATGTTAACAGGAAAAGTTAATCCTCAAGTACCAGCATCTGTTTTACAATTCCACCAAAATGTAATAGTTGTCCTTGATGAAGATGCAGCATCAGAACTTTTAAGTAAAATTTAATGATAAATAAATAAAATTAAGACAATAAGTAGTATATATTGACAAACTGAAATCACTATAATATAATCAATGCATATAAAATGATTATTTATAGTGAAAATATGATAAAAAGTATGTTACTGGGTATTCAGGCATAAGCTTTTTTCCAGACATTTCCATCTGGGGGGGAGGTTTATGCCTTTTTATTTTAAATTTCAAAAAAAAAGTAATAAAAAAACGAAAAAAAGCAAACATATAAAATAAAGTATCTTTTAGGAGGAAATAATTATGACACAGATTACATGTACAGTGAAAGAAGCATCAGGATTACACGCAAGACCAGCAGGTGTTATTGCAAAAACAGCAGCAGGATTTGGATGTGCTATAACGTTAGAAAAAGATGGTAAAAGTGTTGACGCAAAAAGATTATTAAGCATTCTTTCTTTAGCTGCAAAACAAAATGACCAAATTATCGTAACAGCAACAGGTGAGCAAGAAGCAGAAGCTGTTGAAGCAATCAAAAATGTAATCGAAGCTGAATAGGGGTGAACAATATGTTGTTAGAGGGAATTGGAGCATCCAAAGGAATAGCGATTGGTAAAGCTTTTATCAAGGAAACAGGTAATTTTACTGTTCCAACACATACAATTACAGATTGTGATGCTGAGGTTGAGCAATTTGAAAAAGCTAAAGTTGAAGCGGTTAAAGAACTGCAAGCGTTATATGAAAAAGCATTAGAACAAGTAGGTGAAGAACATGCACAGATTTTTGATGTGCATCAAATGCTTGTCCAAGACTTAGATTTACATGATCAAGTAGTGGAAGTAATCACATCTGAAAAAGCAAATGCTGCATATGCAGTTGAAAGAGCAAGTGTGATTATTGCAGGTATGTTTGAAGCTATGGAAGATGTTTACATGAAAGAACGTGCAGCGGATATTAAAGATATCGCAAAACGTCTTATTGGACTTATAACAGGGCATCGTGAAGTATCACTTGCAGATATTAAAGAACCAGTAATTGTTATTGCAAAAGATCTTTTCCCTTCTGATACGATTCAAATTAATAAAGAATACGTATTAGGCTTTATTACAGAAGATGGCGGAAAAATGTCACACTCAGCAATTTTAGCACGAACAATGCAAATTCCAGCAGTTGTAGGATTACCTAATGCACTTGAAAAAGTGAAAAAAGGTGCAATGCTTATAGTTGATGGTTCAACTGGTACAGTGTATCAAAATCCAGATGAAGAAACATTAGCTGAATGGAAAGAAAAACAAGAGGAATACAGAGTATACCGCGAGCAACTTCAATCATTAGTTGGAACACCTAATCGTACGATAGATGGCGTTGAGATTGAAATTAATGCGAATATTGGTAGTCCAAATGACATAGATGGTGTACTTGAAAATGATACACATGGAGTAGGTCTTTTCAGAAGTGAGTTCCTATACATGGATAGTGAACAATTACCAACAGAAGAAGAGCAGTTTATTGCTTACAAAAAAGTATTAGAAGCAATGACAGAACGTGTTATTATTAGAACATTAGATATTGGTGGAGACAAAGAATTACCATACTTAGATATTCCAAAAGAAGAAAATCCATTTTTAGGATATCGTGCAATTAGAATTTGTCTTGCAGAACCTGAAATTTTCAAAGTTCAATTACGTGCATTATTACGTGCAAGCTGTTATGGTAAATTAGGAATTATGTTCCCAATGATTGCAACAGTTCAAGAACTTATAGATGCTAAAGCTATTTTAGAAGAAACAAAACAAGAGTTACTTGCAGAAGGAATAGAAGTTGCAGATGATATCGAAGTAGGTATGATGATTGAAACACCAGCAGCAGCAATGGTTTCAGACATTTTAGCTAAAGAAGTTGATTTCTTCAGTGTAGGAACAAATGATTTAACACAATACACAATGGCTGTAGACCGTATGAATTCTAAAATTGCAGACTTATATGACCCATACAATATATCAGTATTAAGATTAATCAAGCTTGTTGCAGACAATGCACATGCTGCTGGTATTTGGGTAGGTATTTGTGGTGAATCAGCAGCAGATACAAAACTGACAGAAACATACTTAGCTATGGGTATAGATGAATTATCAGTGAGTGCAGGTGCTGTACTTGAATTACGTAAAAAAATTCAAGAAACAAATGTAGCTGAAGTAAAGAAAAATTTCTCGCTATAAAATAAATAAATAAATAAATGAAGAAAGGGTACTTATGGAATACTTGGTTATAAAAGTATATAATAATAACGTTGTATTAGCACAAGCGAATGAACGTGAAGTGATTTTGGTCAGCAAAGGCATTGGTTTTGGAAAAAAACCAGGTGATCGACTTGCACATAATGATACTATTGAAAAAGTATTCCATGAGTTGACTCCTTTGGAAGCAAAACCTCAATTAGAGCAAATAGATGATATAGCAAAAAATTTGAGTACTATTTTGAAACCATTTTTTAAAATTGCCGAAGATAAACTAGCAATTAATTTAAGTGATTACAAAGCAACGTTAGAAGAACATATCAAATTTGCTATTGAACGGTTGCAAATGGGGTTTGTTATTGAGAATCCTTTTTTAGATGAGATTAAAACCCTTTACAAAGCAGAGTATAAACTAGCCGGTATTGCTAGAGAGCTCATCAAAAGACGCTTCAATATAGAAATAGAGCAAGAAGAGCAAGGCTTTATTGCACTACATCTATATGCAGCGAGAACAAATAATTCTGTATCGGAAGCTTTAAAATTAACGTATTTGATGCGTGAAGCTTTAAATATTATAGAAAAAAATGCACAGGTTACAATAAATATTAAATCTGTTGTATGGAAACAATTCTGTAATAATCTTAAACTTATGCTTCGTTTACAAGTTAATAATGAGCAACCAATATGTTTATTTAAAGATGTAATTGAACAAAAAATACCACAATCATATTTAGCAGCATTTGAAATTGCAGATTATATTTTGATAGATAAAAATATAGCTATGAGTGAAGATGCAAAAGCATATATTGCTATTGAAATTGAAAAATTAGTTCAATATATGAAAAAACATTCACGAACTACAAAAGATTTAAGCCAACGATCAAAAAATCGAGTTGATTCAAAAAAATGCACAAAAATAGCTGATAAGTATATTAAGCAATTTGGAGGCAAAAGCAATATTAAAGAAGTCGATGGTTGTATGACGAGGCTACGTGTTACGGTAAATGATCATGAAAAGGTTGATGAATGTAGACTTAATGAAACAAGCAATCAAAAGGTTATTCAACCTAGCAAGGATGAGTATTATATTATTTTAGGTCATATATCAGAAGCGATAGCATCTGATATGAAGTTGTTATGTAGAGAGGAGAATGTGTAATGTTTAGTTTTTTCAAAAAAAATAAAGGTATTAATTTATATGCACCATTATCAGGAACAGCAGTAAATATCAGTGAGGTACCAGATGCTGTATTTGCAGAAAAAATGGTAGGTGACGGTTTAGCAATCAATCCAACATCAAATAAGGTAGTAGCACCTTGTGATGGAAAAGTTGTTCAAATATTCCCAACAAATCATGCGATAGGTATGGAAATTGAAGGTGGAGTAGACTTATTAATTCATGTAGGAATTGATACAGTTGAATTAAATGGAGAAGGTTTTAAAAGATTAGTTGAAGAGGGAACACAAGTTAAGAAAGGTGATCCTATTTTAGAGATTGATTTTGATAAAATTCGTGAACATGGAAAGCCAACTATAACACCAGTAATCGTAACTAATGTAGATGCTGTAACAATTACATCAACAAAAACAGGTGAAGTTAAAGCTGGTGAAACAGTTATAATGAACGTTAAACCAAACTAAATATAAATTTGATGCCTTAAAACTAAAAAAAATGTTTTGAGGCATTTTGTTTATAAAAATTTAGATAAAGTATGTAAGAAAGTATTAATCAATACAAGTAATGTTATCGGTGTAAATAAATACTGATATTTTATTAATATTTATCTATAAAAAAGGGATATTGTAACGAATTAGCGAAAAAGTTAATTATACAATATCCTTTTTTTGTGTATAAAATGACAGGTAGTTAATGAACAAATATTGACATATTATGTCTTTTAAGTTATACTTGTAATAATTAGTTAACAAGTTGCAACAATTATGCATTATTTGTTAAACCGAAGAGGAGAAATACTAATGAAAAAATTCTTAGCGATTACAGCATTAAGCGTAATGTCACTTTTAAATACAGTAAGTGCGACACCAATTGATAATGGAGGACAAGCTCTTTCAAAGGAAGAAACTAGAGTAGTAAAGATACTAGAAAATATAGCAACATCTTACATAGAAACAGAAGAAATATTGACAGAAGAAGGTTTTAGTAAATATTTGGATAATTATGAGGCTAATTTAGCGGTTGTTGTTAGTAATGAAGCAATTGTTCGGGAATATCCAAATCAAGATTCAGATATTATAAATTATGTAAAAGAAAGTAGTACAGTAGTTGTATCTGAACGTGTTGATAATTATTACAAAGTTGAAATAGATGGTATGAAAGGATATGTTTATAAAGAGCAATTAGATGATAAATATCTTAAAGACATACCATACATAAAGACAGAAGTTAAAGCAGAACCAGTACCAGTAGAGAAGACAGAATACATAGGTAATCAAATTGTAGATTATGCAAAAAAACATTTAGGTAATCCATATGTGTATGGAGGAAATAGTTTGACAAAAGGTGTAGATTGTTCAGGATTTACATCACAAGTATTTAAGCATTTTGGAATTAACTTACAACGTAGTTCACGTGCACAATTTGCATCTAATGGACGTAAAGTTTCAAAGGCAGAAATATTACCAGGAGACCTTGTTTTTTACGGTCACAATGGTTACATTGATCATGTGGCTATTTATGCTGGTAACGGTCAAATCATTCATGCAAGCACACCAAAAACAGGAATCTGTATGGGTAAATTGGAATACGGTAAGCCAATTATAGGTATAAAGAGAGTAGTTTAATACATAAAACAAAAATAAAACTTTTTTGATAAAGAATAAAATAATGTAAATTAGCTAAAATAAGCATTATAGAACATTATAGAATATAAACTTTATCAAAGGAGTAGCATATGAATCGGAACATAAAAGTAAACAGTAAATATATTATAGTAGGTTTATTAAGCATCTTTTTTTTGATATCAACAATAGGTATTTATGCAAAGGATAGGTTATTACCGATTTATTCAGTTAAAACGGATCAAAAATTAGTTGCATTAACATTTGATTGTGCATGGGGAGCTGAAGATATTCCTAATATATTAAGTATTTTAGAGGAAAATCAGGTCAAAGCTACTTTTTTTGTAGTAGGAGATTGGGTTCGTGCTAATCCAAATGAAGCTAGAATGATTGCAGAAGCAGGACATGATATAGGTAACCATTCAGATGGACATCCACATGTTACCCAAATAGAAAAAGAAGAAATAAAAAAAGACATTAGATTGGCACATCAAATTATTCAAAAAGTAACAGGTATTGATGCGCAATTGTATAGACCACCATATGGTGAATATAATAATTCGGTTATAGAAGCAGCAGAAGAGTGTCAATATTACACTGTTCAGTGGGATGTAGATTCAATAGACTGGAAAGAATACGGAAAACAAGCGATGATAGATAAAGTGTTAAAACATAAAAATTTATCGTCAGGTTCAATTGTATTATTACACAATGGTACAAAATATACACAACATGCATTAGATGAAATAATTAAAGGTCTGAAACAAAAAGGTTTTTCAATAGTTCCAGTGTCAGAAATGATTTTGAAGCAAAACTATGAAATAGATCATACAGGAAGACAATATCGTAAATAACCCTAAAAAAACTCTGTAGCCATTGGCTTCAGAGTTTTTTTAGAATATATGATTAATTAGGATATGAGTTTTTATAAACATCCAGTTGATTTTCGAAAATAGGAAGTAACATTAAATCCAATTGTTTACTTAGATAAATTACTTCAGGAGATAAAAGATTATAGTTATTATTAACAATACTGTCGTTAAGCTGTTGTTTCAAAATATAAATATCACTTGGTTTAAATGTTTTATGCATAACAGTCGCCTCACTTTTTTGTAATAGAACTAGGTGTCAATTTGAATGTTTAATATATGATATGCAGATATTAAATAATGGTGACAGTTATTTCTAAATTGTTTAAAAAAAACTTACAGTCATAAAAAATAAATTTATTAAAAAAAAATATATAAACTTGTATTATCAAAAAAAAAAGAGAATATGTTTGTAAAAAGCTTAGTATTAGGGCATTTATACAAGTTTAGAAAGAGCTATATTATATAAAAATCAAAAAAATGGTTAGATAAATAAAATTTATAGAATAAAAATGAACAAGCGTTAATATATCTTATAATAGGCAGATAAAACTGTTAAAGAAAAGAGGATAAGGGAGAGGTGTAAAATGACAGATTATATTTTAGAAAATAACGAGGTACGAGTAATAGGAAAAGTGGTAAGTGAGCCGGTATTTACTCATAAAGTTTATGGAGAAGGATTTTATAGTTTCAATATTGAAGTTCCAAGACTAAGTGATTTAGCTGACGTACTACCAATAACTGTTTCGGAACGATTATTACCAAGTATAGAAAAATTACAGGGGAAAATTTTTGAAGTATTAGGACAATTTCGTTCATATAATCAATATGAAGAAGGTAAAAATAGATTAGTATTAACTATTTTTGCATTAGAGTTAAGTGAAGTTCCAGAAACAGAATTATCAAAAAGTAAAAATGAAATATATTTAGATGGATTTGTATGTAAAGATACAGTATATCGTACAACACCATTTGGTAGAGAAATAACAGATTTATTATTAGCAGTTAATCGCTCATACCATAAATCAGATTACATACCATGTATAACATGGGGTCGAAATGCTCGCTATGCACAAAGTTTAGCAACAGGAACAAATATCAGAGTATGGGGACGAATTCAAAGCAGAGAGTATCAAAAAAGAGTAGAGGGTGGAGATTCTGTTACTCGAGTAGCTTATGAAATTTCAATTGCAAAAATGGAAGTAGTAGACGAAAAATCTAAATTTATAGATAAAGAAAATGAAAATGAAAATGAAAATGAAAAAGTGGAAATGACAGAAAATACTACATGTAATAATGAAAATTCATATGATGAAGAAAACAATGTAGAAGTTGCTGAAGAGTCTACTGAAGAATAGATTGTAAAAATAGGCTGATATAGGGTAAAACCTAATATTAGCCTATTTAAAATTGATATAAATTAGTATATAATTGTCTATAAAGGAGACAGTTATGTACAGTGTTATAAGACAAAATAGAAAATCAGTAGTTTTAACTTTAGATAAAGATGGTAAAGTTATTATGAAAGTGCCTTTTTATTTTACAGATAGTGAAATTATAGAAATTGCAAATAAACAAAAAAAATGGATTCATACTCAAAATGAAATGCATAAACAAGTTTTAGAAATAGATTGGTTAAAAACTAAAGAAATTAAATATTTAGGTAAAACTAAAAAAATTTATATTGACCAGAGTAAAACAAAACAAAGTTGTTTACAATATAAAGACGATATATTTTATATAACGGTGCCAAAAGATACTAGTGATATACAAATTAAAAAACTAATGGAAAATTATTATAGAGAAGCAGGAAAAAAATATTTAAAACAGAGAGTAAAGTTTTTTTGTAGATTACTTGGTGTAGAGTGTGGTACTATAACAGTAAGAAAGCAAAAAACAAGATGGGGAAGTTGTTCGCAAAGTGGTAACTTATCATTTAATGTGAAGTTAATGATGACACCTGAAGAAGTTATAGATTATATAGTACTTCATGAGGTTATGCATTTACGCTATTTTAATCATGGAAGTGTTTTTTGGGAGAGTATCGAAAGGATAATGCCGGAATATAAAAAGTATGAAATGTATCTAAAGGAACATAGTCGATTCTTAAATTTTTGATGAAAGCGGTGGAAAAATGAAACAAGGATTAGTTCAAATATATTGTGGTGAAGGTAAAGGTAAAACAACAGCAGCGATTGGACAAGGAATACGTGCAATTGGAAACAATATGAAAGTTATTATGATACAATTTTTAAAAGATAGTACATCTAGTGAATGTAAAGTACTTAAAACGTTAGAGCCAAAATTTAAAGTTTTTCATTTTGAAAAAAAACGTGGGTTTACATGGGAACTTAATGAAGAAGAAAAAAAAGAGTTGCAAGAAGAAATAAATATGGCACTTAAATTTGCTAAAAAAGTTATGGACACAGGTGAGTGTGATATATTAATTTTAGATGAGCTACTAGGTGCTGTGCAGACAGGATTTGTAGAAGAAAAAACATTAGAGGAATTATTGATAAATAAACCAGAAACAATGGAATTAATTATAACAGGTAGGGTATTTCCAGAACATCTAAAAAAATATGCTGATTATATTAGTGTTATTAATGCGGATAAGCATCCTATGAATGAAGGGATTATGGCAAGACCTGGGATTGAATATTAATAGGGGGGATTTGATGAATAGAAATTTTTGGATTACATTGATAGGTATATTGTTGCCATATAGCATATTTGCCTATTTAATGGCATGGAACTGGGACTCTATGCGTTATTTTCCAATAGTTATGGTTATAGCATCATTATGTTTGTTTTTTATAGTAGGAACAATGCTTAATAAAAAAATTAATATTTTAGCAAGTTTCATTGCTGTAATACTTCCAAATATTATCGCAGACACTTGTTATTTCATAGCACTACAGACACAAAATACACGTTATATTGAATATACAAGGTCTATAGTGCCTCATACATATGGATCTATTAGTTTATGGAGTGGCGTTGCACCAAGTACAAGGTTTATAATTATGACAGTTATTATAACTATATTAAGCGTAAGTGCAGTATTGATAGGAGCTTATATATCGGAAAAAAGAAATACGTTAGTCAACTGGTCATATAATAATGTTATAGCGTGGTTTGGTCATTTTATATTGTTTACAATATTAATAAGTATCGTAAGCAAATTTCCGCTTGTTATGTTTCAAGAAAAAGAAAAATTAATTTTAACATTCGGTGTAACAGCGTTAATTTTTGTTGTTTATTTATTTATTGGACGTTTTTGTAGAAATATTAAAAATCCAATCATTCATTTAACATCTATGATGTCAGTAACTGTAACAGCACTTATATACTATATAATGATATTTGTAGTGCCTAATAGTTCGTCAAGATTTGAATATTATATATTGCCAGTGGCAAATTCGTTTTTTGGTGTTATGTGTCAAAAACTTGGAGAAGCTATGGGGAATATAGCAACAAAATATAGTCAATTCGGTTTTTTAGCAACGGCTATTATGATTTTTATTCCAGTGATTTTAATGTACATAGGAAATAAAGCATCTATATCAGAAGAAAATAAAGTAGAGAATAAGATAGAGAATAAGATAGAATAAGATAGAGAATAAAAGATAGAGAATAAGATAGCGTAAAAGATGTAATAAGATACATTATAAAATAATAAAAAAGGCAGATGATTATCATCTGCCTTTTTTATTATTCAAATAAATCTTGCATAGTATATAGACCAGGTTCTTTATTAATAATAAATTTAGCGGCTTTTAAAGCACCAACAGCAAAAACTTCTTTGGAAGCTGCTGAATGTGAAAGAGTAATTACTTCATCATTGCCTGCAAATAAAATATCATGGTCACCAACAATTGTTCCACCACGAACAGCATGAATTCCTATTTCTTTTTTAGGTCGTTTTTCACGTACAGTAGAACGGTCAAAGCGTAGAGAATAGGTACTATCTAGTGAATCATTAATAGCATCAGCTATTGCTAAAGCTGTACCGCTTGGTGCATCTATTTTTTGATTATGATGTTTTTCTATAATCTCAATATCAAAAGCGCTATCTGATAAAATTTCAGTTGCACGTTTAGCAAGACTAATAAGTAGATTAACACCAAGAGACATATTTGCCGAAAAGAAAATAGGAATTTTAGTGCTACACTGATGAAGGAAATCAATTTCTTCGCTAGAAAGTCCTGTTGTACATACTACTACGGGACTATTTTTCAAAACAGCATATTCTAGTAGTGATTTAACAGCTTTAGAAGTAGAAAAATCAATAATTACATCAAACGGAGTAGTACATTTATCAATACTTGTATAAACAGGAAAAGGATTAGATAAAGAAGTATTAGGGTCTACACCTGCAACGATAGAAACGTTAGTGTGGTTTTTAATAATTTTAGAAATAACTTGCCCGATTTGTCCATTACATCCATGCATTAGAATATTTATCATAAGAAATACCATCCTTTATATGTTATACTAATTCAAAAGATTTGCGTTAGTAAGAAGTGTTTTTAATTTAGCAGCATTTTGTTCTGTTAAAGTAGTTAGCGGTAAACGACAAGGACCTACGTTGAAATTCATTAGGTTCATTGCAGATTTTACAGGAATAGGATTAACTTCGCAAAATAGACCATTAATTAGAGGTAATAATTCTAATTGAAGCTTTAATGCTTTTTGTGTTTCACCTTTAAGGTATAAATCAACTATATCATGAGTTTCTTTAGGTAATATATTAGAAACAACAGAAATTACACCTTTTCCACCAAGAGAAAGAACAGGAATGATTTGGTCATCGTTACCAGAATATATAGGGAATGTATCGCCACATAAATGAGCAATTTCAGCAACTTGAGATATATTTCCACTAGCTTCTTTAATACCAATAATATAATCAAGTTTAGAAAGTTCAAATACTGTTTGAGCATCAATATTCATACCAGTACGACTAGGAACATTATATAAAATTATAGGTAAATCAGTAGCTTCACCAATTGCTTTAAAATGTGCGATTAAACCAGCTTGTGTAGTTTTGTTGTAGTATGGTGTTACTTGTAAACAAGCATCAATACCAAGTTCTTTTGCACGTCGAGTAAGCTCAATACTATGACGAGTATCATTGCTACCAGTACCTGCGATTACAGGAACACGACCAGCAGTACAATTTACGGCAACACGAATACATTCTAAATGTTCTTCATCAGTTAAAGTAGAAGCTTCTCCAGTTGTACCACAAATGATGATAGCATCTGTACTGTTTTCAATTTGATAGTTAATGATAGATTCTAATTTTTCAAAATTAATACTTCCATCGGCATGAAATGGTGTAATTATTGCAACTCCAGCACCTTCAAAAATAGCCATAATAATAAATCCTCCTAAAGTTTTATGATGTTTAATAAAGATACGTTCTAAATAAGTTGAATACTATAAAGTGAACTGAACTAATTATATATATTGTAATATATAGTATTCAAAGATATGCTAAATGATATACAAAAAACAAAAATATATGAATTCACAAAAATAGCCAGCTTAGATGTAAGCTGACTGTGGGGTACAATTGAATAAATATCAAATGTATAGGCACAAGTAGCACAACACCTCTAAAACAGGCGACAGTTGCATAGCTATTAACTATACACCCAAAAGTACAATGTACAAGCATAGTACTCTTTCGGCGAATCTTCCTTTTAAGCTCAATCGTTTTTTCTTGTAAAAATCATGAACTTTACTTTTAAGAATCGCACCTCTACGTGAATTTATTATTGATTTTGAAATCATCTTAACACTTTAAATAATATAAGTCAATAATCAATAGGATTTTAATTTATTAAGGGTGGGGGTGTATAAAGTTTTGGAAAAGGATACATACTTTAGTAAATAAGTAGGAAGAAAAAGGAGATAGATTATGACTGATAAAAAGACAAAGGAAAAGTTGTTTGATGCATTATCACCAGATCAGCAACTGAAATTAGAAATTGCCGAAGAACTTGGTTTACTTGATAAAATTCAAGAAGGTGGATGGAAAAATCTTACGCCAAAAGAAACAGGGCGAATTGGCGGAATGATGACAAAGAAAAAAAGAGAAATGAAGGCAAATGAAGAACGTTAATAAATAAAATTAACCAGGTATTATATATTTAATCAAAAAATATATAATACCTGGTTTTTTATTGTTTTATAGAAAATATAATTAATTTTCGGATTGTGAAGATTTGTATACGATACTGCAAATTAATGCGGTTAAAGGAGAAACAAGAACGAGACCGATGCATCCGACGAACGTATGAAGAACTTCTGACGCGATAGATTTTGAATTTAAAATGCTCATAAGCGGTGTACCTTGTGCCATATACACCATCATAACAGCTATAAAACTTCCCATATAAGCAAGTAAGAGAGTTGTCGCCTGAGACCCAACGACAGAGCGTCCAATATTTAAACCGGAATGAAGGAGTTGTTTGCTAGAGAGATCTGGCTTTTTATCAATAATTTCTTCGATAGCAGCAGAAATATCTATTGCCAAATCAATCATAGCACCTGAGCATGCAAGATAAATAGATGCTTGATAAATAAGGGTTAAATCAAGGTTCTGAAAACCAGCATATAGTAATGATTCAGACCATTGCATAACTGTTCCATCAATACGAAAAAGTGTACCAAAACCTACGGATAGAAGGCATGTTATTAAAGAAGCACAAGCGGAACCCCAAATTGCACAGTAAGCTTTTTTTGTAAATCCAGCGATTAGAAGCAGTGTAATTGTGGCCATAGTCATTCCGATTAAAAGACTGACAAGCATAGGATGATAACCTTTTAATAGCAAAGGAATGAGTAGTTTCCAAATGCAAAGTAAACTAAAAATAAATGATATAATTGTTCGTACACCGGTTGTGCCAGAAAAAAGTACTAGTGCTCCCATAAAAATGAGAATGATAAAAAATTGGGAATCAAGGCGATAGTAATCTAACATATTAACAAATACAATTTGATTATTATCATCACGTTCAACCATTACATAAGCTGTATCACCAGGCTGAAAAATTTTATCAAACTCAAGTTTCCCCTGAAGAAAGTTACTAGCTTCAACTTCAATGCCACGATGTGAACCTTGTAAAATATGTATGGTACACATTTGGGTTCCTTGTTTTAGAATACCATTTTGATAAATAGTAGATTCATCAGTTGAAATTACTTTTGCTTTGACGCTCTCAGCGTTGTAGTAAAGTTGTTTTTCAAAGCCAGTAGGTATTAGGCAAAGAATTAAACAAAACATTAGACAGAGTACGCTAAATATAACATTTTTATTTTTTAAATACTTTTTCATCAATTCATTCCTTTGATTAGCACACATGGTGCAACAATAGTTAATAGAAAAAAATATAAAAACGGACAAGATTATATGTTGTATAGTGTTTAAAGTATATCTATTAGTAATGGATATATAAAATTAGTTAAGGCCACATAGTGTAACAAGTTTGTTAAAAACATCTGTATTTTCATATGAACCATTAAAAATTTCTTGGCCAATACCCATAGCGTATACAGGAACTGGAACACCTGTGTGTGAATAAGAAGTCCAGCCTATACCAGATTTATTGTTAAGAATATGTGTCAATGTTACAGTAAGAGGTTCATAACCGCCATAAAGTAATTTTGATGATTCATCAGTGGAACGGTCGCTATAGGATTTCATAGTTTCAGCATATGCGTCTTCAAGTTTTTTGTACTCATAATCAGATAATACAAGAAGAGGGTGTTTAGCAGAGCTTGAATTGTCCGCAGTTACAAGGCCAAAGTTTTTAGCGATTATTGGTAGTAAATCAGTAAGAGAAGCAGTAGGACTTGCAGTTTCTTTATAGGTAGAAATAACTTTATCAAACTCAACGTAGCTCATTTGTTGGTAGCTAAGGAGTTCAAAAGTTGTATCATACCCAGTAGTTGCTTGCCCAATAGACATACCACCAGTTTCATGGTCACCTGTTACTAAAATAAGTGTTTCGTCAGGATGTTTATTTGCAAAGTCTACTGCAACTTGAATTGCTTCATCAAGAGCAAGTACATCACCAATATTGGCACGTGCATCATTAGCATGACCTGCCCAGTCGATTTTACCACCTTCAACCATCATGAAAAATCCATTTTCATTATCAAGTAATTCGATACCTTTTTCTACATAATCTTTTAGCTGAATTTGAGAAGAATTACTATCTAGTGCATAATGCATAGCACTAGACTCTTGAAGATCGGGGTTAATAGCATAGACCTTACCAGATGAAGGTGTAAGATTAAAAAAATCCTCATTATTATCAGTTATGGTATAACCATTCTCAGCGATAATTTCAAAAGCGCTACGTTCTTCGCCAGATTTACCGTTTGGTTGTACAAGGGAACCACCTGCAAAGTAATCAAAGTTACTTGCTGCTAGTTGAAGTGCAATGTTATACATGTTTCCACGAGAAATTTCGTGAGCATAGTAAGCTGCAGGTGTTGCGTGATCGATAGATACGCTTGAAACGATACCAATTTTGTATCCTTCTTTTTGAAGTTTTTCAGTTATACTTTCGGGTGTTGTTAAACGGTCAGCGTTGTAGCCTATAACACCGCTATGTGTTTTGATTCCGCTAGAAAGTGCAGTAGCAGTTGAAGCTGAGTCTGGACAAAAAGAAGTGGCATCTTGAGTAGTTGCAGAGCCGACAACCGGAAAATTTGAAATAGCCATATCACCAAGCTGAAGTGAACCGTTTTTTGTTACACCTTGGTATATGTTAGCAGCATTTAATTGAACATAGCTCATACCATCACCGATAAAAGTGAAAATGTATTTTGGTCGTATGTATGTAGCATTATCAATTTGGATTGTTGCATCTTCAGCAGCATAAAGTGGTGTGCTTGAAATGCCAAAACCGAGTGTTGCGGTACCAACCATGATTGATCCGATAAGAATGGCAGTAAGTTTTTTTGAAATTTTCATAGTGAATATCCCCTTTTTGGTTATACGTTTATTTTTGTACAATTCATATAATAAGGTATTGAGGTTAAGGTTAAATTGTACTTGTGTTAAAAAATGTTAAATTCATATTAAATTGTTAGTAGTAAGAGAGTAATAAAACTAATAATAAGAATATTTGAACGATAACATTTTTTATTAAAAAACTAGAATGATAGTGTAAAAATAAAAATAAGTATTAATGGACAACATAACAATGTTACGAAGGGTGATTGACAATGTAACATTGTTACGTTAAAATAAATATTATAGTTAAATTAGAAAAAAGAAAGAGTGGTGAAATAAGTGGCAAATAATCGTCAAAATTTAAATATTAGTGGTGCGGGTTCTTGTAGTGGAGGAAGTTATGAAAATGTAAATATTTCGGGTAGTGGTAAAGTAACCGGTGATATTGTATGTAGCAAATTCAGTAGTTCAGGCTCTAGTAAAATAGAAGGTAGTGCAACTTGTGACATTTTTGAAAGTAGTGGAACGAATAAAATAAAAGGAAATCTTCGTAGTAAAAAAATTAGAATTAGTGGAACTGCTAAAATAGAAGGTTGCGTATTTGGCGATAATATTAAAATTAGCGGAGCGGTTAAAATAGAAAAAGGCATTAAAGGTGATGTAATTGGTATTTATGGTTCAGCAAAAATAGATGGAGATATAGAAGCTGAGGAGATTACAATCAAAGGTGGTATGAATAATAATCAATGTATAAATGCAGAGAGTGTATATATTGAAACTAGAAGTATTGGAAGTAAAGTAATGTTTAATGAAATAGGTGCTACAACTGTAATTATTAATGAAAATTCAGATGAAAATATATGGCATAGAATAATTGGAGTTTTTAGAATAGGGAGCGGGTATACGAAGGGCCGAATAATTGAAGCAGATGTTGTAAAGATGAATTATGCAGAAGTTGATGTTATACGTGGCAAACACATTAAAATTGGTTCGAATTGTTATGTGAAATTAGTAGAGTATAGTGGAACGTTAGAAGTGAGTCCAGGCGCAACTATTGGTGAAAGTAGAAAAGTAGAGCGGTAGAGGTGAATTATGGAAGAACTAATTTCAAAAAAACAACTTTTAGAAGAGACACAAATTTCATATGGTCAGCTGTATCGTTGGAAACGAAAGCATATTATTCCAGAGGAATGGTTTATTAAAAAATCAGCACCTACAGGGCAAGAGACTTTTTTTCCTAGAGAAAAAATTTTAGAGCGTATTAAAGTTATTTTGGAGAAAAAAGATGGGGCATCGTTAGATGATTTAGCTGAAATATTTAGTGATGATGCTGAAAAAATTATACCAAATATGGAAAAGATGATACAAGAAAAATTAATTACTGAGGAAAGTATAATACTTTTTAGTCAAATTATAAAGAAAGATAATATTGAAAGTATGAGTGATTTTGTAGGTGTAAAACTTTTTCAAGATTATTTATTTACAAGTATTTTAACAATGGAAGAATGTAAATTGTTGTGTCAATTTATGATGACAAATTATGAACAGTTTAACTCTGAAAATGCACGTATTTTTTTATTGCGTTCGATGGGGACGCCGTTGGTTTTAGGTGTTAAAGATGAAAAAAATATTATATTTGACAATCAGTATAAGATTGTTTTGAGTTATTCATTATATGATGTAATTCAAACAATTAAATATCAAGCAATGAAATAGTAGAAATACATTAGGGGGGGTATAATGAGAGAGTTATTGATGAATAGAAAAGCAAGTTTTATGATGTATATAATTGCTTGTTTTTTACCGGTAATAACGGAGTTATCTATGAAAGGTGTTTTTGCAATGGTATTTGTATGCATGGAAAAACAAGACATACAATACTTTAAATTTACAGCTGTTTTGGCCGTAGGTGCAGTTTTACTTGCATTAATACTATATATAACAAGTCGTATGATGAGAATTGGTTTTATGCGTGACATATTACTAGATATTCGAAAGAAAGCATTTCAAAAAATACTGAAATTACAGTATAAAGATTTTGGTAAAGTATCAAAAGATGTGTATTTATCACACTTAACTAATGATATAGATACATTTGAAAATAATTTCTTTCTTAATTTACTAAATATTATTTATATGAGTGGGCTATTAATAGTATCAACTATTGTAGTACTTGTATTAGATTGGAAAATGGGTATTGTGATGAGTATTATTGCAATTATGATGTTTTTCCTAGGTTCACGATTTGGTAAAAAAACGGAAGAGATGCAATTAAAAGTAACAGATGCAAATGAAAAAATGACAGTACAAGCGACAAATACATTTAATGGGCTTGAAATTTTAAAATTAAGTGGAGTTGAAGAACGTTTTCTAGATAAAAACCTTAATAAGATTAATAATGTAGAAAACAAAAAACGCAGATTAACTTTATATACAGAGTTACAGCGTGGGTTAATGACATCATTAACTTATATCATTATTATTGGGCAGTTATTATATGCGCTTATTAAAATTATGAATGGTAGTAATTTGGGAATCGAATTATTTATTTTTCAATTATGCCAAAGTATGGTGTTTCCTCTTGTTGAAATAATACCACGTATTAACGTAGTAAAAGGGTCTATTCGTATTTACAAAAAAATAACAGAATATGATGAACAAGAAGAAGTAGCTTCGCAAAAAAATAAACCATTTACATTTAATAAATCTATTCAAGTAAATGATTTAAATTTTGCGTATGATGGAAAAATGATTTTGAAAAATGTAAAACTAAACATTGAAAAAGGAAAAAAATATTTAATTAAAGGTGCTAGTGGGTCTGGAAAAAGCACATTGTTAAAAATATTATCAAGAACAATAGAAGCAGATGAAGGACATATTTTAAGCGATGGTATATCATATGATGTTATTAATGAAAAATCTTTTAATGACCACGTTGCATTTGTTTATCAAGATGTTTTTTTGTTTGAAGATACGATTGCAAATAATATTAGTCTGTATAAAGATATGACAGAAGATGTACTTATGGAAGCTATAAAAAAGGCAGGACTTCAAGACTTTATAGAATCCTTACCTGAAGGGATACATACGAGTCTTACAGAAAACGGTAAAAACCTATCAGGAGGGCAACGTCAACGTATATCTATTGCAAGAGCAATTGCAAAAGGAGCTAAGATTTTATTTGTGGATGAAGGAACATCGGCACTTAATGAAAAAATGGGGGCGGAAATAGAAAAAGAATTACTAAATCTTGATTGTACAATAATCGCAATTAGTCATAGATATTATGAAGGTGTTACAAATCACTATGACAATGTTATTGAGTTGAAATTTGGTGTTGCAAATATGTATGATGGTCAAATGTATTTTGAGGAGGTGGCAACATGTTAAAATCATTAAGACGTGCGATACCAATATTAATAGTATCGTTAACTATTGCAGCAATATTGGCATTTATGG
>JBOFDK010000102.1:0-1531 GCA_051646925.1 Cellulosilyticaceae bacterium | reverse complement strand
CTTGTTGATAGTCCGTATAATGGTTTAACGCTTTGTACAGGATCATTAGGCTGTGCAAGCTTTAACAATATGGCAAAGCTTGTTGATAAATATAGTTCAATGAAAAGAATTCATTTTATTCATGTCAGAAATGTGAAATTGCTTTCTGATGGCGTGAGTTTTGAAGAATCGGCTCATTATTCTGGTTGTGGCTCACTTGATATTGTTGAAATCATGAAAGTGCTTTATAAAAATCAATTTGATGGATACTTACGTCCAGATCATGGTAGAATGATTTGGGGGGAAACAGGAAAGCCTGGGTATGGTTTATATGATAGAGCCTTGGGTGCAAGCTATATAACAGGAATTTGGGAAACTCTTTCTAAAATTTAGTTTTTATAAAAAAATGGAGGTAAAATGAATAAATTTAATAGCATTTTAAAAAAAACATGCATATTTGTTACAATTATTTTTTTTGTATCATGTTCAAATGCAAATCATAAGCAAATTATTAGGGTCTCGCATAATCAAGCCCCTGATCATCCAACAAATATTGGCTTACTAGCGTTTGAAAAATTTATTGAGGAAAATTTAGGGGAAAAGTATGATGTGCAAATATTCCCTAGTGAATTATTAGGTTCTCAAGTCAACACAGTTGAGCTAACTCAAACAGGTGCAATTAACTTTACTGTTGCCAGCAACGCTATATTAGAAAGCTTTGATACCATATATCAAATATTTAACTTGCCCTATCTTTTTACAAGTACAGAACACTATCATTCTGTTATGGATAATCAAGATATAATTAAGCCAATTTTTACTTCTACCAAAAAATCTGGTTTTGAGGCAGTTGCATGGCTTGACGCAGGATCGCGTAGTTTTTATACGGTGAAAGCTCCTATTTTAAAGCCTGATGATTTGAAAGGCTTGAAAATTAGAGTTCAGCAAAGTGCATCAAATATCCGTATGATGCAACTCTTTGGAGGATCTGCAACTCCGATGGGCTTTGGTGAAGTGTATACTGCTTTGCAACAAAATGTTATTGATGGAGCAGAAAACAATGAATTAGCTTTAACGAGCAATAAACATGGCGAAGTGTGCAAATATTATTCGTATAATATGCATCAAATGGTGCCAGATATTGTTATTGGAAATGAGCGTTTTTTAACAAATCTTTCAGAGGAAGAGCGTTCTATTTTTAATCAAGGCTTTAATATTATTTCACAAGTTCAACGAAATGCTTGGGGGGCTTCAATCAGTAAAGCTATCGAGCAAGCAAAAGAAATGAATGTTGAGTTTTTTTATCCTGATGTATTGGCCTTTCAAGAGCGTGTTTTGCCTTTGCACCAAGAGGTTTTAAGCACGAATACAAAAATACAACCAATTTATAATCAAATTCAGGCTGTTGATAAGGCTTTAAGAGAAGGGAGGAATGTAAATGAATAATATACGATTGTTTTTAGATAAGATTTTGCTGGGCTTTTGTGTTTCGCTTTTTGTCTTTATGACTGTTATGGGTACGTATCAAATTACTGCAAGATATGTGTTTAAA
>JBOFDK010000101.1:0-3839 GCA_051646925.1 Cellulosilyticaceae bacterium | reverse complement strand
TACTAAGCTTTACCAGGTAACAAAAAATCAAATGACAGTTAGTAATCAGTTAGGCCAAAGTTCTCTTTCAGCAACAGCCTTATATATACACATTATTGACGATGAGCAGCGAGATAGTATGAATAGTATTGAATAACAACTGCTGTCCTTTTGCTACTGGAGTCGACGTGTAGCATTTGAATAGAAAATTTGTTAAATCAACAATTTAAATGTATTTATTTTCGCTCTAATAACAAATAATGAATTTAGGTGGAAAAAATATGTATAAATTTTTGTTTATCTAACCGAGCAAACATAACGAATAAGGGAAAAAACATTTATATATTTACTAAAGGAAGCTCATTTTACTTAAATGACGAATGCCAAGTTCAATAATTGTTCGTGAAAAAGATATGATTCTTGAACTGAAGTTAAAAATTATTGCCGGAGGTTGAAGCTATATACGAACAATATATTTTATTAAATTGAAAACAATAGATGCAATTTTTAGATATTTGATAAAGTATATGTGTAGATATTCTATTGAACACAAAAAAATTGAACAGCTCAGTAAATTATGATATAGTAATAAAGAAAGAAGAGACATGCTGTTAACATGCCTCTCCTACAAGTACCATTAAAGATGGTGCTAGCCAATAGTATAATTATTTAATTAATAACTTCTCAGCCGAGCAAAGCTTATAGAGGTTATTTTTTTGCTCTTTATTGAACTCTGCTATAGCAGTAACAAGTTGCACAATGGCGGTTGTTAAACCGACTATTGCAACTGTAACTACTAGTATCGTTTCAAGCATTAGGCGCCTCCTTTCAATGATTCAGTACATATTTTCTTACGTATATTGATCGATAAAAAGCAGTTTCAATTGCTTACTCTATATACACAAATATATATGGATAAAAATGCTAAAAACACTCTAATTATGTTGGCAAGTAATTGGAGTGTTTTTTAGTATGCTATACATACGCTCGGTAGCTAGCTTAATTACTAGTGTTAACGTTAATATTAGCAATGCTATGAATGTTAATATAAATGATAAAACAACAAATCGTTCATATTAATTAGTTTTAGCATCATAATGTGCACATTGTTTAACTATTAATAGTGTCAATAATACTAATAACAATGTTAACAACCATGCTATTGATGATGCTACATGGTTGTTAGTGATTTTAATATTAACACAGTAGAAAATAATAGTAAAGCGACTTTACTATTATTTTCTACTGTGTTAATATTAACTTACGTTAAATATACGAAAAGGAAGTGTTCACATGGAATTAGTGGAAAAAGTAAAACAAGTTATCCAATCCAATCAAAGCGCATATGAAATTGAAAAGGTAACAGGAGTTTCAAGAGTAACTATTAATAATATGAAAAAAAACAGCGAGTATGATTTTTCAAAAATGTCTTTGCAAGTAGCAGAAAAACTTGGGGCATACTTTGATGAAAATAGAGCAGCATCTTCAATTTTTCAAGATGGTGGAGGTTTTATTACGTTTACATCATTAATTGATCGTTGGTTTAATGAAGTATCAAATGATTCAGTTATAGAAAGTTTTGATTTAAAAGATGAACAAAAACTTGCATTTGAAGCAGTAATTAACAAATTAAGTAATCAAACTTTAGATGATATGGACAAGCTACAGGAACTGTATTCTATTTACAAGGAAAAGCTAGCAAGTAAGTAAGTAATGTCGAGGTTGATAACAAAGTTGCTAATGTTATTGCTAGCATTGTTAATATTAATAACAACATTGTTTGAAAATAAAATGGATAAGGAGCGTTAAATATGGAATCCAATGATATATATAGTGGTAATGTAATAGCAACAAATACATCAAAAGGAGGAGTTTTAAAAACTTCTTTGACCGTTAACATTGCCGGAGTACTCTCTCAGGCAACTCACAAGACTGAAACTCACAGAAAAAATAAAGTTTGTATTATAGATATTGATACACAAGGTAATGTAATTCTTACATGGGGATTAAATCCCGATAAATATGAAGATACAATTTATGATGTATTACTTGAAGGAGTCGATTACAAGAAGGCGATAGTTAACTTAGAAGGTGATATTGATTGTATTCCGGCAAATGATGATATGGCGTTTTTTGAAATTGATGTATTAACAAAAGGTCGAGAAGAAGGCGAAGAAATGATTGATGATTTTTATGTCCTCTTAGCTCCAGTAGTTGAAAAACTAAGGAAAGAATATGATTTTATTTTAATAGATACTCCACCTCACTTAGGATTAATTGCATGTAATGTATATTTAGCTGCTGATGATATTCTTATTCCATTTCATCCAGAAAAATATTCATTCAGAAGCATGATTAAAACTATTAATACAATCAATAGTTGGAAAAAAAGAAATAGCAATTTGAAAATAAAAGCGATAATTCCAGTAAAAATGAGAGAAAAAACAATCACACATTCAACTATACTTGAAAGTTCAGATACTTTACTATCAGCTAGTAATAATGTAATAGAGATAACAAGAACTATCATTCCTGAATCAATTAAGTTTGCAGAAGCTATTACAAAATACAATTTACCATTAACTTTGATTGATCCGGGAACTATCAAAACAAAAAAAGAACGTGAATCATTAAATAAGTTTCAAGAAATTTACACTAACCTAGTTAAAGAATTGGGATATATTTAAAAAGGAGTTGGTAAAAATGGCAAGAGCTAAGAGTAAAGGATTTACACCAGAAAATTTGATGGCTGGAATAGATGGCGAAATATTTCCTGATGAAGTACAAAGTGAAATTGTTGAAAATACAGAAGAAATAGAAAAGAAGGATAAAAAAGTTGATGTAGAAAACACGATGAAGGATGAAGAGACTGAACAACAAATAAGTTCCTCTGCTACCTCCCTTTCATCACTAGTTGGAGAAGAAAAAGAAGAACAAAAACCACAAACTAATATATATTTACCTTTAGATCTTACAGTTACAACGGACTGTGTTGGAAAACTTGTTGGAAAACAAAATGGTGGAAAATCAGCTGTAGTTGAAGCAGCACTTACTGAATACTTTAAAAAGAACAGTGATCTGGTGAAAAAAGCACACGATTTATATGAAGCAGAAATAATAAATTTACCAAGATATAGAAATTTCAAAAAATAATGAATAGAAAAAGCTTGATATCATAACGATTTCAGGCTTTTTCAATTGATATTGTTAATAACTGTAAACTTTAAGTTGTTAACATGATTAATCGTATTAACAATATCACTATTATTGTTCTTAATAAGAATAATAGCGTAAAGTGTTTGTACGGTATTATTCGTTTGGGTTGGATGTGGGTTTACTATTAAATCGAAATGTGGTATTATCTAGTTAAGATTAATAGATAAATACGTAATATAAAATTCGATTTACATTTATCAAAATTTAAAGTATGCTAGAAAATAGATAAAAATTACATAAAAAAAGAGACGGAATTAAAAGAGTGGCAAAACTCAATTAATTCTGAATCACATACGATAACTATGTGTTTATTCTCGTCTCAATAAAAATTATATTTTTAAGTTGAATAAAGTAGATGTGGCGTCTACTTTTGATATCTAAATTATAGCAAATTTTTATTGAAAAATCAACCTTTTAAGGCTTGTTTAAGTGTGTATTTCACACATAAATCTGTCACAACTAGTTTGAAGACGAAAGAGAGAGCACAAGTACCTGTGCTTTCTCTTTTTGTTTGCCCGGCATGGGCATATTCTAACGGGTGAAAGTCCCTGGCACGACCGTGTAGTGGTAAGTGCGTAGCTGAGAACAAGGGTGTCCACCGTGAGGTGGAATCTGAAGGAAGTTTCAGGCAAATCTCTGGTCTG
>JBOFDK010000100.1:0-7485 GCA_051646925.1 Cellulosilyticaceae bacterium | reverse complement strand
ATGACAAGCAAGACCGTATTACGGAACTATACAATGAATATGCAGAGAGCTTATCTGACAAATTGTTAGAACGTGCTGGTCGTATGCAAGAAGAGCTAGACGCTGCCGGATTTTATGATGTGGACACCAAAATCGAACGTGTGATTTCTGGATTGGGATTGGAAGCTATAGGGCGTACTCGGGCACTAGAATCAATGTCTGGTGGGCAACGTGCAAAAGTTATTCTGGCTAAGCTATTGTTAGAAAATGACGACGTTATTATCTTGGATGAACCAACAAACTATTTAGATGTGGCCCATATTGAATGGCTTGAAGATTTCCTACAGTCTTTTGAAGGCTCAGCGATGATTATTTCGCATGATTTTGACTTTTTGGATAAGGTAACAAATGCAATAATTGACTTATCTTTTGGCAAAATTACTAAGTTCCGTGGCTCATTCAAAAAGGCAATGCGCCAAAAAGATGAACGTGCTGAACAACAATTACGTCAATATGAAAAACAACAAGGCGAGATTGAGAAGGCTCAAAAGTTTATTGCTAAAAACAAAGCTCGTGCTTCAACATCAAAACAAGCTAAGTCTCGTGAAAAAATGTTGGCAAGAATGGATCGAGTTGATCCACCTTCAGAAGCATTACAGGCCAAGTTTAATTTTCCTTATGTTAATTCACAATCTGCAAATGCATTGACAGTGAATGAACTGTCAGTCGGTTATGTAACACCAGTGTTGGAACCAGTAACTTTTTCAATGACTTCTGGACAAAAAGTTGTTTTTAAAGGATTCAATGGTGCTGGTAAATCGACATTAATCAAATCAGTTTTGGGTGTTATACCAGCACTTGGTGGTGAGGCAGAGTTTTCACCATCAGCAGTAGTGAATTACTTTGATCAGGATTTAGAATGGGATAACGATCAGAAAACCCCACTACAAGAAATGCAAGATCGTTTCCCTAAATTGGAGCCGAAAGCTTTACGTACTCGGTTAGCCGCTGCTGGTATTAACGCTGAAAATGCGCAAAAGCCATTAAAACAGTTATCCGGTGGTGAACAAACGAAAGTTAAATTGGCTATTATGGAAATGAAGCCAAGCAATTTCTTAATTTTAGATGAACCTACAAATCATTTAGATGAAGGAACTAAAAATGCGTTACGAAAAGCAATTGATAAATTCCCTGGTAATGTTATTATCGTTTCCCACGAAACTAGTTTCACTAAGGGATTGGGAGACAAGGAATTAAACGTTGCTGCGTTAAGTTATAAAGAAGAAGCAGAATAAAAGGGGTGTGCGAATTGTCGCACAAATTTTATACGATGAATTTAATCACACAATCAAGTATGCCTGAACAAATTACAGTGATTGATGTGGTTGACTCAACGATGATAAAAGGCCGAGACATGCTCAATGCGGGTGTGTCTAGGCCTTTTGGCGTTGTTAGCAACCAACAGACGGCTGGTTACGGTAAGAAGGGGCGTTCATTTTTCTCACCTAAAGGAGCGGGTATATATCAAACATTTGTTTTTGATATTCAGAATGAATTCGATGCAGGTCTACTAACTACGGGGGTGGCTGTATCGGTTGCTCATGCAATTTTCAAAGTTAGTGGTATCCAAGTTGATCTTAAATGGGTAAATGATCTATACTTAAACGATTGCAAAATTGCAGGAATCTTAGTAGAAGGTATTCTAACAAATAATGTTGTAACTCAGGTAGCTATTGGTATTGGTTTGAATATTTTGCCAACTGCTGTTCCACAAGAATTAAAACATATTGTTGGAACATTAGGAGTAGATGTTGATAAAAATTTGCTCGTACAAACTATTTTTTCTGAAATTGTAGGTGACTTTTCCAACTATAAAAGTGGTCTACATCTTACATATTATCGTAAGCATTCATATTTACAAAATAAACATGTTATTTTAAAAACAGGTAATGCGGATGTTGAGGGAGACATTTGTGGTGTTGGAGATCATGGAGAGTTACTTATAGAGCAAAATGGGCATATTTCAGCGTTTATTAGCGGGGATGTTACTAAAGTAGTTCTAAGAGAAATAGCAGGCAATGGGGACAAATAAAGAGCATGTAACATGGTAGCTCTTTTTCTCATAAGACGCTTGATTTAGTTTAAATAAAGGCTTTATGAATAATTTTGGGTATTGCTATCCGTTCTAAATTCTGGTATATTAGTTATTGTTATGGAGAAGTACTCAAGCGGCTGAAGAGGCGCCCTTGCTAAGGGTGTAGACGTGTTAAAGCGTGCGAGGGTTCGAATCCCTTCTTCTCCATTTAGCATTTCATGGCGTTGCATAAGGTTTCAAAAACCTTGATGTAGCGCCTTTTCTTATGAAAAACGTTGCACTGTATTTCATAGCATTTCACACAAAATGGGAAACTTTTTGGGAAACATTTTAAATACGCAAGTAAGCAGTGTAACGGCATTTAAGCCGTTTTTTATTTGGAGAAATGGTACAAAAACAGTACATAGAAGCATATTATCTTATTAATTGCATATTAACAGCCATTATACGCATAAATAGTTGTTATAATTGCATGTATACATATTAAACAGATAGGAGTGAATATGACGACTACATGGACTAATCGTGAAATATTAAAAAGCTATTTTCGAGGGATAATAGACTTACAGATTGAGTACATGAACAATTATTCAGATATGAATAATGATTATAGACGTGAAAATGAATCTTTTATAAAGGCAGTTAAAACAGCTTTAGATGAGTTTAGTTGTAAACTGTCGCCAGAGTTAAAAGAGATGTATGTAGCCAAGTATAGAGACAATAAGCCATTTATAGAGTTCTATAATGTTGTAGCGCCTACTGGGTATATTATGGCTTTAAACAAAGAATTAAACGTATTAGTCAGCAAGATAGAACGCCCAAAACAACGTTTATACGCATAGCATAGTTCGTGGTCGTCGTGAACGACAAGGAAATCGCTATCACACAATGTTATAGCGACACAGGAGGTAATATAGTGGCAGACAACACAGATAGATTATTACGTGATTACTTCTCTGGTATATTGAAGCTCATGAAAGAAATCAATCCACAATGCAAACAAAACATTGCTGATATAACATTTTGCTTATCGGTGATTAAACCAGAACATAAACAAGCAATTACCAAATATTATAGTGATAAGTTTATTACATGGGATGAAGTGTGCAATGAATCAGGTAAAAGTAATTCATCATTAAGAACATGGCGTAATGACTTCAAAAGATTACTACATGTGATCATGCAACATGGAGATGAATTTATTAAGTTGAGACGTGAAGCATTACAAGCGTAGTGCTTTTTTGTCTGCAATAAAAAAACACCCCCGCCCCTATGCTGTGGGAGGGAGCGTCACAAGGTGGCGTCCTGAATTTCCGCAAATGTAGAAATCAAAAATTTTTATTGGGTGTTTTTTTAATTTAAAACGTTGTTATATCAACGTTTAACGTGTTGTTAATATGCTTTTAGTATACCACAAACATACCACTAAATTGTTGATTTTGATGTAACTTTCGGGGGGTGACCACATATCTGTAAAAGTAGGTTAGGAATAAGGGTTACTTTAGCTACCACTTTTAAGCCTATTTTTAAGTCAAGAACTTTGTAACGTTGCTAGATTATCCTTCTCAAGACCCCCCTATAAAAAATAATCGAAAATTGTCACTTTGACACAAGACGAGCCCAATGTGTGCGCTCTTCCCGGAGCCTAAACGGGGCGGGGGGTGTAAAAATTTTACTGCCATGTAAATAAATTGTTAGATCAAAAATACTTAATAAGCAGTACACAATATCTACTTAGATATTTATTGGTTTTTGTTTAAATACAAACAACTTGCTAATTATGTAATTAACTATGATAACCACAACATTATCAATTAGTTTCCATATTAGAGGATTCTGTTTAAGTAGTTGTACACCAAACCATATAATAATCATTTCAAGTATTAGTGTCAGCACTCTAGACGATAAAAATGCAAGAAATTCACGTAATAATTCAACTGAGGTTGTTGCCTTAGAGTTAAATACCCATTTTCTATTTGTTAAGTAAGCAGAAATGACAGTGATTAACCAAGATAGGATAACAGAAAGTTGAACATTCCAGTGTAAATATATCATCCCCGTATATGAGACTAGGTTAATAATTGTCGTTAGAATGCCAAAAAGTATGTATAGTATTATGGCTTTGTATTGTTTTATTGATGGAATCATTTGAAACCTTTTTCTGATTTGTTATAAGTCATAAGTGTAATGCTAATAAATAAAAAAATGGAAGTAGTTGTTTAACTTTAAACAAATATCAATAAATCATTTATTGTTTTCCATCGCCGTATCAGCAAGCAAGACAAAGCCTGTATATTTGTTTCAAAACAAGCTAGATAGCGTGTAAATTTGCGTTTAATATATTGATGAGTATGGTTTTTATACCAGACAGACATTAAACGCTTAAAACGACTCTCACGGCTTAATAAAATACATAAAAAAAGGCACGGACTAGATAATACAAGTTCGTGCCTTTACTTTTATATAGTTGTTTAATTGTGCGGACTATATTAGTTGCAAACGTGAGCATAAAAAGAAAAAGTTAGCGTTGCATTTTATTGTATATTAATTTGGGAATAAGGACACAAAAATTAGTCAGGTACAGTATATAAAGTTATGTCAATATCTAGTTTTCTTAAATCCTTATCTTGTGAAAATACTGACGCGCCCAATTTTTTTGCGGCTTTTACAATTAAAACATCATTGAAATCACTGGTTGGATGTTTATTACAAAACTCTATACATTCATTAAGATATGATTGTTCGGTAAAATCTAGGAATTTTACTGAATCTTGGTTTAAAATTTCTTCACCAATGCTTTGCCATATATATCTATTATCTTCTAGAAATGTGCTATCGATATTATTACGATAGTCTCTTTTGTAATCGGTTTCTTCTGGAATCGTACCATTCTCTTTGCACCACATCTTAAAGTTATGTCTTTCAGTCACATTTACTATTTCAGAAATTATTGTTGGCAGTACATAAATAGTTATATTTTTCGATAAAATTTCTATTATTGTGTCTTCTATAATTGCTAAAGTTGCGTTTTTAGGATCTTCGTAATCTAGTGATGTGTATGACAGATCAACTCTCTGTAACCAAATATTTGTGTCTAGAATAATTGAAGAGTTACTACGAAGCTCATAGGTAGGATTTTTAATATTTGGTTTCATTTGCTACAGATCCACCAATCTTTGCTTTAGCATTGCGTAATGATCTTTCGAGCTTAAGCATTTGATAAGGCTCTAATGAGTTAGATTTAATTTTAATAAGCTTACGAAGTGTTTCTGGGTCGCTAGTAAAATAAAATGAAGCAATAGAACGATTAAAAAAAGATGATGTAACAGAAACAATATCAGTAAAATCTAAAATACTTATTTCATTATTTTCTAGATTTTCTAAAATAGCTGCATGTAAAGAATCGGATTTATCATATGTGTCTGCTTCACGAGAATGAATTATTTTTTTTACACGTAAGGTTGTCATTGTGGCTTCTCCTTTATTTAAAAAATATCTTCAAATACATTATCAATCACTCTTTTAGTATGAGTCACATCAATGGAACTCATTTTTTCTGTGAAAAAAGAAATATGAATTAGAGTACCTGGCACACCAAAGTTTAAATTTTTTAAAATCTTTGTTGGTTCAATTATACTTGTTCCGCTAGTCAATTTCCAATACCCTTTTGAAGAAAGAATAGTTAATTCGCCATACCCAAGTAGTTCATCATATATTGTACTTAGACCAATTCCTCTGGTTGTTTTACTAGACATTTCATTAATAGTTGTTGTTCCTTCACGCATAGCCCAGTCTATTTTTTCCGAATCTGATTTGTCTCTGTTTTCTGCAACCATTGATACAACATCGGGAATGCCATCCCCAGTATCTAATATTGTAAAGTTTAGCTTGTGCTTGTGTGGATAATATTGTCCGCACAAGAAGACTTTTTTGGAATGAGAATGAGTAAATATGTTATCGACAATTTCAACTATAGATTCTTTTATTTTCGACATAGCAATTTTGCTATTTTCTTTTGGCCAATACGTATTTTCAAATACTTCTCTTTTTAAATATTCTGATATATATTTAGACCAATCATCGCTAGACTTATTCAAACTGAAGTTGGTATAGGATATTGTAGTATGATAATTATCGGGAGAATGAGTTAACTCTAAATTATGTTTTTCTAAAAAGTGATTTCTGCTTAGTGCCTGTTTTACCTCAAATTTTAGTGATTGGGTATGAACAATTACTTCATTATTATGAGATTCAAAATAGTAAATAATGCTATCAATCAAAGGTGATAATTCAGACGCAATGAATCTCGATTTTGAAAAGTCTAAGGTGATGATATCATTATAAACAGTTGACAGCTGAGAAATTTTGTCTAAAATCACTTGGATATCTTTAAGTTTTTCAGTTATGGACTCCGGAAATATTAATATATGGTTTTTCATAGTATGACTCTCTTAGATAGGCGTGTTATTGTTAACATTTAAACTAACGTGAACGCTTGGCACGTATGTACGCACT
Source organism: Cellulosilyticaceae bacterium (assembly GCA_051646925.1). Taxonomy (GTDB): domain Bacteria; phylum Bacillota; class Clostridia; order Lachnospirales; family Cellulosilyticaceae; genus JBOFDK01. The sequence continues at coordinate 896 of JBOFDK010000100.1, read as the reverse complement.
CTGTGAGTGCAGTTTTGCGTGACTTAAAGCCACGGTTGTACTATAAAATATAAGCCCATTAGTAAAAATAGACTGCTTTGCCAATTTACCTTACCGTCTTTCTTTATATCTTGAATAGCAGAAATAATTGTTAGAATACCAATAAATAATGATCCAATTTTAGTAAAAAGTCGATTACCAGTTATTATGGTTGCTGTTACTAATGCAATTATTATAGACAAGCTGATTACTGTGATTAAAATTGTCCACGCTTTTTCTTTCATATTTCATCCCCTGCACTGATTTAATTAACGAAAAAAATGTATAAAGTTGCTAGGCCAGTAACCGTGACAAAAGCAATGTCTGAATTAAATTTTTTCTTCTCACTATAACTCTGAAAGCCAAGAACAATCATCATTAATGTCACAATCAGAGCGCTGTATTTTGTATAGTTGAATTGAAAGTTGGCATAGTTCAGTAGTGACATTGAAATCAAAGCCACCGCACCTATAGTTTTCGTTATTTTAAATGGTTGTTTTATCATAATTAATCCCCAATTCGTTTTAAGATATGTACGTACCCAGTCACCCAGTGAGTACTTTTTTATTTCAGTAAATGTATCACAAAAATGATAATGCCAAAGATTAGTAAAAAAATACCGATATATCTTTGATATTTTTGATGTGGATTTGGTTTTTTTGCAGCTCTAATTAATGCAACCCCAATTAGTAAGATAATAACTTGTAGCACTGTACTCACGTATTTCATCCCCCTAATGCTTTTAACGTGGTTCTGCACGTAATATGTACGCACTAAAAGTGCATGTTATCAGTAGTTTGTACTATTTAAAATAGCCGTTATAATAGTTCCAATAAATAAGAAGTATAGCGCTATTAAAGCGATTGAAAGAATAAACT
>JBOFDK010000099.1:0-18295 GCA_051646925.1 Cellulosilyticaceae bacterium | reverse complement strand
AGAAGTGAGCGAGGGCATGATTATAAAAGATATTCATGAAGGAGGTTATGATGATGAAATGGCATACCATCAAGTATCTCTGTAAAGAAGGGTTTTTAGGAATTTGGAAAAACCGTTTAATGGCACTCGCTTCAGCTGGTACTATTGTTTTGTGTTTACTAATACTTGGTTTATCATATTCCTTTGCAAATAATATTACATACATTATGCATCAAATAGAAACAGAAATGGGAATAGTGGCATACGTTGACGAAGATACAGATGCTATGAGAATTAATGATATAAAACGAACGATACGAGATTTACCGTACGTAGTTGAAGTTGATTTTATTTCTAAAGAAGATGCACTGAAAAACTTTGCAATGAGCCAAGAAAATGATGAACTATTTCAAGAATTTCAATTAGACAATCCGCTTCCAGCATCATTTGAGATTAAAGTATCTCAAATAGAAGAACAAAAAAATGTTGTAGAAGCGATGAAAAGCATACCAGAACTTCAAGTAGAATACTTTGAAAATGAAACAAATATGTTTTTTGAAATTAATCAATCAGTACAGATGATTTCAACAGTTATGATATTATCGCTAATAGTAATAGCATTACTACTAATTACAAACACAATTAAATTAACTGTATATGTAAGAAGACGCGAAATTAACATAATGAAATACATAGGTGCAACAGATTCGTTTATCAGACTACCGTTTCTGATAGAAGGGGTAGTTATAGGTATAATAGGAGCAGCAGTGCCTATGTGGATGATGTATAATGCATATAACTGGGCTGTAGACTTTTTAAGCGGGTCACTAAGAGTAGTTTTTGGTGGGCTTACGTTACAACCAGTAGAATTGATTATGAATGGTTTAATACCAATATTTTGTGGTTTAGGAATAGGAATAGGTGTTGTAGGTAGTGCAATAGCAATTCATAGACATCTAAAAGTATAGGAGGCTGCCAAATATGCGCAAATATTTTATGCTAATAATTGCTATAACAGTAGCTTTAACAAGTTTAAACATAGAAGCTACAAATGTTAGTAGCAAAAAAAATGAATTATCAGAAACAAAAAAAGAGCTAGAAAATTCAAAAAAACAGTTACAAAATAATGAAAACGAAAAAAAAATAGAAGAAGCAGCAGTACAAGAACTTGATAAAAATATTATAGATGTAGAAAATAAACTACTAGAACTCGAAGAAAAATTAGAAAACAAAACAAACGAAGTAGAAGAAGTACAAATTGTGCTAGAAGAAGCAAGAGAGAAAAAAAACTACCAATACGATATAATGAAAAAACGTATGGTTCAGATGTATAAAAATGGACGAACAGGATATATGAAATTAGCATTTTCAGCAAATAATATGTCTGAGCTATTAACAAGGACACAATATATAAAAACAATTTCAGAATACGATCATCAAGTATTAGATACATATAAAGAACAAGAAATAATTGTAGCAGAAACAGAAGAAAAACTTGCTTTAGAACAAGCTAATTTAAAAACATTAGTAGACAAACAAGTAGAAACAAAAGAAAATCTAGAAACAAAACGTATAGAAAAAAATACAAGACTAGGTATTTTAGAAAAAGAAGGCGATGTATTACAATCAGAGATAGAAGAAATTGAAGCAGAATACAAAGCTATACAAAAAGAAATAGATAGACTTACAGCAAATAGCACAGTGAAATACAGTGGTGGAAAATTCGCATGGCCTGTTCCAGGAAACTACAGAGTAAGTTCAGAGTACTACAACAGGATTAATCCTGTTACAGGAAGAGCAGAGTTTCATAAAGGAATTGATATACCAGCAGGTTATGGAAAAGCAGTTGTAGCAGCGGCAGATGGAGTTGTTATTACAGCAGGTAACCTAGGTACATTTGGTAAAACAGTTATTATTGATAATGGTAGCGGTATAACAACTACATATGCACATAACTCATCTGTAATAGTGAGTGTAGGTCAAAAAGTAACCAAAGGCCAACAAATTGCAAAAATAGGAAGTACAGGTAGGTCAACAGGAAACCACTCACATTTCGAAGTACGAGTTAATGGTAAGCACACTAGTCCGTGGAACTACTTAAGTAAATAACATAGAAAATAATAAAAAATAACTAATAAAAAATAATAAAAAATAACTAATAAAAAAACACATTATAAAAGTAGATAATAAAAAAGTCTACTAATTATAGTGTGTTTTTGTATATTGGACATAATTATTATTAAAACACATAGAATAACATAGATTGGCATAAATTTAAAACAATAAAAAGTTATTTTAAAACGATATATAATGATAAAATTATAAACTAGTGTATAATAGAGTATATAAAATGAAAGCTTATAAACCACAAGGTGTGTTGGAGGTATTATGAAAAAAATGGCGATAGGTATAGCAGTAGGAGTAGGTATTAGCTTGTGTTTAGTAAGTTTTGTTGGGATTTTTGGAGGCAATGGCTTATTAAACAAAAGAAATAACATAGAAGTAGCAGGGATGGAAGTTGGATATAATTCTTCAAAATTAGAATTTATACATCGTATTATAAAAGAAAGGTCAATCAACGAAATAGATGATATAAAAGTTACAGAAGGTATATATAAAGGATACGTATACGGATTAGATGACCAATATACAAAATATTTATCAGTAGATGACTTTAATAAAGAAAAAGAAGAAGAAGTTGGATATTACGTTGGGGTAGGTATAGAATACGCATGGGGATTAACAAACCAACATCTAATAGTAACAAACGTAATTGAAGGGTCAGCAGCAGACCGCGAAGGTATAGTTGTAGGAGATAAAATTATTGCAATTGATGATATATTAGCGATGGAAAGCAATACAGAAGAAATATACGATAAACTAACATATAGTGGTAAAGATGCAATATGTTACACTGTTGTTGACAATAACGAAGAAAACGAAAGAAACATATTTCTTAGTGTAGAAAGCATAAAACATGAAAACATAGAAAGCGAATTACTAAACGAAAAATATGGTTATATCAAAATAAAAAGGCTTATAGAAGGTACTGTAGACTCATTTAAAGCAAAGTATAAAGAATTAAGTGAAAAAGGTGCAACATCATACATTCTAGATTTAAGAAATACATACAGCGACAACATAGAAGAAACAGTTGCATTATGTAATCTGTTTTTAGATGAACAAGTTGTATTTAGTGTAGAAGATTATCAAAATGAAGTTACAACATACAAAGTAGCAGAAAAAGCATATAAAGAACCTATCGCAATACTAACAAACAACGGGACAGAAGGAACGATAGAAGCTTTTGTAGCTGCAATGAAAGAAGCAGGAAGAGCAAAAATTGTAGGAACACAAACAAAAGGAAACGGAACAATACAAGAAAAATTTGAATTAGAAGATGGTTCAGGTTTAATAATTACAACAGGGATAATAAAAACTCCAAAAGGAATAGATATTAGAAACAATGGAATTGAGCCTGATTATGTTGAAAAAACTAGTATAAACGAGATGCTAGAGCTTATAACTACAGGGATTGCAAAGTATGAGAAAGATACAATTATTCAAAAGGCAATTGAAATTATAGAATAAGACCATATTTTACTAATTTCAAAAATAGGATAATTAATAGCTAATAGCGGTAAACTATAAGCATTATAGAAGAGGAAGTGGTATTATGAAAAACAAACAATTTTTTAAAGGTGCAGCATTAGGGTTTGTACTATCAACAACGATATTATTTTCAACTACAGGATTTACGAATAAATATGACTACATCAATAAAAAGCTAGAAGCAATAGGAGAGTCTATATCTAAGTACTATGTAGGAGATATTGATACAGATAAGATGGAACAAGGCATATACAAAGGATTTGTTGCATCAGTAGGAGATCCTTATACAACATATTATACAGCAGAAGAATTTACAAGTTTCATGGAAAAATCAAGTGGTGTGTACGCAGGTATTGGAGTACAGATGGTATTAGACCCAGCAGACAACAGCATTACAGTTACAGATGTATTTCCAGGGTCACCAGCAGAAAAAGCAGGAATGTTACCGAAAGATAAAATAATAGGAGCAGAAGGCAAGACACTTAGTGGTAGTGAATTTGAAGAAGCACCTAAAATTATAAAAGGTACACCAGGAACAGAAGTTAGCATAACAATTTTCAGACCATCAGAAAACAAAGATTACGAACTAAAAATGACACGAGAAAACGTAGTTCATCCATCAGTAAATCATAAAATGCTAAAAGACGATATAGGATATATTCAAATACGAGAATTTGAAGAACTAACGTACACTCAATTCAAAGAAGCATTAGATGAAATAGTTAAAGAAAATGCAAAAGGACTTATAATAGATTTAAGAAATAATACAGGTGGGCTGTTACACATAACAGAAAAAATAGCAGATGAACTATTACCAGAATGCACTATCGTTTCAACAAAAGACAATACAGGTAAAGTTGATGAAACACTATCAGATGCAAATTACGTTGATATGCCAATAGTTATATTAGTTAATGAGCAAAGTGCTAGTGCATCAGAAGTATTATCAGGAGCATTAAAAGATAATAACAGGGCAGAGTTAGTAGGAACACGTACATTTGGAAAAGGTATAGTACAAAGTATTATGCCATTAAGTGACGGTTCAGCTATTAAAGTAACTACATCACAATACTTCACACCAAGCGGAGTATGCATACAAGGAACAGGTATAGAGCCAGATTACAAAGTTACACTACCAAAAGAACTTATGGTTAAAGCAAAGATAGAATATGAAGAAGACACTCAGCTTCATAAAGCAGAAGAAGTTATAAAACAAAAAATCAAATAAAAGTTAGATTGGGGGAAATTATGTGGAAGTAGTACAGAACATAATACTTCAAAGTGCAAGAAATATAGGACATATAATGTTTGACCCAATATTTTTTATACTTGCATTTGTTGTAATTTATCTGTACAAAAGAGAAGCGGAAAAGATAAATCCACAAATAGACAAAAAAGTATATACAATACAGGCAATAAAGAACATTGCAATAAGTGTAAGTATCGGAATAATAGTTAGTACGATATGCCAAATATTTAATATATATATAGAATTAAATATAGACGTATTAATACTAATTCCTATAGCTATTGGATTAATGTTTATAAATCCAAAATGGGGATGTTTAGCATATACGATACCAGTTGCATACCTTATAGAAGGATGCTTAATATTACTTGGAAAGACATGGATTGAATTGCCATATGAAAACTTAATAGTATTAGTTGGAATTATGCATATGATAGAAGGAAGCTTAGTATTTTTACAAGGAAATAAAAAAGCGATTAGAACACCGATATTTATTGAAGGAAAACTAAAATCAGGATACATTATGAAGCAGCTATGGATAATGCCACTGATGGTAACAGTACAAGGAAGTATAATTCCGTTATATACAATTTTAGCATATGCAGATTATGCTAAAAATGCAAAAAAACAAAAAAGAAAAGCAGGAATTAGCATTTTTTTATATGGTGTAGCTATGTTATTTTTATCAAAAGCAGTTGGGTTAAATATAATGCCAGTAGGGGGAGTAATTATACTTGGTGCTATATTCCATGAATTTATATTTATAATAAGTCATATTAGTAAAAAACAAAAAATCAAATAAAAAGGTGTGTGATGAATTAATACATCACACACCTTTTTTATTAACATATATAATTAATCTATATGAGAATGTTGTTTTAAATGGTTCATACAATATTCATGAGAACCGTTACATTTTGAGCAATAACGAAACTCCATATCAGGGTCATCCACTTCAGTAATACCACAAACACTACATTTGTGAAAAGCAATTTTGATAGGTTCACTAGATTCAGATTTCATTTCACGCTGATGAGATTTAAAAGCTTTTTGACCAGATTTAGCTTTTCCGCGTAAACGACGATATTTAAAAAATGGAAAAACGAAATAAAGAACATATCCAGTAAAAGAAGCAAGAATCAATGTAAACACACCGAAATTACCAACCATCAAATTTTGGAGTGCAGTTGAACCTATAATGATAAAATAGAAAATACTAAGATACTTGGCTTTTATAGGGATGAAAAAGTACAACATAAACGTTGTATCAGGTGCCAAACTTGCAAAAGATAAAAATAATGATAAGTTAATATACATTGCAATAGGTCCACCAATATTAAAAATCCATGCAACTATTAAAGTTGCAATACTACTCAAAATATAGTAAATATTAAAATTAAAACTACCCCATGCGTTCTCTAACGCATTAGCAATAGACATATAAACTATAACAAACAAAATAAACCATAAAGGACTAGATTGGTCAGGAACAAAAACAAATGTTACAAGACGCCATATTTGTCCTTCCATAATAAGAGCTCGATTAAAGCCAAATAAGCGAGATAGATTAATATTACTAAGCAGTCCAATCATATAAACGATAGATTGACCAAATAAAATATAACGCATAAGATTAGGAATAGCATATTTTCCCCATTTGCGTTCTAGTTTGTACAAAAAATTCATTATTAAAGCCTCCTTGTTATAAAAGATACCGTCTTACATAGGAAGTACACATAAAGAGTGTAGTATAAAATTATGATGGAATTATAAAAAATACAAAAGAGTTATGAACAGTATAACATAGGCAAAAAGTTAGTAAAAGAGGTAATTGGTTGCCCAAGTAATTTAAATTTGGTACAATTCAAAAGTTAGTAGTAAGAACAGAAGGATAAGAAAATAGAATAAGCATATAATAACATAATAGAATAGAGAAAAGGGGATAAAAATGAAAAAGAAAATTACATATAAAGACTTAAATAGAAAACAAAAAATATCACATATATGGGAATATTACAAAGGGTACATAATTGGTTCAATTGCGGTTATATTAGTCGCAGGGAGTATAGGTAGTGCTATGCTTAGACCGCGTCCAGTGCAGCACGCAGCAGATTTAATAGTAACAGGAAAAATGATATATGATGAAGAACAATTAGAAATAACTGCTCAAAAAATGGAAGAAGCTATAAATGGTGGCGTAGAAGTTATGGCAAACGATTGGGAAGCAAATGATATGATTACATCAACGAATGAGCAAACACTATCACTTAGATTTAAGGCAAAAGAATGTGATGTTTTAGCGATTGCAGGAGGACGACATCAAAGATTTTTAAATATCGAAGACTTTGACCCATTTTATATGTTAGATACGATACCAGAACTAGAAAAACTATTAGAAGAAAATGAAGAACACTTGATAAAAGGAATTAGTAAAGCAGATGGAAAAGAACACGTATTTGGTATTCGAACGGATGTTTTTAAGAACTTAGAAGGTATTGAGTTAGGAGAAACATATAGCGTGTCAATATTAAGCTCACAAAAAGACTTAGATGCAGCAGTTGCATTAGTAAAATATATATTAGAGTAATGAGCTAAAAAAGAAAGGGATATAATCATGAAACAATCAATTCAAACACTTGGACTTATAGGTGGAAACTTATTAGCATCAATGCTTTGTTTAGAAGCAAAAAAACGAGGTATCAAAACAATTTTATTAGACCCAGAACTAAACAATATTACAAGTGATATTGCAGACCAACAGATTATAAGTACGATTAATCAATCAACAGTTGAACGATTAACACTAAGAAGTGACGCAGTTATTTTTTGTACAAATGAATTACCAAAACTAGAAGCTAAATTTGTGACAGACAATAACATTTACCCAAGTGGTGAAGGCTTAGGATTAGTAACAAACAGAGTGGAACAACTTGTATTAGCGCAGTTAAATAAAATTGCAGTACCACGATTTTTTCATGAACGTAATGAAGAGGCGTTTGTAGAAGGATTAGAAAGTTTTGAGATGCCATTTAAAATTTATCAAACATTTGCAAGCGGAAATGAAACCATAAAAATTGAGACACAAGAAGAGTTAGATAATTTCATAAACAATATGAACAAAAATACAGTCGAGTGGGTAGCGGAAGAAATTGAAGAATATGAACGTACTTTAAGTGTAACTGCGATTGTATCACCCAAGAAAGTATTTTTATATCCAATACAAGAAGAATTTTTAAATGATGAAAAAGTGAAGCACATTGAAATGCCAGCAAATATTAATCAAACACAAAGCCAACGAATATCACGTAGTATACGAAAAATTTTAAAAGACCGAGAATGTGAAGGTGTATATACATTTAAGTTTGGTATCAAAAAAAATCGGGTATTAAATTTTATTAGCATGAATACAGGTATTTCAGTTGGAGATATAGCAACAAATCATTATACAGATTTATCGGTATACGAACAATACCTAAACCTAATAGACTGTGCATTATTAAAAGACGGAGAAATGATGTCACCATGCTGTGTCACAATTGTAAAAAATGATAATAAAGAAAATGTTCCAGCATTTCCATACCACTATTATCTTATGGATAAAAACAATGCTTTACCAGTTAGTATTTATGTGAAACATATAAATCAAGATAAAGATTTAAATATATAAAGATTTAAATATATAAAGATGTATTAAACAAAATGCAAATTAAGTATTAATTTAGTTTGCATATTGTAGCCAATTTAAACTGAGAAGAAGCAGTTTTGATTAAAAAATGCTCTTTATCTATTGAAATAATACCATCTTTAACATCTTGAATAAATGAACGAATATTAGAAATTTCTTTTTCCATAGCTATTTTCAAATCAGAAAAAATAGACAATATATTTTTAATTTGATTATCAAGTTTTTTTCTATAATACAAGCCAAAGAAAAATGAATTTAAAAGTTCAATGATAGAAGAAGCGATTCCAGAAAAAAGAATTATTCCAATCCAAAATTTAGGAGAAGTAATCAAAAATTTCAATTTTGATAAAAATGAAATTGATGTTATTTCGAGATTAGATGCATTCGTATAAAGTTCAGAAAGTATCGTGTTTTTAAAAATAGAAAATTCTTGAATTCTTTCAAAAGTAGATTCAATATTACGATAGCAATTAAAATGTTCATATGTTAAAAATGTTTTTTTAACAGTATCATAATAATATTTAGAAGAAGTAGAAGAAGTGTAAAATCCTACTTCAGAATTTTTTAATGATAAAATTTCAATATTTATAGGAGCAGTATTATTAGGAGCATGAATAGTGATAAATCTTGACGGCAACTTTCTAGCAAGAGGTGCTATTAAATTATGAATTTCTTGGTTATCTGGTAAAGAATTAAAATAAAGTGGAACATTAGAGGAGTTAGATAATGCACATTCTGTGTCTAATGAAGATAATTGAAAAGCTAGTTTTTTTGTAATACATTTAGAATTACTATCAATACTAGAAAAAAGTGTATCTAGATTTTGTAAATATGAATTACGATATTGAAGTTTAATTGATTCTGTAAGGGGAGTATTATTTTTTTTAATTAAATTTGAAAATCGAAAATGTAAAAATGTTAAGTTGTTAGAATAAATTTTTTGTATATTTTTTGAAATTTTTTGCAAAATAGTAGGAGTTAATAAAAAATCATTAGTAGTATAGGTTTGTAAAGCTCTCTCAGAAATTACAGATAATTCTTGGTTAAATTTTGCAAGTAAGATATTTTCAGCAGAAGTCCATTTCAATAATAAAATACCACCAATATAACCAATACCTTTAGCTATAGATAAATTCGCAAGTGTAGGGATTAATTTTAAAATTTTAATCATCAATTTTTTATTTACATCATCAGGTTTTATATTCTGTGTAATAATAAATTTTTGCAATTCTAAATGAACACTTAAATTATGCATAAGTATATCTACTGAGGTAATAGCATTGTTGATTTCATTTAAACATTCTTCTATTGGAACGACTTCTATTGAAGAATTTAATGTTGGTATAGAAATATAAGGACTCATTTGTAAGGATAATTCGTTCCAGACAGTTTTATAGCTAGAAAACAAAGTAACCAAATCTTTTTTTAATGAGTCTAAAGTTTTTTGTTTTTTTGGATTATTGGGAAAAATAAGATTATCAAATATCAAAACAATTACCTCCTAATGTATATAAGAAAAATTATATATTATTATATATACTATGCAACAACATAATAAATTGCCATAAAAAAACTCCATTTCAAAAAAATAATTGAAATGGAGTTTTTTTTTTTTTTTGAAAAGAGTAACGTTTTAAATAGAAATGAATATAATAAAAAATAACTAAAATATTATAAATATAGTAAATATACTATAAAGGAGGAAATGGAATGATATTTGATAAGTATTTTTTTCCGGAAAATGAGAAAAAAGAAAACGAAATAAAAAAATTAGAAAAGTGCATAGAAACTTTGTTTAGTAATTACCATAATGCATGGAATAATTTGTGTGAAGTACTTGGTGATGAGGGACCAAACCTTCAATTAAAAAAATCAATCAATACAAATAGTATAGAAGAGTGTATAGAAGAAATGAATGGAGCTACTACATTATTTCAGGAAATATTAAAAAATGTAAGTGAAAAAATAGAATTAGAGAAATTATTGGAAAAAAACAAATATAATATTGAAAGGTTACCTAACAATATTATAAGAAACGTTATGAAATATGCTCCAATAACAGTAGGATTTTTATTTAGTGTAGCAATAGGTACATTAATTTATCGAAAAATAATTAAAAATAACAATTTAATAATAGATAATGCAAATATATTAAAAAATAATATAGAAAACATAAGAATTACAAAAAATGCTAAACCTCTTTTTAAAACAGGAAATAATAAAAAAAATCAAAGAATAGAACAAATAATAGAAGACGATTTTGATGAGACAATAGAAAAATGTTGTGAAGAAACAATAGGAAAATTAGAAGAAAAATTAGATGAAATATTAGATGAAACTGTAAAGGAAATGAAAACTAAAATTGAATATAGGGTGCGTGACTACTTATCGAACGAGGTGAACAATTATATAAAAACAGTTGATAATCAATATGTTATATTATACAAGAGTATTTCAAAAAAAATGGATGAAATAAAAACTGAACATATAGATATAGATATAGATATAGTAAAAGTAAAGGGTAATATATCAGTGAAATATCTAAAAAAAAGAAAAATAGTAGGATGTAACATGGTTAAAAAAATATTTGAAAAAATAGAAGAACCAATCAAAAATAATATAGATATATATTCAAAAAAATATTTAGAGAATATGAAGATTAAAGTGGATAAATGGAAGGAAAAAAGGACAGATTTAATAGTGATAGAAGAAAAAAAAATAGAAAAAGGTATAAATAATCTGCTTAGTGAGGATATATCTATACAATGGAATGTTAGGCAAGGCACAGAAATAAGTAACTATGAATACAGCTGGGATGCTGAAATGCAAAGATATGAACATATTGATTATAAGGCAATATATACTAAAATACAAAAAGTGGAAGAGATTGGAAAAACAATAATAAATAAGAGGGCTAATGCCTTTAACAAAAATGTAGGTGATATGGAAAAGATGATAAAAAGAATGAATATTGGATCAGAACAAAAAGAATTTGCTAATGCGGTTGATTTAAAATTATTTAATACTAATAATAATGTAGAAGATGAAATTAATAAAATATTTAATGAAAACAAGTTGAAGGTATATGAACAGTATAAAAGTATAACAAGTTTTGATTACGGAGAATTTAAAGCAAAAAAATTTGGTAAAGATATAGGATGGGGTAATCCGCAAAAAATAAAAAGATTCAAGGATATGCTAACTGAATTTACTGATGATTTAGAGGGAGATTTGCTAAAAACATATAATGTAATAGGAAAAATAATTAATAATAAAGAAATAGATAATAAGGAGTTTTTTATAGAGCAATTGAATAAAGTATATGAAAACAGGAAAAAAAATATATATATAGAATTAAATGATATATATAATGAAAAATTTCAAATAAATTACGATAAACTAAATAAATATAGATATATTGAAAAAAAAGAAAGTGACATTATAATAGATAAAATTACTCCTAAAATAGAGGAACAATCAAGAGTAGATGTTGAAAAAGAGTTGTTAAAAGGTAAATTGGATATTAAAGAAGTAGAAGAGAATAAAGAATGGATAGAGTTTTTGAAAAAGAATAAAGAAGAGATGATAAAGAGAGCAGAAAATGATATAGAAATTAGAAAAAGTATAGAAAGTATAGAAAATATAGAAAGTATAGAAAATATAGAAAATATAGAAAATATAGAATATATGAAATTAAACAAAATAGAATTGTTAGAAATAGAATTAAGAAAAAAGGCACAATTGAGAAATAGTATAAGAGCATATAGTTGGTCAATTTTTAGTGTTATAATTATTACATTACTGATAGATGCTTGTATATGTTTCATAGAAGAGTATATTTTAAGTAAAAGAATAAATAAAAAATTAGACCAACTCAGGATACTAGTATCAGATTTAGAAAAAGTAATGAAAAAAGAAATTAATGACATTATAAAATTGACACAAGAATTAAAAGAAGATGTTATTTTGTTAGATGAAGAAAATATGATGCTAGTTAATAAAAATAAATCACAAGTTAAAATGATTAAAATTAAAGATCTAGAGTAAAGTGTAAAAAATAAAAAAGCAATATTTATAGGAATAATAGTGATTATTTGCATACTAGAAAATAGTTTTTTAAGAAATCCAGAAATAGAATCATTGATAGAATTATAATGGTAGTAATATGGTTATCACTTGGAGTAGCAGTAGGACTGGGATTATATATAGATAGAAAATTACCAACTAATTATTAAAGTTAAATAAATTAGTTGGTAAGAACATAAGAAAGTATAAAAAAGTATAAAATATCATATTATATAAGAGGATAGAATAGTTATAGGACAAAGACATTTGATAGAAAATAAGGAAAAAAAAAGAATCATGTCGCATGGTGCTAAAAAATTGTATACAAGAAATACAAAACATATTATAATCATCCTAGAAACTATCACAGTAGATGGATGCACTTTTAAGGAGGATCATTTAAACATGAGTATGATTGAACAAAAAACGATTAATACCATTCGTACATTATCAGCAGAGGCAATACAAAAGGCGAATTCAGGCCATCCAGGGTTACCTCTAGGGTCAGCGCCAATGGCATACACACTTTGGGCAAAACACATGAATCATAATCCGCAAAATCCAAATTGGGAAAACAGAGATCGTTTTGTTTTATCAGCAGGACATGGGTCAGCGTTACTATATTCATTACTTCACGTATTTGATTATGGTTTAACAACAAAAGACCTTCAAAACTTTAGACAAGAAGGTAGTTTGACACCAGGCCATCCAGAATATGGTCATACTGTAGGTGTAGAATTAACGACAGGACCACTAGGACAAGGTATAGCATCAGCAGTAGGTATGGCTATAGCAGAAAGATATTTAGCAGAAAAATTCAATCGCAAAAATTATGATGTAGTAAATCATTACACATACGTTCTAGTAGGTGATGGGTGTTTACAAGAAGGTATTGCATATGAAGCAGCTTCATTAGCAGGTACATTAAATTTAGACAAATTAATCGTATTATACGATTCAAATAATATCACTATTGAAGGTGATACAGCGATTTCTTTCACAGAAAATGTATGTGCAAGATTTGAAGCACAAGGATTTGATACATTTTTAGTAGAAGATGGTAACGATACATTAGCGATTGCAAAAGCAATTGAAAGTGCAAAAGCAAGTGGAAAACCAAGTTTTATAGAAATAAAAACAAAAATAGGTTATGGATGTCCAGCAAAACAAGGTCAAGCTTGTGCGCATGGTGAACCATTAGGTGAAAGTAACCTAACAGCAATGCGTGAATTTTTAGGTCACCACCACGAAATGTTCTTTGTAGAAGAAGATGTAAAAAAACACATAGAAGAAATTATAGAACAAAAAGCTGAAGAAGAAGAAAAATGGAATACAATGTTTGAAAACTATGCAGAAGCATATCCAGAACTAGCAGAAGAATGGGATGGTTGGTTTAACGGAGAAACAGTTGATTTAGAGCATTTATTTGAGCGTTATACAGATACATCTAAAACACTAGCTACACGCCAAGTATCATATGAAATAATCAATGAAATCAAAAATATCGTTCCAAATATAATTGGTGGTTCAGCAGACCTTGCACCATCAACAAAAACATATATGGAAGGTGAATGTGATTTTTCAGCGCAAAGCTATGGAGGAAGAAATCTTCACTTCGGTATTCGTGAACACGCAATGGCAGCAATTGCAAATGGAGTAGCAGTACATGGAGGATTAAAAATCTTCTGTTCAACATTTTTTGTATTCAGTGACTACATGAAAAACTCTATGAGACTTGCAGCACTGATGAAATTACCAGTAACTTACGTATTGACACATGATAGTATAGGTGTAGGAGAAGATGGACCAACACATCAACCAATAGAACAACTTGCAATGCTTAGAAGCACACCAAATATGGTAGTATTCCGCCCAGCAGATGGAAAAGAAACAGTAGCAGCGTGGGAATATGCATTAAATAGTAAAACAGAGCCAGTAGCGATTATATTATCAAGACAAAACTTACCATACTTAGAACACACAGGTGAAGAAGCAGAAAACGGAGCATACAATATAGGAACAATAGATTCAAAAGATGCAGACGTTATACTGATAGCTACAGGGTCAGAAGTTAATCTAATAGATGCAGCAGCTAAAGAGTTAATGCAAGAAGGTATTAAAGCAGCAGTTATCAGTATGCCATCTATGGAAATTTTTGAACAACAAGATAATGAATATAAAGAAGAAATTTTACCATCAAATAAAACAAAACGTATTGTAGTAGAAGCGGCTAGTTCGTTTGGATGGCATAAATACACAGGATTTGAAGGACAAGTTATAAGCATAGATACATTCGGAGAATCAGCACCAGCAGACAAAATTTTCAAAAAACAAGGATTCACCGTCGAAAATATAGTTAATGTAGCGAAACAAATAAACAAATAGAATTAGATAAAATATACAACAAAATAAAAAAAAGCGATGACTTAATTTGCCGTTACAATATAGGTAAAGTTATCGCTTTTTTTTGTCGAAAGACGTCAATAAAATTTATAATATGCAGAAAAATAGATATAAAATGTTGAATTTGTTAATATTAAAGGAGAAATAATAAACAGGTTATACACAGGGTAAAAATCGACAAACCTTAGTGTCGATGGGTTATGCACAAAGTTATACACACTATCCACAGGAAAATGATACACAAAACACGTGTTTAAATGAAAAATGAATATAACATTGTAGATAACTATTATTATGTGCGAATAATATGCATCAGCGAAAAACGACAAAAAAACATATAAAAAGTATATATAAAAAATAAAAAAAAATAAAAAAAATATTGACTAATAATTCATTAAAACTTATAATTATACACAAGATGAAAGTTCAAAATATTATAAACTAATATATAACAAAGGGGGAAGTAACAATGAAATTAAAATTAATGAAATGTGTAAATCTTATAATGGTAGGTGTATTAAGTATAGGAATAATGTCTGGATGTTCAAAAAACCTAGAAGGAGTAGAAGGTATTCAATCTAAAGGAAAGATTGTTATGGGTACAAACGCTACATTTCCACCATTTGAAGAGATTAAAGGTACAGAAATTGTTGGATTCGATCCAGAGATTGGAAAACTTATTGCAGATAAGCTAGGTGTAGAACTTGAGATTATGGATATGGAATTTGGGCAACTTATGGGGGCTGTAAATAGTGGTAAAATTGATTTTATAGCAGCGGCAATGACAAATCGCCCAGATAGAGCAACACAAGTAGATTTTTCAAAAAATTATTTTCAATCTAAACAAGTAATGATTGTTAAAGAAAATAACACATCAATTATGACTGCAGATGATTTGGTTGGCAAAAAAGTAGGTGTTCAGCTTGGAACAACAGGGGACTTATTTGCATCAGATATTGAAGATGCTACAGTAATTCAATTTGATAAAGCAGCGTTAGCCGTAAAAGATTTAGTTAATGAAAAGATAGATGTAGTTATAGTAGATGAAGAACCAGCAAAGCTTATAGTTGCAAATGAAGCAGGAGTTGAACTTGTAGAAGCACCATTTATAGAAGAAGAATATGCAATAGCAGTAAAAAAAGGAAATGAAACTCTTCTAAAAGCTATCAATGAATTATTAGAAGAAATTAAACAAAATGGTACGTATAATAAACTATACGAACAATATTTTGGTGAAATAGAATAATATAGATATAGTAAGGGATAAAAAAAAGGGGGGGGTAAAATGTATTTTTTAGAAACAAGTAAAGCATTTTTTGAAATATTCATTCGAGACGAATACTATATGACACTTCTAAATGGGGTAAAAGAAACATTAATTATTACATTAATAGCAACGATAGTTGGACTTATAATAGGCTCAATAATAGCAGTTATCCAAGTATCAGAATTTCCAAAAAATTTACGATGGTTAGAAATTATATTAAAAAAAATAGCAAAGATTTATATTGATTTAATTAGAGGAACACCGGCGATGGCACAAATCATGTTTTTGTGGCTTGTAGTTTTTAGTGTATCGCCACTTCATAGAAGTATCGTTGGCGGTATTTCTTTTGGTATAAACAGTGGGGCATATATGGCAGAGCTTATTCGAGCAGGTATTCAAGGGGTAGATAAAGGGCAGTTTGAAGCAGCAAGGTCACTAGGACTAGGATATAAAGAAACGATGCAATTTATAATTATGCCACAAGCATTAAAACAAATGTTACCAGCATTAGTAAACGAATTTATCGTTCTAATCAAAGAAACAGCAATTATCGGAACAATTGGCGGGGTAGATATAATGAGGGCTGGAAACATTATGATTACACAAACAGGAAATGTTATTATTCCTATGATATTAGTATGTTTAACATACTTAGTATTAACAGGTATTTTCACAAAAATCATGAGAATTGTTGAAAGAAAAATTACTACTAACTAAAGTAAATATAGTATAATGTAAATTCAATGAGGAGGATGTAATATGATTGAAATTAAAAATTTACATAAGAAATTTGGAGATTTACATGTATTAAAAGGGATAAATGACACGATAAAAAAAGGTGAAGTAGTGGTTGTAATAGGACCATCAGGTTCGGGAAAATCAACATACTTACGTTGTATAAATCGTATGGAAGAAGCAGATGGACAAATACTAGTTGATGGTCAAGATATAGTTTCAAAAGAAGTTGATTTAAATATGATTAGACAAAAAGTAGGAATGGTATTTCAACACTTCAACCTATTTCCGCATATGACAGTATTAGAAAATATTACATTAGCTCCAATAAAAGTAAAAAAAATATCAGAAGATGAAGCTAAAAAAATAGCATATGAACTATTGAAAAAAGTAGGATTATCAGATAAAGCAGATGAATATCCAAATAAGCTATCAGGGGGGCAAAAACAACGAATAGCAATAGCTAGAGCACTTGCTATGAATCCAGAAGTGATGTTATTTGACGAACCTACATCAGCACTAGATCCAGAAATGGTAAAAGAAGTATTGGATGTAATTAAAGATTTAGCAAAAGAAGGTATGACTATGATGGTTGTTACTCATGAAATGGGATTTGCAAAAGAAGTTGGAACACGTCTTGTTTTTATGGCTGAAGGAAACATAATAGAAGAAGGTAATCCAAAAGAAGTTTTTGAAAATCCAAAAGAAGAACGAACAAAAATATTTTTTAGTAAAGTTTTATAGCAAAACCATAGCTTAAAGTGTTACAATATAATGCGGTGGCTAAAGCTATAGCAGTATAGTAATAACACGATTAAGATGAAATGATGGGAGAAGGTATGCGGGGAGTACAAATTTTAAACTATATTCAGCATGCACTTGTGGCGGCTATACCACTTGTTTTATTTGTTATCATGGGGCGTATTATATATTTAACTAATATGAAAAAAAATATAGTATGGAAGTATGAATTCAAATTAGCGAGTATAATTCTTTATGTAATATGCCTATATAGGGTAACAGTATTTAGACAGGGATTTGATTTTCGCCATATAGTTACGCTGAGAGCAGGTTTGAAAATGGTTAATTGGATACCTTTTGTAGAGCTAAACAAATTATTAGGATATCGTTATTTTTGGTCATGGACATATAATGTAGTAGGTAATATAGTTTGGTTTCTACCACTTGGATATTTGTTGCCTATGATTAATAAACGTATAAGATTAGAAAAAATGGTATTTATATCATTTCTAGTATCATTTTCTATAGAGTTATTGCAATTTATTTTTGTAATTGGAAT
>JBOFDK010000098.1:0-10823 GCA_051646925.1 Cellulosilyticaceae bacterium | reverse complement strand
AAGCTCCTTTTGGTCCGTTCGACTTGCATGTGTTAAGCACGCCGCCAGCGTTCATCCTGAGCCAGGATCAAACTCTCGTTAAAAAAGTTTGTCTGCTGACAATTTTTACTTTGTACTATTTAATAGTACTGATTTTTTTGATTAGAACCAAAGTTCTTCTCAATTGAATCGACTGGTTTAATGGTTATTATTTTATTTTCAATGTTCGTTTGCCGCTGTCCTTAGCGACTTGATTATATTATCATATCCACTTAACCATTGTCAACTAATTTTCTACTTTTTTTTACTTTTTCTTTATTAGTTATGAAAACCAGTATTTCAATTTTTTCATCTTATCTCTATTTTATAGCATTTTACACTATTTCTATCATTAATAAAACACTGTATAAAGCTATATTAACTATATATATTACCTATATATAGGTTCACATTTTTTCTTAACATTAACTTCTATAATAACGAATTTTATCTAGAAGTTAATATAGAAGTTCATACAAAAAAAAGTTATCGCTTTTACACGATAACTTTTTTAGCTTTATTTACTTTAATAATAATCCACTTATTATTTCTAATAATATATTATTATCGTAAAACACTTTAGCAATAACTGAACTTTGAATCATATTCTCTATCATACTAAATTGAGGTATTAAAATTAATAATGGCAACACCATATACACTAACCAAATAAATAATACCCCTTTAAAAGACCCAGCTAATATACCCGCCATTTGATTTGCAGTTTTTAGTATTGGCAATTTAGATACTAAATCTAAAATGCTTATAAATATTGCAAGAATAACTTTAATCAAAATCCATGCAATAATAATCGCTAACACTGTTATACAAAAATCACTTACTGATATTATAATATAATCTTTTAATTTTGACACACCTAGCATTTTATAAATTTCAGGATTATTATTTACAACTAGGTAATCCGTCAAAAATTGTGGCAACCACTGCGTCACTTCTTCTATCATTGCACTTTGTGCTTGTAAACCTGCTTGTATTTCTGTTTTAGGTAAAATTTCACTAACCCATTGCTGCAGTGCACCATATAACGGTGTCATTTTTAATAATGTACTAAATACTGGATACACTGTCATTGCAATCAAAAAAGATATTAATGAAGCTACCAACTGATAAACTGTCTTTATAAATCCAATTTTAAAACCTATCCATCCACTAATAACTATAATTCCTATAACAATAATATCTAACATTAATTTTCCACCTCCGTTCGCTCTAACAAAATAACTTCATTACGCGTAATAGCTACAGGCTTACGCCCCATATAACCTATTTGTAAAATATCCGGTGTAGAATGCAACGTAAATTTCAACTTACCTGTAGGTGTGTATCCTTTAAATAATTTGCCCTGACCAATAATTATACCATCATTATCTGCGGAATAATAAGTTACAGGTGCATCATATGTTTCTTTCATTATCATTTCACCTTGTTGGTTAAGTATAATCAAACTTTGCTTACCGTAATTCGTTTGGTCTCCTTTTATACTACTTGTAACAATCGGAAGATAATAAGACTTTTGTCTACTTTTTACATAAGGCGTATATTTCAAATGGTAATCATCTATAGTCTTTATTATTTGCCCTTGATCGTTATAGTACTGAATAGCATTTTCACCTATTGCTATCCAATCCCTATCATTAATATAATCTAATTCATAAACTATATTATCTCTTTCTTCTACTAAGAACTTTATATTATCTACCGCTTCTTCCTCATCTACATCTAAATATACCCCTACAATAACACTAGCTACAGATGAACGATATATATCTATATAACTTGCCAAAAGCAAACTACGATCCGGCGATACTGTAACTGCTATTGGAAATCCTGCACTGTCTATATGTGTAAATCTTCTCCCTGGTATAGGAAATCCGTCTTTTGTATATGCTGAAATTATATGTCCCGCTTTTGTTTCTTCAATTGTTGCAATATCTCCATTTTCATTAATTGAATAGTACAAAATATTAGATTCCGTTATAATTTCGCCTTCTTTTCCTTTATCGCTAAATATACTAATATTTCGTGATTTCAAATTTGATACTGCAAAATAAGTTCCTTTTTGTTTTACAACAACTTTTTGTAACGATACTGTATCTGTCCAAATTTCTTGGCCTTTTATATCATAAGCTGTTACCCCATCTTGTGTAATTCTAATAATTTGGTTATTTTGTATACATGTATATTCCGCACGCTCTCCTGTAAATTCAAACGCTACTTCACCTAATTTATATTCTACAACTCTTTTATTATATTCTATATATTTCATACCACCCACCAATAAAATAATGCAAACTAGTGCAATAGCTAGTCCTGTGGCAGTTCCTTTAGTTTTATCTATTTTTTTATCTTTTAATTTCTCTTTTAATTTTTCTTTTAGTTTATCTTTTATTTCCTGTTTTTCCACATGTAATTCCTCCTATATTTCCCAATTATAGCTTTCCAACACCCCATACCCCTTTTACGCTTATCAATCAACATTCATTATATGTCATAATAAATACTAGCGTAAAGTATTTTTACAAATATTAGGTTTTCCTGTATAAATCTAGTATTTTATTTGATATATTTTCCATCTTTTACACAGTTTGAAATATAGTTCAAAAAAAAACCTAGATTTCTCTAGGTTTTTTTTATTTATTCTATTTTACTGCTTTCATCAAATTCTTTTAAACTTAACTTATATACCGTTATAATTTTTTACATTAATTTTTGGTACATCTTTTCATACTCATTTGCTGATTTTTCCCATGAATATGGTATAACCATTCCATTATATCTAATACGCTCAAATTCTTCAGGTTTTTCAACATAATAATAATATGCCTCTTGAATTTTTTTATAAATCCAATAACCTGAATAATCTTCAAACTCAAATCCATTTCCTTCTTTTGTCAACGAATTATATTGTTTTACAGTATCTTTTAGTCCTCCTGTTTTACGAACAAGAGGCACACTACCATATCTCATTGCCATCATCTGACCTAAACCACAAGGTTCAAATGCTGAAGGCATCAAAAATACATCTGATACTGCGTATATTTTTTGAGCCAATGCTTCGTTGAATGTCAAGAAAATGCCCGCTCTTTTGCCATATTTATATGCAAAATGTTTAAACATATTTTCATATTCTACATCGCCCGTACCTAAAACTACAAACTGTATATCCATTTCCATTATTTTATCCATAATCCAAACATTTTCTATCGTTTGTTTTAATAAATCAAATCCTTTTTGGTCTGTAATACGCGATACCACTGCGACTACCATACAATCTTTGACCTCTAAGCCATACTCTTTTTGAAATGCAGATTTGTTTGCTTTTTTACCTTCTATATCAGATACACCGTAATTTTTGTAAATATAACTATCTGTTTCAGGATTGTATACATCATAATCGATACCATTTAAAATACCTGTCAATTTAAATGACAACTTTTCATCTAATAATCGATTAAGACCACAACCGTACTCCCATGTTTTAATTTCTTCAGCATAAGTTGGACTTACTGTATTAATATGATCCGCATATAATAAGCCCGCTTTCATAAAGCTTAACCCGCCATGAAATTCTAAACAATCTGATACTGCATATCCATGATCAAGTTCCAAAACATCTAAAACTTGCTCCACACCAAAAATACCTTGATATCTCATATTATGAATTGTAAAAACAGTTTTCATATTACTATAAAAAGGATCATGTCTATATTTATCTTTTAACAGAAGGCAAATTGGACCTGTCTGCCAATCGTTACAATGAATAATATCTGGTTGAAAATCTATATGTTTTAACAAATCTAAAACTGCTTTGCATAAAAATGCAAATCTTTCTGCATCATCATGCTCTCCATAATAATTTCCACGCGAAAAATATGTATCACTTTTTAAAAAATATGTAGGAACCGTCTTGTCATCATAATAAACACCAACACCTTGTTTTCTCCAATTTAATGCAACATCATAACTTGTCAAAAAATGTTTCTCGTGTTTGAAATATTTATTTTTCATCGTTTCATAATAAGGCATTGCAACCCGTATATCAACGCCATGTTTTAGTAATTCCTTAGGCAGTGCATATGCAACATCTGCCAATCCTCCAGTTTTTGCATATGGCGCCACCTCTGATGCTACAAATAAACATTTGAGTTGTTTTTTATCCATAACTTTCCTCCTAGTTTTCATACTATATAGTATATACTAAGAAATCATAATTCTCAATATTCGAATTACTATTTATTATTTGCTCTTTTTTGTAGCAACTTAATTATTTTAGTTTGCTGGAATTTTTAGCGTTTGACCTACAAAAATATGATCTCCATTTTCAATACCATTTAATGAACTAATATCTTTTGCACGTGATTCTGTTTCGAAATGCTTTTCACTAATTCTACGCAGTGTATCACCACTTTCTACAACATATGTTGTATATTTCTCTGTAGATTCTACTTCTGTTTCAACAGATGCATCTTCAGCTTCTTCTTCACTATCTACTTCTTCTGTTTCTACTTCTTCTGTTTCTATCTCATTTTCTACATCATCTACTTCTGTTTCATTTGTTTCATTATAAACTTCTGAAACATCTTCATCTGAATCATTTGAATCTGCAACATCTGTATTTTCTGCATCTGTAGTATCTTCAGTTACATCAACTGTATCATCTAATGATACTTCTTGGTCTACATCATCACCTTCTAAAGTATCAACTTCATCCATATTTGTCGGATCTACAAATGTAAATTGTGGTGTTGATGATTGATTTTCTGCAACTTGTGCATTTTGTACTGATTGGTCTACTACATCATTACGATTTCCTTGCTTTGTTTCATCTACTTGCAACATAACCGCTGCCATACCTAATAAAAGTACACTTGCTGCAATTACTGTGAAATTTGTTTTTTTACGTTGTTGATATTCACGTTTTCTACGTTGACCTATTTCTCTAAATTGTGTTACTGCACTATCATCAATTTCTTCTTTTTCCATTTCAACTAATGGCTTGTCCAACATATATTGTTGCATACTAGGATTTTTATCATAATAAATGTAATATCCACTTTGCTCTTTTAACATATCATCTTCAT
This sequence comes from Cellulosilyticaceae bacterium, assembly GCA_051646925.1. Classification (GTDB taxonomy): domain Bacteria; phylum Bacillota; class Clostridia; order Lachnospirales; family Cellulosilyticaceae; genus JBOFDK01. The sequence continues at coordinate 5,703 of JBOFDK010000098.1, read as the reverse complement.
AGATATGGAATGTCTCAATTTTATTAATCGGATCAATTAATAATAATAGACTTCCTTCTTTACTGAAAAGTTCTCTATGTACTTTCACTTCTTTCATAGTTAACATTGTTCCATAACCTGGTTGCATATGTAACCAACCTAATAAAGAAGTTCCTGGAAAATATTTTTCTTTTTCATCATATAAGCTTTCTAGTGCAGCTTGGTTCACCCATTCATCTGCTTGGTTTAACATATGTTTAGGAATCGGAATTGCACCGCATACTATCATTTCTTTAGTTTCTGGATAATATTCTCCAAAAATTGCTGCAGAATGTTCACAAGACAAGTCGGTCTGTGCATATTGATATAAGTAGGTATAAACATAGTCTTCTAAATATACTGCATAATCACAATCAACATCTCCAATTGGACGTACAGAGTTTAAATTATCAATCAATCCATCGATACGATTTTCAGGTATCTTACGAATACCATCAGATAATGTTCCCTCATTATTTTCTTTATTACTTGCTTTTGGATCATAACTTATTTTTCCCATTTATATTTCTCCTTTTCCATTTTTATCCATATGCAAGATTCTACACTATTATTTTTAAATTTTTTAATCTTTTATGTCGATAATTTTTATTTTTTTATCTTCTTATTTTTACAAAGTAAACCTTAAAACTACATAAAACGATTGTTAATAAATTCCATCGTTTTATATAAATAAATATTACTCTTATTGGACATAATTAACTTTGAAAGTGGTGATTATATGCATAAAGCTTACGATACCGAAATCAAGTCGGTATACATTCATCTTGATAATCCTAAGCACTTTAATGAATTCACCGATACTTTGAATGACTACTTCACTAGATTATTACCACAACATGAGCATAAATTAGTTATTGTTTGCATCGGAACAGATCGTGCGACAGGCGATAGTTTAGGCCCCTTAATTGGCTACAAACTATCAGATATGCAATTCAAAAATGTAACAGTATTCGGCACGTTAGATAATCCTGTTCATGCAAAAAATTTAGACGAAACTACTATATCAATAAAAAAAGAGCATCCAAATTCACTTATATTAGCTATTGACGCATCTCTTGGGTCACTCCAGAACGTTGGCTCTCTTTGTATTGGACCTGGTGGTATCAAACCTGGTGCCGGTGTAAAAAAAGATTTGCCTCCTATTGGAGACTTTTATATTACAGGTATCGTTAATTTTAGTAGTCTTATGAATATGGTTGTATTACAAAATACAAGACTATCAACTGTAATGCGTATGGCTGATGTAACTTCTTCTAGTCTGCGTTATAGTCTGTGGAAATATTATTCAGCTAACTCTAGAATATAAAAATAAAGGTAAGCGTTATGACGAATATTCGCCATAGCACTTACCTTTATTTTATAATCTACTAACTTACACCTGTAGATTTAGTTACTTATGTAATCTACTAACTTATATCTGTAGATTTAGTTACTTATGTAATTTTCTTCACTATAAATTTCAAAACATTTACGAATTATGCCGTAATAAATCAATATAGACAAACTAAGCAACAATACATTTATTATAACTTGCACTATCGTAAAACTACTAATAATTTGTCCAAGTATTACTAAAATAACAGGATATCCAAATAATAATAATGCACCAATAGCCAAAAACCACATAACCCCTATTGCTATTAGTCCATTTCTAGATTGTAATGTATCTTTCGCTAAAAGAATAATTCCAAAAGCTACTCCTAACGCCACAATAGGCACTGCCATACTTATTATTTGAAAAAAAATAAATCCATTTGCTGAAAAAAACAATATAAAAATAATCACTTTATACAAAATACTTCTTGGTAAACTTCCCGATAATGCTGATTCCTTAAGCACTAGTTTTACAAAAGCATAAATTGTATAGATTGCTACAACAACCATATTAACTAATAACCATCCTATTAAGACTATATTAATAACTGGTACAAATCTCACATCATCTACACTTCCTGATCCAAATAAAAATACCATATATAATATCATCGAAATAATTTGAAACAAATAAACTTTTTTCCCCAGTTTAAACTCCCTTTTTAATTCCTCTAACATATAACACATCTCCTCTTAAATATATTCACCGTAGTATTATTATATCATATAGTCAATAAATTTAATGTGAATTTATAACTCCAATTTCAAATCTCCAAATTTAATATACCCCTTATATCTCATCCATTCAGATATAAGAAATGTAATAATTGCTGGAAATAAAAAATGTAACAGTATAATTTGAACAAATAGCAATACCGGCTCTCTATTTGCACTCATAGTTTCCCACGTTAACAACGGTCCAACAAAACCCGATGTTCCCATACCCGCACCTGCTGCAATATTTTCCATTTTAAACAAAACTGTTGATATAGGACCTGTAATCGCACTGGCTATAATAGGTGGAATCCATATTTTAGGATTTCTCACAATATTAGGCACTTGTATCATAGATGTACCTATTCCTTGAGCTATAAGTCCACTCATTTTATTTTCTCTATAACTCATTACTGCAAATCCTACCATTTGCGCTGTACATCCCGCTGTAGCTGCTCCCGCTGCCAAACCTGATAACCCTAAAATAATCGCTATCGCCGCAGAACTAATTGGGAGCGTTAAAAAAATACCCATCATTACAGATATAATTACCCCCATTAGAAATGGTTGCAAATCTATTCCATACTGTATTATTTCACCTAACATTTTTGTAAATACCGCAAAATAAGGCCCTAATATTATAGCTACCAAACTTCCTGTGCATATAGTTGTAAGAGGTGTTAATATTATATCTATTTTTGTTTTTCCAGATACCATTTTTCCAACTTCCACACCTACTACTACTGCAACAAAAGCTGATAGCGGATCACCTGGTCCTGCTAATAGTACATTTCCCTCTAAAAAAAGGTCTCCAGTTCCAAACTGTACCGAATATGCACCAATAATACCATTAACAATACTTGAATATAAAACTAATTTGGGTGCATCTAACGCATGTGCTACCCCAACGGCAATACCTACACCTGTTAAAACCGTTGCTATTTGTGCAATATTCAATAAAAATACACTTATACTATCTACTTCAATCAATAAACCTAATTGTTTTAATATTAGTCCTATTATAAGCGTACAAAAAAGTCCTGATGCCATCCCCCCCAAAGCTTTAATCGCATATCGATTAACTAACCGCGAAGTAATTGTTGACTTCACATCACTAGATATATTCATAATATTATCTCCAATTTAATAGTTTTTGAATCATTTTATCACCTGTCCAGACCTCTGTCAATTCACACTACAATCTCTTTTAAGTAATTCTTTTTATAATTATTTCTATAATTATTTTTGTATTTGGTATTATAAAAAAATGCCCTTCTATTTATCAGAGGGGCATTTTTATAATTATTGTTCTAATTGTTTTAGAAGTTCTGTTCTTAAATCTTCAAAACCTTCTTTGCCAAGTAAAGCAAACATATTTTTCTTATATGCTTCAACACCTGGTTGATCAAATGGGTTTACTGCAAGTAAATAACCACTAATTCCACATGCTTTTTCAAAGAAATAGATTAATTTCCCTAAGTTAAACTCATCTAATACTGGAACATTGACAACCATATTTGGAACACCACCATCAACATGTGCTAATAATGTACCTTTAAATGCTTGTTTGTTCACAAAATCCATAGTTTTCCCTGCTAAATAGTTCAAACCATCTAAGTCAACCGGTTCTTCTTCTAAAACCATATCTAATTTTGGTTTTTCAATATTAATAACTGTTTCAAATAAAAATCTTTGTCCTTCTTGAATATACTGACCTAAAGAATGAAGGTCTGTAGAAAAGTTAGCTGAAGATGGATAAATTCCTTTATTATCTTTTCCTTCACTTTCTCCGTAAAGTTGTTTCCACCACTCTCCAAAATATTGTAATGCTGGCTCGTAGTTTACAATAAGCTCTACATTTTTCCCTTTACGAAGAAGTGCATTACGTACTACTGCATATTGATAACATGCATTTTCTTCTACATTTTCACTGCTATATTCTTCACGAGCTGCCGCTGCACCATCCATAAGTAGTTGAATATCTACACCTGAAACAGCAATTGGTAATAATCCTACTGCTGTTAATACAGAAAAACGTCCTCCAACATCATCTGGAATTACATATTTTTCGTATCCTTCTTCTTCAGCTAATGTTAATAATGCACCCCTTGCACCATCAGTTGTTGCAAAAATTCTGCTTTTCGCACCATCTTTTCCGTATTTTTTTTCCATAAACTTTTTAAATACACGAAATGCAATAGCCGGTTCTGTAGTTGTCCCTGATTTAGATATAACATTTACACTTACTTCTTTACCTTCGCATACGTCTAAAAGATTTTTTAAATATGTCCCTGATATATTATTCCCTACAAAATAAATTTCTGGAGCTTTACGTTGCTCTTTTGTAAGACTATTATAAAATTGATGTGTTAACGCTTCAATACAAGCTCTTGCACCTAAGTATGAACCACCAATTCCAATAACTATAAGAATATCACTATCTTGTTGTATTTTTTTAGCTGCTTGTTGTATACGAGTAAACTCAGTTTTATCATAATCAACTGGAAGGTCAATCCAACCTAAAAAATCATTACCTGCACCAGTTTTGTTATGTAACATATCATGAGCTACCTTAACCTGTTCTTTAAAACAAATAATTTCATGTTCCTGTACGCCTGTTTTTGAATAATCTAATGTAATTGTATTCATATTAACTCCTCCGTATCTATCATGTTTTATAACTGTTTTAATTCAAACATCTAATTTATTATATACCAACTTAAAGTTATTTTCCAATAAATGTATGCTTTTATTACTAAGCTTCTTTTTTCAACTTTTCTAACAAAAATTGAATATCTGATTCTTTTAACTCTATTTGTATATCTTTTAGTTCTTTCTTACTAGCTTTACTAGCTTTACTGTCTTTACTGTCTTTACTGTCTTTACTGTCTTTGCTATCTTTACTATCTTTACTGTCTTTGCTATCTTTGCTGTCCTTATTCTCTATCTCTACTTCAAAATCAGCTAGCTTGTCCAGCGGGTCCACCTTTTCTTTTTTTTGCATCCTTTTTGATATTGCATCTGGATAAGTATGTATAACGTAATTTTCTATAAGTTCTATAAATTCATCATACCTACCATTTATATTATTAATACTTTTTCGTAACGTATAAAACATACATATTAATATTCCAATTACGATGCAACTTAAATTAATTACAGAATTAAAAGGTTTTCTTCCTAAAAATTCTAATCCCACCTGTAATACTACGATGGCCCACATAAATGTTGTTCCTTCTATCGCCATATTTTTGACAGTTTCATATGAAAATTTACCTATTTTTTCTTTGTGAAGTTGTTCTATTATCACTGTCTTAACATCTTCATCATCTTCTTCCTCTGCACTTTTTCTTAATTTCTCCAACACACTGCTAATAAAAATAATCTGTCTTTGCGGTTTATAAGCTTTTGTGTCAATAAATATTTCTAAACTTTTTTCAATTTGTTTAAAATGATTTTTAATCATAGCTGTTCCTAACGTTGTAATACACGAAATTACAATTATAGTAACAAGTAATATTATCATTATAATCAGTTCCCCCTTTTTTTTCCATATTACACCTATTATACCATTAT
>JBOFDK010000097.1:0-1801 GCA_051646925.1 Cellulosilyticaceae bacterium | reverse complement strand
ATAATAGCCACTTTTGATTTGTTCGTCAGATAGCCCTAAAGTAGCCTTGACATAGCCTTGTACTTCTTCAATATCACTCTCAAAGTACTTTTGTTTTAATTCTATCCAGTTTATTTTTTGTCTTGGCATATTAGATTTTGGTTAGTAATTGTAAATAGTTTTTCATTTGGTTGGTTGTCATGTTTTTGAGTTCCGCCTGCCAAACTTGATTTTTGCTCAAACTCTAAAACAGTTTTAAAATCAGCAGGTGCTTGATACTCACTAATATAAACTTTATTTGTTTTAGAGTTTAATCTTATCCAATTCCAAAACTTATTATGGTCAAAAGCTCCCTCTTTATATTCTGCCGTACCTTTGTACGGTGGGTCACAGTAGATTATTGCTCCTGATTCAATTTCTACTTCGTCATAACTAAGGCTCGTTAGTTTTACTGCTTGTAGTTGTTCTAGTTGTTCTAGTTGTTCTAGTTGTTGTAGTTGTTGTAGTCGTTCTAGTTCAAAGATTCTAGTTTTTAAAACTGTACAGACTTTCAACAATGCTATTCTTCTTGTGTGCCAATCTTTTTGTTGAATAACCCCATCTATATATTTTTTAGAAAAATTAGGTATTAGTTTTAACAATAAATCAGGGTTGCAATTTACGACTAATTCATGCCCTGCTCTTTTGTATTTTTCTACATCTTTTCCAAAAAGATAGTTTTTTTGATTATTTCCAAAACTCCAGCCACATTGAATATAGCCAACATACCAATCTTCATAGGTTTGAGGATTTTTTTGTACATCTAAAAATAATTCACGGCTCACCCACTCTAAACATTTTTTTTCATCAAGCTTTTTATTTACAACCTGATCTATTAAAGCCACAACATATTTGTTTTTATCATTTGCGATAACTTCCCAACCATTTTTTAAAAAAATTTCACTAATAGCAAACCCTCCACAAAACAAATCATAAATTTTATTAGCTTTAGGATTTAAATTTTTAATTGTTTGGTAAATCTTCCCTGCAGATTTTCTTTTACTTCCCATATATGGACAGCTCATATAATATTATTTCTTTTTTTAATATACTGATTACTTTTTATTCCTATTGGTGTTTCAATAGCTTGTATAATACTCATTCCTGTGTTTAATCTCTTAGTTAAAGTTTCTCTTTTAATTTTGTATTTCATAGCTAGGTCTAACAAACATAATTTTTCATTGTTATATTCATAAAATCTATTGCTTCTTCTATTTCTACTTTGTTCACTTCTTAATACCCACCTACAATTGTCTTTTGAATAGTCTTTATTATTATCTATTCTATCTAAAGAATGATTTATAGTTGGTTTATTCCCTATATCACTTACAAAATTTTCAAATTTATTCCATTGAGGGCATATTTTTATCCCTCTCCCCCCATAATTTTTATACGCTTCACAATTAATAGAGTTACATCGCTCTCTCATTTTTACCCAAGTTTTATATAATAAGTGTTGTTTTTCTGGCATAGGCTTAAATTTGCATATTAAATTTACCCTCGCAGTGCGGACAAGTTACTAATTGCACTTTTTCTTTTTTTTCCCTATCTTGATTTCCTGTAATATTATCAAAATCAATATCAGGTTCATCAAGCAAGTTATCTCCAGTAATATTCTCTAAAGTCATATCAAGCATGTACAAATTCAACTCCTCTAATTGTAATTCTTTTAACTCATCAAGCTCAAAATCTGCACTAGTAAAATCAGCCAAACTATTTTGTGTAATTTTCCCATGTTGACTTGATCTCTGCAAAGCATACTTTTTAGCTTCTTTTATATTTT
>JBOFDK010000096.1:0-3893 GCA_051646925.1 Cellulosilyticaceae bacterium | reverse complement strand
ATGAATGCTAAGTATGTGGATACTATGATTGTTAACTTTTTGACTAAAGTAATAACTGAAAAATTCAAGGATGTTGCGAATACTAAAAGCAGTATAAGTAATAGAGCTGTATTGCAAGCCAAGCGGAAAATGCAACTGCAGAAGGAAAAGTTGATTAATGACTTTGAAGCATGTGAAATAAGTCATGAAGAGTTTGTTGAAAAATTACAACTCATTGAAATCAATACTATTAAGTCATCAACAGAAGCACAAGTAACGAAGCTTCAACAGAATCTACAGTTGTTTGTAGAGTCTGATACGTCTCAAAAAAGAGCAGTGATATCACAATGGGTACAACGGATTAATATGAATACTGATTACCAAGTGGCTACGATTGAAGTCGAACATGTAGGAACAGTAAGGTATATAGAGGAGGCTAATCATGCAACAAAAAAGAATAGCGATTTATGCACGAGTATCAACAGAAGAACAGGCTAATCATGGTTTTTCTATTGATGCACAATTACATACATTAACGGAATTTGCTACATTACAAGGTGCTGTGGTGGTAGAGCAATTTGTAGATCGAGGAATTAGTGGTAAATCAATGAAAGGTCGCTTGGAATTGCAACGGCTATTAGAACAAGCAAAGCAAAATGCTTTTGATGAAGTGATTGTTTGGAAAATAAACCGAATGGCTCGTAATGTAGCAGACTTGTTGAAAATTATTGATATGTTGACAGCTAATAAGGTTACATTTCGATCATATAGTGAAAATTTTGAAACTGAAACACCAATGGGACGGTTCTCATTACAAATGATGGGAGCAATAGGTGAATTAGAGAGAAATACTATCGTTGAAAATGTCCGTATGGGAATGAAACAACGGGCACGAGAAGGTCAGTGGAATGGCGGTATTGTGCTCGGATATGAGAGCGTTGATAATCAATTACAAGTTGTTGAATCAGAAGCGAACATCGTTAGAAGTATTTTTCATCAATACACCACTGGTAAAGGTTATAAAGCAATTGCTGATCAATTGAATAAACTAGGATATAAAACTAAAAAAGGTAACCAGTTTAGTTTTGATGCAGTTAAAATGATCCTAACCAATCCAATCTACGTTGGGAATATTCGATTTAATCGGTATGAAAATTGGGGTGAAATGCGCAGGAAAGGCAAGTCTGACTCAATGATTCAAGTCAAAGGATCGCATCAAGCAATCATTACTGAAGATATTTGGCAACAAGTTCAGACAGTTCGTAAAACAAAGCGATATGGTACAAAAAAGAAAGGGAACAATTGTAAATACATGCTAACAGGTATTTTAAAGTGTCCAGTATGCAACAGTCCTATGGCAACGGCTAAAAACGTAAAAACACTTAAGTGTGGTTTGAAAAAGACAACACGATACTATGTGTGTGGTCAATACAAAAATAAAGGTGCTAGTGTCTGCAAAAGCAATAGTGTACGTGCTGATATCGTAGAGCCCCAATTAATCAAAGCCATTTCGCATGCTATCAACTATTCGGTAACAATTGATGATATTGTCGCTCAATTGAATTCAAGAAATGGAGTAGCACATAGTGAAAAGCAGCAGCAATTAAATCAGATTAATTGTGAAATCCAAAAGTGTAAGGATAATATTGGCAAGTACTTAGATATGCTAGCGAACACTGGCAATGTTGCCGTCGTCCAAAAACAAGTCACCGAACGATTAGAGATACTAAATCAAAAAATCGTACAGCTTGAAGAGGAGAAGTGCAATCTTGCAGATCAAATAGTAACCGATAAAAAAACAGATTACACACATGAAGAAATTAAGGCATGCCTTGAAAAAATTGATGAAGTCATTGCTAAAGCAAAACCCGAAGATATAAAACTACTAATGAACTTAATGATTAAAGATATCACGATTAAAGATAAGGCAATTGATACAATTGTAATAAATATACCTCAAGCATCCGCTACTCAAGCAGTAGAAGCGGATGCTTTTTTATTATGGTCAAAAAGTGAAGATAGTTTTACTATTCATACAAAATAATATTGAAAAAGCAAGTTAAACAAAGTATAATAATATTAAAATATAAATTTAAAAACAGGAGAGCTAGAATGAAAATTAAGAAAAATGTAAAATTGTTATTTGCTGCTTTTGCAATAATTTGTGTAATTATTCCTTTATTAAATGCGTGTGGAAAAATAGAATTAACACCTAATGCAACAAAACAACAAATAATCGACAAAGGTTATACAATATATGAAGAGGGAGAGTATGTTGTAGGTGAAGATATTCCATTTGGACAGTATGCATATATGAGCGATCTAGAGGGCTCTGTTTGGGTTGCTGAAAATAAAGATTGGATTGGTCCATATGATTATTTTTATGCGTCATTTAGTTCAGATAATAATTCAATGTTTGAGATTCGTGAAATCCATAATTATGTTGAAGTAAAGAAAGGGTTTTTAGTAAAATTAAGTGAAGATGAAGCATTTTATACCAAATTTGAAGATAATCAAATACCTGCGGGAGTCTACCGAGTAGGAGTAGATATTCCAGCAGGAGAATATATGGTATATGCAGACAATCCAGAAATTAATTTTAGACAAACAGAAATAGCAGTAGGTAGAGATATAAACCAAGCTGACCACGGCGAAAAAAACAAAAGCTTTTATGAATCGAGATTCTATGAAACATCAGTTGATTTAGTTCAAGGCGATTTCGTATATATTTCTTACGCATATCTAGAAAAAAAATAGAATTTAATATAGTGAATGTTCAAAAAAGTTTTATTGAATCAGAACAATAGAAAAGAAGCAAATTCAAGAGTTTAAAACCAAGAATTTTGCTTCTTTTTCAATTATAATTTATTTGATTGGTGTCGATACAGCTTTCCCTCTGATTAATTTTACGATAATCAACGTAAGCAACATAATAAATACAACTAATAATAGTAAGGAAATGGCAGTCACATCAAATATAAGTGACCATGCCATAATTTCAGCTAAAATATTATAAAAAAACTCCATGATTAGACCTCACTTTCAACTATATATTTTTTAGGAGATGTTGCGCTAGGTTTAGATTGAACCGACTGAGTTTGCTGGGGATTGGCTACTCTATTGAGTGGCTTCAATTCTCTATTCCAAGCACGTTTTATTGATTGGGCAAGATATTTTATCCATTTGATTAACAATACACAAATAAATATTGAAATTAAAAATATAACTATACTAAATGCAAATATAAAAATACTTGTAACAAAATCTACCATTTTTTTGACTCCCTCTATTTTATTATATTTTTTTGTTGAAAAAATTGTATACAACAGAGGACATAGTGTAAGTTAGCAATATGAAAGTAATCATACAGCAAATCTAAGCAACAACCTCTAATTTTAATCAACTACATCATTTTATCATTTTTATAATGGGGAATCAACATTTCTGTTGAAATAACAAATTATACTAAATATAGTAAGTAGAATGACAATAAGACATTTGATAGTTCGTTTTTTCAATAGTTAAGAGTGGTATTATGAAGTTAGGAGATAGCGTTGTATCGAATTTAGCAATGTTTTTTTGTTCATCTTAATAATAAGTACTAATTTTGTTTATAATACTGTAAATTATTATTAACAAAATTAGTACCAGAATACACGGTCTCAATACACCATAATTTCAAATGTTTAAATAATATCAAAATTTTGGAATTACGTAACTAAAAAGACGTACTTATAAATGTTACGGAGAACCATACCATAAATAAATAAAATGATGTAGTTACATTCCTTATATAAAGCAATAATTATATAGGAATGAATGAAGTACAAGATTATTTGCAAATATACGAATAGAGCTAAACATCTATTATTGATAGATGTTTAGCTCTATAAAACGAACGACAAAAAAACTTT
>JBOFDK010000095.1:0-30846 GCA_051646925.1 Cellulosilyticaceae bacterium | reverse complement strand
GCAGTTATTGGTAGAAGTATGGTTAATGTTGCTAAAACAGCTAGTGAGCTTGGATATCTTGATATACCACCTAATACATTAATAGAAATTAATGAAGTGAAAAAATATACAGACAGTCAAGTTGTTATAATTATGACTGGAAGTCAAGGTGAACCTATGGCTGCTTTATCAAGAATGGCAGTTTCAGAACATAGACAACTTGAAATTAAACCTGGAGATGTTGTTATTTTAAGTTCAACACCGATACCAGGAAATGAAAAAACAGTTTCTAAAGTAGTTGATGAACTATCAAGAAAAGGTGCAATAGTAATACAAGAAGATACTCATGTATCAGGTCATGCTGCAGAAGAAGAACTTAAACTTATTCAAGCGTTAGTTAGACCAAAATATTTTCTTCCAGTACATGGTGAGTATAGACATCTTCAACGTCATGCGGAATTGGCTATGGATATGGGACTTAAAAAAGAAAATATCGTTATTTTAAACAATGGTGATGTTCTTGAGTTAACAAAAGAGCAGTGCCGTGTTGCAGGTAGCGTACCTTCAGGGCAAATTCTAGTAGATGGTCTTGGAGTTGGAGATGTTGGTAATATTGTTCTACGTGATCGTAAACATTTATCACAAGATGGATTATTAATTGTTGTTATGACATTAGAAAAAGAAAGTGGTTTTGTTGTTGCAGGACCAGATATTATTTCTAGAGGATTTGTATATGTCAGAGAAGCAGAAAATTTAATGGATGCAGCTAAAGTTGTAGTTAGAAAAGCTTTAGATCGTTGTGAAGATAAACATATTGTAGAATGGTCACAGATTAAGACTGTTGTAAAAGATGATTTGAAAGACTTCGTTTGGCAAAAGACAAAAAGAAGTCCAATGATTTTACCAATTATAATGGAAGTATAAAAAAAACTATAATTGTCGTATAACGACAATTATAGTTTTTTTTTATAAAAGAGATATAAAAGTTATACTATACTAAGTCTAGTTTTCAAATAAGGTAAGAAAAAAGAAAAAATATTAATGCTTTTGTAATTCAAAGAACAATTTTTTTAGTGCTTTTTTTTCAATACGCGAAACATAAGAACGTGAAATACCCATGTTTGTAGCAATTTCACGTTGTGTTTTTTCTTCGATATTGAGTAATCCGTAGCGGAGGCTTAAAATTTCTTTTTCGCGAGAGTTCAGAATGCTTGAAATTTTGTCATACAGTTTTTTGATTTCAATATCAAAATCAACTTGATCAAAGATAGTTGCACTTTCGGTAAATAAAATATCTAATAAATTAATTTCATTACCATTGTTATCTACACCAATTGGAGCGTGTAGTGATGTCTCGTATTTGTATTTTTTTGCAGCACGAATAGTCATTAAAATTTCATTTTCGATACAACGTGCAGCGTAGGTAGCAAGACGTGTTCCTTTTGTAGAGTCAAAAGATGTAATACCCTTAATTAATCCAATTGTTCCAACAGAAATTAAATCATCCATATCACTATTTATAGTCATATATTTTTTCACTATGTGTGCAACTAATCGAAGATTACGCTCAATCAAAACATTTTTTGCAGAGTCTTCACCACATAAATATTGATTCAAAAAATAGCGCTCTTCCTCAAGAGATAATGGTTGAGGAAAAGATGAAAGACTACTAAAGTATGAAAAACATAGAGTAGCTAGCATAAGGTGCACCTCCAGAAAGCGGGTTAATACTTATTGTATGATGAAATTTTAAAAAAGTGCTAGTACGTATATTTTTTTTTGTATTTTTACTAACTAATATTTTGAAAATGGAGTTTTGAAGCAATTTAAGAATAGTAATAGTGCATTAAAAATTAATTATTAATTGAAAATGCAATTATATATGAGTAGTATAAAATTTATTTATATATAAAGAAAATCTTTTAAATGGGATAATAATTTTGTGAAAAATTAATAATTAGCTATACATATTAGTTGGGAATTATAAATATATATTTATAATACAATAAAAAAATTTGAAAAATTTATATCTAGTTCTTAAATTAAGATACAACTATTATGAGAGACCTTATTTTGATTAAGGAGTTAATAAAATACATGGAGAAGATATACTGTGTGAGTATGTTATTTGGCGTAAATTAATAAAATGTGATATGGAGGGAAAAAATGCATAAAAAAATAGATAGAAGATTCATGAGTTTTTTAATAGGGTTAGTATTATTAATTGCCATTACAGTACCAATTTTTGCTGTAACTAACGAACAGACAAATGAAAAAGTTCAAATTACAATATTAGGTACATCGGATATTCATGGTAGAATTTATCCATGGGACTATGCTTCGGATACAGAAGATGCTAGCGTAGGATATGCAAAAATTGCTACTATTGTAAAAGAGGTTAGAAAAGAAAATCCTAATACAATCGTAGTGGATGCGGGGGATGCTATCCAAGATAATTCTATTGAACTTTTCCATAACGATGAGATAAATCCGATGGTGGAGGCGATGAACAAAATAGGATACAATAGCTGGACACTAGGAAATCATGAATTTAACTTTGGGCTAGATGTACTAGGTCGTGCTATTAATACGTCAAAAGCACCTGTACTTGCTGGAAATATTTATAAAGAAGATTGTACAAGATTTGTTAAAGCTTATGAAATCGTTGAGATAGATGGCGTGAAAATAGCTTTAATAGGGATGATTGTACCGTATATTCCAATATGGGAAGGCAGTGCACCAGATAATTTTAAAGGGCTTACTTTTACAGATCCAGTTGTAGAGACTCAAAAAGTGGTGAAAGAATTAGAAAATAAAGTAGATGTGATGGTTGGCGTAATGCACTTAGGCAAAGACGCTGGGGACAATATGTCAAAAGTAAGTATTGAAGATATAGCAAAAGAAGTGCCACAACTTACCGCTATAGTATCAGGTCATGCACATATAGATATTGCAGGGGAAATGATAAATGATGTTTTAGTAGTAGAACCAAGTTCAAAAGGGGAGAAAGTCTCTCGCATTGACCTTGATTTAGAAAAAGAAGATGGTAAATGGGTAGTTGCTTCCAAGAAAAGTGAAAATATTGATACAGCAAAATATGACGCAGACCCAGAAATGCTAGAAGCGTTTAAGTATGTGCATGATATATCACAAGCCAATGCAAATATTATAGTTGGAAAAATAGCTGATGATTTTAATAAAACAACTGAAATTTTACCAGGTATTCCTACAATGCAAGTAAAAGATACAGCAATTATGGATTTGATTAATAAGGTGCAATTAATTTATGCTGAAACAGATTTATCAGTATCACCAGCATTTCAAACTGATAGTAACTTATTGAAAGGTGATTTAAAGAAAAAAGATATTGTTAACATTTATAAATATGGTAATACATTAATTGGTGCAAAGATTAATGGAAAAGAACTAAAAAATTATATGGAATTGTCTGCAAAATATTATAATCAATATAAGCCAGGGGATTTAACTGTTAGTTTTAACCCAGAGGTAAGAGCTCATAATTACGATATGTTTGCAGGTGTTAATTACGCCATTGATATTTCAAAACCAGTAGGATCACGTATTGTTGATCTCACATACAAAGGAAAACCTGTTACAGATGATATGAATTTTACAATTGCCATGAACGATTATCGATATAGTGTTTTGGTGGCAACTGGGATACTTTCAGAAGATAGTAAAATCTATAATTCAGAAGAAGTTTTAGGAAATAAAGGCAAAATTCAAGATCTAATCGAAGATTATATTATGACAACGGGGGAATTAAAACCAGAATGTGATAATAATTGGAAGTTAGTGGGGTATGATTTTACTTCACCAATTAAAGATTTGGTCTATGAGATGGTAAGAGTAGGTGAAATTCAAATTCCAGCATCAGAAGATGGTAGAACACCTAATGTGAAATCACTTAATGTAAATGACCCTGAGATTAAAGCGTTAGAAAATCTCAAGAAGATAGAAAATTTAAGTATTAATGATTTACATGGTGCAATTAAATAATAGAATAAAACAACTAAAAAATGCCGCATATTGCGGCGTTTTTTAGTTTGTTAAAATAAAAAATTTGATTATTTTATTTTTCAGTATTTAGTTTTCGAAGAATAGAAGGAACAGTAATAGGTGCATCTATTTTGAATTTTATAATTTGCTTAGGATGAGGAGCAGAATCTATAGAAACATCATTTTCATCCCACATAGCATCAATAGTATGAGATATACAATCAACACCTGGAAGTAAAAATTCAACAGTATCACCTACAGAAAACTTACGACGTTGTTCAATAGTTACAATATGCGTAGTAGCATCATAGTCTAGTATCATTCCAGAGAAATCGTAATTACGAACATATGAATTATGACTATAAGTTTGATCATCCTTAGTAGGTTTATTATGATAAAATCCAGTTGAAAATTCTCTATGACTTGCTTTACCAACTTCAGATAAGAAAAATTCTTTTTTTGCTTCATATAGGAGCGGGTCTTGTAAATACGTATCAATTGCATCACGATAAGCTTTAACAACAGTTGCAACGTATAATGGAGTTTTCATACGTCCTTCAATTTTGAAACTATATATACCACTGTCAACTAATTCTGGAATATAGTTAATCATACATAAATCACGAGAGTTATAAATATATGTTCCGCGTTCAGTTTCTTCAACAGGCATATATTCATTAGGACGAGTTTCTTCAACTACATGATATTTCCAACGACAAGGTTGAGCACATTCACCTTGGTTTGCATCACGATGTGTCATATAGTTACTAAGGAGGCAACGACCAGAATATGCCATACACATAGCGCCATGAACAAATGCTTCAAGTTCTATATCAGGTGGCAAATGCGTATGAATTTCTTTAACTTCAGAAGAACTAAGTTCACGAGCCATTACAATTCGTTTAGCACCTTGTTTAGCCCAAAATTGTGCAGTATATAAATTTGTATTATTTGCTTGTGTTGAAATATGAAGTTCCATATTTGGAACTACTTCACGAGCAACTGAAAAAATTCCAGGGTCGGCAATAATAAGTCCATCAGCGCCTAGCGATTCTAACTCTAAGAAGTATTCTTTCATACCTTCAAAATCAACATTATGTGCAAAAATATTTGCAGTAATATAGACTTTAACATTATGAGAATGTGCAAAAGAAATACCTTCTTTCATTTCTTCAGGGGTGAAATTTTTAGCTTTGGCACGAAGTCCATAGCTACCACCACCCATATATACTGCATCAGCGCCATATAATACAGCAATTTTTAAAGTATCAAGACTACCTGCAGGTGCAAGTAATTCAATTTGTTTTTTTTCCATGTTAGTTCTCCTTTTTATAACTTAAAGCAATTCCGTCGCCAATAGGAATAACGCTAGAAATTAATTGGTCAGAATGAGTAATTGTCCATAAAAAATCACGAAGACGTGAGTGAGTAGTACGCTGGCGTCTTTCTATTAAATAACGTGAGCGTGCAATTGTTCCTTTATGAAGAACGTTATCAGTAATTAATAAACCATTAGGTTTTAGTAGACGAATACATTCAGGTAAAAAATTAATATATTGTCCTTTTGCACAATCCATAAAAATCATGTCATAGCAACTTTCTTCAAGTGTTGGAAGAATAACTGATGCATCACCTTCTAATATCGTAATTTTATCAAGGCGGTCAGCTAATTTTATATTTTGTTTTGCTTTATTTAACATATAATCAAAACGTTCAATTGTCGTAATATGCCCATCATCAGGTAAATAATGACTCATGAAAATAGATGAATAACCGACAGCTGTTCCAATTTCTAAAACGTTAGAAGGCTTTAATAAAGTTAATTGAACTTTTAAAAAATCAGCAACTTCAGGTTTTATAATTGGCCACGTTTCAGTACCATTAGCAATCGATGATTCAATGTCACTTAGTAAATCAGATGTTGGTGTATGAAGAGATTGAAGATATGTTACAATATAGTCATAAGTAATTTCACTCATAGTGATATCCTTTCTTATTTTATTACAAAAAATACTCTCTATTATGTCAATATAAAGTAAATAACTTATGATTGCAAGACATAATAAAAAAAATGATAAAACTGATTAGTTAATATTTGATTAATAAAGCAAAATAAGATGAAATTATAAGATAATAAAAGCATTAATAATAAAAGGTAATTTTATAGAATAAAAAAATTCAAAATAATATTAGTATTGTCAAATAACAAGAAAACTGATAAAATACAAAGTAATAATGGAAAAAAATGTAAATAGAAAAAATAAAGGAGCATATGATGAAAAAAAGTAATATAGTAAGTATATTATTGATAGCATGTATACTTGGACAAAGTTGGTATATAACAAGCTATGCAAATGAAATAAAGCCAGTTGAAAACACTAATCAAACAGAAGTAGCAAAAATAAATAAATTTGACCAAACAATTGTTGGTAAATTAGCTGAAGGTACGGTTAATGTTTATTTTGAAAATCAAATTATTCCAACAGTTAAAGTTGGAAATACGCACTATGTAGATATTCGCTATTTTAAAGATGGAAATATCACTGCGTCAGAATCAGAAGTAAATAAATCGTTTTATATTAGTTCAAATGTTGGAGCTGGAGTTCAGTCAACAATAAGTTTAAAAACGGATAAAAATACTTATATACCACTTAGAAGTCTTTCAGAAAATTTCACATTAGTATTTAATGATAAAGACTGCATAGTAACTAGAAAAGAAGTAACTCCATCAAATTATATAACTATGACAAATAACAGTATTACAAATACATATGACCAAACAATTAGTTTGAAACTGACATTATTTTCATGGGATGGACAAGCAATTGTGCAGACAGAACATAATATAGAAGAAATTGCACCAAATGAAGTTGTAAATATTCCAATTGTTAGTGAAAGTGTTGTGACATATGGAAATGTAGTAAATACAATTATAATAAAACAAAATAATGAAGACGAAGAAGTAGAAGAAAATATTAATGAAACTGTACTAACAGTTAATGCACAGCAATTTGGGCAAACAGATGAATTAGTATTTAAAGCATATGAAAAAGCAAAAAATTATTTAAGTAAAGATTATCTAAATGAATTATTTCCAGAAACATTTTTGATGGGAACAATTAAGTATGATACAAAAGGATTAAAAAAAGGTGAAAAAGTTCGTCTATGGAGTTCAGATAAAAATACTACACGAACAGTAATGCATAATAATAAAAAAGTGCAAATTCCATATGGTGCGCTTGAAGTGCCTGGAAACCCAAAAGTAAATAGTAGTTTGCCAAACAATGAAGAAATAGAGGCATATGTTAAGCAAAGTGGATGGGATAGTAAGACAAAATATTTAGTTTGGACAGACTTATCACGCCAAGCAACATATGTACTTGAAAAAAAACAAGGTGAGTGGAAAGTTATTCGTAAGATGTTAAGCATTACAGGTACAAATAAAACACCAACACCATTTGGAAAATTTGAACTTACAAAAAAAGTACCATCATTTGGACAAAATAAAGGATATATGTGCAAAAATGCATTTGGATTTATAGGAACAACATATTTATATCATTCACTAGTATATGATATAACAGGAAAATATTTACAAGGTGGACAAGTGCTAGGACAAAGAGCATCGAATGGTTGTATTAGACTAAAACCAGAAGATAGCGAGTGGTTTTATAAAACGATGACATCAAAAACACAAGTAATAATACGTTAAAGAGGTTAATTATAACCTCTTTTTTTTATATTAAGAATATATAATTTTATAAAACGTAGTAAAATATATGAAATTAGTTGTAGAAATTACTAAACTATAAATAATAGCAAATTAGTATAAAATTCAAATTGGAATATCATATGTATTATGATAGAATAAAATGGTAAAACTAAAAATTGAAGAATTAATTAGGAGGATATCAAATGACAAAACTAAATAAAGAGTATACTAGTCCATGGGCTAATTATACAGAAGACGATAAAAATGCATTATTTGATTATGGAAAAAGATATATAAAATTTATTTCTGAAAATAAAACAGAGAGAGAATGTATTCGTACAATGGTTAAAGAAGCCGTAAAGCATGGATACAAAGATTTAGAAACATTAATAGAAGAAGGAACAGAATTAAAAGCGGGTGATAAAGTTTATGCAAACTACAGAGATAAATCACTTGTTATGTACTGCATAGGCTCAGAAGATATAACAAAAGGTATGAATATTTTAGGAGCACATTTAGATTCACCAAGACTTGACCTAAAACCAAATCCGTTATATGAAGATAGTGATTTTGCTATGTTGCAAACACATTATTATGGCGGAGTTAAAAAATATCAATGGGTAACAATGCCACTTGCAATTCACGGTGTAGTTGCTAAAAAAGATGGTAGTGTTGTTAACGTTGTAATTGGTGAAGATTTATCTGATCCAGTTGTTGGTATTACAGATATTTTACCACATTTAGGAAAAGACCAAGCGCAGAAAAAAATGGGCGAAGGTATAACAGGTGAAGATTTAAACCTTTGTCTAGGAACAATTCCTTTAGAGGGAGAAGAAAAAAATAAAGTTAAAGCAAATGTTCTTTATTTATTAAATGAAAAATATGGTATAGATGAAGAAGATTTAGTATCGGCTGAAATTCAAATTGTACCTGCTGGACCAGCAAGAGATTATGGTTTAGACCGTAGTATGGTTATAGGATATGGACAAGATGACCGTGTTTGTGGATATGCATCTTTTGAAGCACAACTTGAAGTAGAAGCTCCTAAAAAAACAACAGTATGTATTTTAGTTGATAAAGAAGAAGTTGGAAGCATAGGTGCATCAGGAATGCATTCTAAGTTTTTTGAAAATAGTGTAGCAGAAGTTCTTACATTATGCGGATTTGAGTCTCCATTACATGTTAGACGTACATTAGCAAAATCAAAAATGTTATCATCAGATGTAACAGCAGGACATGATCCAAACTACCCATCAATATTAGAAAAATACAATGCTGCATATTTTGGAAAAGGTGTAGTGTTTAATAAATACACAGGTTCACGTGGAAAATCAGGTTCTAATGAAGCGAATGCAGAGTACGTTGCAGAGTTACGTGATATTATGGAAAAAAATAATGTAACTTGGCAAACATCAGAACTTGGTAAAATTGATTTAGGTGGTGGTGGTACTATCGCTTATATTTTAGCAAATTACTGTATGGATGTTATTGATTGTGGTGTACCAGTACACAGTATGCATGCACCATGGGAAGTTACAAGTAAAATAGATTTATATGAAATGAGAAAAGCTTACGTTGCATTTTTGAAAAATTAAATAATTTATATAACATATAGGAGAAAAATAATGTCAAATCCAATTGTAACAATAAAATTAAGTAATGATGAAACTATTAAATTAGAGCTTTACCCTGAAATGGCACCAAATACTGTAAATAACTTTATTTCATTAGTAAATAAAGGATACTATAATGGATTAAACTTTCACCGTGTAATTAAAGGATTTATGATTCAAGGTGGATGTCCAAACGGTACAGGTATGGGTGGTCCAGGATATGAAATAAAGGGTGAATTTAGCAGCAATGGTGTAAAAAACACACTTAAACATACTGCTGGTATAATTTCAATGGCACGTTCAATGCAAAAAGATTCAGCAGGTTCACAATTTTTTATAATGCATAAAGATGCAGTGCATTTAGATGGAGAATACGCTGCATTTGGAAAAGTAGTAGAAGGAATGACAGTAGTAGATGAAATTGCTCAAACAAAAACAAATAGCGCTGATGCTCCAAAAACTGCAATTATAATGAAAGAAGTAACAGTTGATACAAAAGGTCAAGAATATCCAGAGCCAGTTAAAAAGGCGGTGCTGTAGTCTGAAAATTATTGATTTTCATGCGGATACAGCAAGTGTTATTTACGAAACTAAACAAAATTTAAATAGAAACAATTGCCATATAGATATTGAGCGTTTGCAAAAAGCGGGATATACTGCGCAATGGTTTGCCTTTTTTATAGATATAGAAAAGCATAAAAGACAAAATTTAATGATGTATTTGAATGAATTACACACATATTTTGTTAAACAAATAGAAGCTAATAAAGACAATATTGCAATAGTAACAACATATCAACAATATTGTGAGTGTAAACAAAATAATAAGTTGGCAGCATTTTTATCATTGGAAGAAGGTCAAATTATAGAAAATGACATATCAAATATAGATAAGTTAGTTTCTATGGGTATACGTTTGATGACATTAACGTGGAATTATGCTAATGATTTAGCATTTCCGCACAAAGAATCAAAGGGTCTAACGTCTTTTGGTAAAGAAGTAATTCGTTATTTAAACGATACGCCAATTTTACTTGATATTTCACATTTATCAGAAAGCGCAATGAAAGACTTAAAAGAAGGTTATCATAAACCTATTATTGCATCACATTCCAATGGAAAAGGATTTTATAATCATACAAGAAATGCAAGTGATGATATAGTTCGAGCAATTGCGAATAGTGGCGGAGTTATAGGAGTAAACTTCTATAATTATTTTTTAGGTGATACAAAAATAACAACTATTGATCAAATTATAGGAAGCATGCGACAGCTTATTCAGATAGGCGGAGAAGACACTGTTGTATTTGGAACTGATTTTGATGGAATTGATTGTGAATTAGAGGTATGTAATTGCGCAGAAATGGATAAACTTATTGATAGAATGTATCAATGTTTTCCCAGTTTATTAGTTGATAAAATTTGCTACAAAAATGCAGAACGACTACTCAGAGAAAATTTCTGATGTAAAAGCTTGGAAAATATTAGCATGGATGATATAATGGCAATAGTCTAATTTGAAGGGAGACAATTACAATGGAAGAAAACAAAGGATGTGGATGTGGAAGCGAGCATGCAAATTGCGGAGGCGGATGCAATCATGAACATGGAAATGAAGAACCAGTAATTTATGTAACATTTGAGGATGAGAATAGAGAAGTTGCTTGTGACGTTCTTGGAATTTTTGAAGTTGATGCAATTGAATATATTGCGTTAGCACCTCAAGACGAAGAAGAAGTTCTTATTTACCGTTATGCAGAAGACGGTGAAGATATTCAGTTAGATGAAATTACATCAGATGATGAATATGAAAAAGTTGCATCTGAATTCGACGAACTTTTCTTTGGAGATATCGAAGAAAACGTAGAAGAAAGTGCAGAATAATAAAAAATAAAAAAAGTAGCAAAACTAATTAGTTTTGCTACTTTTTTTTTATAAATTAATATTAAAACAATAAAAATTATGATAAATGGCATTTGTAGTCCTATTAACAAATTTATTCAACAAAATTTCATATAAATATTTGTGAAAATAAAATAATTGAACAGTTTACAGTATAAAAACTATACAAATTACCTAAACTATAAAAAACAAAATGAAAGAGGCTTGATGTGAAAAAAATAAGTTTAGTTTTAATAATTGTTATTTTTATATTGTTTGGTTTGTATTTAGGAACAAGAGTTATTTATGCAAGTACAGATAGTGATCAAAATCCTATAGCAACAGTGAGTCTTTCAACAGGGGAAGAGTTTACAATGACATTGTACCCAGCAGAAGCGCCAAATACAGTAAGTAATTTTATTTATTTAGCTAATATAGGGTTTTATGAAGGCACTAGTATTAATCGTATTATTCCGGGATATTTAGTACAAGCTGGAGACCCTATAGGTAATGGAAAAGGATTTCCTGGGTATTTTATTAAAAGTGAATGTAAGTTTAACGGGGTTAAAAATAATTTAAAACATAAAAGAGGAACAGTATCAATGGCACGTGGTGATAAATTTGATACGGAAGGTTGTCAATTTTTTGTTTTATTAGAAGATGATAGTCATTTAGATGGACAGTATAGTGCATTTGCAACGATTAATGAGGGGTTAGAAGTAGTGGAAAAAATAGCTTTAGGTGAAATCAATACTAAAAATCAACCAATAGAAAATATTACAATTACATCTATAAATATTGAAACACATGATATTGCATATGATATGCCAAGTGTTTTAGATGTAAAAGAAGTGTTAGCTCAAAATGAATAAAAAAGAAATTAAACAATGGTTAAAATGGAGTATTTCACCAACATTATTTTTAAGTGACCATTATAAGCGAAGTGCTTTGACAAAATCTGAAAGAGGTAGTAGAGTA
Source organism: Cellulosilyticaceae bacterium (assembly GCA_051646925.1). Lineage (GTDB taxonomy): Bacteria > Bacillota > Clostridia > Lachnospirales > Cellulosilyticaceae > JBOFDK01. The sequence continues at coordinate 18,663 of JBOFDK010000095.1, read as the reverse complement.
AAACAATTAAATAAAATGTATTTGGTGATTACTATAATAATAACTTTAATATTTTGGCTGCATAGTGCAGAGTTTTATGAAGTGAAAATACCAGAATGGGTAGTAGTATTTAGTATTTTATATTTTGTTTCTAGGTGTAATGAAATATTTATGGCATTTTTTAAAGATGTATTTGATAAGTTAAATACTAGGGTACGTAAAAAAAATGGACTCGAATATTTTGAAAGAATTCAACTTTCATTAAGAAGTTATGTTGAATTAATACTAAATTATGGTACAATTATGTACTTAATCAGTTACTATAGTGAAACAATTAAAAATTATGGTTTGTTATATAACATTAGTATGAGTAAAATGATGGACTGTATTTATTTTAGTGTTTCAACAATTTCTACTATTGGATTTGGTGATATTGCGCCTGTACATCCAGTAGCTAAGTTTTTTGTTATGTATGAAGTGATTAATGGAATGCTATTACTAGTTGTAAGTTTTACAGTATATGTTAATTTAACACTTAATGAGTAGAGGCGCGATGCCTCTTTTTTTGTGTGTGATACATATTCGATTTAAACATGTAATAAGTTGATTTTAGTAATGTTGTAACTTGACAAATATTATGCAAATATTTTAGAGTATAATTAAGAAAATATATTTAAAGGTGATGAATAATGAAAAAAAACAATTATGGGAATCATAGTATTTCATCGTTAAAAGGTGCGGATCGTGTTAGATTAAGACCTGGGGTTATATTTGGTTCTGATGGAATCGAAGGATGCCAACATTCAGTTTTTGAGATTTTAGCGAATTCTATTGATGAGTTCAAAGAAGGATACGGAAATGTTATAGAGGTAGTATTATATAAAGATTATTCAATATCAATTAAAGATTATGGACGAGGAATGCCACTTGATTATAACGAGAAAGAAAAACGTTTTAATTGGGATTTGATTTTTTGTGAATTATATGCCGGTGGAAGTGCGACTTGTTGCTAGACAAAGTCAATTGTAGGATTGATACAAAACTAGCGTAGTTAGCTGATTGAGATTTAGCAACTATAACTGTTATTACGATTGGTAGAATGATAGAGTAACGACTAGAAATGCCAACTCAAATACGATTAGCATTTTACAAAGTAAATAGTAAAATGTTAAAAGCTCGTTATAAAGCATTAGAAAGCACCCTAAACGTGAGTGGAATAATCGTTATATGCGTTTTTACACTGTATAAATATTAGGAAAACCGAACTAGAAATAGTCGTGTGCTATAGGGCGAAGAGTCTAAAAAATATCTATGGTTAGGATGTTTCAAATAGAAACTGACGAAGTTGGGAATGTACGAGTCTATACGACAAATATCTAGAAATGGATATGGCACAGAATGTGTAGTAAGTGTGGGGGAGTAAAAATTTCCGCTATGAAAACCCATATAGTGTTAAAGGCACTATCAAGCTTACAGGCTTATACTGACGACCTAAGGATATATGTATAGATAGTAATAACGGAACAAGGGAAGCTTGGAATATGGAGGTTTTACTGCCTGTGAAGTATTGATAAGGAAAGGCTAGTTGCTATAACTTATCTTAATCTAAGTGAAAGTAGTGGCATGAGCGTAGATGTTCTTGTAATGAGAATAGAGCAATAGCCACAAGACAAAAAGTTATATTATTATAAAAAGCTATTAATAATTTAGCAATTAAAATAAAAATATAACATTTGTTGGAGCGCCGTATGAGTTCGAAAGACTCACGTACGGTGCGGAGTGGGGGAAAAGGTGGAGATTACTTCAAAGCATTACCTATCACTATAATATAATACAAATGAAGGCGAAAACTATGAATATAGTTTAGGATTAAATGGTCTTGGGGCGTGTGCTACACAATACAGTTCGGAATATATGAACGTTGAAGTTTTTACAAATGGATTTCAATACAATATGCATTTTGAAAAAGGTAAAAATATAGGCGATTTAAAAAAGATAGAAAAGCAGTACAAGCATACGAGTACAAGAATACATTGGAAACCAGATGATGATGTATTTACGGATACAAAAATACCATCTCAATATTTTCATGATATTTTAAAACGCCAAGCAATTGTTAACAAAGGACTTAAATTTACGCTAGATGACCAAGTAAATGGAACAAAACATACGTATTTATATCCAGAAGGTATTGTAGGTTATGCAAAAGAAGTAGCAAAAGAAAAGAATTTCACAGAGATTATGGAATTGCGTCATGAAACAAGAGGACAAGATAGTCCAGAGCGCCCAGAGTACAAGCTTAAGTTTGAAATAGCTATGGGATTTTGCAACGAATATAATTTATTAGAGTATTATCATAACTCAAGTTTTTTAGAGTATGGTGGTTCACCTGATAAGGCGATAAAAAACGCATTAGTTTACGCTATTGATAAATACATGAAGTCAGAAATGATATATAATAAAGATGAGAAAAAGATAACCTTTATAGATATACAAGATAGTCTTATTTTGATTGTGAACTCATTTTCTACGATAACTAGTTATGAAAATCAAACAAAAAAAGCAATTACAAATAAATTTATTCAAGAGGCTATGCAAGAATTTGTTAAAAATTATTTGTATATTTATTTTATTGAAAACAAAGATGAAGCAAATCGTATTGCAAAACAAATAATTATCAATAAACGAAGTAGGGAAAAAGCTGAACGAACAAGAATTAATGTTAGAAAACAACTTGGAGGAGCGATTGATATTACAAATCGTATCAAAAAATTTGTAGATTGTCGTTCAAAAGATACGTCTGTAAGAGAGCTATACATTGTGGAAGGTGATTCAGCACTTGGTGCATGTAAGCTTGGAAGAAATGCAGAGTTTCAAGGAATTATGCCTGTAAGAGGAAAAATATTAAATTGTTTAAAAGCGGATTTTGATAAAATATTTAAAAGTGATATTATAGTTGATTTGCTTAAAATTATAGGATGTGGCATTGAAATTACAAGTAAATATAATAAAGATTTGCATACATTTGAGTTGAATAATTTAAGATGGGACAAAATCATTATATGTACAGATGCCGATGTCGATGGATTCCAGAGTGCGACACGTTTCTAAGTGAAAAGCTTAGGCGCTAAATAAAACGTTAAGTAACTATTTAGTAGAACTAATTAAATGATAAAGTGGAATGAGAGAGTAACGCCTTGAAACGCTTACCCTAATACTCCGGCATGCAATAGATTAAGTATGAAATTTATTGTGTGAAGCTCGGTGAAGTCGAGGGAAAGTTGCCCAAACAGGGAGAGTATGCAAATTTACATAAAGTATTACGTAATATACTAAGCTGTGGAAAGCTACCCAGAGGTGGGTGGTGCAACTGATACTACGGGGGTCTACAAAATATCTATGGTGAGAATGTTTTCAAATAATGAAAGCTGACGAACTTTCGAAAGTACAATTCTATAAGCCAGGTTGGCAGAAATGCCAAATGCATTATAAATATGCAGTTTGTGAGGATTAGTAAAAATTTTGGTTATGAAAATCCTTATACTGTTATAGGCAGTATCAAGCAAACAGGATTAAAGAAAGCACCTAAGGATATATGTAAAGATAGTTTAATTGGAACGTGGAAAGCCAAGAACATGGAGGACTTACTTCCGGTGAAGTGGTGAAATGGAAAAAGATAAAATCTTATAACATTTCTTAATCTTGGTGATAGTAGAGTCGTAGTACCTATGAAACAGTGATAATAAGCTGCGGAGGGATGGGCTCAAGTCGAAAATGTATAATTAATACTTAAAATACATTTCGATGGAACGCCGTGTGAGATTGAAAAACTCATGCACGGTGTGGAGTGGGGGAAAACTTGGAGATAGTATCAAAAAGTTACCTATCACTATTTAGAACTTTAATACTGACAATGTTATATACGCTTGTTCCAACGCTAATTGAAGAGGGCCGTGTTTTTATTGCAGAAACACCTCTTTATGAAATTAATACAAAAAATAAAACTTTTTTTGCCTATTCAGAGCATGAAAAAGCAACTATTGTAGCAGACTTAGATACTAAATATACGTTGCAAAGATCAAAAGGGTTAGGTGAAAATGATCCTGAAATGATGTGGGAGACGACAATGAACCCTGAAAGTCGTAGGCTTATCCAGGTTATGCCCGAAGATGCGATAAGAACAAAAGAAATGTTTGATTTGCTATTAGGTGATAATTTAATTGGTCGAAAAGAGTTTATCGCAAATGAAGGACATCAATATATCGATTTAGCCGATATGAGCTAAATCGTCGAAGAAAGGCGGTAAAACAATGAAAAAATGTGTAATAAAGCAAAATATATCAGAGACGCTAGAAACAAATTATATGCCATATGCAATGAGTGTTATTGTTTCACGTGCATTGCCTGAAATTGATGGATTTAAACCATCGCATCGTAAATTACTTTATACAATGTATAAAATGGGATTATTAAAAGGTGCGAGGACAAAGTCTGCAAATATTGTAGGGCAAACTATGAAATTAAATCCTCACGGAGATAGTGCTATTTATGAAACTATGGTTCGTTTAACAAAAGGATATGATGCACTAAATACACCATTTGTAGATTCAAAAGGAAACTTTGGTAAAGTATATTCTAGAGATATGGCATATGCAGCGTCTAGGTATACCGAAGCTAAGTTAAGTGGTATAGCTGAAACGTTATTTAGAGACATTGAAGAAAATTCAGTTGTTTTTGTTGATAACTATGACGGGAAAATGAAAGAGCCATTATTATTACCGGTAACATTTCCAAATATTTTAGTAAATCCAAACCAAGGAATTGCTGTTGGTATGGCAAGTAATATTTGTAGTTTCAATTTAGCAGAAATTTGTGATGCAACTATCGCTTGTTTAAAAGACGACGATGTTGATTTAACAACATATATCAAAGGTCCTGATTTTTCAACAGGAGGAACATATTTATACAATGAGACGGAGCTTAAGCAAGTTATTAATACAGGAAGAGGAAGTTTTCGTATCCGTGCGCATTATAAATATTTTAAAAAAGATAATTGTATTGAAATTACGCAAATACCATATACTACAACGATAGAAGCAATTATTGATAAAATAGAAGAACTGGTTAAAAATGGAAAAATAAAAGAAGTATCAGATGTTCGTGATGAGACGGATTTATCAGGTTTGAAATTAACTATTGATTTAAAACGCGGAATGGATGCGGATTTATTGATGATTAAATTATTTAAAATGACAGCATTAGAAGATAGTTTTAGTTGTAATTTTAATATTTTAATTGATGGATTTCCAAGAGTTATGGGAATTGGTGAAATTTTAAAACAATGGATTCGTTTTAGAAAAGAATGTTTAATCCAAAAATATACGTTCAATATTGATAAAATGCAAAAAAGGCATCATGTGTTGCTAGGACTTAAAGCGATACTACTTGATATTGATCATGCAATCAATATTGTAAGACATACAGAAAAAGAAAATCAAGTTGTGCCAGAATTAATGAAAGCATTTAAACTAACAGAGATACAAGCAGAATATGTAGCAGAAATTAAATTGAGACATTTAAATCGTCAATATATTATGAATACGCTAAGTGATATTGAAAAAATCGAACAAGAAATACAAAATTTAACAGAGATTATTCAAAGTGATAAAAAATTAAAAAAAGTAATAGCTAAAGAATTAAAAGAAACACAAAAAAAATATGCTAATCCAAGAAAAACAATTATTGGCGAGGAATCGAAGCATGTTGAAATGCCAGAAGAAATGTTAGTTGAAGATTATAATGTGAAAATATTTATAACAGAGCATCAATATATCAAGAAAATTTCACTTGCATCACTAAGAAGTAGCGGTGAACAAAAATTGAAAGATAATGATACTATGATTCAAGAAATAGAGTCATCTAATCGTAGTGAACTATTATTTTTCACAAATAAAGGCAACGTATATAAACTAAAACTTCATGAAATTGAAGATTGTAAAGCAAGTCAATACGGCATATACATACCAAATATTTTGACATTAGAAGAGGATGAACGCATTACGTTTGTATGTTCAACATTAGACTATAGCGGAGAATTGTTTATTGGATTTGAGACGGGCAAAATTACAAGAGTACCGCTTAAAGTATATGAAACAAAAACTAATAGAAAAAAATTGGTTAAAGCATTTTATAGTAAAACGCAGTGTGTAGGTATGTGCTTTTTAGAAAAACCAGCATATATTCAACTTAAACGATCAGATGATAGACTAGCAATTATTCATTCAGGAGATGTTGAAGAAAAAGCAAAAAGAGATAGTCCAGGTGTTACTATTATGAATGTTACAAAAAAACATAGAATGAGTAACTTGGCAAAAGCAGAAGGCAGTGCGGAAGAATTAAAATTACTTAAATCAAAAACATTACCAACGACTGGAAAAATAATCGTATAATATTATTAATTGAAAAAATAGATGGGGGGGTAATATGAGAGAAGAACTTAAAAATTGCAAAAAAATTGTTGTCAAAATAGGAACATCATCGCTAACTCATTCGAATGGAAACATTAATTTGCGTAAAATGGAAAAACTTGCATTAGTATTAACAGATTTAAAGCAACAAGGCAAAGAAGTGATTTTAGTATCATCAGGTGCAATTGGTGTAGGTGCAAAACGAATTAATTTGAAAGAGCGGCCACAATCACTAGAATTAAAACAAGCAACTGCAGCTATAGGTCAGGCGATATTGATGCAAATTTATGAAAAATTTTTTGGAGAATATAATCAAGTAATTGCCCAAGTATTATTAACCAAAGATGTTATTGAAAATTCAATTAAAAATCAAAATGCAAAAAATACATTTGAAAAATTGTTAGAACTAAGCGTAATACCAATTGTTAATGAAAATGACTGCATATCAACCGACCAAATTGAAGGATGCCGATTTGGTGATAACGATACATTGTCAGCATTAGTTGCAAAACTTGTAGATGCAGATATACTTATATTACTGACAGATATAGATGGGCTGTATACAGATAACCCACAAACGAATCCAAAAGCCGAATTTATTTCAGAAGTACATGAAATTACAGATGAAATAAAAAAATTAGGAAAAGATTCAAATTCTGAGTTTGGCACAGGCGGAATGGCAACTAAAATTACAGCAGCGCAAATAGCAAAAACAAGTAAAACGCATACAGTTGTCGCTCTTGGAGATAATATTAATAATATATACGATATTTTAGAAGGCAAAGAAGTAGGAACATGGTTTATAGCCAAATAAATTAGAAAAAAGAGGAGATACAATGGAAAAACTTATAGCACGTATTAATGTACTAGCAGCAAAGAAAAAAGGTGAAGGACTTACGCCTGAAGAAATTAAAGAACAAAAAAATTTAAGAGAGCAATATTTAACTATATTTCGTTCGAATTTCAAATCACAACTAGAGCATACAAAAATTCAAACACCAGATGGTGAACTACATCCATTAAAATATATGCCAAATGAAGAAGCTTAAAAGATAAAAGATGGTGAAAACCATCTTTTATTTTGTAAATTATACAGAATATATGATAAGCTATACTAAAAGATTGGAACAGTGCAAAATATGAAATAGAGTTCCAAAAAGGAGTTATAATGATTGCATATTTAAAAGGTGAAATAATAACAATAGAAGAAAATACAGTTATTCTTGAAGCGGGTAATATCGGGTATGAAATATTTATGCCGTATACACATGGAAAAAATATACTAGAAGTTGGCGCTAAAACACAAATTTATATTTTTGAACAAATCAAAGAAGATGCATATGATCTTTACGGTTTTCATACGATTCAGCAGAAAAAAATATTTAAAAAATTAATTAGTGTTAACGGCGTAGGTCCAAAAAGCGCATTGCAAATTCTTAATATGTATACTGAAAAAGAAATTATAGAAATTATTAATGAGCAAAATAGTAAAGCGTTAGGTAAAGTTAGTGGTATTGGTCCAAAAACGGCGCAACGTGTTATACTAGAGTTAAAAGATTCTATAGCCTTGTTAGGAGAAGTGGATTTATCAGTTTTTGTAACAGGTATAAAAGAAGATAGTTCAGATAATTATAAAGACGCAATAGATGGATTAGTTGTACTCGGTTATAGTCAAGCAGAATCAAAAAAAGCAGTAGGTGCAATTGCAAATTATGGAGATTCAACAGAAACGATTATAAAAAAGGCGTTACAACTATTACTAGTTTAGAGAAGAGGTGAAAACTGTGACGAAAAGAATAGTATCATCAGATTTACAAATAGAAGATTCTGATATAGAGTCAACGATTAGGCCTATAACATTAGATGATTACATAGGTCAAACAAAAATAAAAGAAACAATCAAAATTTTTATAGAGGCAGCTAAAACTAGAGAAGAAAGTTTAGATCATGTTTTATTGTATGGTCCACCAGGACTTGGTAAAACAACATTAGCTGGTGTAATTGCAAATGAAATGAATGTTAAATTAAAAGTTACATCAGGACCAGCTATTGAAAAACCAGGAGATATTGCTGCAATTTTAAACAATTTACAACATGGTGATATACTTTTTATAGATGAAATACACCGATTACCAAAACATATTGAAGAAGTATTATATTCAGCAATGGAAGATTTTGCAATCGATATTGTAGTAGGTAAAGGCCCAACGGCAAAATCAATACGATTAACATTGCCAAGATTTACGCTTATAGGTGCGACGACGCGTGCTGGAATGTTAAGTTCCCCATTACGTGATAGATTTGGAATTATGCAACGACTAGAATATTATTCGTTGACTGAACTTAGCCAAATAGTACAAAGGTCAGCATATATTTTCAAAACAGAAATTACAAAAGATGGTGCAAATTTAATAGGAACGTGTTCTAGAGGAACTCCAAGACTTGCAAATCGCCTATTAAAAAGAGTTCGTGATATTGCACTTATAAAATATGATGGTGATATTACAGAGGATATAGCAACGCAGGCGTTAAAATTATTAGAAATAGAAAGTAATGGACTAGATGCACTAGATCGCCGAATATTATGGACGATTGCAACACAGTTCAAGGGAGGACCTGTAGGGTTAGAAACACTTTCCGCAACTATTGGTGAAGAGCGTGATACATTAGAAGATGTGTACGAGCCATTTTTAATGCAACAAGGATTATTGCAAAGAACACCACGAGGTAGAATGTTATCACCTCAGGGATGGGAAACTATAGGTCTAAAACAAGTATAGTTTTTAAATAGTGATTGTGTTATAATGACATAAATATACAAAAAAAATTAAAAAAATATATTTATGAAAATATACAATTTAAAAAACATATTTTGAAACGTATAAAAGAACTTGGTCTAGAAATCATATAAGCAATGATTAATGATCAAAAAAAATAGACATAATAAAATTATAGTAAAGGGGAGAATATTCTTCCCTTTTTATTATAAGGAATTGAGAGGACATACTATTGAAAACTATAGAATTACTTGCACCTGTTGGTAAGTTTGAAAATGCTTTAGCAGCAATAGAAAATGGAGCGGATGCTATCTTTGTAGGTGGTAAAGCGTTTAACGCAAGACATTTTGCTGATAATTTTGAAGAAGATGAACTTAGAAAAATAGTTGAATATTGTAAACTACGAGGAGTGCATACGCACGTTACAGTAAATACACTTGTCAAAGAAGAAGAATTTCCAGAATTAATAGAATATGTTAAATATTTACACGCATTAGGTGTAACGGCACTAATTGTTCAAGATTTTGGCGTTGCAAAATTAATAAAAACATATTTTCCAAATATAATATTACATGCAAGTACACAAATGACAGCGCATAGTTTGGAAGATGTATTGTTTTTAGAATCATGCGGATTTAGTAGAGTTGTTTTGGCACGAGAATTAAAATTAAAAGAAATAGAATATATTAAAAAAAATAGCAATGTAGAAATAGAGACGTTTATACATGGTGCATTATGTTATTCATATTCAGGACAATGTTTACTTAGCAGTATGATTGGTGGAAGAAGTGGAAATAGAGGGCGCTGCGCTCAGCCATGTAGAATGACATATAATTTGTATCAAAATGAAAAATGTATACAAGAAAATATGTACTATATGAGTCCAAAAGATATTTGTACATTATCAATATTACCGCAATTAATCGAAGCTGGGATTGACTCTTTCAAAATAGAAGGGCGAATGAAATCACCAGAATATGTAGCATCTGTAACACAAGTTTATAGAAAATATATAGATAAAGCTATAAATAACCCAGAGAATTATCATGTTGAGCAAAGTGATTTGGAAATGTTACAATCTATTTTTAACAGAGGAGGATTTTCGGAAGGATATTTCAATGCAAAAGTAAGTAGAGAAATGATAACTGAAAAAACACCAAAAAATATAGGATTAAAAGTAGGTAAAGTTGTATCGTATAATGCAAAAAAGAAATTAGCAACATTTACTACAGACTATCCTTTAAATCCAGGAGATGGATTAGAAATATGGAATAAAGAAAAACATACAGGAACAGGTATTTCAAAACATTATAAAAAAGGTGAAACTTTTACACTAAGTGTAGAAGGGTGGGTTGATGAAGGTGTTGATGTTTATTTATCAAAAAATCACCAACTTTTAAAACAACTTAGAAAATCATATGAAAAACCAATAAGACACCAAAATATTGAAATGAAGATTAGTGGAGAAATAGGAAAACCTATAGAACTTGAAATTTCACTAGATAAACATATAATCAATATGAGTGGACCTATAGTTGAAGAGGCATCTAATGCACCTTGCACAGAAGAACAAATTATTAAACAGCTAACAAAGCTTGGTTCAACATCATTTAGATGTGATATGACTAAATGTGATTGGCCAGAAAATGCATATATAGGTATTCGTGATTTAAATCAATTAAGAAGAGATGCAGTTGAAGCGTTAGAGAAAAAAATTATAAATGTAGAAGAAGAAAATAGCATAGATTATGTTAAGCCTACGCTTATAGAAGATAATAATGAAAAAAAATATGTAGCATTAGTTACAACATTAGAGCAACTACAATGTGTTTCGCAATATGAATGTATAAGCGGAGTATACTGGGAATGGGCGTTTGATAATAATAAAGCAAAAGAAGCATACGAATATGCAAAGTCACATAATATGTCGTTTTATATTGCACTTCCATACGTTATTAGAAACGAAAAATGGAAGCAGTATGAAGATGTTTTATTAGAATGGGACAAGTTAGATATTAAGGGATATTTGATTAGAACGTATGGAGAGTTTAAATTTGTTGAGAAGTCAGAAAAAGAAAAAATCATTGATTTCAATATGAATATAATGAATAATAATAATATATATCACTGGGTAACAAAAGGTGCAACTAGAGTAACACCATCTATGGAACTAAGTATTGAAGAACTAGGATTATTAAGAGGACCATTGGAAAAAATAGTATATGGATCAATTCCGGTTATGACATCAGAACAATGTATTTTAGGGAATTTTGGAGTTTGCCAAAAAAACAAAGCAAATGATGTGCATTATTTAGAAGATAGAAAAGGTAGCAAGTGGTCTATAAAAACAGATTGTATTAATTGTAAAATGCAAATAATGAGTGAGCATCCAATATTAATAGACCCAAATAGAGAATTACAGACAGTAGGAATTTCGACTTATAGATTACAGTTCAATAATGAAACAAAAAAAGAAGTTGAAGATGTGCTTAATTATATAGTGTATAATCAGCCACTTGATATAAAAACACAAATGGGGATATTTTTTAAACCTATAGATTAAGGAGGGGGAAAAATGGCGTATTTAAATCTAATGATTTTAATGAGTCGGTATGTTTTTATAGGTTTTTCACTCGTATTTATTGTGGTTGCGTTTAGCTTTATGCGCCCATTTATTAGTTATAACTTAGGGTCTAGTAAACATAAAAATACGTTATTATATTTATGTATTTGTTTTTTTCATATAGGAGCAACAGCTATTTTGATAGGAACAGCATTAGATGAAACGATAAGTAATGCTATTTTTGTAAATAGCGTTACTGTATTATTAACGATTACAATAGCAAGGTGGGTATTGAAACTTACTAAAAAAGAAGACCAGCTAGTTATGTGGCATCTAATATTTTTTCTAACAGATATAGGATATATAATGATAGAAAGACTAGAACATAATGTAGCAACTAAGCAAGTTGGATGGATAGTTGTCGGGACTATATGCGCATTGACTATGCCATATGTGTTCAAAAAATTAATTAATCCTAAATACAAAATATTATATATGTTAGTAATGCTAACTTTAAATTTATTACCATTTGTTTTTGGCGAACGTGTATATGGCGCAATTAACTGGGTTCAAATTGGTGGTATTGGATTTCAACCATCAGAGTTTGCAAAAATAGCATTTTTAATGTATTTAGCAAGTGTGTTTCATGATTTTGAAAAAAGCAAATATAAGTTAAGAACAATTGTAGAAGTATGTGGTATTTCAGCGCTATGTATATTGATTTTAGTATTACAAAAAGATTTAGGTGGTGCGATGCTCTACTTTTTAACATTTTTGATATTACTATATGTAGGGACAAAAAAAATATTATTACCGCTAACTGGATTAGCTGCAGGTTGCGGAGCATCAGTTATCGCATATTTTTTATTTTCTCATGTAAGAGTGCGTGTAGAAGCGTGGAAAAATCCATGGATTGATATTGAAAATTCTGGATATCAAATAGCGCAAGGTCTATTTGCTATGGGGACGTGGGGATTTGCAGGGAGTGGTTTAACAAGAGGTATTCCAGAACAAATTCCATTTGTAACGACAGATTATATTTTCCCAGCAATTAGTGAAGAGTTTGGAAATATAGTCGCAATTGTAGTGTTGCTATGTTTTTTAGGCATTGTTTTACAAGGTTTAAAAGTAGCACTTATTCAAACAGATAATTTTACAAAATTACTAACAGTTGGAATTGTAACGTTATTTGCACTTCAAGCGTTAATTATATTATGCGGAGTATTAAAAATTATTCCACTTACAGGAGTTACATTACCATTTGTGAGCTACGGCGGTTCATCTATGTTAACATGTTTTATAATGACAGGATTGCTAGGATATTTACTTTCGACTTCGCGAAAAACATTAGGCAAGGAGAATGGAGATGAAAAATAATAAAACAATCTACACGATAGCAACAGTTTTTATAGTAATATTTAGTGCATTAACAATCTATATGGCATATTTTACAATCGTAAAAAGTAAAAGTATAGCAATACATCCATATAACAGACGTCTAGACCATTTAGAAGATGAAGTTATTCGCGGAACTATATATGATGAAAATGGTAAAGTTCTTGCGGAAACAATAGATAATAAGCGCAATTATCCGTATGGGAATACATTTGCGCATGCGGTAGGATATAGTCAACGTGGTAAATACGGAATAGAGGCTATAGGAAATATAGAACTTATTTATCCAGATTATACGATACCATCTTTATTTGCATATGCATTTAATAATGAAAAATTTCAAAGTTATGATGTTGTAACAACATTAAATGCAAATATACAACAGGCAGCGGCAAAAGCACTAGGAAATAAAAAAGGTGCAGCTATTGTAATGGAGCCTACGACAGGAAAAATTATTGCGATGTATTCAAGTCCAGCATTTGATCCAAATACGATAAAGGAAGATTGGGAAAAGTTAAGTAGTGATAAAACTAATAGTCCGCTTTTAAATAGAGCAACTCAAGGGCTTTATCCGCCAGCGTCAGTTTTTAAAATTATAACGACTATTGCATATTTAACAAAAGATGCTGAAGGTGATTTTGAATATACGTGCACGGGCAAGTTTGTAAAAGGAGAACATACAATTGCTTGTTATAATGATATTAAGCATGGGAATGTAGATTTAAAAAATGCTTTTGCAAAATCGTGTAATACGTATTTTCTAGCGTTATCTGAAAAAGTAGATGAGAAGCAATTACAAAATACTGCTGAAAAACTACTTTTTAATAAATCGTTATCTGATCAATTGCAACACAAAATTAGTTCAATAAATCTTTTGGATGACACTGTATTTGATGCATTGGCAAGTTATATAGGTCAAGGAAAAGTATTAGTATCACCATTTCATATGGCTATACTTGCATCTGTTATTTATAACGATGGAGTTTTAATGAATCCATATATTATTGATTATTCAATGAATAAAAATGGAAAAGTGCATTTTAAAAATTTACCACAATATAGTGGAGCTCTTTTAGACGAAACTATTAGCCAAAAAATTAAAGACTTAATGATTAATGTAGTTGAGAACGGTACAGGAAAACGTACGTTAAGAAAAGACTTAGAAATAGGCGGAAAAACAGGTACAGCGCAAAATGAAACTGGTATAGACCATTCTTGGTTTGTTGGGTTTGCGGACAAGAAAGATGGAAGCAAAAATCCAATTACATTTGCAGTGATTGTTGAGCAAGGCGGACAAGGAGCTCAGGCGCTTGATATAACGAATTCAATTTTAAATGCTTGTTTTGATTGAAAAATGTCTACAAACACGTTATACTATCTTTAAAACATATAGATAGGTTAAAGATAGGTGATATAATGATCCAGACGGTTAGTTGTGGGGGTATCGTCGTCCATAAAGGAAAAATTCTTGTATTATATAAAGACTATAAGCACAAATACGTGGGATGGGTATTGCCAAAAGGTACTGTAGAAGATGGAGAAACACACGAATATACAGCGTTAAGAGAAGTAAAAGAAGAATCCGGTGCACATGCTAAAATCATGGATTATGTTGGATTTAGTGAATATACATTTCAAGGAAAAGACGATACTATTCATAAAACAGTGCATTGGTATTTAATGCGTTCGGAAAATTTTTATACAAAACCTCAAAAAGAAGAATATTTTATAGATGTTGGATACTATAAATTTCATGAAGCGTATCATTTAATGAAATTTGCAGATGAACGTTATATTTTAAAAAAAGCTTATGAGAAGTATATTCAATTAAGAAAAGAAAATAAATGGGTAAAAAAATAAAAGTACCTTATCAGGTGCTTTTTTTATAAAAATAAAGAAATGAATAAAAAAAAGAGTATTCTTTGAAAGAATACTCTATACCGGTAGTGGGACTCGAACCCACACACCCTCACGGATAACAGATTTTGAGTCTGTCTCGTCTACCATTCCGACACACCGGCCAACTACTTTTTAATGATATCATATTTTTAGGACAGATGCAATAAATAATTTGATAAATAATTTAATCAATTAATTATAAAGCGAGGGATGAAATTTGAAAATAGAGTTTGAAACTCAGCTGATTGATGAAGCAAAAAAAGGTTCTGTAGAGGCATATGAACAGCTAATTAAACAATATGAGCATATGATTTATGCAATTTGTATTAGGATGTTACATAATGAGCATGATGCGTTTGACGTTGCACAAGAAGTATGTATTAAAATATGGAGACAAATTCAAACATTTGAAGGAAACTCTAAATTTTCAACATGGATATATAGGGTATCTACAAATCAATGTTTAGATACGTTGCGGCAAAAAAAACGTGATTTAGTAATGTATAGTGAGCAAGATGAGGAAAAACAACAAATAGAAGTGGCTGATACAGTTAATTTGATAGAAGAATATGTTGAAGAGAAAGTGCTTCAAGATGTTATTACGATAGCGTTAAAAGAAATTAAAGAAGAATATAGCGCAATTATAGTGTTAAGAGATATGCAAGGATACTCATACGAAGAAATTGGGAAAATGTTGGAGCTGAATATAGGTACAGTGAAGTCACGTATTTCACGCGCTAGAAATGCACTGAAAAAAATATTATTACAAAAAAAGGAACCTTATCAATCTTTTTTTCGTCAAAATGATAAAAAGGAGAACAGTAGATGAAATGTGAATATAGTGAAAATTGGCTAAATTTATACGTAGATAACGAATTAACGGTCGAAGAATATAACCAAATAACAAAACATTTGAAAAAATGTAACAAGTGCAAGCAAATAGTTGAAGATATACTAGAGATAAAAAATTTGTTGAAAAACACTTCAAATATTGAACTCCCAAGCAATTTCCATCAAACGCTTATGAATAGTGTTAAGTCTATAAAGCAAGAGCAAAAAATTAATATTCAAAAATCTATATATAAAATAACACCTATGATTGCAACGTTGACGGCAGCTAGTATTTTACTAATTTCCTTAAATTCAATAAAATCAACAAATGCATTTAATGATAGGCAAAATATAGATGCAGGAGATACTAATATAGAAAGTAGAATGGCTATGCCGGATAGTGCTAATATTGTTAGCGAAGATAATAGCACATCGATGATGATGGAAAAAAATCGAAGTATGGATTATAGTGTTTGGAAAATTGCTAAACAAGATGCCGAGATGTTAAAACAATTTATTATAGAAAATAATAATTTGTATAATAATGTAGAGATAGTGGAAAAAGAGTTGCAAACAATAATTTTGAATTTTGAAGATGATAATCAGATGAATTTATTTCATGAAAAATTACTAGGAAGAATTCCAATAATTGAACGGGATATGTATGCGAGTTTAAATGTTGAAATTCAAGTTATAGAGTAGCAATATATACTTGACAAATAAAAGGGTTTTTGATAGATTAAAGACAGAATATGGCGTTGCAGTGAAGAAGAATAGTAGTAGGTAACTAACGGTTAAGCGAGACTGGGATAGTGAGAGCCAGTTCCATATGTTTCTATGAAGGCACTTTGGAGCAATGATTTGAGTGGGATATTTATATCCAATTAGGGTGGAACCGCGGAAGTTAACCTTTCGTCCCTTGCATAAGCAAGAGGCGTGAGGTTTTTTTGTGCGAATAATCTAAAAATTCAAGGAGGAAATGTTTATGTCTGAAAAAAATATGCAACAAATCGTTTCAGTAGCAAAATCAAGAGGTTTTGTTTATCCAGGCTCTGAAATTTATGGAGGGTTAGCAAATACGTGGGATTACGGTCCTTTAGGTGTAGAACTTAAAAATAATGTAAAAAAAGCTTGGTGGAAAAAATTCATACAAGAAAGCCCATACAATGTTGGTGTTGATTGTGCTTTATTAATGAATCCTCAAGTGTGGGTAGCTTCAGGACATGTTGGCGGATTTAGTGATCCATTAATGGACTGTAAATCATGTAAAGAAAGATTCAGAGCTGATAAACTTATTGAAGATCATATGCAACAAATTGACCAAGAATCTGTAGTAGATGGATGGTCAAACGAAAGAATGAAAGATTATATAGATGAAAATTCTATTAATTGTCCAAGTTGTGGGGCTCATGATTTTACAGATATTAGACAATTTAATCTTATGTTCAAAACGTTCCAAGGAGTAACAGAAGATTCTAAAAATGTTGTATACTTACGTCCTGAAACAGCTCAAGGAATATTTGTTAATTTCAAAAATGTTCAACGTACAAGTCGTAAAAAAGTACCATTTGGTATTGGACAAGTTGGAAAATCTTTCAGAAATGAAATAACACCAGGAAATTTCATTTTTAGAACACGTGAATTTGAACAAATGGAATTAGAATTCTTTTGCAAACCAGGAACAGATATTGAATGGTTTAATTTTTGGAAAGATTACTGCAAAAATTGGTTATTAAATCTTGGAGTACAAGAAAGTCATATGCGTGTACGTGATCATTCAGGTGAAGAATTATCACATTATAGTAATGCAACTAGTGATATTGAATTTTTATTCCCATTTGGATGGGGTGAGTTATGGGGAATAGCAGATAGAACAGACTATGACCTTAAACAACATCAAGAACATTCAGGACAAGATATGACATATTTTGATCCAACAACGAATGAAAAATATATTCCATATTGTATAGAACCATCATTAGGTGCAGACCGTGTTACATTAGCATTTTTATGTGATGCATATGAAGAAGAAACAATTGGTGAAAATGATGTTAGAACAGTATTTAAATTTCATCCAGCACTTGCACCAGTAAAAGCGGCTATTTTACCACTTTCAAAAAAATTATCAGAAGATGCAGAAGTGGTATTCCAAACACTTGCAAAACATTTTAATGTTGAATATGATGAAGCAGGTTCAATTGGAAAACGTTATAGAAGACAAGATGAAATAGGTACACCATTCTGTATTACGTACGATTTCGACTCTAAAGAAGACAATTGTGTAACAGTTCGTGATAGAGATACAATGCTTCAAGAACGTATTGCAATCGAAGAACTTGTTGAATATATTGGTAAGAAAATGGAATTTTAAATAGTAAAAGGTACGTTTAAATTAAACTAATAGCTGATAAGTTATATATGAAAAATTAACTTATTAGTTGTTAGTTTTTTTTGTGAAATAAAATATTTTTTAAATATATTAAGACAATATAAGAGCGTTAGTATAAAAAACTAAAAATATAATAGAAGTTTGAGTGTTTGAATGTATAATAAATAAAAAAAATAATAGACTATAAATAGTAGTAATAAATAAAAAATAAATAAATAGCTTTGTAAAAATAAATAAATAGCTTTATAAAAATAAATGGTTTAATACAAATAAAGAATAAACAGTTTTAAATAGATAAAAAATAAATATATAAATACATAAGGATTAGAGATATAAAAACAGAAATTATAAATGTTTTAATAG
>JBOFDK010000094.1:0-1882 GCA_051646925.1 Cellulosilyticaceae bacterium | reverse complement strand
AAAATGCCAAATGGCTTCGGATAGAGACAAATACTACCTGCTAATCTTTGGTCTGCATATGTCATATCCTCATTTACCTTCACCCCCGAACTCAACTGGTCTTTGGCAAGGGTATATTTGCCCGTATAAGCCTGTATCCCAGGTTCAATGATTTGCGAGCCGATTTTAAAGGGATATGTCAAACGCCCAACAACGTGCAAATTATTATTCAATTCGGGTTTATTCGCAATTTGCCCATTAAAAATACCCAAACCAAACACCCCATAATCTCCAGAACCTTTTAAACCTTTGCTAATCAAGTCTTTGTAAAGCTCTCTTACTTTTGCCGGAGCATAATAAAAATTAACCCCTAAGTCCCGCTCATTTGGCACTGCACTATTGAGTGCATCATTACGGTCTAAGGGCAAACGATTCTGGCTTGATTGCATATTTTCAAAACCATAAGGCACTTTACTCTGACCTACCCTAAAACGAAATTCCTTCTTTTTGTCTATAGATACATCAAAATAAGCGTCTCTTAATTGCCCAAAATGTAAGCCTGTAGAAGAAGCCGAAGATGCAAAATCAGGCTGAATATAAATAAATAGATGCTCACCTATCTCTCCGCTAAAAATAAGACGCATACGCCGAATGAAAAAACCACCATTGTCGCCCCATGACCTGTCGCAAGATTCACATTTGAGGTCAGGATTTGTCTCAAGCAAACGATTATATCGAATTTGAGTATAACCTCTTAGGCTAATTCTATCATACCAATGTGATTTCTTGTCCTGATGTGTAGAATCCGACTTTTGTGCTGATAATGAAACTGTTACGATAAGAAAAAACAACAAATAACTTAATCTTGTACGCATAAATATTGGTTAAATTGTAAATCAACAAATGCCAAAAGATGGAAGTATAGTTTCTTAATAAGAGACTACTAAAAGTGCTTATCTTGTATGAATCGCAAGAAAAATGTTATTACATGCTTATTTAAAAATTCACACAAAATACAAAAAAGATGCACTATCATAACCTATGGCTAATATTCCGCAAAGTTGAGGGTCTTATATTAATAGAATGTTAAGCAAAAGAAAATTCTATATTAAGAAAGTAGGGTTTTCCATATTTTCTACCATTCAAATAGGCTTCATTTATAGCCCCACCATTAAGCGCATAGCTATAAATAAAGCCTATTTACATAAATTCTAATTATATATTCTCCAATTTAAGTCTTTCACATTTTAACTTTTGCCCCTTTTTCGATTCCCAAATAAGAACCATCTAATTGTTTAAAACGCGCATCAGCCAATACAACTAATTTGCCGCCTTTTTTTATCAATATACGCGTATTAGGATTCATAATCAACTCCGCACTATTTTCTATTCTTAGCTCTCCCCCTTTTTCTATTACAATCAGAGCATTTCCACTTAGCTCCAGCTTACTATATTCTGAAACAATCAACTTTGCACTCTTTTCTACCCTAACAGTATTGCCAGCTTCTATTAATAAGTGTGTAATATTAGAAAATGTATTACTCAAAGGATTTTTTGTTATCCTATCTACTGTCCCACTTAAATCAAGCGTCAGTATTACATTCTTTTTCAGGTTAAGTATATTGGGAGATTTTAAATCACCTGTGGGCAATAATAAATTCCCACACCACCTTTGACTCTTTCTTACCTCATAATCATCAAATCTAATGTCAAGTTTATAAGTACCATTTGCATCTACAGAAAGAATTTTGATAGTAATACCATTAACAATGAAAGGATTTAACTTTTCTTCTTTTACATTATAAGTAGGATAATTAGCAGCAGGTATAATGCCCGACAATCCTATTTCATCGCCTACATCAAAAGCATCAAACTCATCACCACACATATTCATACCATAACT
>JBOFDK010000093.1:0-16484 GCA_051646925.1 Cellulosilyticaceae bacterium | reverse complement strand
TATTATAAAATCTGCATTTTCATTAAACGTAATATCATATCCATTAATTTTTTTACTACCTGATTTTTCAGTTATATCAATAGGTATCATTATTTCTTCATTATTTAAATCTAGATTTTTTTTATTGATTCTAAAATATACATATGCCTCATCACTCTTCATGTATATTTTCATATTTTCATTTTCTGATACAATATCTTTATTTTTCCACTCTTTTATATTTCCATCGACATATGAAACACTTTTATTTTCTCCTGGATCAAAAGTTAATAATCCAAAAGATTGCTCATTAGTCATTTTATCTGACCAATATGCTCGTCCTTCATTCTCTGTTATATCCATAGTATTCCACGTTCTTTTAAACCACTCATCTTGCCAAGAGAATATTATTGCTCCTGCATATCCTGTTGAGTGTATATCTTGGAGTAATTCTTTATTCATTTCTCCTTGATTTCTTTCTTCAATCATTCCTTGATTAAAACCTCTGCTCTCATCCTCATGGGCTATTCCTCTTGATGTAGGTACTCCAAATTCAGATATAATAACAGGTCTATCTTCAAAATATGTAATTAAATCATCTAAATAAGCTTTGAATGCATTTTGTTTTCCATTTTCATCTTTGTATCCTGTATATTTTTCATCAGTATTTAAAAAATCTGGATAATATGGATAAACATGATACGATACAAATAATCCACTTTTAAAACTTTCTTTACTTTTTATTTTTGATTCATCTATATTCGCTATACGATTAGCTTCTTCAATTTCATCTTGGTGATCTATAACATCTGTTGTTAACCAATTTGTAAATGCAATAATTTTTTGCGTATCATACATAGTTGCTTCGTAGTCTATAGCATAATTCCCACTATCTGCTAAAAATATTTCTATAGGATTTGCATTTTCTGTATATAACCATTTTCCATTATAATCTTTCATACCTTTATATTTTTCATTTGTTTCCTTAACAAAGTAAGGATCCCATTCCACACCTAAAATATATCCTAGTACATATTCTGAAACATCTTTTTTATATTTTCCATAACCTCTGCCTACTACTTTATCAATACTTGCATTACCATGTAGAACATCTATTATTTTTCCTATTTCAGCTTTAAATGTATCTATAATTTGCGGTGTAAATGCATCTAAAGTTTCTAGCATAGCATCCTCATCAACCCAAACTCCATGCATTAGATATAATGGATTTTTATTGTTTTTATTATGCTCATATAGTGCTTCATAAAAATCTGGCATTTGAAGTGTATATACTCTTATTACGTTGCTATTCATTTCTTGAATTTGTTTAAACCATTTTTTGTATTCTTTTTTTTCAATACCAAATTCACCTGGAAAATATCCAGGTTTTCCTGAACCTATATTTACACCTTTTAAAAAAGTTTTTTCCCATTTTCCATTTTTGTAAATTTCAATATCTTTTGCATTAGTTCTAGCTACTTGCATTACACCATCTTCTGTATTTGCATTTATACTATTATTTTCACTTAGTCCAAATGTGCAAATAAAAATTATTATTATTATTATTAAAGTAAATATTTTTAAATACCTATTCATTGTTGTCACCTATTTTCATAAATTCTTTTAAATTATTGTAATCATGGTATGAGAAATTTATTTTATTATGTTTGTACTTTTCTTTTATATTCCTCCAATCTTCTTTCAATTTTGCATATCCTTCATAATAATATGTCGTATTTTTTTCAACACCATATTTTTGATTTATAGGTTGTGTCTCTGCTATAATATCTACTTCCTTTTTGTATTTTCGCGCTAAGTGTATCTCTTCTTTTACTAACTCAATAGGATGGTCAATATTATAATTCATAATAGATATCCTATCGCAATTTTCTATAATTAATTTCAAGTCACTTGGATCTAACCATACAGGTATTACTGTTACTAGTTTTAATTCTTGCGCTTTGGCATAATCATATGCTTTTTTCATTGTGTTAGCATAATTTTTTCGGTTCCATTCTTTATCTATTATCCATGGCTCTATATCTAAAACCACTCCTGTTATTTTATACTTATCCTCTGCATTTTCATTGTATGTTGTTATTCTATCTAAATAAGCCTTTATACCTGAAAAGTCTTTGTACCAACTCGGATCCCCTGTTAATGAATAAACTTCTACATTATATTGATCTTTTATATTTTGTATATATAATGCCATTTCTTCATCTTCTAGTTCATCTATGTTTTGATATATTGTTTCTATTTGTAGTTCCTTTATGTATTCAAAATCCTCAATTTTCTCCCATGAATATACACTGTATTTTGATGAGTTATTCCCTAATAATTTTATAGATACAAACGGAAAAATTATAATTAATAATCCTATTATAATTTTGTAACTATTTTTTTTCATACCTATCGCCTCCTTATATAAGTTTTTTGTTTTTTAATAATTCTGAATTTATTTTCACCATTAATATATTATATTCACACTCTGAAAATACTATCAGCAAAAGTCTATCTTGCCTATAACTTTCCAACATATCCCTAATATTACCATTATTTTTCTAATTAATAATAAAAAAACACCTCTAATAACTGAATGTTATCAGTCGTGTTTTTATTTAATCCGACTAGACATATGCAAGATGCATATCCTTGGCTTGCGGAAAATTTTATTATTGCGGTTTACGCCAATCTGGCACTTCTGTTGGCATCGGCATGGTTTTAACAACATATCCATTGTCAAGTGTCTCCATAATAACTTCAAAAGTCGCACCTTCTGGAAGGTAATAGGTATTTCCTGACCATACATTAGGTAGATGTGTACCTGGTGAATCATGAGCTACAATAGCAGCAAGTCCATTGAAGCATTCATTCCATCTTGCCCCATATTCTTGGAGTGTATCAAGCGCAATAACATTAAACTCTTCGGATACACTGTAGTTATCGAATAAATAAGAGCTAAAGTCAATGATATAATATTTGTTATTATACTTGATATAGTTGTAGACGTGTCCACCACCTTCTCCTGGATAGTAAGAATGAAGGATGAATCCTACTTCTTCATAATCGTCGCCCAATAAATATTTAGCCAAGTTGGCAGTACTTCCACAATTACCTTTTTTCATAGAGAGTACTTCTTTGGCAGTACGGTTGTAGTGCCATTCATAGCCGTCTGCAAAAATTTGCTGATCTCCATTCTCTAAAAGTGTACGTGATGCCAACATATAGAGAAGTAGGTCACCTGCTGTTTGTACTTTATCTTTAATGTATTCTGGAGATTTACCAACTAGTCCTTTCGCTGACTCAGGTGTTAAGGTAAGTCCATCTAGCATTTGAGGTAATTTATACTGATAAATGTTTTCGGCTTTTATATGGTCAAATATGTTGTCTGCAAGATTAGTATTAGAATAGATAAGTTTAGCCGAAGGTTCATCGATTTCAACAAATAGTTTAGCTGTATCTACTGTAAAACGTATACCTTGCCCACCTTCTACAGCGTAAACTTGTGAGATCTCTCTACTTTGGTCTATATCCATCTTAATATAGTCACTAAATTTATCTAATGAATCTACAACCATATCCTTAAAATATACCCCCTTTTGAGAAGGCTTGTCAGTTTTTAGACCCACAACTGGATCAAAAATATGATATTTTCCATCTATATTAATATAGGTAACAGCCTTGATAGAATAGAGACTGCCATCAGTTGCAAAGGCAAATCCATAAAGTGTGCCAGTTTCATAATCATCACTAAGTAAATATGCTACTAGTGTTGCCATATCACTTCTTCCAGCTTCCCCTTTCTGAATCTGATTGAGTATCTCTGGACCTGATCTGAATACTGCTGTATTACTATTACTACCTTGCCACAGGTGATACGATTTCCATAGGCTATCAAAGGTCTGATCCACGTAGGATATAGCTTGTTCTTTAGTTCGAATATTTTTTTGTAGGTCCTTAACTTCACTTGAAATTGATATATTCTCAAAATTTTCTGTATTTGATGAAGTCTTTGTTGAAATTCGAATGGTACTATTATCAGTAAGGTTAATATCTCCGCCTAATGCTGTTACAACGGCACGAAGAGGGATATAAAGTTTACTATTTTTCATAACTGCGCTTGTGGAACTAGCTACTTTATTATTATTGTGTAGTATATATTTGTAGCCTAATGGGACTTCTACAACTTGGCTGTCTTTTGTTATATATGCAGCATTATTTTGCCACTGAACTGTTGCCCCCATTTTTTCTAATACACTTCTTAGAGGCATCAAGGTATTTCCTGTTTGATCAACAAAAGGATATCCTGTTGCTTCTGTAAAAATGACTTTTTCGTTATCTACATAGATTGCCATCTGTTGGTTACTTGCAAAAGAATTTACTATCATAATTGTATTCATCACAAATATTAGCATTAGTAGACGGTATGTTTTTTTCATAGGTGAACCTCCATTATAAGTATTTATATGTATTATTGTACACCACTTTACAATTAGTAGGTAGTTGAAAGTTTTTAAAATAATTTTTTTAATTGAGAATATGTGAACCGCTAAAAGGCGGAATACATATTTAGTAATACGTTTGGTGGTATAGGCATTCTACTCTTAAATCACTATTTTCTCTATATCCCCGTACTTAGTAAAAATGCACTAATCTACTTACATTTTTAATTTTAGCCTTACTTATGCATTAACAAACTAAAATAACCCACAAATCTCTAACTGAATTGTCAGAAATTTGTGGGTTATAACCATGGAGGTGAGTCGCATCTCCTGATTTTCTCAATATCTGATAACTGTACCTAGTCTGCTAAGATAGCTTGAATCTTGATATTTTTATAGAGATATTGTTAGGACTTAATTTGGTATCTAAATCGAAAGAGAATATAGCCTTACACTTTTTAATTAAAATCTCATAAAGCAATACAAGAAGATAAACTTACTTATCATTAATGACTGACACCTTGTCCTACTTACTTCAGTTGCAACAAGATACCTCTTGGAGATTATAGAAATCATGTATAAAGTAGAATCTACAGTATTTTGTTCCTAATTCAACTTTAAAGGATATAACTACATCAATCCCCCCACTTCATCACTTGTTCTATTTATTGGCGTAGCTATCCTTTCAAGCATTTCTAGGATTGAAGTTTTTTCATTCAATAATGCTTTATCAGTAATATCTATTGCAGGTTGAAAAATATTCATATTGCCTTCAAAATGATTAAACTCATTTAAAAGAGTCTTTCTAGATGTAAAGAATACTCTTTCTTTTATTTTTGCAGAATCTGTTCTAGGAAAAACAGCATCTATTATATTTTGCGTTGTTTCACCTGTATATTTATTTCCCCTGCGTTCTTTCTTTTCTTGTATTAAATTTAAAACCTTATTGTTCTCAAGCAGACATAACTCTCGTTCCACTTTTAATCGTAAAAATAAATAGTTTAATGTATGATACAAAGATTTATTTAATAGAGGATACATTGAACTATCTATTATTTCGCTATTCTCTAAATCAATGTTTAAAATATCTTCAATAGTAACTTTAATATTTTCAAACTTTATATCATCACTTTCAGTATTATTGTTAAACAATGTATTGTATATTCTACCTATATCTACATATTTACTCTCATACCCATGCATTACTTTACAAAGTTCTTTATAGACAAGCTTATTTCCGATAATATTTGCATAGCCTCTCATAAAAGGAATCATTGACATTAAAAATCTCTGCTTATTAGTTCCATCATCATCTTGTTTAATATAAGATAAAATATCACCTCTAAATAAGTCTAATAGTGTATTTAATTGTACCAAAAGGTTTTTTTCATCTTTATTTACTTGTATAAATCCATTTTCTCCACCTTCAGTATTATTAAGCATATAGAGTTCAAAGCTATTTTGTGATTGGAACTCTAGTAACTTTATAAGTTCAGTATTATGTGTTAATATTATTTGTTTTCGACCTTCTAAGAATTTAACTATACAAAAAGCTATTTTATTTTTATATATTGAATCAAAACTAGATATTGGATCATCTAGAACAATATATGGTTTTGTTGATTTTTTAGCTTTTAATAACTCAAAAGATAATGAAATAAAGTTTTGCTGACCAGTACTAAGACCTAAATCATTTCGATCTTTAGTTAAAAATTCAGCACCCCCTAGTGTAATTTTAAGTCTATTATTTGTATCTCTACTTATATCAATATCCCTACCAATATTCTCTCCAATTACTTCTTTAAGGTAAAGTAAGTCTTCTTCTGATATTTTAATTTGTGAATTAAGCAGTGCCCTATACTCTTCATATTTGGATAATATCTCAGTATCTAAACTTGACTTCACTAAATTAGATATTGCCTGTCCTATATTTTGTAAATATAGTTCTAAAGTGTTTTTTAATGTGACTATATTTTGAGTATCACCTGTCTTAATAGCTTCTAAGAAAATATTTTCAATATCTAACGGATCATTTCCATACTCTCTAGTAAGCTTAATTATACCATTTAAGATATCTTTAGTATGCTGGTCTAATTCTTGTTCGACCTTAGCTTTATTAGCAGTCTTTTTTCTGAGTAAAGTTACTTTATCATAATCTTTATTATCACATACTATACATTCATCTTTATAAGAAAATTTATTGAGCATTTTTATAGCTTCATCATTTTCCTCTATTTCTTTTATCTTTGTATTCGCAACTATACGGGTTATGTCTAACTGCTTTATTTTATGGACTATTGATTTAATATCTTTATAATTGTTAATTATAAACTTATATACATCTGTTTCCCTATCAAAAGAGGAAAATCCTAATTGTAAATTTTCAACCGTACAAATATATAATTCTTTATCTATACCAGTACTTTTAAATTGTTTATTAGCAAACTTTATAACCATGTTTTTAACATCTTGACTATCTATTGAATCTATTACCTTGCTAGTTTTAGTTGAAATATTAAAGTGGTCTTTTAAATCCTTTCTTAAAGAGTCAACTAATTGGTTAAAATAATTTTCAATTTCTTTTAATAAGGTCTCTTCTCTTTCAATTTCATCTCCAATTAGATAGTCCTTAGCGGTCCCCTTGATTATATTTCTACTATTTTGATCACTAATTACATGAAATACCTCATTTGTAGAATTAACCTTTTGAGAATTATATTCAACCTCAAAATAAATATTTTCATCAGCATTCTCTATACTTAAAGTTTTACTAAGACTTGTTTTACCAGTACCATTAGGTCCATATAAAACAGAGATATTTTTTCCAAAGCTTAATACATTATTCTTATTAAAATCTTCAAATTCTGAACAAAACACTCCCTTATACTGGAGTTTATTAAATTTCAAAGTATTGCTCATATATTTCCCCCTTTATTCAACCCATTAAGCTAGTAGTATTTTAAAACTCTCATACACACTCTTTCACTCTATTTCACAAGGATTAGTCAATTTATCTCTAGTTTTCCAATTTAAGTAATTATCTGTAAAACTCCAAAACCCCCGAACCTAGTTTCCTAAGTTCGAGGGTTTAGTTCATGGAGGTGAGGGGAATCGAACCCCTGTCCGAAAGCCCATACATCGTGGTCTCTACCATCATATTCATTATTTTTACATTCCCTCTGTCTAGCGCCTAATGACAGGCTCTAGGTTTCAGTAGCTTCATAAGTACAACTAGGGGACAAAGCTTAACCCTAGACGTTCCCCGCTTAGTCGGAGCCTCGTTCTAGCCTGCGGGTTAGCTAGAGGAGACTAGCAGCTTACGCTGCTATTGCAAAATTATTTTCTGCGTTTAAATTAAAGTGCCAGTTTTTAACGTAGTCCCGGCGGCTACGGATGGCTGCCCCAGTGGATGTGACCCCCGTCGAAGCCAGTGCACCCCCTAATAATTTAGGGTGATACTAGCAAAGGCATATTTGGCATTAAGATTCGTTGTTACGATCTTTAAGAGCGCGGTGCATATTACGCTGCGCATCTTTTTTTGCAATGTCATGACGCTTATCATGTAGTTTTTTACCACGTGCTAGGCCAATTTCCATTTTAACCAAACTTCCTTTAATATATACCTTGAGTGGCACAATTGTCATACCTTGAGTAGAAATTTCACCGACTAAGTTGTTAATTTCTTTTTTGTGGAGAAGGAGCTTACGTATACGCAGTGGCTCTTTGTTGAAGATATTACCTTTATCGTACGGATTGATATGCATATTATGAATAAACGCTTCACCATCTTTGATACGAACAAAGCTTTCTTTTATGGAGCCACTTCCGCCTCTAATCGATTTTACTTCTGTACCGACTAAGACGATTCCAGCTTCATAAACCTCTTCAATGAAATAGTCATGGTATGCTTTTTTATTCTGAGCAATCAGTTTATAACCATCTTTATTTTTTGCCATGTTACTATCCCCTCTCTAGGCTTGTGCTTGTTTCATTATAACATAACCTTTTTATTTTTCAAGCCCTTTATTAAGAATCCACTGCGTAAGTTCTAACAAAAACGTTTCAGAAACTTGCGCTGGGGTATAATATTCATTTGGTATACTTTTTCCAGCTCCTGTAACAAACAAATGATTTAAATCATCATATGCTCTAAATGTAACATTTTCCTTATTATTCAACATTTCTTGCCATATTTCATAATCTTCCATAGTCACTTGGTAATCACGTCCACCTTGAACTATTAGTAGCGGAACATCTATAGATTTTGCATCCTCCACTTGATTATATGCATTAAAATCTGCCCACATTTTGTTATTAATCCCCGCTAATCCTACTTCCTGTATTTCAGTTTCTTTTGTAATAGTCTTAACTACTTGTATTTGTTTATTGATAAGTTCCATATACATTGTTTTTTCGGTCTCTGACATGCCTTGAACACCTGTCAAATAATCTATTTGTTCATATACAAGATCTTCTAACGGCCTAGCTGGCGCAGCCATCATTATATACCCACTAACACCTGACATCAGCTTATTTAACATAGGTACACTCATTCCGCCCAAACTATGACCTAATACAAATATTTTATCTTTATCAATTTGAGGTGTTACTTTCATTAATTCAACAGCTGACTGTGCATCTTCTAAAACTTCTTCTGCAAAATCAAATATTGCAGGATTTTCATTATATTCTTTAATGTATGTGTATGTTCTTTTATCATATCTTAATGTCGCTATACCTTTTTCCGCCAAAAAATATGCTATATCGCGAAATACTTTAACACCACCAATTGTTTCATCTTGGTCATTTGGGCCTGAACCATGAACTAAAACTACAACTGGAAAATCACCTTCTTGTTTTGGCAACGTAAGTGTAGCTGGCATAGTATACTTACCACTAGTCACACTCATTTCTTTTTCTACTGCATGCTTAGGTAATACCGCATCCATTGCATAAAACCCTAACTGAAGTCCAGATAATTTTTGTAACTGATTAAATACTAAAGTTATTTTTAGTTGTGCTAACTCAGTTGTCATGCGTACATCTACTTGCTTATATTCGCCTACATCAATCGTTTTATCCACTTTAATGTCTTTAATTTCACCTATATTTATTGCAACAGTTTCATAGCTTTGTTTCAATATGCTTGGTGTAATTATAGCTAGCATATTATCATCCATCATGTCGCATACTTCTTGATATTCAGCATTTTTCAGATGCTCTGCTATTTTAACTGCGCGTTGTTCATATGTCATTTCATCTTTTTCTACATCGTTTATTTCAAATACTGCATCTAGCACTACCTTATCAATAAATACACGATTATTTTCTATATATGCCTTATCTTCTTTTATAAGAGCTTGAACATCGATTTCGATATTTTTTTCATTTTTTATTGTCGCTATTTTTTTTGCATCGTTCCATTTAATTTCATAATCATACTTTTCGCAAAAATCTCTAAGCGCAACAAACAATTTATTAGAACGTGCTACATCTATATCTGATGTTGTTGTAGCAAATAGAGTTGTACTTATAATCATAGTACTTAAAAATAATGCAATTATCCTTTTACATACTTTCATTATCCATCCCTACTTTCTTTGTTTTTAAATTTTCCGGATTAAATTTACGAACTGGTCCTTTATATACTTGTCCTCGTTTTGGATTATGTTCTACACCAAAAATACGAATTGCTGTATTCGGACAATAGTTATAACATCTCATACATTGTATACATTTATTATACGTCAAGTTGCCATTTTTTGTAATTTCTATATTGTCAACTGGACAAAGTTTTTCACAATATCCGCAGTGTGTACATTTATTTGTAAATGTAATCATATGCTTTGCATATTTATATAATTTTCGGTAAGGTGTACGTTGTACGCTTCCTAATGCTTTTGCAACTTTTGTAAAACCTACCGTTCCTGGTATATCTTCTAAAATATAATAAACAAATTTTCCAATTCTTTCATCGGCTTTTTTCAAAATTTCGTTTTGTTCTTTTGGTGTGTAATTATATGATAATGGTGATATCGCTGATGTAATATTATTTGGCATTTTAATATGCATAGTATATTTTATATCAAATTGTGTTTTTTCCAAAAATTCAGTTGCCACTCTAGTTCCGTCGCCACTAAAACTTTCTTGTGTACAAAACACAAATGTTTTTTTAACACTTTCTATATTAAGCGACTGCATAAATGTTTTCATTAATTCAGGTATATCCGAGCAATAAACTGGATAACCAAATCCTACAACATCACTTACACTTATAAGTTCATTTGCCTCTTCTACGCTTACTTGTTCTATGGAGCAAGTTCTGATTTTCATATATTCGTCTTTTAATTTTTGTCCAATGCGTTTTGCAACCCACCAAGTATTGCCTGTCCCAGAAAAATAAAAAATGACTGCTTTTTTCACAACGTTCCTCCTCTTAATTTCTATTTAAATATTTATCTTTTATTTAGCATAACTATTTATTGGAAAAGTTGCAACAATATTTAACTATTAAATTAAAAAAAGCAGAAAAATTTAGGCGCAATGCGTCTAGATTCTTCTGCTTTAGTTGAAATGGAAACTTATATATTATATATATGCTCTTATTATACTTCTATTTATCTATAAAAGCTAGTCTATTTTTGTTTTTTTTATGTTTTTTTTCACTTTTTTTCCAGTACGCCTGTTTTATAAGCTTTTTTCGTCATATTTTATTCTTTTTAAACGCCTCTACATATTATAATATCGCATTAATTATCATTTTTCACTATATTTTTCTATTTGTTACTTGTTGTCATATATTATCATTTTATAAATTAATCATTTTTTTATACAACTTGCATTCGAATTAATTATTAGTTCGCCTAAGCATGGCTCTATCAAAATACCTTCTTTACTATCTACATTTGCTTCATCAGTATACTTTAATACATATCTAATAAAATCTG
This sequence comes from Cellulosilyticaceae bacterium, assembly GCA_051646925.1. Lineage (GTDB taxonomy): Bacteria > Bacillota > Clostridia > Lachnospirales > Cellulosilyticaceae > JBOFDK01. The sequence continues at coordinate 5,113 of JBOFDK010000093.1, read as the reverse complement.
CTGCTTTTTGAACCGCTTCTACTAATGATTTTCCTTGCAACAATGCTCCTGTAACAATACTTGCAAAAGCATCACCCGTTCCATGATAGTGCGCATTAATTGTTTCGTATGGTAAAATAGTCATTTTATTTTTCTGACTATCAAAACAAACATTCACTTTTCCTTCTTCCATAAAAACACCTTTTACAACAACGTAACGTGGACCTAACAAAGCTATTTGTAAAACACATTCACGAATTTCTTCTTTTTTTAGCACATTTTCTGTATATGGTTTTCCTAATAACAAATATAATTCAGTCAGATTAGGTGTTACAATATCTGCTGATGCGATAAGTTTTTTCATAGCATTTTGCATTTGTTTTGTAAAAAAATCATAATGTTTACCGTTGTCTCCCATAACTGGATCGACTAATACAAAATTTTGAGGTGTTTTAAATGTTTGGAACAGCTGAATCACTTGTTGAATTTGATGTTCATTACCTAAAAACCCACTTGTTAATGCATCAAATGTTAAATTCAATGTTTTCCAGTGCTGAGTCCATTCATCTATTATATCAGTCATTCCCATACTAACTGGTTTACCAAGTCCACCTGTATGTGTGCTTAATACAACTGTTGGTATCGGACAAACTTGTATACCCATAGCTGATAATATTGGTATCGCAACTGTTAATGAACATCTTCCAAATCCTGCCAACGTTTGAATTGTTGCAATACGTGGAACTTTATTTTGCATCTATATACTCCTTGTTTAGTAACCTGTAACTTCTTGGTTTTTTATTATTTGGCATATACTACTAGTTCCTAGTCTCGTCGCTCCTGCTTCAATAAAAGCATTTGCATCTGCAATAGTTTTAACTCCGCCCGCTGCTTTTATCGCTACGTTATCACCAACATTTTGTTTAAATAATTTAATATCTTCAAGCGTTGCACCATTTGTGCCAAATCCTGTCGAAGTTTTGATAAAATCTGCGCCCGCATCTGTTACAATGTGACACATTTTAATTTTTTCTTCTTCTGTTAAATAACAAGTTTCGATAATAACTTTCAAAATATTTTCGCCTACAGCTTTTTTAATCTCTCTAATTTCTTCTTCTATTTTTGTATATTCTTTATTTTTCAAATCACCGATATTAATAACCATATCAATTTCTTTTGCCCCATTTTGAAGTGCATCTTTTGCTTCAAAAACTTTTACTTCTGTAGTTTGGTATCCTAAAGGAAATCCTATTACAGTACAAACAGCTATCGCATTTTTTAAATATTCTGATGCTCTTTTAACATATGATGGTGGAATACAAACTGATGCTACGTCCATCTCTTTTGCCTCATCTAAAATTATTTTTATATCATCCCATGTTGCAACTGCTTTAAGTAATGTATGGTCAACTGTTTTTAAAATTTTATTCATATTATATTCCTACCTTTTTCATTATTTAAAATTACATTTTCTTATATTCTAACTCTGTATTACTTTTATCATAGTTTTATCATTTTGTATAGTTTCTATTTATATAATTCAAAAAATCATTATTTAAAATTTGAAAACTTAATTTTTTCACATTAATTATCTTTAATCTTTACCATACATCTTATTTTAAGACAATATTATTCTATCTGTTGCAAGTGTAGTTTGACTAGCTTCTTTAAACATATCTAATAATTTTTGTTTCGTCATATTTTCCCGAACTACGCCCTCTATATCAGTTACAATTTTTCCATCATGCATCATAATAGTACGGTTCCCAAGGCTAAGTGCTGAATCTATATTATGAGTAATCATCATAGTTGTTACATTATTTTGTTTAACAATATTTCTAGTAATAAGTAATACTTTTTCAGCTGTTTCTGGATCAAGCGCTGCTGTATGTTCATCTAATAACAATAACTTAGGTGTTACTAATGTACTCATCATAAGTGTTACCGCTTGCCTTTGACCTCCTGATAACAATCCAACTTTCGTTTTCATACGATTTTCTAAGCCCATCTGTAATTGCTCTAATTGTGTTTGAAAAAAATCACGATTTTCTTTACTTATACCAAATCCAAATTTCTTTCCTGTCGTTCGCATATACGCTAATGCTAAATTTTCTTCTATTGTCATATTAGGCGCAGTCCCTTTTAATGGATCTTGGAATAGGCGTCCTATTTCTTTTGCCCTCTTATGCTCTTTTTTGTACGTTATATTATTATTATCTAGTACTATTTCCCCTTTATCTGCTAAAATTTGACCTCCTATTAGGTTGAATAATGTTGATTTACCTGCACCATTTGAACCAATAATAGTTACAAAATCGCCTTTTTTAATATTCAGATTCATATTTGTTATTGCATTACGTTCATTCACTGTTCCTTCATTAAAAATTTTGCAAACATTTGTCATTTTAAGCATGATTTATACCTCTTTTCTTTTTGTATAATGCATATCGTGCTTTCAAAACAGGGTATGATAATGCAAAAACAATAATTAGTGCTGATATAAGTTTCATACTAGATGCACTCATATTCATCTTAATAGCTCCCCAAATTACTACTCGGTATAATACCGCTCCTATAACCGCTGCAACAATTAACATACTCATAGGTCTTAACTTAAATAAACTTTCATAAGCATTTACAAATACAACTTCTCCTATTATAAGTGAAGCTAATCCTATAATTACTATACCTACACCCATATTTACATCTGCAAAACTTTGTAATTGTCCAAGCAATGCACCTGATAACCCAACCATCATATTCGCTATCATTAATCCTATTATTTTCATAACATCCACGTTTATAGATGATGAGCGAACCATCGCCTCATTATCACCTGTTGCACGAATCGCAAGACCTAGACTAGTTTTTAAAAATATTGTAATTATACATATTAAAACTATTGTTATTGCTATTAAAAATAACATTCTTGCACTTTTTTGATTTGCTAAATTTTCTGTCCATGTAAATATTGATTTATCTGTTCCTAATGATTGATTCGCTTTTCCGCCCATAACCCATAAATTAATTGTATAAAGCGCTGTCATTGTCAAAATACCCGCAAGTATTGGTTGCACTTTTAATTTTGTTTGCAACAAAGCTGTCACACCACCTGCAAGCCCTCCTGCTACCATCCCCATAATTACACCTGTAAAAGGATATCCAGCTATAGCAAACATAATCGATACAGCTGCTCCTAATGTAAAACTTCCATCAACTGTTAAATCCGGTACATCTAAAATTCTATACGAAATAAAAACACCCATCGTCATAATTCCATAAATTAAACCAAGCTCTATAATTGTAATCAATTCCTGCATACTCATATTATTATCTCCTCTTTTTTAGATAACGTAATTTCAATTAGTCTATACACTAAACCTACTTTATTTTTTCAGCCATTTTATATAAAGTCTAATGAACTATAATTACATCTTCTGTAGGAACTGTTGCGCCAATAATTTCTGCTGTAGTTTGATTTACTATCGTATCAAATTCATCAAGTGTTACTACCGGTAAATTACTTATTGACGTACCTTTTAATACTTCATCAATTATATCTGCTGTTTTTTTACCTAGCGCTTCATAGTTAATACCAATTGTTGCGTATCCACCATCTACAACCATAGAATCTGCACCTACATATATAGGAAGTTTCATATCTCGCCCAACCTTGCTAAGGAGTGACATTGCTGATGCAATTGTATTATCTATAGGTGTATATATCGCATCAACTTTAGCTGCTAAAAGTTCTGCTGCTTGTTTAAGTTCTGACGTATTTGTAATTGTCATAACTTCATATTCAAAACCGTATTTTGGTGCTAATTCTATTGCCCTATCTACGATAACTTGTGAATTAACTTCACTTGCTGTATATAAAAATCCTATCTTTTTAACGTCAGGTGTTAATTTTTTGCAAAGTTCAAATACTTTATCTACTGGTATAGCATCTGATGTTCCTGTAATGTTACTCTCAGGATTACTTGGATTTTTAACAATTTTTGCAGATACAGGATCTGTTACTGCTGAGAAAACAATTGGAATATCTTTTGTAACACCTGCTGCTGCTTGCGCTGTAGGTGTTGCAATTGTTACTATTACATCAACATCATCTCCAACAAATTTTTGACAAATGGTCATAATATTATTTTGATCACCTTGAGCATTTTTGTAATCAATGTTCACTGTCTCTCCATCAATATATCCTTTGCTCTCTAAATCGCTAATAATACTTTCTCTAATTGTATCTAAACTTAAATGTTCTACTAACTGAATAATACCGACTGTTGGTAAATCTTTTTTTTCACTACATCCCACTAAACTTGTTATACCTACTATACTTGCTACAACTACTAAACGTATTTTTTTAATTAATTTTTTCATTTTTCTTCTCCTCAATTTTTAGTTTTTATTGATTTAGGGAGGAAAAGGTAAACAAAAAACACCTACCCTTATACAAGGATAGATGTTTTTAAACTCTATGCCACCTTGTTGGATTATCTAAATAGATAACCAAACCTCTCTAAAATGCTAACACATTTTGCACCTTATAACGCTGGTGTTGCGTCGTATACTACTAGGTTTCCCGTTCACTACGCCCTCAAGGGTCCATTTATCTGTTCCGCTTTCCATTAGGTTCTCAGCATCCCTAACTCTCTGTAAGTGCGCTACACAGTTTTATCTCCCCATCAACAGTTTGATTTTTTTCGAATATTTACATCAGTATATTCTACTCTTTTGTAATTGTCAATTTTTTTATCAATATATTATTTGGTAAATTTAGCTATAATGTTTAGTTTGTTTGTCCTATATTTTTAGCACTTTATTTAATACTTTATTTAGTTCTTTTATCTAGTACTTTATTTAGTTTTTTTATTTCAAGATTATTTATTTCAAGATTATTTATTTTAAACATTTAGCGGTACTTGTATACTTACTTTAAACAAATCACCATCAACGCATACATTGCACTCTCCTTTTTGTAACTGCGCCAAACTAGTTGCAATAGCGAGCCCAAGCCCTGAGCCTTCTGTTGATCTTGATTCATCTCCTCTTACAAATCGTTCTGTTAACTCTTGTTCTATATTACTTAATTGTTCTTTTGAAATATTTTTCACACTTATTGTCGCAAATG
>JBOFDK010000092.1:0-17181 GCA_051646925.1 Cellulosilyticaceae bacterium | reverse complement strand
ACTCCTAAAAATATTGATGATTTAATAGGTACAACTGGCGTAGTCATTCACCCTATTAATATAGAACCTGGCCAAAATGGCAAAGTTAAATTAGATGGCGAAACTTGGATTGCAACAACAACTGGTAATAACACAATTCAAAAAGGTCAACAAGTTACAATAAATGAAATTCGTGGCATTCGTCTTATCGTAACTCCTACTAATTAAAATACACAAAAATGGTCTAGTTTAAATTAAACTAGACCATTTTTTTATACTACACTCTCACTTCACCCATTTTTCCTAGAACATCTTTATTTTCTTCAAGTAATGGATAAATAACTTCTTGCATAAAATCATCAACTTGCATAGCCGCACAACCTATAAAGTTTTCAGGTTTCATAATTGCTCTTAACTCTTTTTCAGTCATTTGGAAAGTTCCATCTGCAATAATTCGTTCAATCAAATCATTTTCTTTTCCTTCTTGTTTAACATTTGCCGCCGCTTCCATTGAAAGCACTCTAACTTTTTCATGTAACTCTTGTCTATCTCCCCCGCGCTTTACACCTTCCATTAAAATAACTTCTGTCGCCATAAATGGAAGTTCATTTGCAATATGCGCTTCTATTACTTTTGGATAAACTACAAGCCCTGATGCTACGTTCATATATATTTCTAAAATAGCATCAATTGCCAAAAATCCTTCCGAAACACTAAGTCTCTTATTAGCACTATCATCTAATGTTCTCTCAAACCATTGTGTTGATGCAGTCATAGCTGGATTAAGCGCATTACATATAACAAATCTTGCAAGTGAAGACATTCTTTCCGATCTCATTGGATTACGTTTGTATGCCATTGCCGATGAACCAATTTGTGTTTTTTCAAAAGGTTCTTCAACTTCTTTAAGATGTTGCAGTAAACGTAAATCATTACTAAATTTATATGCCGATTGCGCAATTTGACTTAAAATATTTAGAACACGTGAATCAACTTTTCTTGAATACGTTTGACCTGTAACTGGATAAACTTCATTATATCCTAATTTTTGAGCAATACGTTGATCTAAAGCTTTTACTTTTTTATAATCGCCATCAAATAGTGTTAAAAATGATGCTTGAGTTCCTGTCGTTCCTTTTGCACCTCTTAATCGTTTTGTAGCTAATACATCATCAATTTCTTGTACGTCTAACCATAATTCTTGTATCCAAAGTGTAGCTCTTTTTCCTACAGTTGTTAATTGTGCTGGCTGAAAATGTGTAAATCCAAGTGTAGGTAATGTCTTATATTCTTCTGCAAATTTAGATAACTTTTCAATAACATTCATAACTTTTGCTCTTATTATCTCAAGTGACTCATACATAATAATCAAATCAGTATTGTCACATACATAGCAACTTGTAGCTCCTAAATGAATAATAGGCATAGCACACTCTGCTTGTTCCCCATACGCATGTACGTGCGCCATAACATCATGACGAACTTTTTTTTCCCATTCATCAGCAACATCATAGTTAACATTATCAGCATATTCTTTTAACGCTTCAATTTGCTCTGTCGTAACAGCTAACCCTAATTCATTTTCCACTTCTGCTAACGTAATCCAAAGTTTACGCCATGTCTTGAATTTTTTATCATCTGAAAACATATATAACATTTCTTTACTTGCATATCTACCCTCTAAAGGACTTTTATAACTTTCTCTCATATCAAACTCCACCTCTCACTTTATATATTATTCCATTATATAGAATAGATCGATAATTGACAATATAAATCGAACTTTTTTACTTATTTTTTATTTTTCGTTCGGTTATTTGAAGATAAAAAAAAGGAGTTTTAACCTCCTTTTTTTATATATTTTTTAAACTAATTGTAAAACAAATTGCTCTATACGCTCTAATCCTTTTTCAATACTTTCTTGACTAATAGCGTAAGATAATCTAATACAGTCTGGTGCTCCAAAGTCTGCACATGGTACTAACGCAACATTTTTCTTCTCTAATATTAAAGCTGCAAAATCTGCTGCATTTTTAATTATTTGTCCCTCATACATTTTTCCATATAACGCTGAAATATCAACAAAACAATAAAAAGCGCCTTGTGGTTTAATCACATCAAAACCTTGTATACTTTTTAATTTTTCATACATAATATGACTACGTTTTTCAAACACTTCTACCATTTTCTTTGGAAAATCATAAGATAAATCCAAAGCCGCTTCTGCAGCTTTTTGTGCTATCGAATTTGGGTTTGATGTTGCATGTGATTGCAAATTACTTGCCGCCTTAGCAACTTCTAATGGCGCTGCTAAATAACCAATACGCCACCCTGTCATAGCATGACTTTTTGAAAGTCCATTAATTGTAATAGTATGGTTATAAATTTCATCTGATAGCGATGCAATACATGTATGTTTTGTTTCACCATATACTAAGTATTCATAAATTTCATCCGAAACAATCCATATATTATGACGAACTGCTACATCTGCCAAAGCTTTTAATTCTTCTCTAGTATATACAACACCTGTTGGATTAGATGGTGAATTAATAATTATTGCACGTGTTTTATCAGTAATTGATTTTTCAAGTAATTCAGGTGTTAATTTAAACATATTTGCTTTATCTGTATATATAATTTTAGGCACACCATATGCCATTTTAACCATCTCTGGGTAACTAAGCCAATAAGGTGCTGGAATTAAAACTTCATCACCTACGTTTAAAACAGCTAAAAATGTATTTGTTAAAGAATGTTTTGCACCATTGTTTACTACAATTTGTTCTGGAGTATAACATACATTATTTTCTACTTGAAGCTTATTTGCTATTGCTTTTTTAAGACTTAAAGTACCAGATGCTGGTGTATATTTTGTAAACCCTTCATTAATTGCTTGAATAGCAGCATTTTTTATATAATCGGGTGTATCAAAATCGGGTTCCCCTGCACCAAAACCTACAACATCTATTCCTTCTGCTTTCATTGCATTTGCTTTTGCTGTAATAGCCAACGTTGATGATGGAGCTATACTACTCGCTAATTTTGAAATCATTTATATTTCCTCCTTATATTTTCCGTTACTTTAAATATATTATAGTGCATTTATCTGATTTTTGCAAGTTGATTAGTTTTAAAAATCATTTTTATCATTTCCAAACATTTTATTTCCAATATTAAAAATCATTTTTTCCCTATTATATATCACAATTCATTACATAACTTAACTATTAATAATTGAAAAAGGTATAAAAAACTGAATAATTTTAAAATTACTCCGTCTTTTATACCCCTATTTCTTTTTATTTTGCGTACTCAATCGCTCGTGTTTCGCGAATAATATTTACTTTAATTTGCCCAGGATATTCTAAATCTTGTTCAATTCTTTTTGTAACATCCCTAGCAAGAAGTACTAATCCTGAATCATCAATCTCTTCTGGAACAACCATAATTCGTACTTCTCTACCTGCTTGAATTGCAAATGATTTTTCAACACCTTTAAATGATGTTGCAATTTCTTCAATTTTTTGCAGACGTTTAATATATGTTTCTAATGTTTCACGTCTAGCACCTGGTCTAGCTGCTGAAATAGTATCAGCTGCTTGTACTATAACTGCAATAGCTGATTCTGGCTCAACATCACCATGATGAGCTTCTACTGCATTAATAACTACTGCATTCTCTCCATACTTTCTACAAAGTCCTGCACCTATAGTAATGTGTGAACCTTCCATTTCATAATCTACTGCTTTTCCTATATCATGCAGTAATCCAGCTCTTTTTGCAAGACGAATATCTATACCTAATTCGCCCGCTATTAGTCCTGATAAATTAGAAACTTCAATTGAATGACGTAAAACATTTTGTCCATAACTTGTCCTGAATTTTTGTTTACCTAATAAACGAATTATCTCTGGATGAAGTCCATGAACACCAGTCTCAAAAGTAGCCGCTTCACCTTCTTCACGAATTAGTACTTCAACTTCTTTACGAGCCTTTTCAACCATTTCTTCAATACGTGCTGGATGAATACGTCCATCAACAATCAATTTTTCTAAAGCAATACGTGCTACCTCACGGCGAATTGGATCAAATCCTGATAAAATAACTGCCTCTGGTGTATCATCTATGATTAAGTCTATTCCTGTTAATGTTTCTAACGTACGAATATTACGACCTTCTCGTCCAATAATTCTACCTTTCATTTCGTCACTTGGTAACGGAACAACAGATACTGTTGTATCAACAACATGATCAGCTGCACATTTTTGTATAGCATTTGTTAAAATATCTTTTGCTTTTTTATCCGCATCTAGTTTAGTTTTAGCTTCAATTTCTTTGATTAGTATAGCAGATTCATGCTTAACTTCATCTTCAATTGTTTTTAATAAAAATTGTTTAGCTTCTTCAGCTGTTAAGCTTGAAATACGCTCTAGCTCTTCCATCTTTTTAGCTTCAATTTCTTTAGTGTTTTGTTTTATTTTTTCTACTTTATCTAACTTAACTTGCAGTTGTTCTTCTTTTTGTTCAAACACTACATTCTTTTTGTCTAATGACTCTTCTTTTTGAAGTAATCGACGTTCTAATTGCTGCAATTCGCCGCGTCGCTCTTTAACTTCTTTATTCAATTCGTCTCTAGCTTTAATATTTTCTTCCTTTGCCTCTAAAAGCAATTCTCTCTTTTTTGCTTCCCCAGTCTTTATAGCATCATCTATGATTTTTCTCGCTTTTTCCTCTGCTGAACCAATCTGCGCCTCGGCTTTACGTTTTCTATAAAGAATGCCTACTGCAAAGCATATAATTCCAATTACAATGAGTGCTGCCACTACCACAATGATTGCAGTAGGGCTAAGTCCTAGTCCTATAGCCAACACCTCCCTGTGTATGTCTAAAAATATACAAATAACAACATAATTGTATAACGTTTATTAAACACTGTCAAGCTTAAGCCCTTATACTTCAAAACTTTCGTCTAATTTAGCCAATATATTTTGAATTATTTCATATTTGAAGCCTTTCGTCATCAATCGACTTATCAATTTTTGACGTTGCTTAAATTCTAACGCTTTACTATAATTATATTTTTCTAAATAATAAAGAACATTTTTTTCTTCTATCTCATACATATCTTCAGAAATTTCAAACGGATTTATACCTTTAATACCTTTGCTATATAATAAGCTTTGAATTTGTCTACCACTTTTACGTCCAATACGTGCTTTTTGCTCTGTATATCTTGTTGCATAAGCCATATCATCAATATATTTATATTGTATCAAAAAATCAATAACTGCATCTATAACATGCGTACCATATTCTAATTTTGTTAATTTTTCTCTAACTTGCCATTCCGTTTTATGATGACTTGCTAAATAATCTAACGCCCTATACTTCGCTTTATCAAGAAGCATTTTTTCCATTAGTGTTTCATATGATTCTTGTGTTAGAACTTGCCCTATATGTAATCCATAGCGTTCTAACATCTTTACTGTAATCCCAAAATCAAATTTTTCATTAATAAAAATAGATACACGTTCTGGATCTTTTTTTTGTGGTTCAATAGATGTTATCCTGTACATATGTCCTCCTAAAATATAGCCAATTTAATCGTTTTTTAATCATATAAAAAAAGTGGCTTGCGCCACTTTTATTCTTCGTCTAATGCTAATTCTCCACTTTTTTCAGCTGCATCTACTGGATATTCCGCATGATCTACACCATAGTGTTTTCTTACTGCCAATTCAATTTCTTTAAGTAATTCTGCATTATCTCTTAAATAAATTTTTGCATTTTCTCGTCCTTGGCCTAATCTTAAATCACCATAAGAATACCATGCGCCACTTTTATTAACAATATCAATATTAGCAGCTAAATCTAGTACATCGCCTTCTTTTGAAATACCTTCACCATACATAATATCAAATTCAGCTTGTTGGAACGGTGGTGCTACTTTGTTTTTTACAACTTTGACACGTGTTCTACTTCCTATAAATTCGTTACTTTGTTTTAATGTTTCTATTTTACGTACATCTAGACGTATAGATGAATAGAATTTAAGTGCACGTCCACCTGTTGTTGTCTCATTACTACCAAACATAATTCCTACTTTTTCACGAAGCTGATTGATAAAAACAACTGTACATTTTGATTTGTTTACTACACCTGTAAGTTTTCTAAGCGCTTGAGACATAAGACGTGCTTGAAGTCCCATATGAGAATCTCCCATATCTCCTTCAATTTCTGCACGTGGTACTAATGCAGCTACTGAATCGATAACAACTAAATCAATAGCGCCAGATCTTACCATAGTTTCCGCTATTTCAAGTGCTTGTTCACCATTATCTGGTTGAGAAATATATAATTCATTAATATTAACACCAAGTTTTTTAGCGTATGCTGGATCTAATGCATGTTCGGCATCTATAAAAGCTGCTGTTCCACCAGATTTTTGTACTTCTGCAATCATGTGTAATGTTACAGTTGTTTTTCCTGATGATTCTGGTCCATAAACTTCTACAATTCTACCACGTGGTATACCGCCTATACCTAATGCTATGTCTAAACTCAATGCTCCTGTTGAAAAACTTGAAACTTTTGTATCAGTAGCATCTCCCAGTTTCATAATAGAACCTTTACCAAATTGTTTTTGAATTTGGGCAATTGCTGCGTCTAACGCTTTTTTTGATTCTGCATTTGTCATAATTTCACCTCATATTATCCTGAACATTCGTTCTCGTATTTTATTATATCTAATTTTTTTGAAAAAGCAAGTATTATCATAAACATAAAACTTCTTGCAACTATAAATGTTTACATAGGTTGTTTATATAAATGTCTATAAAGTTTGCATAGTACATTTTTAACTGTCTGAGTTCTAATTTCTTCTCTCGTACCTTTAAGTGTTAATAAATAAGTATATACTTGATTATCTATTGCAATACCAATATATACTGTTCCAACAGGTTTTTCATCTGATCCGCCATCTGGCCCTGCAATCCCCGTCGTTGCTAATCCTATGTTTGCATTAGCTTGTTTTTGAATACCTATCGCCATCTCTTTAGCTGTCTGGGCACTAACTGCTCCGTATTTTTGTAACGTTTCAGCTCTAACGCCAAGATATTTTTGTTTTGCCTCGTTACTATATGTTACTATACTTTCACTCAGCATACTAGAAATACCTGGACAATTAACTAAAGTTCCAACTAATAGTCCTCCTGTACACGATTCTGCGGTTGCAATTTTGTAATTATTTTGAATTAAATATTTTACTATATTATCTTCAATTTCACTATCATTATATCCTATTGTATGTTCTTTTAAACATTCGGAAATATTTTTATTTTTTTCATCAGCTATTTTATCAGCTATTTCTTGCGTTGTTCCTCTAGCACATATTCTAACTATAATTTCAGAGTTTCTTACGTACGTAGCAACTGTTAACTGCGCTGAAATACCTAAATGATTTCCGAGTTTATCAGCTAAATGACTCTCACCTATATCATACACTACTAAATCAATTGTTTTTATGTATAAATTTTGCTTATTCTTCAAATATGGTATTACTTTATTTTCTAGCATAGGTATTAATTCTGTCGGTGGACCAGGTAATAAAATAATTATTTTATTTTCTTCTGTATTTAAAATACATCCCGGCGCAGTCCCATAATCATTTTCTAAAATAATTGCATCTTTAGGAAATAATGCTTGTTTTTTATTATTTTCAGGAGTACTTCTTCCTGTTTTTTTGAAATATTCTTGAATTTCTTCATAATATTCATTATAAAATATCATTTTTTTTCCAAGCATTTCGCACACTACTTCTTTTGTCAAATCATCATCTGTTGGACCAAGCCCTCCTATACAAAATATAATTTCACTTCTCTTTAATGCAATTTCAATTGCATCAATAATTGCTAATTTCTCATCACATACAGCTGAGTGATAAAATGTTTCTAATCCTACATCTAACATACGTTTTGCAATATATGCTGCGTTTGTATTACTTATAAATCCTTTTACAACTTCATCACCTATTGCAATTATTTCTGCTTTCAAATTATATCGCCTCTCTTCTTCCAAAAAAAATAGGGTGTATACACACCCTATTATATCACTTTTTTAAATTTAAGTATAATTATTATATCTCTTTTGGTAATACTTTATTTAGTGTTACTCCTAGTAATGCTGCAATTGCTAGACCTGAAATTGTTAAATTGCCTATAATTGGAACATCACTTACACCAATACCTATTACAAGTATAACAGATGCTATTAATAAATTACGGCTTTGTGTAAAATCAATTTTCTCATCAACTACTGTACGAATTCCAACTGATGCAATCATACCAAATAATACGATACTAATACCACCCATAACAGCACTTGGTATTTCTTGCACTAATGCTGTAAATTTACCAAACATACTAAGTACAATTGCAAAAACTGCTGCTAATCGTACAACACTTGGATCATATACTTTTGTAACCGCTAATACTCCTGTATTTTCACCATATGTTGTATTAGCTGGACCACCTAAAAATCCTGCTACTAACGTTGCAAGTCCATCACCTAAAAGTGTTCTATGAATCCCTGGATTTTCAAAGAAATTTTTACCAACTACTGCACCATTTGTTGTAATATCTCCAATATGTTCAATAAAAACAACTAATGCAATCGGTGCAATAGCAACTACTGCTGTTAATGCTGACACTGAAAACTCTGGAATTGTAAACAATTGTGTTGCTGCCTCTGGTGTAAAACCAAATAGTGGCGCTTCAATAATTGGTTCAATATTTACCATTCCCATAGCAAAACTAATTATATATCCTACAACTACTGCTATTAAAATCGGAATCATTTTGAAAAAACCTTTTGCCCAAATTGAAACTACAATTACTATACTTACAACTATTGCTGCAACAAGTGCTTTTTGTCCATCAATAGCGCCGTCTGCGTTACAAATCATATTTATAGCTACCGGGCTAAGTCTAAGTCCAATAACGATGATAGTAGGTCCTACAACAATTGGTGGGAAAAATGATTTAACTTTCTCTACCCCAACTAATTTAACAACTCCTGCCATCAAAATATAAACAACACCCGTTGCCATAACGCCTGTTTTTAGTGCTCCTATTCCGTACTCTGACAAAATCAAACTAATCGCACTGATAAACGCAAAACTTGAACCTAAAAATACTGGCACAATACATTTTGTAACAGCGTGAAACACTAGTGTACCAACTCCTGCACACAGTATTGCAATTCCTGGATTAAGACCTGTTAACATAGGCACTAATACAGTAGCCCCAAACATAGCCAAAACATGTTGTAAACCTAGTACAACTTTCTTACCTGTACTTATTTCATTCATTGAATTTCCTCCATTTATATATTCTATTCATTTTTACTTTCTAATACTACAACGTTTTCTTTATCAATTTCTTCAATATGAACATGAACTACTTCTTTTTTTGATGTTGGGATATTTTTACCAATGTAATCTGGTCTTATCGGTAATTCACGATGCCCTCTATCAACAAGCGCTGCTAATTGTATAAAACTTGGTCGTCCTATATCCATAATAGCATCCATTGCAGCTCTTACTGTACGACCGGTATAAATAACATCATCAACTAAAATAATTGTTTTACCACTAATTTCAGCTGTAATATCTACTTCCCCTCGCATCGGTTGTTCATATATTTTTTTCAAATCATCTCTGTAGTATGTAATATTCACCTTTTTTACAGGAACATCCACACCTTCGATTTGTTTAATATTTTTTGCAAGCCTTTTTGCGATTGGAACCCCGCGAGTTTCAATACCTACAAGTATAATATTTTTCGCCCCTCTATTTGCTTCAAGAATTTCATGCGCTATTCTAATCAGTACTCGATTTATAGTAGCTTCATCTAGTAAGGTTTTATATTGCTCCACTATTTTAAGCCTCCTTTCCTAATAATCTTATTGTACGTCATATCCCCCACATTTTATACATAAAAAAAGCTTCTTACGAAATCCGTAAGAAGCTCTTAAAAGACATACATATCACGATAGATTATGTTACTTGTCTATATCATCCGATTTGTATATCCTTGTTAGTCTCTCGGACTAGCTTAAAGGATTTTAACGATGTAATACTATCACATTTTTTTTAATTTGTCAATTATCTTATCAAAATGTGTAGGTAACTCCGTTTCAAATTCTACATATTCTCCATTTCTAGGATGTTCAAAACCTAACACTTTTGCATGTAACATTTGTTTTGTAAGACCAAATGAAGGTTTTTTTTGACCATATACTGGATCTCCTAAAATCGGATTTCCAATACTCGCCATATGAACTCTAATTTGATGTGTTCTACCTGTATGCAGTGTAAGTTCTACATATGTGAAATTGTTAAAACGCTCTATTACTCTAAAATCTGTTTTAGCATAACGTCCATCTTGTACAATTGCCATCTTTTTTCTATCTTTTGATGATCTTGCAATAGGTTTTTCAACTGTTCCATCTTCTTTTATATTCCCATGCACAATAGCGTGATATCGTCTTGTTATATCATGTTCTTTCAGTGCTTCTGACAGTGCTAAATGTGTTTTGTCATTTTTAGCAACAACAAGTAAACCAGATGTATCTTTATCAATACGATGCACTATACCTGGTCGTATCTCTCCATTTATTCCTGATAGACCTTCTTTGCAATGATATAGCAGCGCATTAACTAATGTTCCTGTATAATTCCCTGGCGCAGGGTGCACTACTACATCTTGTTCTTTATTAATAATTAAGAAGTCATCATCTTCATATACTATTTCTATCGGTATGTTTTCAGCGACTATATCAACATCTATAGGTTCTGGTATAACCACTTGTATACTATCACCTTTTTTTACTTTGTATTTTGAATTAATTATTTTTCCATTTACCGTTACACATTCTTCATTTATTATTTTTTGCAGAAAGCTTCTAGTATAATCTGTAAACTGTTCACTTAAATATTTATCAATTCGGCCGCCTTCTTCTTCTACTACATGCTCAATTATTTGTTCCATTTAGTTAACCTCTTGAATGTCTATTTTATTTTCATCTTCATCTTTCATTAATAAAATCAATGGAAAAAGCATAGTAACACCAATTACTACTCCCATATCTGCTACATTAAAAACTGGAAAATCAATCAATATTACATACATCATATCTCTTACAAAATTCAGAAATACTCTATCAATTAAATTTCCTATAGCTCCTCCAATAACAAGTGCAAGTGCAATTTTTATCCATGTACCTATTATGTCTTTTGGCAGATGTTTCCAATACCATGCAAGTCCAACAAGAACACCTATTGTAACAACAATAAATAATATTTGCCTTCCCTGGAACATTCCAAATGCCGCTCCTCTATTTTCTAGATATGTTAAGTGAAAAACACCAGGCCATACTTGTATATCTGCACTATTTTGCAAATATGTTGCCGCCCAATATTTTGTCACTTGATCTATACCTACAATTAGCAAAACTATAATGGGTACGATAACTCTCATCTTCTATCTCCTTTAAGTTCAAATACATTATTTATTTTTTTCTACATAAAAAACGTGCTCATTCGCACGTTTTTTTAATATACTCTAGTGCTTTTTCAACTTCTTTTGGCTCTACATCAGTTACTATACATGTTTTAGCCATTCCAGTTAATAAAACAAACGCTAATTTCCCATGTGTTTTTTTCTTATCATACATCATTTGACTCATAACATCTTCTAGATTAAATACCGGAAATTTATCTAACAAATGATATGATGCACACATAGTTTCGATTTTTCGTAAAATCTCTTTGTCTATATAACCTCTTTTATAACTAATAAAAGTTGCCATTACCATACCATATGCTACGCATTCTCCATGTGTCAATTTAAAATTAGATAACGTTTCAATAGCGTGTCCAATCGTATGTCCAAAGTTTAAAATACGTCTGCCACCTTGCTCTTTTAAATCATCTTCTACAACACTACATTTTACATGTACTGATTGCTTTGTCATTTGTGCTAAAGTAACTTCATCCCTAAGTAATATTTTAACCTTTTTTGCCAAAAGATAATCATAAAGTTCAATATCTTTGATGAATGCATGTTTAATAACTTCACTCATTCCGCTCATAAATTCTCTATCTGGCAACGTTTTTAAAACATTTATATTGGTATAAATTAAAATAGGATTATAAAAAGATCCAATCATATTTTTATGTGTTTGGTAGTCAACTCCTACTTTTCCGCCAACACTACTATCATTTTGCGCTAAAATAGTTGTCGGTAATTGTATAAACGGTATACCTCTCATATAAGTTGATGCGGCAAAACCCGCTAAATCACCAACTACGCCACCGCCTAGTGCAACAATTAAATCGCTTCTATCCATATTACAATCTATAAGGTGATTATAAATTTTCTGTACACTTTCTAATTGCTTTGTACATTCTCCAGCTTCAACAATGATTTGATTTATACTCGCTAAACCTTGTAATTGTTTTTTAACCATATCAATATATAAGGGTGCTACATTTGCATCTGAAATAATACAAATTTTATTAGGCTTTATAATTTTTTTAAAAGATTCCATTAGGTTGTCGTAACTTGTATCTATAATAATTGGATACTGTCGTTTTTCAACTTGCCCTATTGTTTTCATTTTTGTATATCTTCAAGTACTGTAAATTCTTTTGTATAAAATGTTTCATCATCTGTTGTTACTGCAATCTCCTTCTCAAAAGTTGATTGTTCAGTTTCAAGTGTCATAGATGAAAAATCTTCTGCTAAAATTGTAATATTTTGTTGTTCTATAATTTCTAATTGCCCTTGTAAAATTTGTCGCATTTGAACTTTAAATGACAAATACTGTTTTTTAAGTTCTTCTGTACGATGACTAATTGTATATACTTCTTGTTTTGCATTTTCTATAATTAAATCCGCTTTTTGTTCAGCTTCTTTTTTTATTTGGTCAGATTTTTCATAAGCTAGCGCTTTTGTATCTTGAGCTGTTTTTTCTGCTAATACTAATGCATTTTGTATAGTTGCTTCCATTGTGCGGTAATATTGAAGATTTTCATTCAACATATTAATTTTATCTTTAAGTTCATAATTTTCTTTTGTTATTTCTTGATATGTTTCTAAAACCTCATCAAGAAATTCATTAACTTCAAAAACATTATATCCGCCAAATTTTGCTTTTTTAAATTCTTTATTTTGAATATCTACAGCTACTAACATATTTGCCCCCTTATATATATTTTTCTATTTTAATATTAATACGATCTTTTTTTGTTATTCCATTTATCATAGTTAATTTTGCTTTTCCATAACCTCTTAATGTACATATTGCTCCTACATTAATCGATTCTGAACTTTTAACTGCAATACCGTTACATTTCCCTTTATCTTGCTGTAGTAATTTTGTAATTTGGGAGCGTGAAATACCAAAGGCAAGTGAAAATACTGCATCAGCACGAAGCGATGCTACCGTTCCAATAACTTCTTTTACCTGCCTTTGCTCTATGCTCATATCTGAGGATTCTATTTCACAAATACTTACTTTTCCATATCGTCCTATATCGTTTAAATTAAGTTCTATAAACTCTGTTAGCATTGGTATACATACTATGTACGCTCCAAATGATGTAAGAATAATATCTCCTATTTTTTCACGTTCTAGTCCAATACCTAGTACTGCACCTAAAAAATCTCTGTGTGTAAGTGATTTACCTATACCTGTCTGCACAGTTACTTTTAAAATCGACACATTTTTTTCATTATCACTATAAATATTTGGATTATACACTGCAACTTGTCTTTCGGCATCTACATAACCGCCTTCAAACACTATATCATCTAGTGCACCAGATCCTAAATACTTACATACTACCGCTTCCATCCATTGTTTTACAAAAAACGATGTACTAATACCTCGGTGTTGTTTTTGTGACTTTGATTGTGCTGCCGTTAGTTGTTGTAAAAATATTTTTTCTTCATCTGTTGCATATTTGCGCCAGTCCATATAATAGCTTCTCGCTTAATTAAGAGGCCATATATTTTTTTGCTTAATTGTGTCTGGCGATAAATTAACATTTTCAGGTGCGAATACAAAAATATTATCTGCAACTCTTTCAACTGAACCGTTAAGTGCATAACATGAACCTGTTAAGTAATCTACTGCACGTTGAACATCTCCTGCGCTTAATTGTTGCATATTTACTATAACTGGCTTTCGTCCTTTAATATAGTTAAATACTTCGCCTGTCATATCATAACTTGTCATTGTAAAGTTTAAAATTTCAAGTCTTCCTTGTAAAGCTTGTCCATTCATTGGCACAACTTTAGGTGTATTTACCGGTACTGGTACGGTTGGTCTACTTTTCATTTGTCTTTCTATCGTTACTTCCTCTTCTTCAAAATCATCTTCTTCTTCAAAATCATCTTGTGGCATTAATAAATCTTTCATTTTGTTCATCATCGCTTTCATTATAGTACCTCCTATGTATTCTTTAATTTTAATTATTTAATTGTTCAAAAATAGCTGTCCCAATACGTATCATATTAGCACCTTCTTCAATTGCAACTTCAAAATCATTGCTCATTCCCATAGAGAGAAATCTCATACTTACATTATCAATCTTTTGTTTTTGTATGTCAACTGATAACTTGTAAAGTTCTTTAAATATTGAACGATTTTCTTCTGCATTTTCTACATATGGTGCTATCATCATGAGTCCTTCTATTTTTACATTGGAAAGTTTTGCTATTTTTTTCACTGCTTCAATAACATCTTTTTTTATAAAACCATATTTGGTAAGTTCTTGAGCAATATTAACTTGTATCAATATTTTTGTTACACATTCTTTTTTAATTGATTGATTTTGTATTTCCTCAGCTAACTTAATACTATCAACTGATTGTATTAAATCTACAGTTCCCACAACATATTTTACTTTATTTGTTTGAAGATGTCCTATCAAATGCCATTTCACTTGGCTTTCTAAAACTTCTTGCTTACATATTAATTCTTGTACTCTATTTTCACCAAAATTTTCCACGCCTTTTTGCATAACTTTTTGAATATGTTCTACTGAATATGTTTTTGAAACTGCAACAAGCGTTATTTCATCTCTTTGTTTTCCTATTTTATTACATGCTTTCTCTATTCGTTGTTCTATTTCTTGTAATCTTTTTTCCATTTTTCACCTGCCTAATTATTTTTTACATCCATATATTTTAGTAGTTGGTCTTCATGGATTTTTTGTGGATTCGAAATAATTTGATCAAATTCATTTAATGCAGTACTTTTATCATTTGTTAAAATAGCATATTCTTCATTTGTTAATTTAATTTTAATTGGTTTGAATTTTGCAAATGAACTATTAATAACATATACTCCTTGTACTGATTTTATTTCCGACAAAGTATATTTAGTATTTTCTGATGGATGAGAAATTATATCTCCTAGTTGAATAGATTGTACTTGATCAATACGTTGTAAAATATACGTACTATCTTCTTCTGTATATTGAATATTAATCGGTACAAAATTAGTCTCTTGGCCAACTTGTCTATAAACTCCTTTTTGTTCCCCTTCTCTTACTATATAATCTGTCGGTATTGCCATAATATTATTTTCTACAATTGCTTTTATTGGAATTTTCAAACCTTCTGCTTTATTTTGTCCAATTGCAAATTGTACATGTCTTAACCCTAAGTAATTTGACATTTTTTCCGTTGCTGAAAACACACACTTTATATATTCATTTTCTTCAGTCATAGATTTTAAAGTGAATGAAATAGGCTTATCTTCAGAATCTTTAAAATAAAACTCGTAACTTGTACCTATTTCATAATCTTCTTTATCTTCAATAGGTAAATACGTAACAATTTTCCAGTCTTCATCTTTAATTACTTTATACAAAGGTTGTCCTTCTTGTCCATAAACTGTCGTTTCTGGAATAAACTGGTTTGCATTACTTATCACATTTTTATAATCATCATACTTTAACTGTGCAATACTTTTATCATTTAGTTTTTCAAAACCGTCCACACTATATGATATAACTCCTGATACTTTAGCTTTTTCTACTGATTGATATGTTTTAATTTGTTCTTGTTCGTTTTGTCTATCATTTTGTAATGCTTCCGTTAATTCATTTTTATCATTTGCATAAATCATCGTTCTCTCTTGAATAACACGTTCTAATTGTTTTCTTAAAGTATATAATTCATTCGGTGCATTCCAGTATCTTGTTGTATAAAATCTATTCATTTCTTCTTTTATTTCTGTATTAATTTGATGTAATTCTGCTTGATAATATGATACTTCTGTTCTTTTATCTTGCGCATTATATAAATTCTCATCTAGTGTTGCTAAATCTTTTAATGCACTATCTAATTTTTCATCATCTGCCACAAAACAAACACTACCATTTTTAGCAACTTTCTCACCTTCACCTATAATATAGTGAACATTTCCATTTTGTTTACTCATTTCAACAATTTCATCTCTAACTATAATACCCTCTATTTCTTCTCCATTGTCTATAATTCCTGTCTGTACTACTTGATATGAAATTGATGGATATCTCATCATATCTACAATTTTAAGTGTTCCATATGTAGTAAACAAAACAACAATCCCTATTGCTACTAATTTCCTGAAAAATAAATTACGTTTCCTTTGACGCATTTTAAGTATTTCTTTGCGTGTTAATTTATTTTTGCTCTTTATTTCTTTTCTTCTTTCTTCCGGAGTATATTCTTTTACCACTTCATAATCTCTTGGATCATACGACTGATAATTGTATGGTATCTTAGCTTCCGGTTTAGTGTATGGATTATTATATTGATTTCGATATGGATTTTCGTTTCTTGTCCTTACTGGATTTTGTTTTGTCGCATATGGATTGCGATACGGGTTTTCGTAATTATTGTTATAATTATTTGATGGTGCTTTTTTACGATATTCTTCTATCTGATTTACCTTATTTGATACTTTATTTTTCTTTATTTTATTGTTAGCTTCTGCTTTTCTTTTATTCGTTTGTTTTTTCACTATCTCACATCCATTATTTAATATATGTAAATCATATAATGAATTATAAAATGTTGCAATAAAAAAAGTGGTTCTCACCACTTTTTTTACATTTTTTACAGCAATAAACAGACTAGATCG
>JBOFDK010000091.1:0-2615 GCA_051646925.1 Cellulosilyticaceae bacterium | reverse complement strand
TTCTGCTTATTTTCAGCATGATGAATTTGAAAAAAATAGCGAAATGGGCATGTGCCTAGTTCGCTATTTTATTAAACAATTGGCTTTTAGAACAAAAAACAAAAGAAAAAACAGGAGTGTATTTCCATAATTGAAAATTCACCCCTGTTTTATCGACAGTCTGAAATCTTATGTAGTCATAAGATTTTTTTTATATCCGCCAAGGATTAATATCCTTAACATTAATTAATATAATTTCAATTGCATGATCGGGAATGATTATCTTAAAACTACGTTCTATTTTTCGTAAAATACGTCGAATTAATTTAAAGTCTTCTACATAAGTATCAAGATGATCAGGCTGTTTAGTTTGTACCAAACTATCATCTAAGATATTTTCTATTAAACAAGAAATATGCATAAACAGCCCTACTTTTTGTTCATCATTTAGTTTGTAATTATTACAAAACTCATCGATGATATCCGGCATTAGTTTTTTTAACTTTGGGATAGACGTATGTTTGAATTGTAATGAAAGATATTCATAGATAGCATTGTAATGAGAACTATCGGTTGATATTTCTTCAAAATTTAGGAGCCGATCTAAATCTAAACTTGATGTTTGAAACACGCGATCGATAGAAATGAAGGGTTTTCCCAATAATTGTGGGTCAAACGTTCCTACAAAACAATGTATATTGTAAATCTGAGAAAGTTGGGTTACTTCTTTCTGTAGTTCGTCCTTATCGGTAATTGCTAGCGGAATAGTAATATATCCCAATTTTGAGTACTGATCTATATATTGTTTTAGCTGAATAGCTCCACCTTCTCCAGTATAACAAAGAGTTACTATTGCTTGTTCCTTGGTAGTTATTTGTTGATTTAGATGATTTAAGTCTACGTTTGCTAAGTGAAAAACATGGTCGATATCTTTTTTTATATTGCATTTTCTAGCAATGTTAATTCCCATTAGTGTGATTGGTATTTGCATCATTCGAATTTTGATGTGTAAATCTTCAGCAATAGTTTCCATCATAGTTTTAATACTTCCCATATCATAAAGTACAATTATACCTTCACCCTGATTAATTTCTTGAACTAAAGTTCGAATCTCCTGTATTGCTTCCGACGTTTGGGATTGTAAGGATAAATTGTAACTATAGGCATTATTACATTGAGTAAGTGCATTTGTAACATCACGAAGACTACTTGCAGTATGATCACCATGTAAGATATACAATAATACAGGATTTCCTTCAACCGTTTCAGTTTTGTCTTCAATAATAAACATTGTAACCATAACAGTTTCCTGTAGCGGTATCGTACAGTCGTATTTTTTTTTAAGTGTATCAATAAATGTTGCAGCAAAAAGATATTCTTTTGAATAATCTTGTATAATTTCGATTATCTGCTGATCTGTTACGTTGCGAGAAGAGCCTCGACTATTTAAAAGTGCGTGTAAATGTAAGCAAAGACCATAAAATACACTTGAAGAATAAGTTCGATTAAATTCTTTACAACATGTTTCCAAGAAGTGATGAACTAAGTCAATAATAGAATCATCAACGATTTTAGATAATTGTTCAGTATTGTATGAAACGCCTTCAATATGTTGGTATCGGTATTCTTGAATTAAATGATCTAAGTGATCTTTGATCAAAGATGTAATTGATCCCTCGTTTACACCACAATCTGATAGTTCATGATATTGCTGTTCGATATGATCAAACATTGAGTCAATTTTTATTGATTGCTGATGAATTCCTTGAAATCCTTGATTTCTATCATAGTATAAATCCTGAGCTGTCCCTATCAATTTATCTAATGAATGCCGCATATCTTTTTTTCGTATCATATTGCGCTTGAGATCACCTTTAATATCATCAATACAAACATACAGATCCTTATGATTGTCTTTCACAACACGAACATAAGCATTGGCACATGCTGCTTTTATTTCCAATCCTAATTCTTTGATATTATGTTCATAGTGTCCTAGCAACAATGCTTGAATCGTTTCAGTGCTAACTCGAATGGACCGATTAGAATTTTGAGTTTCCAATGTAAAGAAATGATTGATTAGATCAAATACTTCTTCCAAGGGACGATCTTTAAGTTTTGGTAGGTCTATGCTGACTGGTATTTTTTTATTTACATTGGTTTGCTGGTAATTAGAGACACTTAAAACGAGAAAGATATTAGGACAATCAAGCCATAGACTTTTATCATCATTGTAAAGTTTTCCTGTATCCAAATAATCATAAAGTTTACTTTGTTGTTTTGCAGTTAATAAGTCAAAGTTCTCTAAAAATAACATACCCCCTTGTGCACGGTAAAAAACATTGATGCTTTTATTGAGTTCGAAGTCAAAAAGTTCATCATCAATAGCTTCAATATTTTTTGCAAAATTTTTACAATTGATTTTTATATAGCTTGCATTATTTGGAAGGACATTTGTATCTAGTGCAAACTTATACATAAGTCGTGTAACATAAGAAGCACCGCATCCATTATAGGTATTGATTAAAATATGTAGACTTTTATTAGGATAAAGAATTGCAGCTTTTATTAGTTTTATTGCATTTCGTAAACTACCATTATGACCAATTAACGTATCAAGAGTCGCTTTCTTTTTT
>JBOFDK010000090.1:0-74090 GCA_051646925.1 Cellulosilyticaceae bacterium | reverse complement strand
GCATCTGCCTCTTCAGCATAAAATTGAGCTGTTTTGTCTAGAATTTCTTCAAGTTTACCTGATTCTTCTCCAATCAAAATCATATTTGGAAGCATTGGCAGTGACAATATTAATATGTGTAATATTATACTTATGTTCTAAAACAGAAATTGCAGGTAGATGGTTTGATAAATTCAAACTTACATGTCCAAAAGTAGGGGAACTTAATAAAATTATTTTAAGTTCACGTTTTGCAGAAACTACAGCAACACTTTATGCATCAGGTATGTCACTTATGGAAGTTATGGACATAACACAACGTGTTATAGACAATACATATTTAGACCCAGGATTTGATAAAGCCAAAGAAGATGTTAGTAAAGGTATTGCATTATCTGAATCTATGAAAGAAGTAGGGATTTTCCCACCAATGCTTCCAAATATGATTTTGATTGGAGAAGAATCAGGTAAACTTGAAGAAATTCTAGACAAAACAGCTCAATTTTATGCTGAAGAGGCAGATGCTGCAATTCAAAAAATGGTTGCACTTATGGAGCCGGCATTAATAATAGTATTAGGTATAGTAATAGGATTTATAGTTGGAGCTATTTTACCACCAATGTACGAGATGATGGGTACTATTGGATAATATAAGTATAGTATAGAAAGAAGAGGTGCAAAAATGTTATTAGCAATAGACATAGGAAGTCGCCATATACATATGGTAGAAGGTCAGTTTAAAAATAAACAGTTTGAAATCGTGCGTTATATTACAGAAAACCTTCAGGATAATTGTTTAGCTGATGGAGAAATAATTAACGAAGAAGCTGTAGTTAAAAAATTAGATGAAATGATTAAAAAAAATACTATACGTACAAAGAATGCAGTATTTACTATTAATGCAGGTTCTATGATAAGTAGAAAACTTACTATTCCATGCGTAAAAAAATCTGAAGTAGTGCCTGTTTTACAAAATGAAATGGATGCTGTTATGAATTTTTCAGAGCCTCATATAGTAGATTATACAGAAATGGAAGAAACTGGTGAAGGTACATATGATGTAGAAACAGTTGCTATGCCAACAAGAATAGTAGAGCAATATATGGAGATTTGCAAAAAACTTAAATTAAAACCAGTAGGATTAGATTTACATCAAAATGTAGTGTGTAAGTTTATCGTAGCTAGTAGTAATATTGTTGATGAAAATATTATAGTTGCAGATCTTGGAAACAGTTATATGAGTACATATTTATTTAGAGAAGGGGCACGTGTCTTTTCAAGACGTATATTTATAAATACAGAGCAGTACGAAAAAACATTAGTATCTCTTGGTAAATTAGAAAATATGAATGAAGAATTTAGACAACTAGATTTATCACCTGATGAATTATCGAAAGATGCAGTTTTAGAAAATACAATTGCAATATATTTGTCAAATATTACAGACCAACTTCAAAAAATGGTACAGTTCAATGTAAGTATGACAACAAAATCTCCATCAAGTCCTATCAGCCATATTTATTTATGCGGAGGAATGGCAAATATGAAAGGTTTGACAGATTATATACAGGCATATATGGATATTCCGATTAGTTCGATAGCAGATATAGTTAGTCCAAGAGTATGCAAAATTGAAAATTTACCACAATATGTTAATGCAATTGGTGCATTAGTACGTTTAGATTAGGGGGGTGGAGAAATGTTTGTAAAAGATATAAACTTTTTTGACAGATATAGAGAACTAGAAAGAAGAGAAAAGACAGTTTCTAAAACAACGGCAACACAAGTAATTGTAGTTGCGGTAATAGTAATTGCAACTATTGTCACTACAAGTATAGTGCAACTTATAAATATTACACTTGAAGATGATATTAGAGTAATAAAAAGTTTTACAGAGTCTGAAGAGACAAAACGTCAACTATCAGAGATTGAACGTAAGCAAAAACAACTAGATTCAGTGACTGGATATCATGATGGAATGGCACTTGCGAATAGTAAATATCAAACTGTAATTCAGCCAACTAAAACTATGGTAGATAGTGTAAAAGCACTTTTGCCAGAAGGTATGACTATTCAAACATTTGATTATGCAAATGGAAATATTAGTTTAAAATGCCAAAGTAACCAAGAAGATAAAATAGCGCAGTATGTACATAGTCTAAAAACATTGAAAACAGTACATAACGTAAGTTACATGGGATTTAGTGGTGCAACAGGAGAACAAAGTACGTATACGACAGATATTACGATTACTTTATTGCCAGGAGGTGTAGCAGATGAAACTCAGTAATAGCGAAAAGAATTTACTTTATGTACTGCTTATAGTAGCAACATTAGTAATTAGTATACGATTTATAATGATGCCAGCATTTGAAAAATCAAGCATGTTAAAAGACGAATTGGCACTTGCGCAACAAGAAGAAATTGATGTAAAGCAAAAATTAGCATCAGGTGTTGGCTTAGATGATCGTATTGATGCGATGATAATAGCAGCAGATGAGAAAAAAATACCATATTTTACAGTAGTTGAAAAAGAATATATCCAAAGATGGGTAATGGAACAAGCACGTATAAATAATTTAAGTGCAACAACACTTGATTTGCCAAATGCAGTAGTAAGTAGTATACCAAGATACAGTGTGGCAAGTTCTATACTAACATATCCAATAGGTAGTTATTATAAAGACCTTGTAAATTCTGTAGGTGATGAAAATAACGAAGTCATAAATAAAGAACTTCCATATGCACATGCAGAAGGTACAGACCAAGTAATTAAAAATAGTATTACAATTTCAGTAAAAGGTACACAGCAAAACATATTAAATTTTGTAGACCAATTATCAAATATGGACAAATATGTTTTAGTTGAAAATTTATCGTTAAAGACAATGGATTTAGCTACAGAAAACACACTTGCAATTCGAATATCCCTTTATAGTGTACACAAAGAAAATGATGGAAGTTTTGATCGTTTTGAATTCTAGAAGGAGGTTCAGATGGACAAAGAAAAAGGATTTACACTTATAGAAGTCATTATAAGTATTGCGATTTTTGGACTCGTTGTAATATTGATGGTATCAATGTTACAAGCAAATATAGCAATTACAACGAAAGGTCGTTCAATTGCAGAAGGTAGCCAAAAAAATAATAACGATTTTATAGTAGGAGTAACCACAGAATCAGAACCAGTTAATTTTAATATTGTATTTGATACAGGTAAAACCACAAAAACTATCGAAGTAGAAGGTGTCTATATACACACCGCGTCGCCGTCGGATACATATGCAGATTTGTATCAAAAATTTCAAGCAACAGATTTTAAATGACCGTAGAATGGAGTTTAAAAAATGAAAAAAAGCCAAAAGGGAAGTGTTTTAGGGGGAGTATTAGTTGTTTTTGTAACTGTATTCGTTTTAGGTACAGGGCTATTACAACTAACGACAGCATCGCATAGACAAAGTATAAATGCAGTTGACAAAAAACAAGCTACGTATATGGCAGAATCAGGGTTAGAAATTATATTGAACTATTTAAGAAGTGGTGAAGGTGATGTAGGTGCTATTTTACCAAATGATACCAACAAAATCTTCACAAGTAGTCCAATTATTTTAGAAGATGCATCCGAAGGCGAATGGAATGTAACGATAGATATTGAAAATATAGTAGGTGATGCAGACACCTATAAAATAACATCAACAGGAATGAATACAAAAAAAGATATAGAAGAAAAAGTTTCAGCTATAATAAAAGGTAAGAAAAATCAAAATGCTATTTTAGGTGGAACAACTGCTCATAATATTGATATTCATAATAGTTTTGTTGAAATTAAAAATGGAAGTATTATTTGTAGAGAAGATGTTGGAATGGATGCTAGTAGTGCTCCAACAACGTTTGAATTAGAAAATCTTATTACATTAGGAAATTATACAATTAAAAATTCAGCATCACTACTAAAGGCTAACAAGGCTTATATAGCTGAAAATGTAAATGTTACAAATTCTAGAGGGTTAGATATTAACAGAATGGAAGTTGGCGGAGATTTAAATATTAAAGGAACACAGCCAGCAGCCGTACATCAAGGGCCAAGTATTGATAGTGCTATTACTATTGGAAAACTATTCACAGGAGGAATAACCTCAATTACCGGAACACTTTCAAATGAAGGTAGCATTAAACTTGGTTTAGTGGAAAGTGTTGGAGAAGTTGAATTAGGGAGTATTGGCAAAGGAAATGGAAATGGAAATGGAGAAAATCAAGCTCCAGTAGAAGCTAGTAAAATTGTTGCTGGTGCTGATGTAACACTTAATACATACTGGGGTATTCTTAATAGACAAAAAATTGATAAAATTGTTAAAAAAGCAGAAACAGAGATAAACTACGGACATGAAAACGAAAAAACAGTGACAACGGTAGTAGATAGTGATGTTCCTGTTGAGAGAGAAAATTCTTGGGTTTGTAATGCGGAAGAAGATGGAGAGTGGGTAGAACATAAATTTACATCACCAAAAGTAGAGTCTGTTTGGATGCCTAAGTGGGTAAGTAAGGTTTTCAGTCAAGCAGAAAAAAGTGCAAATGCATTGAAAGAGAAAGTTAAAGATAGTAATTTGCCGATATTAAAGGAAGTTCAAAATACAGGTACATTTCACTTCGGTGCCAAAAGTGCTGTTGGACCAAATGAAAAATATGTAAATGGTGACGACATACCAAAGGATAAACTGGTAGATGAATTATGGGTAGAGGAAAAAGGAGCACTTTATGTAACTAGACCCAATATGAATATAACACTTCAAAATGCAATTATACCTGAGGGAGAAAGTTGGCCAATCAATATTTATAATCCAGAAGGTACAGTAGAAATTAAAAATTGTAGTGGTACATTTGAAGGTCAAATTGTGGCAAAACAAATTAAGATTATAAACTCCGGTAGCGAAACAGGAAACAAAAAAGAAGGCGCATTAATTTTAGATTTAGGCGGAGGAGAAAATAATGGTAATAGCCCATACACTGGGTTTGAAATTATCAAGTATGAAAAATAAGAAGATAGCAAATAAGTATATAATTGTGAAATAGTTGAAAAAGCTTAACAATAGTAATAAAAACTTATAGGAAACATTATAGTTTTAGATGAAAATGTTAAGCTTAGAACAACAAGACAACAATAGAATTACTTAAATATTCAAAAGATAAAATTTTAAAAAAATACAAGGATATAATATGCTAAAACAATGAATTTAAAAAATGTCTAAAACGATATAGATTAAATTATCATAGGTTATAGAATTGATAGGCATATTTATACCAAAAAGTTAAAATCATAATATTTACATAAACTTGAGAAGAGAGAATGCTAAAATGAAAAAAAATCAAAAAGGCAGTGTTTTAGGGGGAGTATTAGTTGTTTTTGTAACTGTATTTATTTTAGGTACAGCACTATTGCAACTAACGACAGCATCTCATAGACAAAGTCTAAATACAGTAGACAAAAAACAAGCGACATACATGGCTGAGTCAGGCTTAGATATATTAGCAAAATATGTACAAAATAATCCAGGTGATGCATGTGATATTTTACCAACTAATACAAAAACAGTCATTAAAAGTAGACCAATCATTTTAAAAGATGCATCAGACGGAGAATGGAACGTAACGGTAGATATTGAAAGTGTAGCAGGTGAGGAAGATACTTATAAAATCACATCAAAAGCAACAGGAACTAATACAAAAAGTGATATAGAAGAAAAAGTTTCAGCTATCATAAAAGGTAATAAAACTCAAACTGCTATTTTAGGTGGCTCAGCTGCTCATAATATTAATATTGATAATAGTATTGTTGAAATTGTAAATGGAAGTGTTATTTGTAGAGATAGTATTACGATGTGGGGGAAGAAAGAACCGCCAGCAGTAATTGAATTAGAAAATCTCGTAACATTAGGTAATTATGAATTTGGGCATTCAGCAACAAGGCTAAAGGTTGATAAGGCATATATAGGAGGTAATGCAGAAATTATAAATTCTATGGGCTTGGACATTAACGAAATAGAGGTCGGTAAAGGCTTAACTATTAAAGGAACAACCCTAATGGACCAATATACGGGAATTGATAATGTCATTAATATTGGTAAACTATTCACAACAGGAGAAACTTCAATTACAGGAATAACTTCAAATGAAGGTAGTATTAAAATTGGAGAATTAGTAAGTATTGGAAAAGTTGAACTAGGGAGGAAGGGAAATGGGAATGGAAATGGAAATGAAAATGGAGTTCCTGTAAAAGCAGGGAAAATTTTCTCAGGAGAGAATATAACACTCTATACGGATGAAAAAGTTATTACGGAACAAGAAATTAAAGAAATAACTATGGTAGGTGAGAATAAATTAGACACTAATGACTATAATAAAGATACAGTAGGGAGTACAATAATAATACCAACAGAACAATATAAAGAGGATATGGTTCGAGATAAATCTTGGGTTAGTGCTATAGGCCGAGGTGGAAATCTAGTAGAGCATACATTCAGAGATGATACAAAGATAGATATGCCTGAATGGGTAAGTCATATTTTTGCACAAGCAGATAGAAGCGCAGATGCATTGGAACTTTTAGTGATGAATAGTAATTTGCCACTATTATCGCAAGGAAATAATGGAGTTGTATTTAACTTTAATAAAGTCGTTGATAAAAATGAAAAATATGTAAATGGTGATGATATACCAACGAATAAACTGATAAAGGACTTATGGGTAGAGGAAAAAGGAGAACTTTATGTAAATGAGTCAGGTATACATATAATGCTTGAAAATGCAAAGATACCTGAAGGTGAATTTTTACCAATCAATATTTATAATCCAGAAGGTACAGTAGAAATTAAAAATTGTAGTGGTAGAATGGTAGGTCAAATTGTAGCAAAAGAAATTAATATTAAAAACTCAAGTAATAATAACAACTCAAATAATGATAAAGATAAGCCACTTATTTTAGATTTAGGTGGCGGAACAAATAATACTGATAGCCAATACACTAGTTTTAAAATTATAAAGTATGAAAAATAAGAATTTAGCATATAAGTATATAATTGTTAAATAGTTAGAATAAAGCTTAATAATAGTTATAAAAACTTAGAGGAGGGGATTAAAATGAAGAAAAATCAAAAAGGCAGCGTATTGGTAGTTGTAATTGTAGTTTTTTCGGTAGTTTTACTTCTAGGTACAGCATTATTAGAATTAACTACTGTATCACATAAACAAAGTGTGCGAACGGTAGATAAAAAACAATCTGAATATATGGCAGAATCAGGATTAGAAGTGGTATTAAATTATATAATAGATAATTTACCAGACTCATCCGGTATTTTGCCAACTAATTTAGGAGAAAAATTCAAGAGTGATTTATTTACTTTAAAAGATGCATCTGGTTCTGAGTGGGGAGTAGTGATAGATATTGAAAACACACCAAATGATGAAGATATTTATAAAATCACCTCAACAGCAACAGGAACTAATACAAAAAGAAACATTAAAGGTGATGCTTCTGTCCTTATAAAAGGAGAAAAAGACACAATGCCATTGCCAATAGGGGGTACAGATACGATAAATTTTGTATCTAATGGTAGTATAGTGGGAATCCAAAATGGTGGTATGTTTAGTAAAGAAAGTATTGAGTTTAATAATGTTAATGATGAACAAGCATTACAATTAGAGTATGTAATAACTTTAGGGGATATTAAAAGTAACAGTTCGAGTTTGCGAATTGATATAGGAAAAATATATGCAGGTGGTAGTATAAACTTAAATGCAACTAATCAAATTAAAGTAGGTCAAATGGAAGCGGTTGGAGATATTTTCTTAAATCAAATAGCAAATAGCTACAAGCCAGGAACATCAATTCAACTTGATGATTCATATGTAGATATAGATAAAGTATATACGAATGGCAGTATTCAGTTAAAAGAGATGCAACCAGAGAAAAGACCTATTAAAATGGGAGAAGTTGTTGCAGTGAATAATGCAGAAATTAGTGGGAATCAGCGTCATGCACAAATTGGTGATATAAGAGTAGGCGGGGAATTTAAATATAATGATATATATATAATTCCACAAGCTACAGAGCCTATCAAAGATGCAAAAATTCAAAACATAGTAGCAAAGGGTAATATAGATATAGAAACAGCAAATAGAAAACTTCTAGGAGAAACTATAGTTTCAGATAAAAATGTTAATCTTAGTGCAACAAGAAAACCATGGAATGAGGGTGGTATCTTTTTTAATAAGCTACAAATGACAGCAGGAACATTTCAATCTCAAGGCGTAGATATTAACAAAGAAATTATAGCAAATGAAAATGCACCAACTATACCAACTAGAGAAGATTCTTGGGTTGGTCAAGATGATGGGGCTATTACTACATCTACATTACTAGATTCATATGGAAATCCGTATCAGGTGCCAATATGGGTAGAAGATGTTATACAAAGATCAGAACAACAAAAAATAACTATGTATAATAAAATGTGCCAATTGGTGGATATGGACCCTACGAGTGTCATGATACCGATGAATGAAAGAATTGATATGCAAAGTAGAATAGCGGAATGGAATATGACAGAGGGAAGAGTTTTTATTGATGATAGGGATACTGTGCCAGAACCTAAACCAGATCCGACCCAAACAATTACAATTATTGGTGATAATGTGGATGGAGAATTTCCAATGAATATTTATCACCCTAAAGGAAAAGTTATTTTTGAAAATTTTGGGTCAACTACAAATAATACAAGTGTTACTTTTACAGGTACTATTGTAGCGAGGGAAATTGAGATTAGAAATTCGCACAGTATTAATTTTAATTTAGGTGGACCGGCTGGTGGTGGGTCAGCTAGTACGGGCAATTACAATGATTTTAAAATTATAAAGTATGAAAAATAGGAGGATGGCATGAAAGATAATCAAAAAGGTATGACATTAGTTGAAATGATTATCGTTATTGCAGTTATTGGGCTTATGTTAATACCTATTTATAATGTAATGAGCTCAAACAGTGTTATGATGAAAAAAACAGAGGCTATGGCTACAGCTAAAAATTTTGCAATTGACTATACACGATATATAGAAAAAGAATTGCAATATGCTCAAAACGTTTATGTTGGAAATGAGACTTCAAATTTTGGTAATGCAGATGCAGCGGCATCTATTTCGCATATAAGAGTAGTAAATAATAAATTACAAAAAGGAACAGGAAGTCCTATCGTTTGGAACGATATTTATGATAGTAATTATGTAGGTAAATATGAAATTGTTATGAAAGCTGAAGCTGGAGTTGATACAGTTACAGTGCAATTTGATGTTAAATACCCAAATGTTACGACATATACTTATGGACCAATTAGCATAGATCCTCTAAATGTTAAAATTAGTAGCGGAGGCGCAGATGGGAATGATGGTGGAGGAAGTGTAGAAGGAGGTAGTGGTAACTATATTAGCTACTATATACCATAAGACGCTAAGGAGCGTTAAACTACCATTATGTTTAAAAGATAAAGCTTGAGACAAACACAAGGAGAAAACATGCAAACAATAATGAATTTAAATAAAAGCTTTATATCTATACTAAAAATTTAAAATCATAATATTTGCATAGACAGAAGAAGAGAGTATATTGAAATGAAAAAAAATCAAAAAGGTACTGTTTTAGTAGTTGTAATCGTCGTTTTTTCAGTCGTTTTACTGCTAGGTACAGCATTGTTACAACTAACAAATGTATCGCATAAACAAAGTTTACATACAGTGGAGAAAAAACAAGCGACATATATGGCGGAGTCAGGCTTAGAAATAGTACTTAAATATGTAAAAGATAAGTCATCGGAAGCAAGTAATATTTTGCCAACTAATATTGGCGATAAAGTTAAAAGTAGTCCATTCGTTTTGGAAGATGCATCAAATGGTAAATGGAATGTATCTTTAGAAATTGAAAATACACCAGGTGATCCTGATGTGTATAAAATTACATCAACGGCTACAGGGACTAATACAAAAAGTGATATTACAGACAATGTTTCTGTTATTGTAAAAGGAGAAAAAGACACATTACCATTACCATTAGGAGGTACAGATACGATTAATTTTATATCTGATGGTAGTATAGTAGGTATCCGAAATGGTGGTATGTTGAGTAAAGAAAGTATTGAATTTAAGACAATCAATGATGAGCAATCAATAGAAATGGAGTATATGATAACTTTAGGGGATATTATAACTACGGGCTCAAGTGTACGAATGGATATAGGACAAATGTATGCAGGGGGTAGTATTGATTTAACCGGAAGTAATCAAATTAAAGTTGGTCGAATGGAAGCAGTTGGAAATATTATTTTGAATGAAATAGCAAATAGCTACCAGTCAGGAACATCAATTCCAATTGATGATTCATATCTAGATATAGATAAAGTATATACGAATGGCAGTATTCAGTTAATAAAGATGCAACCAGAGAAAAAACCTATTAAAATGGGAGAAGTTGTTGCAGTTGAAAATTTAGAAATTAGTGAAAATCAGCGTAATGCACAAATTGGGGATATAAGAGTAGGTGGGAATTTTACCTATAAAGATGTGCCAGTGCAATATTCTAGCGAAAGTACAACAATTCAGAACATAATAGCAAACGGTAATATAAATATAGAAGCAGTATATAGCGAAATTCTAGGAAACACTATAGTTTCAGATGAAGATGTTAGTCTTAAAGCAATATTACAAGCGAATGGTATAGGGGGTATCTTTTTTAATAAGCTACAAATGACATCAGGAACATTTACATCTTTAGGCGTAGATATTAACAAAGAAATTATAGCAAGTGAAAATGCACCAACTATACCTACTAGAGAAGATTCTTGGGTTGGTCAAGGTGACGGGGCTATTACTACATCTATATTACTAGATTCAACTGGAAATCCATATCAGGTGCCATTGTGGATAGAGGAAATTATAGAAAAATCAGAACAACAAAAAATAACTATATATAATAAAATGTGCCAATTGGTAGATATGGATCCTACGAGTGTTGTGACACCTATGAATGAAATAATTGATATGCAAAATAGAATAGATGAATGGAATATGACAGAGGGAAGAATTTTTATTGATGATAGGGATACTGCGCCAGAACCTAAGCCAGATCCGACCCAAACAATTATAATTAATGGTGATAATGTGGATGGAGAATATCCAATGAATATTTATCACCCAAAAGGAAAAATTATTTTTAGAAATTTTGGAACAAATGGAAGTGTTACTTTTAAGGGGAGTATTATAGCAAAGGAAATTGAAATTATAAATTCACATGATATTAATTTTGATTTAGGTGGATCGGCTGGTGGGTCATCGAGTACTGGTGGATACAATAGTTTTGAAATTATTAAGTATGAAAAATAGTTTTATATGTTTAAAAGATAAAGTTTGAGACAAACACAAGGAGAAAATATGCAAAAAAATCTAAAAATTGGTGATATACTAATAAAAGATGGACTTATAACTGAAGAACAATTGTTAAAAGCGTTGGAGTTACAAAAAAAATCGAATTCAAAAAAAAGGCTTGGAGATGTACTGATTAACTTAGAATATATATCAGAAGAGCAGTTTGTATCGTCTCTTTCAAGACGTTTAAAAGTGCCATATATTAGTTTGAAAAATCATCAGATTGATGATCAGACAGTTAATATATTAGATGAAACATTAGCAAGAAAATATGATGCAATACCGATTGGTAAAAATGCAAAAATGTTAACAGTTGCTATGAATGATCCGCTAAATCTATATGCTATAGATGAGATGAGTCTTGCGACTAAACATGAAATTAACGCAGTAATATCAACAAAGTCAGAAATTCTAAGAGCTATTGACAAACATTATAGTGGGCGAACAGCTATTATGGCAGCGCGTGAATTGCAACAAGAGTTTACGACACGTCAAATTATTGATGTAGGTGCTGGAACAGATAGTAATGGTGTTATTGAAAATGCGCCAGTAGTAAAGATGGTTAAGTCTATAGTAGAACAAGGAGTTAAGCTTGGGGCTAGTGATATTCATATTGAAGCATGTCTAGATTCAACGCGTGTTAGAATGCGTATAGATGGGCAATTACAAGAGCAGATGAGAGTTAACAAAGCGGCTCATGATGCTATGGTTACACGTATAAAGATTATGGGTGGAATGAATATAGCAGAAAAAAGAGCACCACAAGATGGACGTTTTGAACTTGTAGAAAATGATATACACGTTGATGTGCGTGTATCTGTTTTACCGACTACATATGGTGAAAAAGTTGTTATACGTATTTTGAATACACAAGATAATACTATGTTAAATGTTAAGCAACTTGGACTAACAGAGCATAATAAGAAACTTTTTGACAAAATCATTAAAAGTCCAAATGGTGTTATATTAGTTACAGGACCAACAGGAAGTGGTAAATCTACAACGTTATACGCTGTACTTGGAGATCGTAATGAGCCAACAGATAATATTGTTACACTAGAAGATCCGATTGAAAAGAAAATAGATGGTATTAATCAGGTTCAAATCAATAAAAAAGCAGGACTTACTTTTGCTAGTGGTTTACGTTCTGTACTACGTCAAGATCCAGATGTTATTATGATAGGTGAAATCCGAGATGCAGAGACAGCGTCTATTGCAATTCGAGCAGCTATTACAGGGCATTTAGTATTTAGTACACTTCATACAAATGATGCAGCAAGTACTATTGTACGTTTAGTAG
Organism: Cellulosilyticaceae bacterium; assembly: GCA_051646925.1. Classification (GTDB taxonomy): domain Bacteria; phylum Bacillota; class Clostridia; order Lachnospirales; family Cellulosilyticaceae; genus JBOFDK01. Next base: position 61,348 of record JBOFDK010000090.1, on the reverse strand, counting down.
ATATGGGAACAGAATCTTATATGGTATCATCAGCAGTAGTTGGAGTTATAGCGCAGCGACTAACTCGTTGTATTTGCCCAAATTGTAAAACATCATATACAAGTTCAGAAGAAGATATGGTTATTTTGAAAATAGAAGAACCAGTTACGTTATACAAAGGCAAGGGTTGTGCAAATTGTAATGATACAGGTTACAAAGGTCGTATGGGGATTCATGAAATTATCGTTGTAGATAGTGGTTTGAAACGACTTATTAATAATGGCGCGCAAGCAGAAGAAATTCGTGATTATGCTAAAGAAAATGGTACTCAGTTGTTACAAGATAATATGAAACAAATTATATTAGAAGGTAAAACAACGATAGAAGAATATATGAAAATAACATATAGTATCGATTAGGGGGAAGAATATATGATAGTGGAGCAATTACTTAAAGAAGCTGGTGAACAAGGCGGGTCAGACTTACATATTACAGTTGGGATGCCACCTATGGTACGGGTGAATGGTAGGTTGAGACCACTAGGAGACTATGGCAAAGTAACGCCAAGAGATGCTGAGATATTGGTATTTTCTATTGTAAATGAAGAAAGAAAAAAAGTTTTGCTAGAACAAGGAGATATAGATTTTTCTTTTGTGATAGAAGGAACAGGACGTTTTCGTGTAAACGCATATAAACAGCGTGCTACATATTGTTTAGCAATAAGACTACTAATTTGTAAAATTCCATCTTTAGAAGATTTGGGATTACCACCAATATTTAAAGATTTAGCTACAAAACCAAGAGGGCTAATACTTGTTACAGGACCGACAGGAAGTGGAAAGTCTACTACACTTGCGGCACTTGTAGACTATATTAATAGGTCAAGACGTGGGCATATTATTACAATTGAAGACCCACTAGAATATTTGCATAAACATGGAAACTGTATCATAAACCAAAGAGAAGTTGGTGATGATACTATGAGTTTCTCTAGAGCACTGAGAGCCGCAATGCGTGAAGATCCAGACGTTATACTTGTAGGAGAAATGAGAGATTTAGAGACTATTCAAGCAGCTATCACTGCATCTGAAACAGGTCACTTAGTACTATCAACACTACATACAAAAGGTGCAAGTAATACGATAGATCGTATTATTGATAGTTTTCCAGCAGGGCAACAACACCAAATTCGTATTCAGCTAGCAAGTGTACTAGAAGGTATAATTACGCAAAATCTAATAGTTCGTGCCGATGGCAAAGGCCGCGCACTAGCTATGGAAATCCTAGTTATGACAGATGCTATAAGGAATATGATTAGAGATGAGAAAACACACCAAATAAGTTCATCTATGCAAACTAATCTAAGACTCGGTATGCAAACACTAGATGGACATCTTGCAACACTTGTAAAACAAGGAGTTATATCACAGGCTGAAGCTATGACTAATTGCATTAATCCAGAAGATTTAAAAAGATTAATGTAAAAATAAACTTTATTGCAAATAAACACTTGAACATAGTTTAAGATAGTAGTATAATAGTAGTGTTAATGCTAATAATTGTTATTAGTAAATATAAATTTCAAAGGGAGATTAGACAATGAAAAAAAATCAAAAAGGTTTTACATTAGTAGAAATGATAGTAGTTATTGCTATTATCGGTGTTCTTGCAGCTATGATGGTTCCATCATTACTTGGTTACATAAACAAAGCAAACATAGCAAATAACAGAGCAGCGGCAGCAACAGCAGGTCGTGCAATTGCAGGAGCTATTGCTGAAGGTAAAGAGGACGAAGTTGTATCAGAAGTAAAGTCTGTTATTGATGGTAAAAAAGGACTTATTCAATATAATACAAGTGGTTCTGAAATTTTTGTTAGGTATACAAAAGATGAAGACTTTAATGTTAGCATAGACGAAGATCTGAATGCTACACTTGAAAGTACTCATGAAGTAGGTTACTGGCCAGAACCAGTAGAATAATAATAAATTCAAGAAAGGCATTAATGCGCACATTAATGCCTTTTTTTTATAAGGAGAGATTGATATGATGTTCGCATTTATACTAATGATTTTTATATTAGGTATCATTATAGGAAGTTTTTTGAACGTCTGTATTTATCGTATTCCAAACAATGAGCGTATTGATTTTCCGCCATCGAATTGTCAAAGTTGCAAGCATAGGTTAGGTGTATTAGATTTGGTGCCAGTTATTAGTTACGTAGCGCTTAGAGGCAAGTGTAAATATTGCGGAGACAAGGTAAGTATGCAGTATCCGCTTGTTGAGCTAGCAAACGGTGTAGGTTATGTGCTTGCATTTTTGCATTTTGGGATTTCGTTTCAAACATTGCTTGCATTTGCTTTTATTTCGTTTGTTATAGTGCTTACTATGATTGATGCAGCGCATATGATTTTACCAACTAGCATTATAGTTACAGGTAGTATTATAGCAGTAGCATTGCAGGTTGCAATTAGTATTGAAAATAATGATTGGATGATTTTAATCAATGCGCTTATAGCGGGTGCGATAGGATACGGAGTTATAGCGCTTGTTTTTTATTTATCGTTTATATTGTTAAAAAAAGAAGGCATGGGATATGGAGACGTTAGGTATATAGGAATGATAGGATTGTTCACGTCACCGTCATTAGTTTTTTTAACGTTATTAATAGGCTCTATAGTAGGTTCTATTTACGGCGGAGTAATATATATGCGAAATAAGGAAAGTGTACAATTTCCATTTGGACCTTTTTTGAGTATAGGAGGTATAATTAGCTTTTTTTATGGTCAAGTGATTATTACTACGTATACAGAATGGGTTATGAGTCAATTATTATAAAATATATTTAAGAGAAGCCAATACATATGTATCGGCTTTTTTTTTGTCAATTTTAAATGTGTGCAAAATACAGAAAATTTAAAAAATATAAAAGTCATTGATTATAACGTTATTAATTTGGGAAAAATTTACTAACAGAAACATTAATAGAAAGGTTAGATGATGAATGAAAAAGGTATGACATTAGTTGAGGTATTAGTAACGATAGCTGTAGGAACTATAAGTTTGATGAGTGTATTATCAGTTGGCGCGCAAAGTGTGCGGGCATATACGAAGCTAAAACAAGACCAATCAATACTAAATGAAATAAAATTTGTTGAGCAGTTCATTCATGAAAGCATTCAATTATCAGAGATGGTGTGTGTTATAGCACTGTCTAGTGATGGGCGTGAGATTGATGTATCACATAAAGAACACAGAGTAGGGCAAGAAGCAGAAGTTAAAGATGGAATATACAACGTAAAACGAATAATATTTGATAAAAATGGTATTGACCAAAATGGAAAATCTCTTGAAAAAACTTTGGAAATAAGGCAAGAACAGATGATAGATCGTATAAAAATTAAACTAGTATATCAATCGCAACTATTATCAGATTTACCGACCACATTTCAAGTAGAGTCTATAGGAGATAAGTTATTTTTAAATATTCAGATGAAAGATATGTATGATAATTTGCATCAAAGATTTATAAATATGACGCTTAAACATAAGGAGGCGAAGATAGGGCAGTGGAAAGGTGTATCTTAGTAACAATCGATAATTTACAACTTGAGATTAGACGCTATGATGACATTTATGGAAAATTACATTATAAAAAGTATAGGTTATATGAAAAGGATATGACTCAAATATTTCAGCAAGTGAAAAGATTTATAGAAAAGTACACACATCGTTACGGAGGAGTGTATTGTGCGGTATATATTGTTATGAAAAATTTGCGAGTTATAAGGCGAGAGTTTGAAATTCCGTCATGTAGCGGGCATGTTTTTAAAAATATTATTAAAAATCATCATTTAAGTGTGTTAGGTGAAGAAGTAAATGATTATAAATTTTTTTATATTATGAATAAAAAGGATACAGATAACAAAAATTTTCATGGTCAAATATTAGGAATTGATAAAAATATTTTAGAAGCATTTGAGAATATGAAAAAAACAACCAAGATAAAATTCAAAAAAATTATACCGTATGAAGAGTATATTGCAAATCAAATTAGTAGTAATGAAGAAAAAGGTGCGCTTGTTTTTTATGATGACCAATCAGGAATTTGTGGTATGTATATTCGAGGTAATATTTGTTGGCGCGCGGTTAAAATCAATTCTCATTTTGCATTGCAGCAATTAAATCATCATATAAACAATATGGAAGAAAATAAAGATGGGATAAATAGTTATATTGTAGAAAGTGATACGCTAACGTTAGAAAAATTAAAAACATATAACAGTGATATAGATTGGAGAGTGTCAATATCTGATAATACTGAATGTGCATTGCAAAGACATAATATAAAACGTATAAAGTTATGGTTTAAGTTGGTTAAAATAATTCATGAAAAAAATCAATTTATAACAGCATCTAAACTGATTCATTATGTTAGTTTGGTAAGCATTTTAATAGGCCTTGTATATATTCAGCAATCATCAAAAAGTATATTAGAAACTATGACAAAACATATTGATGTAAAAGCTGCATTAGATGATGATAGGTTAAATAATGTTTACGATATGAGATATGAAGATGCTAAAAATTATGATAAGAGCCAAGCGGTTAAGCAGTTACAATATAATATTTATGAAGAAAAAGAGTTTGCGAGGTCGGTGTGTGAGTGGATACGAAAACAAAGTCCAAATGTAAAATTTGATGCATTAACTATGAATGAAAAAATAAAAAGTTTTAAAATTGACTGTATAGAAAAAGATACAGTGAAATTTTTGGAGATGGTTACAAAGATGAAAGAAGAGTTTGTAGATTATGATATAATGCATCACATTCAAAAAAGTAATGGACAAAGTGAAATATATACTGTAACTGTTACAAAAGTGCAACCAGTTTTAAGTGTGGCAGATGAAGATTAATTGATAAACTATCCCAAATATATGATTAGAGGTGTAGTTATGAAAAAAAATATACGAAGTTTATTTGAAAAAAACAATAAATATTTTGGTAAGATGCAGAAAAAATTTATAGTATACACTATTGTTATAGTAATTATAATTTTTAGTAGCATATGCCTAAATGATATTAATAAACAAATGCAGGAACTATATGATAGCGATGCTACGTTGTTAGATGAAATGTACCAAGTTTTTATTAATCAGCAAATGTATGAAGATGAAAAAGTAGCACTAATAAACACTGATGACGAAGTTATATTGTTGCAAAACTTAATGGAGACTATAGAAGTATTAGGTGGTAAAGTAGAACGTTTTGAAACATATGAAAATAGCGAATGTACAGATAGTGAATTTTTTGAGGAGGCAGTTTATACACTTGCATTTGCGGGTGATTTGGATGTAAATATACGTTTTTTTGAAAATATAAAAAAATACGATGCACTTCAAATTGAAAATGTTACGACATATGTGCAAAATGATAATACGTACTATACGGCGATGACGTTAAGGTTGCATATGATATGTGTATAAAAAATAACATAATGAAAGCAAATGTGAAAAGGGAAGAAAATGGAGTAACTATAGTTGAAGTAATTATAAGTTTAGCACTTGTTATGATTATTATTCAAATGCTATGGATGAGTAATTCTTTTTCTATGAAAACGTATAAAAAAAGTCGTAACAAACAAGAAGCGTATAGTTGTAGTAATGTTTTAAGTGGAATGATTAATGATGAAATAATTATAGATGAAATTATAAATAGTAGTAGAGATGCTAATATAGTTAATATTTTAAAAAAAGCAGGATATGAAGAAAAGTGGCTAGAAGATGCGCTTCAGCTTAAAAAATTTGCGTACCATATAGGAGTTGTTACGCTGCCAAACACTACAAAAAGTAGTGATATCGTAGTAGATGGATTTTCGCAAACATTAAAAGAAAATGTAAAAGTTATAACGACAGAAAATCAAATAGAGGGCGAAGCTATTATAGATAAGCTGCTAGATGTAAACGACTTTACAAAGTATACTCCGCTTTTGGCAAAAAAAGCCTCGCATGGCGTTATTAGAATGAATGTAATATCTATGAATCCTTTTAAGGACAAGACGGATATGGCAAGTATAAATGCGAATGGCTCATTTGTATTAGTATCGCAGGGAAAAGAAAGAGAAAATGATATATATTATAATATTAAATCTATACCATTAGCAGGTGTTAATCCTACGCTTTTTGTTCATTTTCCAATTACGCTTGAACTAGATTTGATGAGTTTAAATGCAAGTGATTTGGAGACTCCATTTGTAATAGACAATAACTCAGGAATGCCTATTATTGTAGAAGTAATTCAAAGTAGTACTATGCCAAAAGCTAAAGTTATTTCGGAAAATCAAAAACCAGTTACGGTTTATTATAACGAACAAAATGATAAAAGTAGCAAATTGCTTGTAGTTGCTGTTACAAAAAAAGGAGAGGATGCAGTATCAAGTCGTTTAGCGCATACATTTCAAATAGTAGAGGATATACGTTATTACCAACCTTAGTTATTATGGCGCTTGTATTAAGCTTAGGAAGTGGTATGATGCATTTAACTATTCAAAATCAGGAAATGCAGCAAATACATGAAAAATCACAAATAGGGCAAATTGTTGTGGAAGAAATTCCAGTAAAGGTAGAGCAACAAATGAATGATTTATTGCGAGAGACAGAAGTTTATGTTGCAAGTTTTTTGATTGATTTGTTGCCATATGAACTAATAATATCTGAAGATGAAACGGATAAAAAGCAAATTATGCAACTTGCGCAAGCGTTAGCATATAGTTTAATAACTGAACAATATAATGAAATGAAAAATAATGCTCCAACATTTAGTTTTTTGCAGTCACAAAAGGGCCGCGTTGCATATAATAATATATACGATGAACATTTAGTTAATGTAGTTACAGAAATAGCATTTGAAAAAACTAAACGTGTAGAGGATGTAGTGCTAAAAAAAGAGATGAGTAGGCTTAGTAATTATACGACTGTTTACAATACGTTATTAAAAATAATAATTGGAATTAAAAAAGGAGAAATGCTTAGTCAGCATAGCGCAGCATTAAACACTATAGAAATGGAATTAAATCGCGCACATTTAGTTATTAAAACTACAGTTGATAAAACGGATAAAATGAATAAGCAATATAGTAGACATATTACGTATACACCTATGAAAATTATTGTTTATACACCAATAAAATGGGAACAATATATATATGGAGGTACGATAGATAGCGGTTTTTTAGAAGTGAAAAATGTTTTTATAAAACATGAACGCAAGCCTTAAAAATAAAGCTTAAGTATTATTAAAACAAAGATTAAGTGCTATAAAAATTAATAACGAAGTGATATACTAATAGCAGATATAGAATAAGATATATAGATAGATAAAAATTTAAATAAATGGAGGATTTAACATGATTAGAGGGCTGTATCCAAACACATACATTAAATCTATTTTTGAACTGCCGATAGAGGATTTTAAGAAAAAAAATATTAAAGGTATTATTTTTGATATTGATAATACGTTAGTGCCATACGATGTAGAGCATCCTACAGAAGAAATCATAACTTTTTTTGAAAAATTAAAACAAGAAGGGTTTCAAATTTGTTTGGCATCAAACAATACAGAAGATAGAGTAATTAGATTTAATGAAAAATTAAAAGTTTTTGCACTGCATAAATCTCGTAAACCTAGTAGACAAGGGCTAAAAAAAGCTACAACACTTATGAACTTAGACACTAGAGAAGTTGCTATGGTTGGAGATCAGATTTTTACAGATATTTTTGCAGGTAATAGATGTGGTATGTACTCAGTATTAGTAGTACCAGTTAGTGATAAAGATGAATGGATTACAAAAATTAAACGAGGTATTGAAAAAAAGGTAGTTGCGCATTATGAAAAACATAAACGGAACTAGTAGTGTATGCGGAATTATAGGAAGTCCGATAGAGCATACGCTTTCACCACTTATACACAATACGATTAATGAAATTTTAAACAATAATAGTGTATATGTTCCGTTTAATGTGACAACTACGGATTTTGAAGAAGTAGTAAAAGGGGCATATACACTTGGAATACAAGGAATTAATGTGACTATGCCGTACAAACAGCTAATTATGCCATGTTTAGATGAAATAGATGATACAGCTAAAAAAGCGCATGCGGTAAATACATTAGTCAAAACAGAAGAAGGTTACAAAGGGTATAATACAGATATTAATGGCTTAAAACGTGCTATGGAATGTCAAAATATTAGCATTAAAAATAAAAAAATAGCTATTATAGGTAGCGGTGGTGCGGGTATTGCAGCATGTTTATGTGTAATAGAAGAAGCAAAATCGTTAATTTTATTTAATAGAACGATAGATAATGCGCAAAATCTCAAAAATCGTTTGGAATATTACTACAAAATACCTGTAGAAGTTGGTGATTACAAAAATGCAGGTAAAATAAATGTAGATATAGTTATTCAAGCGAGCGGAGTTGGTATGGGAGAATTAAAAGATATTATGCCAGAATGTTCAAACGAAGTATTAGAACATGCGGATATAGCGATTGACCTTATATACAACCCAAAAGAGACGCTTTTTTTGAAAACAGCAAGAGAAAAAGGCATCAAAACGATGAATGGATTTGATATGCTATTTTATCAAGCAATTGAAGCGTATGAAAAAATGCATAATATAACTATTAGTAATGAAAAGATGCGTAAAATTAAAAATAAAATTGAAAATAAATTAAATGAAAAATAAATAAAATTAAAAATAAATTAAGTAGAAAATAAATTAAGTAGAAAATAAATTAAGTAAAAAATAGATAAAATGCAAGTTTGAATAAAATAATTGATTGGCGGTGAAAAAAAGTAATGTTTATTATAAATAAAATAATTAGACAAAACAAAAGCAATATGCCAAAACAATCAGGAATGACATTAGTTGAGATGACCGTTGTTTTGGCTATCATCGCCATTTTATCAAGTACTATGAGTATAGGTTTTAATATGGTAAAACTATATGAGTACAATCAATTTATTCAAAAAACTGTAACGCTTATTCAGCATTCGCAACAAGAAGCTAGTGCTAGAAATATAATGGTAAACGTTGAAAAACGTCAAATTGGTAATAAGACAGTTATGTGCCAAATACAACAGGGCGAAATAAAACAAAAAATTGAGGTACCAAAATCAGTAGATATAAGTATTAATGGCAATCGTATTATTTGTTTTGACAAAGATATGTCTGTATCAGAAGCTAAGACAATTACGATTATGCATAAAGGGCTTAATAAAAAGAATGAATTGACCATTAGCGTTGCAACAGGTAAGATAAGAATATACAGTTAGGGGTGGTACATATGAATTATAAAAGCCCCCCCGAACAAGTAGTTGTGATTTATGAAAAATAATATATATTTGATTGGATTTATGGGATGTGGAAAAACAACAATAGGACAACAAATAGCAATACAGCAAGGTAAAAAATTTTATGATTTAGATAGACAAGTTGTTAAATCTGAAGGAAAATCAATAAAATACTTGTTTGAGACATATGGTGAAACGTATTTTCGTAAAGTAGAAACAAATATATTATTAGAAACAAAACATTATAAGCAAGTAATAATCGCAACAGGTGGCGGGGTAGTTGAGTGTGAAGAAAATCGTGAATTTCTGAAAAATCAATTTGTTATATATTTAGATTTACCTTTTGAACTAGTTTATCAGCGTGTAAAAAATGATGATAGCCGTCCATTAGCTATATCTAAAGATAAGTTGTATGAGCGTTATGTAAAAAGACAAAATTTATATGAAGAAGTATCAGCATATAAAATTTTGTGTGAAGGACATACACCGTATAGGTTATCAAAATTAATATTGGACCAAATAAAGTAGGTGAAAATTATGCAAATAGCAGTTGTTAATGGACCTAATTTGAATTTTTTGGGTATTCGTGAACCTGAAATTTATGGAACAAAAACATTAGATGATTTAGAAAAAATGTTAAAATTATACGTTCATGACACAAAAAAAATAGAAATAAATTTAACTTTCTATCAATCAAATAGTGAAGGTAAGTTAATTGATTTTTTGCAGAAGTGTTACACAGATAAAGTAGATGGGATAGTAATTAACCCTGGTGCATTAACGCATTATAGTTATGCGCTCAGTGATGCTATTAAAAGTATTATGATACCAACTATAGAAGTGCATATTTCAAATATAAGTCAAAGAGAAGAATATAGACAACATTCAGTAACAGCAAATGCATGTGTTGGAAGTATTACAGGACTTGGGTTTATGGGATATCAGCTTGCAATAGATGCGTTATATATGTCAAAAAAAGATAAATAAAAGATAAATAAAAAAATTTCAAATTAGAAAGTGAGAAAAAATAATGAAAACAACAATTATAGAAACGATTATAAGTCAGTTTGACAAATTAAATATTGATGCAATGCTTATAACTAATCGTGCAAATACAAGATATGTTAGTGGTTTTACAGGTTCAAACAGTATGCTGTATTTGTCAAAAAATAAAAAAGTTATCATTACAGATTTTCGTTATATTGAACAAGCATCTAAACAATGTGAAGAATTTGAAGTTGTAAATCAAGGAAAAAGTGGACTTATTGCAGCTACTATGGAAGTTGTAAAAGAAGATGGTGTAAAACGTATAGGATTTGAAAGTGCGCATACACAATATCAGACGTATTTGGGACTAGAAAAATATGATTTTTCGTTTGTACCGCTACTGAATGTAGTTGAGGAGTGTCGTGAAATTAAACACGAAGAAGAACTTAAATGTTTACGACGAGCAGAAGAAATTGGAGATATTGCTTTTAGTAAAATTATTCCATTTATAACTGAAAAATATAAAGAAGGTATTACAGAAAATGATGTAACTCTTGAGATAGAGCGTATTATGCGTAAAGAGGGTGCTAGTGGATTATCATTTGATACGATAGTAGCAAGTGGTGCGAAATCATCGTTATGCCATGCAACTCCTGGACCTGAAATGCTTAAAAAAGGTGATTTTGTCGTTATGGATTTTGGATGTAAATATGAAGGGTATTGTTCTGATATGACAAGAACAATCGTTATAGGCGAAGCTAGTGAAAAACATCGTGAAATTTATGATATAGTACTAAAAGCGCAGTTAGCGGCTCTTGAAGCTATTAAGCCTGGTAAAACAGGAAAAGAAATTGACGCGGTAGCCCGAAATATTATTAAAGATGCGGGATATGGAGATTATTTTGGTCATGGACTTGGTCATAGCGTAGGGTTAGATATTCATGAAAGTCCAAGATTTAGTCCATCAGAAGATAAAGTACTTGAGAGCGGAATGGTGCTTACAGTAGAGCCAGGTATTTATATTCCAGGGTTTGGCGGAGTACGTATTGAGGATGTGATTGTAGTTACAGAAGATGGTTATGAGAACTTAACTAAGTCAACAAAGGAACTAGTTATTGTATTATAAAGTAAAAAAGCGTTGAAAAATACGATAATCTAGTTTACACTATATAGGAAAAACATATTAGGAGGAATACGCATGATTTCAGCAGGTGATTTTAGAAATGGTGTAACAATTGAGTACGAAGGCAACTTATTTCAAATTATTGAATTCCAACACGTTAAACCAGGAAAAGGTGCAGCGTTTGTTCGTTGTAAATTAAGAAATATTAAAACAGGCGCAGTGATTGAAAAAACATTCCGTCCATCAGAAAAAATGCCTAAGGCACATATTGATCGTAACGATATGCAATATTTATACAGCGATGGTGAATTATACCACTTCATGGACGTTGCAACATATGACCAAATCGCAGTTGACGGATCAGATATTGGTGATGCGTTAAAATTCGTAAAAGAAAATGAAATGGTTAAAATTCTTGCACATCAAGGAAGCGTGTTTGGTATTGAACCACCAATCAACGTTGAACTTCAAATTATAGAAACAGAGCCAGGTATTAAAGGCGATACAGCACAAGGTGCAACAAAGCCAGCTATCGTTGAAACAGGAGCACGTGTTATGGTGCCACTTTTCATCGAACAAGGCGAAGTAATTCGTATCGACACACGTACAGGCGACTATATGAGCCGTGCATAAGCACATTTAAAAATACTCTTCTTCGGAAGAGTATTTTTTTTTGTTCTAAAAACAGGACAAGCCACATATAGTTAATTAATGATTACAAAAGCTAAGGAGGCTACAATGAATAGACAATTGTTAGATAATATACCAATACATTTAAAAGAAATGTTTTTGAAATTACCACCGTCTGAGCGTAAGCGTATTCAAGAAATTCGTTTAAGGGTCGGAAAACCACTAATTATACATACTGCAAATGCAGAGCATGGTCTTAACCATCAGGGGTTATGCAAAATAACCGAGAGTTATAAAGCAAGTGACGTAGACCTTGAAACAATAATAAAAAGTATTAGTGGATTTTCGTTCTATGCAGTCGATGATGAGATTAAACAAGGTTATATGACGATTGAAGGTGGTCACAGAATAGGGGTAGTTGGAAAAGTCGTTGTTGAAGATGGCAAAATCAAAACGATTAAACATATAAGTGCATTAAATATTCGTATTGCACATGAAGCAATAGGTTGTAGCCAAAAAGTATTACCAGCTCTAATGATTGGAAAAAGAGTTAGGCATACGCTAATAGTATCACCGCCAAAATGCGGAAAGACGACGTTATTAAGAGATTTGATAAGGCAGCTTAGTAATGATTCATTTACAGTAGGTGTTGTAGATGAAAGGTCAGAAATTGCGGGTTGCTATAAAGGAATTCCTCAAAATGATGTTGGTATTCGTACAGACGTACTAGATGGATGTACAAAAGTAGAGGGAATGAGAATGTTACTTCGTGCTATGGCACCAGATATAATTGCAGTTGATGAAATTAGTAGTGAAAAAGATATGATTGCTGTTGAAGAGGTGCTAGGAGCCGGCGTTACTATTTTATGTACAACACATGGACTAGATTATAAAGACTGCTTAAAAAAACCAATTTTAAAACGTATGATTGATAATCGTTTGTTTGAAAAAATAGTAGTACTTTCAAATAAACAAGGACCGTGTACGGTTGAAGAAATAATTGACGTACGGAATGGGAGAGGAGGCGTAGTGCTATGAAGATGATAGGGCTAATGATGATTTTTGCAGGATGTGCAAGTTGTGGTTGTTTGTTAGTTACGCAGTACAAAAAACGGCTAGCTGAAATATTTGCACTAATTGATGCTTTTGAGCAAATTAAAGGAGATATTGATTATAGATTAACTCCATTGCCCGAAGCGTGTATTCATGTTTCTAAAGGATGTAAAGCGGATATAGGTCATTTGTTTCAAAACTTTGGAGAAATGCTTGAAAACAAAACAAGTATGGATATAGAAAGTAGCTGGCAACAAGTGCTAAGGCGTGAAAAATATAGATACCATTTGACAAAAAGTGATTATGATATTTTAGAAACTTTTGGAGAAATGCGTAGCTATAATGATAAACTAATGCAAAAAAAAGAACTTGAATGGTTAATTGACAAGTTAAGAAGTGTATCTGAAGAATTACAAAAAGAAGAAGAAAAAACACAAAAACTTTATACAGGTATTGGAATACTAGGTGGTGCTTGTATATGTATACTTTTAATTTAAGAAAGGGGCTATAAATTATGGAGCAAATTCTAGCAATAACACAACTCGGGGGATTAGCATTAGCAATTGGACTTATAGTAACTCTCGTAAAAAAATCAGGATATGATACAGCGGCAACGATTATTTCTATTATAGGGACAATAACTATGCTTATTATAGCGGCAGAATATATTAAAGAATTTTTTGAAGTAATTCAAACTATGCTTGTTTTTTGATAAGGGGGTAATGCGAGGTGGAGATTATTAAGCTAGTTACTCTCGGGGTTAGTATGAGTTTGATAATTAGTTTCGTTAGCTCAAATGATAAGGAACGAGGCGGCATTATTAGATTAGCAGCGGTGAGTTTACTATTTTTGTTAATCGTACCGCAGCTTGGAGTTGTAATTGAACTTATTCAAGAATTATGGAATAAAATTAATTTAGACAATGCGTATCTAGTAATTGTTTTGAAAATAATAGGAGTTGCATATATTACGGAATTTGGTTATCAATTATGCAAAGATACGGGCGAAGAATCGGTTGCAACAAAATTACAACTCGGGGGGAAAATTATCGTACTTGTACTAGCAGCGCCGATTATACTTGCCTTAGTAGAGCTGGTGAATCAGTTGCTTTAAAGGGGAGAAGACGAATGAAAAAACGAATACAAAATTTATTTTGGGTCGTACTTTTTTGTATACTATGTACTCCAGCAATATATGTGCAAGGTATGGATGTAGATGATGTTATGAGTAGTCAACTTCAACTTTTTGATTGGGAATCTATTGAAAATACGATGGAGTCTTTGACTGTTGATAGACCTGATTTGCAAACGTTTGATCTAAAAGAAGAAGTGCAAAATATCTTGATGGGAAAAACAGAATTTTCACTTGGATATCTAATAGATAAAATAGGCAATATTTTGATGAAAGAAACACATACATATTTAAGTTTAATTATACGATTTGCACTTATCGTTATATTGTGTGGATTTTTACAAACGTTAAGCAGCGCATTTAAATCAAAGGATACGACAAAAGTAGCTTTTTTAGCATGTTATACACTAATTATTTTAACGATTAGCCAATCACTATTTGTTATAGTCACACTAGCACAACAAACGATAGATGGCTTATCAGATATTGTTACAGCGGCGTTACCTACGTTACTCGCTTTTATGGCAGTATCAGGATATGTAACATCTTCTAGTGCATTAGCAATTGTTATGGTTGGTGCAATCGAACTTATGACGTTTATAATGCAGTATATTTTACTTCCAGTTATTATTGGTTTAATCGTATTACAAATAGTTAGTACGATGAGCGAAGAAATAAAAATTGATAAGTTTATTAATCTTTTTTATAAAAGTATCAAATACGGACTAAGAGGCATTTTGATGCTAAGTTTAAGTTTGATGACGATGTATAAACTAACATTACCATACATTGATGTATCACTAAAAAAATCAGCTTTAACGTTATCTACAGCGTTTATTCCGGTAGTAGGGGATACAAGCCGAGGGGCATTGGAATTTATTATGTCATGCGCGCATCTTCTAAAAAATTCATTTGCAGTAGGAGTAGTTATTTGGATTGTAATATTAGCAGCAGTGCCGCTTATTAAAATGTTTGGATATGTTGCCTTGTATCACATAGCAGCGGCTATAGTGCAGCCAATAGGAAACAAAAAAATGAGTGATATTGCAACTGTATTAGGAAAAGGGTGTCAGTTTGTATTAAGCTCTACAAGTATCGTTGCTATATTAAGTATTGTGGTCATGGTCGTTTGTGCAAGCGTTGGAGCAAGTATTACATAGGAGGAGCTTTAGATGAAAGAGTACTTACAAACGTTAATTTGGACGATGCTTTTTATCGTGGTAGTGGAAATGATTTTTCCGGTATCAGAGCTTAAAAAATACATAAAATTCGTTCTAGGATTTATAATACTATACACTATATTATTGCCAGTAATTACGGGTATTCAAAAAATAGGACTAGGCGAAGAGATTTCAGTTATGAATTATATTAATTTTTATCAGTCAAACTTAGAGCAAGGAATAACATCTTTAGATTATGAAAAAAACTACGATAGACAAGTAGAAGGAATGAAAGAAATTTATGAAAATCAGCTTATATTAGAAATAGAGCAGCGTTTGGAAAAAAAATTAGATATAGATGTATCAGATATAGTTGTTGAAACAAATTATGAAGGTGGAAGTTATAAAATTTTGGAAATTGAGATGGTAGTTTGCGCGAATGATGATAGAGGATTCCGCATAGAACAAGGCAATAAGAACGAAAGTATAGTACTTTCAGAAGAAAGATTAAAAAAAGAAATTAAAAATTTCATAAATGACTTCTATAATTTGGACAACTCTAATATACATATTATAGTACAGGATAATTAATCAAGGAGGAAGTACATGGAGGATGAGAGAGGTATTAACAAAAACAAGACACAAATGCTAATCTTTATTGCAATAGGAGTTGTTGCTCTAGGTATTATACTGACGTATATACCAAAAGCAGATAACACAGTAATTGCTACCTTTGCAACTGAAGAGACAGAAGAAGCAGTACAAAAGCAAGCACTCACTTATGAGGAAAAGCTAGAAGTAAGGTTAGAAACAATTCTCGCAACGCTAGAAGGTGCAGGGAATACAAAAGTTATGGTCACTACAAGCACAACAAATGAAATGATACTTGCAGAAGAAGTAGTGGAGAGTGTGCAAGATACAGATGAAAGCGACAATTCAGGACGTACAAAATCTAATAAAAAACAAGATGTTGAACGTAAGATTGTCATGCAAAAAGGTGATACACCTTTTGTAATCAAAGAAAACAAACCTCAAATAGAAGGTGTTATTGTTTTCGCTGAAGGGGCAGACGATATTATCGTAAAAGATGCTATTATGAAATCTGTTTCATCAGTTTTAAATGTTCCAGTACATAAAATTGCCGTATTTAAAATGGCTACAAAATGAGGAGGAGAAAAAAATGAAATTTAAAAAAATGCAAACTAAAGGTATGAAAGAAACAGGTAGAAGAATGAAGGCGAAAGTAAAAGGTATGAACTTTAAACGAAATCATGTTATCGTTACAGTATTAGTATTTATGATTGCAATTGCAGGGTACTTAAGCTTAATTGATACACAATCTGTATTATCAACACCAGATTTTGCTGACAATATGGCAGGGGATGTAAGTATTGAAAATCAAGACTTAGTAGTACATGCAGGATTTTTTGATAGCGAAGATGACATCGAAACAATAGCGCCAGATGCTTATGATGAAGAAACAGGTGTATTATTAACAGATGCAGAAATAGCAGCATTAGAAGATGCTTTCTTCGAAGTAGCAGTAACAGATGAGTTACTTTCAGAAGAAGTTGTAATTACTAAAAAAGCAACAGAATTTGCAAATGCAGATTTAGGTAATACTGAAACAGATACTAAAAAAGTTGCAGTTAACTATTTTGCAGAAGAAAAAATGCTTCGTGAGCAAGCTCGTTCTTCACAAATTGAACAACTTACAAAATTTGTAGAAGATAACAATGTAGAAAAAGAACAAAAAGCAAAAGCTGCTGAAAATCTTTTAGCTATTCAAAAACGTATTGAAAAAGAAAATGCATCAGAATCATTACTTCGTGCAAAAGGATTTAAAGATGTTTTTGTAAGAATGGATGATGATACAATTGATGTAATAGTTAACAAAGAAGAAATTTCAGATGATGAGTACGCACAAATTGAAGAAATTGTTCAAAGAAAAACAGGATGTACAGTAGGTCAAATTAAAATAGCACGTCTTTCAACATCAGTAAACTAACAAAAATAAAAGGAACTATTACAATTATGTGATAGTTCCTTTTTATTTTTGTTAGGATAGTCTTTCAAAAACATTTACAAAAGTTATAAAAAGTGGTTATAATAAGAGTAAAAATAGAGTTTATATTCGGAAATTATTAGGAGGTAACAAAAATGGAAGAAACTAAAAGCATGAATGTTGAAATAGAAAATGAAGAAGGACAAATTCAAATTGCAGATGATGTAGTTGCGGTTATTGCAGAAATTGCAGCACTTGAAGTTGACGGAATAGAGTCTATAGGTGGTAAAAATGACCTAGTACAAACTATGCGCGGTAAAAAAGCAGCCAAAGGTGTAAAAATTACAGTAAGTGAAGATGAAGTTTTTGTTGAACTTATGTGTAAACTTAAATATGGGACAAAGTTAAAAGAAGTAGGTTTAAATATTCAAAAAAAGGTGAAGAATTCTATTGAAACTATGACAGGACTTGTAGTTAAAACAGTTGATGTACATGTTGTAGGTATTGAATTCCCAAAAACTAAAACAGCTGAAGAGTATTAAAACATAGGCTAACCTAATAATGTTAGGTTAGCCTATTAATTGTATAAATTTCAAAACCCGAAGAATGGCCTTAGGAGGAAAAAATGACTAGACGTGAAGCCAGAGAATTAATAATGAAAATGCTATTTGAAAAATCATTTCAAGAAGATAGAAATGATGAAGATATGTTAGAGCAGTACTTAACTGACGTTACAGGTAAAGTAAAAGAATTTGTTAGAGAAGAATATTTAGGTATTATAAATAAAGATGAAGAAATTAATAATATAATTGAATCAAGTAGTGATAACTGGTCTATTAGCCGAATTGCAAAGGTAGACCTTATGCTTCTTAAAATGGCTATATATGAAATTAAATGGGGAAAAGATATTCCTTCAAAAGTAGCAATCAATGAAGCTATTGAAATTGCAAAAATTTATAGTACAGACAAATCACCACATTTTATAAATGGTGTACTTGGAAAAATTGCACAAGCTATAGAGGGCACTAATGAAGAAAAAGATAGTTAGTGTATCAGATGTCAATCGGTACGTTGCAAGGCTATTAGAAGAAGACTACGTTTTATCAGACGTTTGGGTTTCAGGAGAAGTATCAAATTGTAAATATCATCAATCAGGCCATATTTATTTCACTCTAAAAGATGAAAAAAGTAGTGTCTCAGCGGTTATGTTTTCAAAAGATGCGTTAAAGCTTGAATTTCAAATTGAAGAAGGTCAAAAAATCTATTGCAGATGTAGACTATCACTATATGAAAGAACAGGTAGTTACCAAGCATATGTTACTGAGATAGAACAGCAAGGCAAAGGTACCCTTTATGAAGCATATGAAAAATTAAAGAAGAAATTATATAACGAAGGGTTATTTGATGACTATAAAAAACAACCGATTCCAACGTTGCCAAAGGCAGTTGGAGTAGTTACATCACATACGGGTGCTGCAATTAAAGATATTATTGAAGTTGCAAGGCGTCGTAATCCTAACATTCCAATATATATTTATCCAGCTCATGTGCAAGGACCTCTAGCTCCAAATGAACTTATAGAGGCGCTACGTAAAATAGAGGAAGATAATATTGTAGATGTTATTATTATAGGGCGCGGCGGTGGATCGATTGAAGATTTGTGGGCGTTTAATGATGAAACATTAGCTAGAACTATTAGCCAAATGAATATACCGATAGTTTCAGCAGTCGGTCATGAAGTTGATTTTACAATATCAGATTTTGTAAGTGATAGACGCGCAGCTACGCCATCGCAAGCTGCAGAAATTGTATTTCCATCAATAGAAGTATTAGAGGAACGTATAATTAATGCGAAAAAGCAGTTAGAGTACGTTACGATGCAATTTTTGAAAAATCAAAAAAATCAATTTCAGATGTTAATTGATCGGCCAGTATACAAATATAAGCAGCGTTATTTTGAAGACAAGATGATACTAGTTGATAATAAAGTTAATCAAATTGAAGATAAGTACAAAAAAGTACTTATGACGCATAGGCAAAAGCTAACAGGCGCAGCGCTTAAATTAGATGCATTATCTCCGCTAAAAACGTTAAGTCGTGGTTATGGAATAGCTACAATAGGAGATGATGAAAATTTACTTAAAACATCAAAAGACGTTGAAATAGGCGATACTTTTAAACTTACACTGCAAAGTGGATATATTATTGGCAAAGTAGAAGAGAAAGGATAAATACAATGGCAAAAAAACAAACGTTTGAAACTGCATTAACTACGTTAGAATCGCTTATTTATGAGTTAGAAGAAGGAACTCT
The DNA here is from genome assembly GCA_051646925.1 of Cellulosilyticaceae bacterium. Taxonomy (GTDB): domain Bacteria; phylum Bacillota; class Clostridia; order Lachnospirales; family Cellulosilyticaceae; genus JBOFDK01. The sequence goes on along the minus strand of JBOFDK010000090.1, from coordinate 41,614 downwards.
ATCGTTAGATGATAGTATTAAACATTATAAAAAAGGCATTGAACTTGCTTTGTTTTGTGAACAGGCACTAAAAAAAGCGGAGCAAGAAGTTTATCTTTTAGAACAAGGTGGATTTCAAAAAATTAATGGAGAATTAGAGAATGCATAAAACGCTTGAAAATTATCAAGAAAAAATAGAGGCAGTCCTGAAAAAAGTAATGCCTGTTGTTCAGGGACCGTTTGCTACTTTATTAGAATCTATGGAGTATAGTGTAAATGCAGGTGGTAAAAGAATTCGACCAATACTTATGTTACTTGCATACGAAGCAGTTGGTGGAAGCGGAAATATTGACGCGTTTTTAGGTGCAATAGAGATGATTCATACGTATTCTTTAATACATGATGATTTACCTAGTATGGATAACGATGATTTTAGACGCGGAAAACCTACCAATCATATAGTATATGGAGAGGCAACAGCTATTTTAGCGGGAGATGCACTTTTAAACTATGCGTATGAATGTATGATGCAAGATGCACTAGAAAGCGAAGATTTATCACGTCTTAGCGCAGCAAACGTTTTAGCGAATGCAAGTGGATGGCGTGGAATGATTGGAGGACAAGTGCTAGATATGGATAATGATAATGAAAACATTACTATATCAGACCTTGATTTTATCCATATGCATAAAACAGGCGCACTTCTTGGCGCAGCAACAAAAATGGGCGCTATACTAGGACATGCTTCACCGCAGGAAATTAGCGCTTTAGAAACATATGGAAAGTATATTGGGAAGGTTTTTCAAATTATTGATGATGTGCTAGATGAAACAAGCACAAGGGAAGAACTTGGAAAACCAATAAAGAGTGATATTAAAAATTGTAAAAAAACATATACTCATTATTACAGTATAGAGGAATGTTATGAAATTGCCCAAGAGTTAACAGTGAAGGCAATTCGATGTTTAGACTATATAGAAGGGGACACTTACATTTTGCAAGAACTTGCAAAGCACCTTGTGAAACGTAAGTGCTAGGGATAGATAATGAATGGATTTCAACAAATATTAGAAAATAATATTCTTATGGTTTCGCTATTGAGTTGGTTTTTGGCACAGTTTATCAAAGTAATACTTACTCTTGTTAATGATCGTAAGTTGGATTTGCATAAATTTATTTCATCAGGGGGAATGCCAAGTTCTCATAGTTCATTTACTACAGCAGTTGCAGTAGGTGTTGGCCAATCATATGGATATAATAGTCCGTTATTTGCAGTTGCAGCAGTTTTTTGTTTTGTTGTTATGTACGATGCGACGAATGTACGTTTAGAAGCTGGTAAACAAGCTGCTTTATTAAATAGAATTATTGATGTAATGCAAGATCCGAGTGTTACGCTTGAACGACGTCTTAAAGAACTTTTAGGTCATACTCCGATTCAAGTAGCAGCAGGTGCAATTTTAGGTATTGCAACCGCTCTTGTATTTATACCAATGGCTTAACAGACTGTCGCACTTATGCGATAGTCTTTCTTTATAATTAGTAAATAATTGCATCATAATAGTTATATTATAATTAGTAGATAATTGCATCATAATAGTTATATTATGAGTAGTAGATAATTACATTATAATAGTTATAATATAATTATTAGATGATTGTATCATAATGGTTATATTATAATTAATAGATAATGGCATTATAATGGTTATAAATAATATAAAATGTATGTACAGAAGGTGAGAATAAGATATGTTAAAAAAATTAGATGCTATCAAAAATATTGAAGACTTAAAAAAATTACCAGTGGAAGAATTACCACTTTTAGCAAAAGATATTCGTAAATTTTTGATTCATAGTATTTCTAAAACAGGAGGACATTTAGCTTCGAATTTAGGAGTAGTTGAACTTACAATTGCAATGCATTATGTATTTAATTCGCCAAAAGATGAGGTGGTATTTGATGTAGGACATCAAGCTTATGTACACAAACTTTTGACAGGAAGAAGAGCTGAATTTAAATCACTAAGACAATACGGTGGTATGAGCGGATTTCCAAAGTGTAAAGAGAGTCCTCATGATGTATTTGAAACAGGACATAGCTCAACATCTATTTCAGCAGCACTTGGATTAGCAGTTGCGCGTGATTTAAGAAACGAAGACCATAATGTAATGGCAGTAATAGGAGATGGAGCATTAAGCGGCGGAATGGCATATGAAGCGCTAAATAATGCAGGTAGAGGTAACAATAATTTAATCGTTATTTTAAATGATAATGAAATGAGTATTTCAGAAAATGTTGGAGGTATGGGTAAATATTTAAATCATTTACGTTCAACAACAGAATATGCACGTGCAAAAGAAGATGTACAAGGATTTTTAGGCAAAATTCCACTAGTAGGAAATGGACTTGTTCATACAGTTAGAAGAACAAAAGAAAGTATTAAAACATTCATTATGGCAAATACGCTATTTGAAGAAATGGGATTTACGTATTTAGGACCTATTGATGGGCATGATTTTGAAGAATTAATTGAAATATTTGAAAATGCAAAAGAACTTAAAGGTCCAATTTTAATTCATATAAAAACAAAAAAAGGCAAAGGGTATAAAAAAGCTGAAGAAAATCCAAGTGCATATCATGGAGTTGGAAAATTCAATGTAAAAGAAGGTGTTCCCGCTACAAATCCAAATAAATATACATTTTCAAATGCATTTGGGAATGCAATTATGAAAGAAGCTGAAAATGATAAAGATATAGTTGCAATTACGGCAGCTATGGCAGAAGGTACAGGACTACAAGAGTTTTCCGAAGTATATAAGGATCGTTTTTTTGATGTTGGAATTGCAGAACAACATGCAGTTACTTTTGCTGCAGGACTTGCTATAAAAGGCTTCAAACCAATAGTTGCTATATATTCATCATTTTTACAACGTGCATTTGATCAAATTCTTCATGATGTTGCTTTGCAAAATTTACCAGTTGTATTATGTGTTGATAGAGCAGGGCTTGTTGGAGAAGATGGAAGTACGCACCAAGGTATATTTGATATTGGGTTTTTGAGCTTAATTCCAAATATGACAATTTTATCGCCTAAGATGCCTGAAGAGGTGGAAGATGCATTAAGATATGCACTAACGCTTAATAGTCCGGTTGCAATCAGATATCCAAGAGGTGCTACAAAAATTGATATTAGTTACAAATGTGATTATAACGATCCAACTATAGAAGAACTAGAAGGTGGGTCAGATTGTGCTATTCTTGCAACTGGTAAAAGTGTTCAATGGGCACTTGCAGTTCGTGAGTTATTGTTAGATGAAGGTATAATGTGCGCAGTTATAGAAGTTCCTTGTATTTGGCCAATGGATGTGGAAGGCATATGTTCGATAGCGGAATATTATCCTAAAATATATACGATAGAAGATCATATTTTAACAGGTGGTTTTGGATCAAAAGTTATGGAAATTTTAAAAATGAATGAAATGAAAACGACGTGTTTACCGTTTGCATATGCAGATGGAATAGTAGAGCATGGCGATGTAGAGATGCTTTTAAAAGAACAAAACATGTCTAGTAGACAAATAGCAACGCAAATATTAGAAGATATAAAGGAAATTTAAACATGGCTGAAAAAGAACGTATTATAAAAGAACGCCTCGATATTCTTATTGCAGAACGAGGACTTGCAGAATCAAGAGAACGAGCAAAAGCATATATTATGGCAGGTGTAGTATATGTAGATGGTCAAAAAGAAGATAAACCAGGACTAAAAATACCTACAACAGCAACAATTGAAGTAAGACAAAAAATGAAATATGTAAGCCGCGGAGGATACAAATTAGAAAAAGCTATGGAAGTTTTTCCGATTAGTATAGAAGGAAAAATTTGTATGGATGTTGGTGCATCTACAGGTGGATTTACAGATTGTATGCTTCAAAATGGTGCTACAAAAGTATATGCAATTGATGTTGGGTATGGTCAGTTAGCATGGAAACTAAGACAAGATGAGCGTGTAATTTGTATGGAAAAAACAAATATGAGATATGTAACGACTGAGCAAGTGCCAGAGCCTATAGCATTTACTTCAATCGACGTTGCATTTATTTCAATTAGCAAAATTTTGTTGCCAGTATATACACTTTCAGATGCAAATGAAGGTGAAGTTGTTGCATTAATTAAACCTCAGTTTGAAGCAGGACGTGAGCAAGTTGAAAAACATGGCGTTGTAAAAGACCCAAAAGTACACAAGCAAGTAATTGTAGCAGTTTGGGATTATGCTGTTAGTATAGGTTTTACAGTGCTAGGACTTGATTATTCACCAATCAAAGGACCAGAGGGAAATATAGAGTATTTAATACATTTGAAAAAACAAAATGAAGAAGCGCCAGAGCTAAACCAAGAAGTACTTGTCAAAAATGTTGTAGGTGCAGCACATGAATCTTTATAAGTAGGTGAAGTAGTGAAAAGAATAGGTATTATTCCAAACTTATTAAAAGACATAAATTTAAAGGTAACAAAACAAGTTGTGCAATGGCTTAATACCAATGGATTTCAGTGTTTTGTTGCGACACATATTGCAAAAAAATTAACAGTTCCTTGCGAAACAATGGAAGAAGAAGAATTGTATTATGTATGTGAAGCGATGATTGCTATTGGCGGAGATGGAACTATTTTAGGTATTGCGCAAAAATCATCTATGTATAATTTGCCTATTATAGGTATTAATTTAGGTAGATTAGGATTTTTGGCAGATGTTGAAATTGGAGTTGTAGATGAGTACCTATCTAAACTTTTAACAGGTGATTATCATATCGAAGAACGTATGATGTTAAGCGTAAAAATCATAGAACCAACAGGAGAAGTGCATAGATATTCCGCACTAAATGACGTAAGTATAACAAGGGGAAATGCTTCTAGAATTACTGAGTTTGAACTAGCGGTTAATAGCGTATTTTTAGATATTTATGCAGCTGATGGTATAGTAGTTTCAACACCTACAGGTTCAACTGGGTACAGTTTATCAGCAGGCGGACCGATAGTAAGTCCCGCGGCAAAAATAATGTTAATTACACCCATTTGCCCACATACAATATATTCACGAAGTGTAGTATTAGCAGAAACAGATAAAGTACAAGTGAAAACACATAATTTTAACGGAAATATATTAGAACTTGCTGTCGATGGACAGACAAAAGTGTATGTAACGCCTGCCCATCAAATTGAAATTGAAAAAGCAGCGTATACAACGAAACTAGTCAAATTATCAGATTTACACTTTTTTGAAATTTTAAGAAAAAAAATTGTTGAAAGGCGACCGAGAACATGGGAATGAAAGAACAGAGACAATCAAAAATTCTAAGTCTAATTCAAAAAAATGAAATTGAAACACAAGAAGATTTGGCAGATGCATTAGAAAATTCAGGATATAAAGTTACACAAGCAACAGTTTCAAGAGATATAAGGGAACTTAAACTTACAAAAGTTGCGACTAAAACAAAAGGTCAAAAATATGTGGCGTTAGCTAATTATGAAAATCAAGTTTCAGACAAGGTTATACGTGTGTTTAAAGCTGGATTTGTATCTATAGATGTAGCGCACAATTTGCTTGTGATTCATACTTTAAATGGAATGGGTAATGCTGTTGCATCAGCTATTGATGCATTCAAATATGAAGAAATTGTTGGGACTATTGCAGGAGATGATACGATTTTTTGCGCAGTTCGTGAACTGGAATTAATCGGTGATGTTATCGAAAAATTTCAAGAAGTATTGAATTCTTAATAAGGAGTGATAATATGCTAACTTGTTTGCATGTACGAAACATGGGGCTTATTGATGAGGTTACGTTAGAACTACACCCTACATTAAATATTTTTAGCGGAGAAACAGGTGCTGGAAAATCTATGCTTATAGACTCCATTCAATTTGCAATAGGCAACAGGACGTCAAAACAAATTATCAGAAAAGGTCAACAATGTGCCTATGTTAGGCTTGCTTTTAAAGATTATACAAATACTGGAATTATATACGTTGAGGAAAATGGTTTTCCATATGAGGAAAACAATATTATACTTGAGCGTTCATTATATCAATCAGGAAGAACAGTATATAAGATTAATGGGGTTACATGCACACGCCAACAAGTTCGTGAGCTTGCAGCGTTATTAATCGATGTACATGGACAACATGAACCGCAATCACTACTAGATGTATCAAAACATTTGGAAATGCTAGATAGTTTTGCAGATGAAAAGTTTCATTTTCTTAAAAAAGAATATGAAAAAATGTATGCTGTATGGCAAAAAAAGAAAGCAGACAGAGATAAAATAGGACAAGATGATCGTAAAAAATTACAGCTTAAAGATATGTTAGTTTTTCAAATTGAAGAAATTGAAAGTTGTTATTTAAAACCAGGCGAAGAAGAAAAATTAAAAAAAGAGTATGAAATTTTATCACATGCAGAAAAAATTATACAATCATGTCAAAAAGCTTATGACTACTTAGAAAGTAGTGATATAGGCATAGAAGGTGCAACTGCACTAACAGGTAAAGCAACAAGTGCTATTCAAGAAATACAACATATCAATGAAAATTTAACTAAATTACATGAGCAATTAACAGCGATAGAAGTAGAACTTCAAGATGTTTCATACCAAATTAGAAGTTTCGTAGATGATGTAGATTATGCGCCAGAAAGACTTGAAGAAGTACTGACAAGGCTAGATTTAATTTATAGGTTAAAACAAAAATATGGAAGTAGTATTGAAGAGATTTTAACATATAAAACAAAATGCGAAGAGGAACTAGAATCATTAACAACTAGTGGCGAACGCCAAGAAGCATTGGAGAAAGAATGTGAAAAGCTCAAAGCGCAATTAACCATAAAAGCAGGCGAATTAACTTTAAGTAGACGCCATGTTGCAGACGATATTCAGGAAAAAATAGATGAACATCTGCGTGATTTACAGATGCCATATGCAAAGTTCCAAGTAGCCTTTAGAGAAAATAAAGGATTAAGTCGTAATGGTGATTGTGATGTTGAGTTTATGATTAGAACTAATTTAGGTGAAGATATGCATCCACTTTCAAAAATAGCTTCAGGCGGAGAAATTTCAAGAGTTATGCTAGCAATTAAAACTATAATGGTACTAGGAGACACTATAAATACTGTTATTTTTGATGAAATTGATACAGGTATGAGTGGTACAGCAGCGCAAAAAGTAGCGGAAAAACTAGGCGTTATTTCAAGAGGGCGCCAAGTTATATGTATTACACATTTACCACAAATTGCAGCTATGGGAGACCAAAACTTTTTAATTGTTAAAGAGACAAAAGATGATGTCACAACTACACATTTGAAAAAACTAGAAGGTGATAGTATGCACCAGGAATTATGCCGTCTAATGGGCGGTATAATATCAGAAAGTACTCTTAAAAGTGCTCAAGAAATTAAACATATGGCTACAGAATATAAAGCAAGAATCTCCTAAGATTCTTGCTTTTTCTAAATTATACCTTTATTTCATATCTCAACTTTTGAATAAATATTTGCAAAAACGGAGATTTTAACATTATGGCACAAAAAAAGTGACATAAATAAGAGACATAATATAGGTATATGACATCAAAGAGACTAGATAGGATGTGGTTATATGAAACAGAGAAAGCAATATACAAAAATTAGTTTAGTAATGCTTATAACGATATTAATGGGCGGATATTTCATAAGTTCGTATTATGACTTGCCAAATATAATAACTGTTATAACCGATAACCAAAATAGTATAAAAGCGTCACCTATGAATAATATTTCAGCTGAAACAGTAAGTGTAGAAGCAGTTTCGGTAAAAGAAGTAATTCCTTCAGGGGAAATTATAGGCGTTAGAGTTTTAACGAAAGGTATACATGTAATAGGAGTAAGTGAAGTATACACACAAGATGGGTCTGAAAAGCCTTGTAAAGATAAAGTGAAAAAAGGCGATATTATTTTGCAAATTAATGATATAGAATTAAAATCAAAAGAACAATTTAAAGAAATAATAGAAGCAAATGGAGACAAAGCAATAAAAATTGTTTTAGAGCGTAATGGAGATATAGTGAAAGTGCAAGTTCATCCTGTATATTCACAAGAAGACAATAAATATAAACTAGGCCTTTGGATTAAAGATGGAACACAAGGCGTTGGAACTATGACTTATATAGACCCAGAAAATAACACTTATGGAGCTTTAGGGCATGGAATAACAGTAAGTGAAACAAAAAAACTATTGCCTATAAAAGAAGGAGAACTTACAACAACAAAAATAAATAGCATTAAAAAAGGTGAAATAGGAAAACCAGGACAACTTTGCGGAGCAGTTAGTGGAAACTTAGATAATAAGTTAGGTGAAGTTAGATTAAATAGCGCATTAGGTATTTATGGAATACTAAATGATCAAGGTAAGAAGTTGCTAGATGGAAAAAGAGTACCAGTCGGATTACAAAGTGAAGTTCATGAAGGAGCGGCTACGATTTTACTAAATCTAGATGGTGATGGTGTGAAAGAATATGACATTTATATTCAAAAAGTAACGAAATATACTAGTGAACCTGCAAAAGGAATGGTAATTAAAATCGTCGATAAAAGGCTTTTAGAACTAACAAATGGGATTGTACAAGGTATGAGCGGTAGTCCAATCATCCAAGATGAAAAAATTATAGGGGCTGTTACACATGTCTTTGTTCAAGACCCAACAAAAGGATACGGCATATTCATAGAAAATATGCTTAATAATGATATGAAATAGCCTAAAGTGTAAAAAAAAGAAAATTTACAAAAAATGGTATTGATTAAAAATGATATATTGGTTATAATAAGTTTAATAGTTTGGAAAAATTTTCAAATTTAAATTATCAGGGGGAATCATTTTGTTAGACCAAAAAATAAAGATAGCGTTAGCGGATGATAATAAAGATTTTAGTGAAATATTAAAAGAATTTTTGAATAAACAAGGGGATATGGAGGTTGTAGGCATTGCATCAAATGGCAAGGAAGCTTGTGATCTAGTAGAGAATATGTATCCTGACGTGCTTATTTTAGATGTGATTATGCCTTACCTAGACGGGATAGGTGTTTTAGAAAAATTAAATACTATGAACTTACCGAAAAAACCACTTGTTGTAATGTTATCAGCAGTTGGACAAGACAAAATTACAGAGCGTGCATTATCGTTAGGTGCAGAGTATTATATTGTAAAACCTTTTGATATGGATACATTGACAACACGTATCAGACAATTAGAAGCTATGCATGCTAACAAGCCGATTAGTAACACAATGCCTACAATGAGTGCAAGTGCAGCTATTTTGGGAATGCCAGCAACGATGACAACACAAAGACCGAAACAACCAGTTACACACCATAGCTTAGAAACAGAAGTTACAAGTGTAATTCATGAAATTGGTATTCCTGCACATATCAAAGGATATCAATATTTAAGAGATGCAATTATTATGGCAATTACAGATATGGATATACTTAACTCAATTACTAAACAGTTATATCCAAACATTGCTAAACAATACAACACAACGCCATCTCGCGTAGAACGTGCGATTCGTCATGCTATAGAAGTTGCATGGAGTCGTGGTAAGATGGATACAATCGATAAACTCTTTGGTTATACTGTGAATAACGGTAAAGGAAAACCTACTAATTCAGAGTTTATTGCACTTATTGCAGATAGACTTCGTCTAGAAATGCAAGTAAGCTAAGGTTAGTGTGTATATAAGGGTTTCACGTTTTGATATGGCAATAAACTATCAAAAGTGTAACCCGAAATAAGTTAATTTTGCCCCTTAAAGGCAATAAATAATCTTTACAAAGGTAACCAACCTTCTTGATTTATTGGTCTAAAAGACTAATGAAATTAAGGGGGTTTTTTGTGTTTTATGGGGTATTATATTAGATAGAAGACTATAGGATAGACTGTAATCCTAAAAAGTTATTTATAAAATTGATATAAAAATATTTGAAATAGTAGTGTCTGATATTTGTTCAGGTAAATAGGGTAGTGAATAGAATGTTAGAGTTGAATCTACGAAACAGTCACTTAAATATGGTAAAGTATTGATTAAGGAGTGTATTGAATATTATTTAGAAAAACTTGAACTCACAAAAAAGTTAGCCATATTAGCTATGGAGAATAGAAAATTGAAAAAGAATAATTATGGAATGGTTAAAAGTTAGGATAAAAGCGAATTAGAAAGATTTATGTCTTAGTGTAGCTTCTTTAATAAGATAATTAGTAAATTAGACACAAAAATATGATATATTTAGAGTAGCTTTATAATGACAAAGGGAAAATTTATATGAAAAACATATACGAAATATTAGAAAATAATAATTTTGAATTTTCTAAGGAAATCAGTAAATATATACGCTTTGAGAATATTAGAAAGGGTGAAATACTATATGTAGTACCTAATAAACAAATTAGCATAGTACTTAATCCAGAGACTATAAAACCTGAAACAATAATTGACTTTACATATACTATTTATCACAATACATCTCTTACATTATTTCCAACAAAGGTACATAGAGAAGATAGACCTATACACTATGGTTATCAATATAAATTTGAAACGGAAAAAATGCTAGAGTATTTTTAAAAGAAGTATTTTACGATTCTAGAGATTTCTAATAATAAAGGAATAGAGAATATTAAACATGTAGATGTAGAAAATGAAATTGAGTTATCAGCCCAAGAAAAATTGCATGAAGGAGCTAAAAAAATGATTGTAGTCAATGCATAGGAGAGAACTGGGAAAGCTCGAAGGGTATGTTTGGAGCATTATGGGAGCAAATGCATTCTTTGTGGATTTGATGCAAGGGAAGCATATGGGCAGAAATTTGAAGGGATGATTCATATACATCACATAAAACCTTTAAATGAGATAGAGAGAGAATATATAGTTGACCCAATAAGGGATTTGATTCCGGTATGTCCGAATTGTCATATGATTCTGCATAGTAAAAAGGATATTAAGAAATATAATGATAAGATAATAGAGATTACAGAAATTAAGAAATAGAATGATGCATTTAAACAAGAATTATTACACTGAATGAACTAGTAGAAATAAATATGTTATTCACCCAAAACATCTATGACTCTATGTAATTATAGTCGATTAATATATGATTTTTCATTTTATTTCTAAGTTTACATAATAATTATTTTAGGGTTTATAAAGAGGAGAATAATCATAAGATAGGAGAAATAAGGGGAATTACAAATAAAGTGAGATAATACGGATAAGTTAGGATCAAGTTAAAAATAAAAAGTTTTTTATTTTAGATGTAAAGAGAGAGTTATGTGTGCCACATAAAATAATAATAAGCGATACGACAACGATAAGCAGATATACTTAAGGTTTATATAGAAGTATGTCGTAAAAATTGTTATAATAGAACCAATAAATCAATCGTTAGAAAAATGCTTAAGTGACTAGAGAGATATAAGATAAAAGGAGTAGGGTAATGATTACAGGAGAATTAAAAAATAAGGTAGATAAGATTTGGGAGATATTTTGGACTGGGGGTATTACTAACCCACTTGAAGTCATTGAGCAGTTTACATATTTGCTCTTTATTAAAGGTCTTGATGATATAGAAACCACAAAGGAAAATGAAGCAGTATTCTTAGGCTTACCACATGAGGGCATATTCCCAAGTGATAAGCAGTTTCTAAGATGGAGCAAGTTCAAAAACATGGAAGCTACAGAGATGTATACAATTATGATGAATGAGGTATTTCCTTTCATCAAGAACTTACATCAAGATGGTGATTCAGCTTATGCCCAATATATGGGAGATGCTATCTTTAAGATTCCAACACCTCAGATGTTATCAAAAATTGTAGATGGTATTGATAGTATTGATATGGAGAATCGTGATGCAAAAGGTGATCTTTATGAATACTTGCTTTCTAAAGTAGCTACAGCAGGTACAAATGGTCAGTTTAGAACACCAAGACATATTATTGAGATGATGGTGAAGCTTATGAAGCCAACGCCTAGTGATGTAATCGTAGATCCTGCTATGGGTAGTGCAGGGTTCTTGGTCGCTGCTCAAGAGTACTTAAGGGAAAATGAAGCAGACTTATTTTTACATGCAGGGTTAAAAGACCATTTTAATAATCATATGTTCTATGGTTTTGATATGGATAGAACCATGCTTCGTATCGGAGCTATGAATATGCTTCTTCATGGGGTAGATAATCCAAATATTGAGTACAAAGATAGCTTGTCTGAACAAAATACAGATAAAGATAAATATACACTTGTACTGGCAAATCCACCATTTAAAGGATCACTTGATGCAGATGCAGTGAGTGCAGATTTGCTCAAGGTGACAAAGACTAAGAAAACAGAACTACTCTTCTTAGCACTAATTCTTAGAAGTCTTAAAGTAGGTGGAAGAAGTGCTACAATCGTACCAGATGGAGTGCTTTTTGGAAGTAGTGGAGCACATAAGCAGATTCGTAAGGAGATCATAGATAACAATAAGTTAGAGGCGGTAATCTCTATGCCAAATGGTGTATTCAAGCCATATGCAGGGGTTAGTACAGCTATTCTTATCTTTACTAAAACAGGTGCAGGTGGTACTGATAAAGTATGGTTCTATGATATGAAAGCAGATGGCTATTCATTAGATGATAAACGCCAAGAAGTAGAAGCTAACGATATACCAGATATTATTGAACGTTTTAATAACTTAGATGTAGAAGCTGATAGAAAACGTACAGATCAAAGCTTCTTTGTAGATGTGAAAGAGATTGTAGACAATGGCTATAACCTAAGCATCAATAAGTACAAAGAGATTGAGTATAAAGAAGTAGAGTATGCTCACCCAAGTAATATTCTTCTTAAAATTAGAGAGCTAGAGATGGATATTACAGCAGGTATTGAAGAACTAGCTGAGATGTTGGGGGAAGCGTAGTATGCAGAAAAGTTACAAGAAAGTAAAAGAATTTGCAGAAGTAGTGACAGGAGGAACTCCTAGTACAAAAGTAAAAGAGTATTGGGAAAATGGTAATATTCCTTGGCTTCCTTCAGGAGAATGCAAAGATGCTAGGATAACTAAGGCTACATCTTTTATTACTGAACTAGGATTGACCAATAGCGCAGCTAAATTAATGCCAAAAGGAACAGTTGCTATAGCATTAACAGGTGCTACGACGGGTAAAGTTGGTATACTAGATATAGAAGCATCTGCAAATCAATCGGTAACAGGGATATTACCCAATGATCATTTTTGTACTGAATATCTCTTTTATTATTTAATAAGTCAAAGAGAAAAAATTTTATTTGATAGTTATGGTGGAGCACAGAAACATATTAGTCAAGGGTATGTGAAGGATATAGAGGTGTTTTTACCGAATAAGATTAGACAAATTAAAATAGCTAATGTCCTTGATAAAGCTCAACAACTTATAAAGAAACGAAAAGAACAAATTGAAATCTGTAATGAACTCATTAAATCCCAATTTATCGAGCTGTTTGGTGATTTAGCACGTAATGAAAAAGGCTGGGAAACTAAAACTATAAATGATATGTGTCAAAGCATTTTTGGAGGTGGGACACCATCTAAGTCGAAGCCTGAATATTATACAGGGGAGATTCCTTGGGTAACGCCAAAGGATATGAAGCAGTTAGTGATAAGTGATAGTATTGACCATATTACAGAAGAAGCTATTAAAAATAGCTCTGCTAAGCTTATCCCACAAGGGTCAGTACTAATGGTTATTAGAAGTGGAATACTTAAGAGAACATTACCGGTTGCAATTAATGGTACAGAAGTTGCTGTAAATCAAGATATGAAAGCGTTTATTCCAAATCAGAGTACGAATAGTAGTTTTCTTATGTATACTTTTAAGTTGCGTGAAAATGAGTTGCTAGGGAATGTAAGAGCAGTAACAGCTGATAACATAGAATTTGCTATTATTAAAAACTTAGAGACACCTTGCCCACCAATTGAACTACAAAATCAGTTTGCTCAGTTCGTGCAACAAGTCGACAAATTGAAATTTGCAATGGAACAGCGCCTTGTAGAACTAGAAAATAACTTTAATTCATTGATGCAGCGAATTTTCAAAGGGGAATTATTTTAGGGGGGATTTAAGTGTGTACGAACTTTGATTTTTTAAAGTCTAAAGAACTATTTCAAAGCTTTGCAGGAAGTAGTATAGAAGCAGAGAAGAGTTTGCTAGTATCTCCTGATATTTGTGCCATTCTTTCAAGACGTGCTGTAGAGCTTGTAGTAAAGTGGGTGTATAGTTTTGATAATGATCTTACAGTACCTTATCAAGACAATATATCAAGCCTTATTCATGAGCCTACTTTTAGACAAATTATAGAGCCAGAGCTATTTCATTTGATTAAATATATTATTAGACTTGGGAATACTGCTGTCCATACTAATGCTAATATCACAAGAGATGAAGCAGTCCTTTCACTTAGAAATCTTCATGAGGTTGTAAGATGGATTGATTATTGCTATGCAGACGAGTATACCTGTGGTGAGTTTGATGAAAGTATTTTATTAACAGGTGATGAAAAACGTACAAGACCACAGGAGTTACAAGATCTCTATGAGCGATTAAGTAGCAAGGATAAGCGTCTTGAAGAGATACGTAAAGAAAATGAAACTTTGCGTCAGGCTATGACAGAGCAGAGGAAGACTCAGACAGCAACCAATGACTTTGAAGTGGACAAGATCAGCGAAGCCGAGACACGTAAGAAGTATATTGATATAGAGTTGAAGCTAGCAGGTTGGGAGATTGGCAAAGACTGTTTGGTAGAGGTAGGAGTAGAGGGCATGCCTAATGCTACAGGTATAGGGTATGTAGACTATGTGCTCTATGGTAACAATGGCAAACCACTGGCTGTAGTAGAAGCTAAGAAGTCTAGCAAAGATCCAATAGTAGGCTCACAGCAGGCGAAGCTTTATGCAGATTGCTTGCACAATCAATATGGACAAAGACCTCTTATCTTTACAACTAATGGTTTTGAGATTAACTATACCAATGATGCAGAGGGCTATCCACAAAGACGTATAGCAGGTATTTTCACTAAAGATGAGTTACAGCTTACAGTGGATCGCAGAAATACTAAAGTACCTTTTTTAAATGTAGAGATTAATAATAATATCTCTAACCGTTATTATCAAAAGGAATCTATTATGGCTGTATGTGATGCAGTGGATACCAAACATAGAAAAATGCTACTTGTAATGGCTACAGGAAGTGGTAAGACAAGAACAGCTATTTCTATTATAGATGTACTCATGAGACACAATCATGTGAAGAATATTCTCTTCTTAGCAGACCGTAAGGCACTTGTGAAGCAGGCAAAGAATAACTTTAGCAATCTGCTCCCTAGTCTTACATTGTGTAATCTGCTAGATAGTAAGGATAATCCAGAGCAGGCACGTATGATCTTCGCTACCTACCCAACTATGATGAATGCTATAGATGATACTAAGCGAAAAGATGGAAAGAAGCTTTTCACGCCTGCTCACTTTGACCTCATCATCATTGACGAGAGTCATAGAAGTATTTACAAGAAGTACAGAGATATATTTGAATACTTTGATGCTATGCTCCTTGGGCTTACAGCCACACCAAAGGATGAAGTCGACAAAAATACTTATGATATATTTGAACTACCAAACCAAGTACCAACCTTTGCTTATGAACTTGAAAAAGCAGTAGAAGACGAGTATTTAGTTGATTATCATACCATAGAAGTAAAGTCTAAGATCATGGAAGAGGGCATTCACTATGATGACCTGAGTGAAGAAGAAAAAGATGAGTTTGAAAAGACTTTTGAAGATGATGAGACTGTAGATGATACCGTATCAAGTAGTGCCATTAATGAATGGCTTTTTAATGCCAATACGATAGATAGGGTACTTCGTGAACTGATGGAAAAAGGCTTACGTGTAGAGGGTGGAGATAAACTTGGGAAGACCATTGTCTTTGCTAAGAGTAGCCGTCATGCACAAGCTATCGTAGAGCGTTTTAATAAGATTTATCCAGAGTATGGCTCACATTTTATTAAGCAGATAGACTACAGTATTAACTATGTCGATACGCTGATAGATGACTTTAGTACCAAGGATAAGATGCCACAGATTGCTGTATCGGTAGATATGCTTGATACAGGGATTGATATACCAGAAGTCCTTAATCTTGTATTTTTCAAGAAAGTACGCTCACACTCTAAGTTCTGGCAGATGATTGGTCGTGGCACAAGACTTTGTAAAGACCTACTTGGAGCAGGCATGGATAAAGAAAGCTTCTTGATCTTTGACTTCTGCAATAACTTTGAGTTCTTTAGAGCGAATCCAAAAGGTAAGGAAACAGGTATAAGTGAAAGCCTTACGGAGAAAATCTACAACACTAAGGTAGAGATTGTAAGAGAGCTTCAAGATATGAAGTATCAAGAAGAGGATTACATAGCTTATAGAGAAACTTTACTAGATGAGCTTGTTGGAGATATAACAAGTCTTAATGATGAGAGCTTTAGAGTCAAGATGCATAGTCGTTATGTAGAAACTTATAAGAATCGCTTGGCTTGGCAAAGTCTAGGGACTGGCAGTGTGACAGAGATTAAAGAACATATTGCACCACTCATTACACCGATTGCAGGAGATGAACTAGCAAAACGTTTTGACCATTTGATCTATACGGTTGACCTCGCTTATCTTCAAAATAAGAATGCTACAAAGCCTATTAGAAGCATTATTCAAACAGCAGAAGAGCTTTCTAAGCTTGGTACGATTCCACAGGTTATTGAGCAGAAGTATATTATCGAAAAGGTGCAGACAGAAGAGTTCTGGGAAAGTGCAGATATACTAGAGCTTGAAGAGGTCAGAGAAGCCTTACGTGAGCTTATTAAGTTCATTGATAAAGGGGTTCAGAAGATTTACTACACCAACTTTAAAGATGAGATTCTTGAAGTGAATGAGAATGGTGCAATGTATAATTCAAATGATCTCAAGGAATACAAGAAAAAGGTAGAGTACTATCTAAAAGCACATCAAGATGAACTGGCTATCTATAAGCTTCGTAACAACAAGCAACTCAACCAAGAAGACCTTAAGACGTTAGAGCGTATTATGTGGGAAGATCTAGGGAGTAAAGCAGAGTATGAAAAAGAGTATGGGGATACACCAGTTACAAAGCTAGTCAGAAAGATTGTAGGTCTTGATAGAGGGGCAGCTAATGAAGCTTTTAGTAAATTCCTAAGTGAAGAAAAACTAAACGTGGTACAGATCCGATACGTGAAGTTACTTGTAGACTACATTGTAGCAAATGGCATGATTGAGGATAATCGTGTGCTTATGGAAGAACCGTTTAGAAGTCTTGGAAGCATTACAGCTTTATTCAAAGATAATATGAATGATGCCAGAGAGATTATGGGTGTGATTCAGCAGATTAAGACAAATTCAGAAACAATAGCATAATGAACAAAAAGCCTAACATTGACTACTTAGAACAGAGTAGAATGAAAGCTTATAGGGGGAGTGTTGGGCTATTTATTTTATATTAAATTTATGATTGTGTTGTAGAAAAGAGGGGGATATTAGTGGGAAAAAAATTAAAAGAAATTAAACTTTTAAGTGTTATTATTTGTTTGATACTTGGTGGTATCTCGATAATACTATTTATTTTAGCAGGAACTATTTCAGATTCAACATGGAACAATATTTTAAATAACATTGCGAGCGTGTTATTGGTTTCAGGAATAGTCTCAATAATAAATGAATATGTATTAAGAAATCAATTAATTGATACTATTTATAATAAAACGGGATTAAAAGAAGATATAAACAAGGCAGGATTAGCTAAAATATTTTTAGACATAAATAAAGTTGATTATGAAAAGTTTTTCGAAAAAAAATGTACTCAAATAGACATTGTGCATGTCTATGGAAAAAGTTGGACCTCTAAGCATCTAAAAATGTTTACTGAAAAGCTAAAAAAAGAAAAATGTACGATAAGAGTATTTTTAGTTTCACCAGAGTCAGAATTTATTAAACCTTTGAGTGATTTTTATAATGTATCAGAAGAAGAGCTTAGAACAAACATGAACAGTGTAATAAAACTGTGGAAAGAGATAAATGAAAAAGGAAATAAAGGAAATGTAGAAGTATATTATCACAAGGGGAATCCTACTGCTTCGTTTTACAAAGCTAATAATTCTATAATTATTGTTAATAGTAGTATTGCAGCTGGAAGAGATTTATTACCACCAGCATTTCTGTATACAAAAAGTGATAAAGGAAATGAGGCTATATTTGACTGGGCTACAAAGCAGATTGAACGTCTACTGGAGACTAGTGAAAAGATAAATCTTAAGGAGTGAGAAAAATGCAACCAAAAGTTCATATTATTGGACCGTCTACTAATGACCTTACTGAAAAAGAAGTTAAAGAAATAATTGATAATGGGGTAGTGTGTATTGATACTGAGACTAAAGGACTAGATGCAAATATAGATAAATTGTGCCTAATTCAACTATATAGTAATGAGAAAGTATATTTGTTAAAATACACGTTGTCAACGGAGTATACCAATTTAAAAAGGTTGTTATTAGATTCAACTGTGAAAAAAATCTTTCATCATGCTACTTTTGATTTGCAATTTTTAATGATTAATTTGGGGATAAAAAATGTAGAAAATATAGTATGTACAAAGGTTGGAGCTAAGATTTTGCTAGACAAAGGTCAATCAACCTCCCTAAAAGATATTTTGAAAAACTTTCTTGAAGTTGATATTGATAAAATGATGCAAATCTCTAATTGGGAAGAGGAAATCCTAGGGAATGAGCAAATTAATTATGCTATAAATGATGTGATATATCTCAATGATTTATGGGAAGAAATGAAAGTGGAACTAATAAAAAGAGATAGACTTATTATGACAGAAAAATGTTATGCATTTCTCCCATTAAGTGCATATCTCAGAACGCAGGGAATTGCCAACATTTTTGAGTATTAAATATAAGTAAATAGTCTTGAGTTTAAAATAAAGTCTATCACATTAGATCTCTTAGGACCAAAATACTTGTAAATATTACAATAAATTGCTACAATAAACTAACCCCATAAATATTCGGTCACAGACCAACTAATATTTATGGTAAAGACCACTAAATTAAGTGTCAGAAAATTATATAACAAAGCTCAAACTCTTGTGGTAAGATGGATACAATCGATAAACTCTTTGGCTATACCGTAAATAACGGCAAAGGAAAAAGCCTACAAATTCAGAGTTTATTGCACTTATTGCGGATAGACTTCGTCTAGAGATGCAAGTAAGCTAAGAGTTTTACAACAAATCCAAAAAGTCCTAATATTTATAGGTTGAAAAATCTATAAATATTAGGACTTTTTTATTAGTTATATATCGTACTAGAGGTGAGTTTTTTCATTTTTAAATTAGTAACATTAGGTACTTTAAAAAATATTTTTGACTATGATAAAATATTAAAGTGTTTTGAAGAGTATTTCAAAATTGAAGATAAAATAATATGTGAATAAATACTATATAGAGTGGATTGTAAAATAGTTTATTCTTAGCTTGAAGAAAAGAGGGGGATGAATTATAGTATCGACAGAAAATACTACAATTCGGACTAATATATAAGAATTATTAAGGGGAGATTGTATGAAATATGTCTAAAAATTGGATTCGAATTTAAAAATCAAATGAAATATGATGAAAAAGTTACCATAATGTGTTAAAGTATATACTTACTTTAAAGAGATATATATACTAAGAATTATGTACGGAGAAATTAAATGAAAAACAATTTTATTAAAAAAGCGGGAATTATTTTAGTGGCAGTGAGTATGTTGCCAGTTACATCATTTGCACATTCTGGAAGAACAGATAGTAGCGGGGGACATAAGGATAATACAAACAAAAGTGGGTTAGGATCTTATCACTACCATTGTAATGGTAACCCGGCACATTTACATAAAAACGGATGTCCTTATAGAGCCGCAGGAAATTCTAACATAAGTAATTCATCTTCAAGTGTAAAAGTAGATAAACCTATTTATAAAACTACAACAGCTAAGGTTAACATAGGTGGCATGAATATGGATATTAATGGAATTATTGATAATGAAATGACATTATTAGAAATGAGACCTTTATGTGATGCATTAGGGATTACAATTAACTGGGATAGTGTTACATCAACAGCTAATTGTTCAAAAGAAAATATAAATTTTAGTTTAACTATAGGAACAAAAAGTGCTAAAGTAAATGGACAGCCATATGCTTTAGAAAGAAGTCCTAAAGTAGTGGGTGGTAAAACTATGATACCAGCAAGATTTGTTGCAGAAGCTATTGGTAAGGTAGTGGGATATGATGCAGCAACTAGAGTAATTTCTATATATTAGATATACAAACAAGAGGTAGGGGAGTATATTCGGTGCTATTGCTAGTGAAATGATATTTTGAAAAATTTAAAAATAGGGGAAGTAAAATGAATAACTTTTTAAAAATAGGACTTATTATAGTAAGTATAATGAGTATGGTAGTTACAGGATATGCTAAAACAGATACAATTAAATTAGAAAATAAACAAATAATATTGGATGTGCAAGAAAAAAATGGGAGAAAATTATATCCATTAAGAGCAATTTGCAATGAGTTAGGAATAGATATTACCAAAGTGACTGGTCAAAATGTTGTTTTACAACAGGGAGAAAACATGGTATCTATTGGTAGAGATAGTCAAATTGTTTTTAATAATAATGGGTATTTTGTATCTGATGTAGTACCGGTAGAGCTTAATGGGACAATATATGTTCCGATTAGGGTAATTTCGTATATGTTTGGGTATAACATTGATTTATCGAATGGAATAACTCTTACAAAGATACAAAATTTTAATATGCCTAAGCCTACTTACGGATCTACATTACTTACAAATGATATAAGGTTAGTTTTGGAAATGGGAGAAATTGTAGAAGCGGACTATTATTGGGCTAGATTAAAAGAACTTGTTCAGGTATATGATTATGCTATGTTAGATATGTGTGAGGATTACACTATAGAAGATCAATTAAAGATAGATGCTGTGGCACAATATTTGAAATCTCATTCAGGTAGGGTTATTTATGAAGAATACTCGAAATTATTAGATTATTTTTATAAAGCATTTTATTATTTAAAACATTTTAGTTATGAAGCTTTTAATGAAAACATTGGTAATATAAATAAATCTCTGAGTAGTTTAAATAACAAATTAAATATATTTTTAAAAGAAGTATATAAAAATGGAACTTCTATTCAATAAAAAAATGGGGAATTTATATTAGTATGAAAATATTTTTATTATTGAAGAAAGAGGTACTATTAGAGGATATAGTTATTTGATAAATAGCCTAGTAGGTGCAAATTATTTTTGAAATAAATCAACTAGTGTAGAATAGTGTGCTAAATGATAGACGATAAAGTAGTGAGGAGAATATATAAGTTGTAATCATATATTCAAATAAGATATTGTAGACAAATCCAAAAAGTCCTAATATTTATAGGTTGAAAAATCTATAAATATTAGGACTTTTTGTTGTTTTCAAAAATATTTTCATATAGTAGACAAACTTTTTAAAAAACGATAAATATTTACAAGGATCTTTCGTAATTTTCGGTATGTTAGAAAAGCACTCATGCATAGAATAACAATGGAAAGAGGGAGGTAACTATGATGGACGCTAAAAATTATTGTTTTACACACGAGACGATTCAATCATTGGCAACAGTAGAGTGTGAGGAAGTATGTGGAGAAAACAGTTACTACGTCATTAAAAATTCATATTATCCATTATGGAATGTTGAGTTAATTCGTGAACGTATTCATCAATTAAAAAATAGATTAAAAAAAGAAATAGAAGCTAGAAAGATTAAAAGAATAATTAAAAATAAACAAGTTAATAAAATAATAAAAGAATTAACAGATGAAATTTTTAAAGAACTAAGGATACGTATAATAACTGAGAGTGGATATAAAGAAGTTTTCTATTTAGATAATTCAAATGGAGAGTATTGTTTTGATTTATCAAACTTAAAGCAAGTTAATAATTATAAGTATACTAACTATAGTTATCAAAATTTCATGTATAATGGAGAAATGATTAATTTAGCAGATATATGCCCTGAATATTGGAAAGGTCGTTGGACTAGGGATGATATTGCGATTTAATATATATATTTTTATTAAAAGCAAAAAATGATGTCTAAAGACTAATTAAATAGTTTTAGACATCATTTTTTATTTTTCTACGCTAAGAGATTTTACAAAATGCATAGTAGGTGTTACATAAATTGTTTTAAAATTTTGATAGGTTACTAAACCAGGTTTAGCGCCAGGAATTTTTTTGACATTTTTCTTTTCCGTATAATCAATAGCAACATTACTGCCATGTTTTGCATTACTATAATACGCTGCGATTTGAGCAGCCTCAATAAGCGTAGTATCATCTACTGTTTGATTGTCTAGGCGTACGATAACGTGAGAACCTGGGCCATCTTTTATGTGTAGCCATAAGTCACGAGAATTAGCAAATTTCATAGTAAGTTCATCGTTTTGATAATTATTTTTACCAACGTAAATCATTACACCTGTTGTAGATTTAAAACGCATATAAGGAATTGCATTTTTTTGAGGCTTAGGGCCTTTTTGTTTACGTTTTTTCAAATATCCCATATCAACTAGTTCTTGGCGAAGTCCTAAAATATCTTCAGGTGTTTCTAAAAAGTCAAGGGAAGTAAGCACAGAGTTTAGGTAGTTCAAATCTTCCTCTATAACTTTTAACTGAGCGGTAGCGGCAACTAAAGTTCTTTTTGACTTATTGTAACGTTTAAAGTAGCGCTGCGCATTTTCGATTGCAGATAATAGTGGATCAAGAGGAATATCCATTGTTTCATAAGGCTCTTTGTAGTAATTTGTTGTCGTAAAGACAGTAGAACCTGCAGGTACAGAATATGAATATGCGGTTAGAAGTTCTCCGTAAATTTTATCCTGCGCACAGTTATGGCTTTCAGTAATTGCTTTTTGCTGAAGAGTTTGTTTTCGTTTTGCACGATCTATAAATGTAGTAATAATTTTTTTGATATCTGATGTTTTTTGAGAAACAATGAAGTGTGTACTTCTATCAAAATAGTAGTTTTCAAGAAGTGATGAAATAGACGTAAACGGTGTAGCTGTCTTATCTGGAAAAAGACTAAGAGGTACACTATAAAAATCTACAGGGTCACCATCAGTTGTTTTGTATATAATAGGAGAAAAGTTACCATTTTTAATACGTAATATTAAATTATAAAAATTATCCCAAAGTAATTTCCACTGAGAAGAAGATAAATCATTAGGTGTCAAATCATTTGTATCACCAAGTGGTAATGATAATTCAGTAGAAATAAGAGGTGACAAACCGCTAAAAGTTGTATATAGCACCTTTGGAAAAGGAGTATTTTCTTTTAAGAGGTATGATTTAAACATTGTTTCATCGACAAGTAAAGGGTTATGTTTATTTTGACTAGGAGGAGCGGTATAATTTTTGCCAGGCAATATAGCACGAACACTACTTTTGTCTAAAGAAATGTGTTTTATACTGTCTATAATAGTACCGTCTTTTTTTGTCAAAATAATATTACTATGACGCCCCATAATTTCGATAATAAGGCATTTTGCCTCTTTGTCCCCAAGTTCGTTTTGCGCTTCGAGATCTATTCTAACTATTCGCTCAAAGTCGGGTTGATGAATTGCTAAAATTTTGCCAGAAATAAGATGTTTTCGAAGAAGCATACAAAACATGGGTGGTGACGCTGGTGAAGCTTTTGTTTTTTCTGTGAAATGTATTCTAGGATAACTGCTATTTGCAGTAAGTAATAATCTGAAATTTTCTCGACCACTGCGTATAGTGAAAATCATTTCTTCTTTTTCAGGTTGATAAATTTTATCAATACGTCCACCTATTAAAGTGGAATTTAGTTCATGAACTATATTTGAAAGAACTACGCCGTCTAATGCCATGGAAAATACCCCCTTTGTTTTAGCAGAAGTATAGCATATTTTTTTTGAAATTGATAGGAAACTATGATATAATATTGAGCAATTGAAGTTGTAAAATTCCAAGTAATAGAAAGCGGGTACAAAAATGATTCGGAGTATGACAGGCTATGGACGATGTGAAACAGAAGAAGATGGACACCGTTTTAATTTGGAAATAAGCAGTGTAAATCATAGGTATTGTGATATTCATATACGCATGCCAAAATCATTGAATGCATTAGAAGATAAAATGCGAAAAATGATTAAAGAAGCTATCGGGCGTGGTAAAGTAGACGTAAATCTTTATTATCAAAGTTTGAATGAAGAAGATGTTGAAATTATTATAAATGAACGTGTATGCAGAGCTTATGTAAATAGTTTACGTAAATTAGGTGCGGAGATGGGTATTCAAGACAATATAGGTTTAGCTGAACTTATGGAAGTAAATGATCTTGTAAGTATTCATAAAAAAAGCGTAGATTTAGAAGTTATATGGCCGGTAGTACAAAATATTTTAAAAAACACACTTGATGAAATTATTAAAATGCGAGAAGTAGAAGGTAGTGCTTTAAAAAAAGATTTATTAGAAAAAAGTAAAATAGTACAAGCCTATGTAGATGAACTTACTAAAAATAGCCCACGTATTACCGAAAAATATAAAGAAAAACTTCAAAATAAATTAAAACAACTTTTGGCCCCTGGTGTAGTAGATGAAATGCGTCTAGCAACGGAAGTCGCTATTTTTGCAGATAGAATGGCAATTGATGAAGAACTAATACGGCTTACAAGTCATGTAGGGCAACTAGCACAAATTTTAGAAGAAAGTGGTAGTGTGGGACGTAAATTAGATTTTTTAATGCAAGAAATGAGTAGAGAAGCAAATACTATTGCATCAAAAGCAAATGACTATGATGTAACGCAATATGCGGTAGCATTAAAAACAGAAATTGAAAAAATGCGAGAGCAAATTCAAAATATAGAATAAGATAGGCTATTTGAGGAGATAATTTATGAGAAAAGAAGGCTTGAAAATTGTATTATCGGGGCCGTCTGGTTCAGGAAAAGGTACTATAGTAAAAGAATTGATTCAAGATGAGCAATTTGTTCTATCCATTTCAGCAACGACAAGAGCGCAAAGAGATGGGGAAATACATGGGTCACATTATTTCTTTAGAACAAGAGAAGAATTTGAAAGTATGATTGCAAAAGAAGAGCTTTTAGAGTATGCTTGTTTTTGTGATAATTATTATGGTACACCTAAAGATTTTATCAATACAACAATAGAAAGTGGTAAAGACATTATATTAGAAATTGAAGTACAGGGTGCATTGCAAGTAAAGAGTGTTTACCCAGATGCAATTTTTATATTTGTTATGCCGCCAACGATGGATGAATTACGTAACCGCTTAGTCGGACGTAATACAGAAACACTAGATGTTATTGAAAAAAGATTAAGCCGTGCACTTGATGAAGTACAACTTTTTAAAGAATACGATTATGTCGTTGTTAACGATGATTTAAATCAGGCTGTAGAGGCAATAAAAAATATTGTTTTTGCAGAAAAATTAAAAAGTTATCGTTATAAAGAATATATACAACATATGCTGAACCAATAATAAGGAGAAATTATTATGTTACAACCATCTTATACACAATTAATGCAAAAATTAAATAATGATGCTGAGGAAACAGTAGTTACTAGTCGATACTCTATAGTTATTGCAACTGCTAGACGAGCACGTCAAATTATTGATATTGTTAATGAAGAAAGTATTGCAAAAGCAGATAAAACAATAGATGTTCCAATTGATCCTATTCGTATCAAAGAAGCAGCAGAATTCAATGAAATTTTAAAACATAAAAAACCAACTTCTATAGCAGTAGATGAATTATATACTGGAAAAATAAAAATTAAAGAGCGTCATTTAGAAGGATAAACAAGTGAATTTCACTTGTTTCTCTTTATATTAAGAAGTAGTTAAGAGGGGGATTGTAGTGGCGACTTATGCACAAATTATTATTCAATTTGCCAAAGTTCCCGAAATTGATAAGTTTTTTACTTATGAAATCCCAGAAGAAATGGATATTCAAGTTGGTATGCGTGTTAAAGTACCATTTGGCATGCGTAATAATCATCAAATTGGATATGTGATGGCAATTAGTGAAACACCGCCTGAGAGTAAGTATAAAATGAAAATGATTGCAGAGTTTATTGATGAGCCACCAATTTTATCAAAAGAGATACTACATTTAGTATCATACATGGTAAAAGCATACGGAACTACATATGCTCTAGCTATTCAAACGGTTTTACCACCAGGACTTACAGAATCGCCTATTACGTATAAGCGTCCATCAGAAGTTTATTATCAATTGGCATGGAAAAGACCAGAGGTAGCTAGGTTTTGTGGCGCAAATTGTCATAAAAAGACATTTGAAAAACAAAAATTTTTACTAGAACTACTTTTAGATAAAGGTAAAATAGAAGAAACGCAGTTAAAAAACTGTGAGGAATTTAGCCAAAGTAGCTTGCAAACGTTAATCAAAAAAGGAATTATACAAAAAGATATAGTTACAATACCGTTTAAGTTAGATGATATTCAAGATAATGCTTTTCAAATGTTAAATGATGAACAAGAAGTTGCTTGCATGCATATTAATACATGTCTAGATGATGATAGTAGTCATGTGATTTTATTAGAAGGTGTGACAGGTAGCGGAAAGACAGAAGTGTTTTTACATGCAATTAGAAGTGCAATCAAAAAAAAACAAACAGCGATTGTGCTTGTTCCAGAAATTGCACTAACTCCTCAGACATTCAAGCGTTTTGAAGAACGTTTTGGTAATGCAGTAGCACTTAATCATAGTAGGATGAATGTAAATGAAAGGCAGCAGTTATATGCACGTGTTTTACAAGGCGAGGTTAGTGTAGTAATTGGCCCAAGAAGCGCAGTGTTTATGCCTATGCCAAACTTAGGTTTAATTGTCATCGATGAAGAGCATGAAACGACGTATAAATCAGAAACAACACCAAAATATCATGCTGCCGATCTTGCAAAAGAGCGTATGGCATTTCAAAAAGGAACGGTGCTTTTAGCTTCGGCGACTCCTAGTATAGAAAGTTACTACGAGGCGGAGAAAGGAAATATGGAAAAGCTAATATTAACGAAAAGAGCGACAGGGGCAATGTTACCTAATGTTACAATCGTTGATATGAGGCAGGAACTGCAAAAAGGAAACCCAAATGTTATAAGCGAAGAGTTACATGAAGCAATTGAAACAACGCTTAAAGAAAATCAACAAGTGATGTTACTTATAAACAGAAGAGGACATTCGACATTTATTAATTGTAGAAGTTGTGGTTACGTTGTAAAATGTAAACATTGTGATATTGCAATGACGTATCATTTACAGGATAATAAAGTTATATGTCATCATTGCGGCTCCGAACAGGCAATTCCAGAAATATGTCCAGAATGCGGAAGTAAACATATTCGTTTTTTTGGAAATGGTACAGAAAAAGTTGAAGCATATTTGAATACTTTTTTTCATATGTATGGTGTTAGGCGAATGGACTTTGATACTACAACAGGTAAAGAAGGACATGCTAAAATATTACAAGCATTTAAAAATCGTGAATTTAACGTATTAGTTGGAACACAGATGATTGCTAAAGGGCATGATTTTCCAAACGTAACGTTAGTTGGTGTAATTGCGGCAGATCAGTCGCTTTTTATGCAAGATTTTAGAAGCGGGGAGAGAACTTTTCAGCTACTAACACAAGTATTAGGACGCGCTGGGAGAGGTTCACTTGCGGGCAGAGTATTTATACAAACATATAATCCTGACAATGGTGTATTACAACAAGTGAAAAATTTTCAGCAAAAAGCATTTTATGAGGCAGAATTATCACATCGTGAACAGATGGGGTATCCGCCGTATACACATGTTTTTCAGCTGTTAATTACAGGAAAAAATGAAAAAGAAGTGATTCAAAAATCACATTTATTAGCGCAATATTATCAGTATTATAACAAGAAAAAATTTTTCCGTATATTAGGACCAACAGTTGCAACTATTGGAAAGATTGCAGATGATTATCGGTGGAAAATAGTTATAATTGGAGATGAACGTGATAGAATAATGTTATATGGGCAATACTGCTTAGAACAGTTTCAAAAGCGTGAAAAGGTAGAACAAATAAAAATCAGTTGGGACATAGACCCGTTTATGATGTTATAAAAGGAGATGAAACAATGGCAATACGTACTATAAGAACAAAACAAGATGAGGTTTTAAGAAAAATATCTAAAAGAGTTGAAAAATTTGATGAAAAATTGCACATATTATTAGATGATATGCGTGATACAATGTATGAAGCTGAAGGTGTTGGTCTTGCAGCTCCGCAAATAGGAATTTTAAAAAGAATTTTCGTTGTAGATGTAGGTGATGGTTTAATAGAATTCATTAACCCAGAAATAATAAAAACAGATGGTGAGCAGTTTGGGCAGGAAGGTTGCCTAAGTGTTCCTGGATGTTATGGCTTAGTTAGAAGACCAAATCGTGTTACAGTAAAAGCGCAAAATCGTAATGGTGAATATTTTGAAGTAACAGGAGAAGAACTAATGGCTCGTGCATTATTACATGAAAATGACCATTTAGAAGGAAATCTGTTTATTGATTTAGTAGAAGGTGAACTTGAAGAGGCGCAAATTGAAGAATAGCCTTTAGGAGGTATACTATGAAAGTTGTTTTTATGGGAACACCGGAATTTTCGGTGCCAACATTACAGATGTTAATAGATGAAGGACACGAAATAGTTGGAGTAGTGACGCAGCCAGATCGTCCAAAAGGCAGAGGTAAAAAAGAAGTTATATCTCCTGTAAAAGAGTTAGCGTTAAAATATGACTTAACTGTATTTCAGCCAAATCGTGTTAAAGAAAATGAAGAGTTTTTAAGCGACATAAAAGCTTTAAAACCAGATGTTATGATTGTTGTAGCATATGGTCAAATTTTACCAGAATCCATTTTGGAAATTCCGCCACTTGGATGTATTAATATTCATGGTTCTTTATTACCACATTATAGAGGGGCAGCGCCTATCCAGTGGTGTATTATTAATGGTGAAGAAGAAACAGGTGTCACTATTATGTATATGAATAAAGGTATGGATACTGGAGATATGCTACTAACTACAACTATGCCAGTTGAAAAAAACGATACTTATCAAACACTACATGATAAAATGAAAATAGTTGGTGCAGAAACATTAAAGTTAGCTATGCCACAAATTATAGATGGCGGAAAAGGAAGAGTTGCTCAAAATGATGAAGAAGCAACTTACGCGCCACCAATTCAAAAAGCACTAGGTGAAATTGATTGGGCAAAAAATAGTAAAAATATTGATTGCTTAGTAAGAGGTGTAAATCCATGGCCAGGAGCTTATACATTTTATGAAGGTCAGGTGTTTAAAGTATGGTCAGCTGATATAATATCTGATGAATTGATTGTAAGCCAATATGATAAAGTATTAGCTGGAACGATTTGTTTGGTAGATAAAAATGGTATGCTAGTAAAAACAGGTGACGGAATTATGCTTGTTTCTGAGATTCAAGCACCTAACAAAAAAAGAATGCTTGTTTCTGAGTATATCAAAGGAAATACCATTAAGGCAGATGTTGTTTTAGGAAAATAGTAGTAAGATAAGAGTTATTTAAAAAACAATAAAAAAGGAGCTGAGTTTATGTCTTATTTAGGGTTGTTTTTATTAATTTCAATTATTCCGGTTATAGCAAGTGCAAAAGTACAAGGTGCATTTAATAAATACTCTCGTGTTAGAGCAGTATCAGGATATACAGGTGAAGACACTGCACGTCGTATTTTAACGATGGAAGGAATAAATAATGTAAATGTTCGATCAGTTGGAGGATCTATGACTGATCATTATAATCCATTAACTAAAGAAGTATTTTTATCACAGACAGTATACGGGCAAAACTCGTTATCAGCTGTTAGTGTAGCAGCACATGAAGTAGGGCATGCGATTCAAGATGCAACGGATTATAGTTTTTTAAGATTTAGACATACATTATTTCCAATTACTAGTTTTGCAAGCAAATTATCAGTGCCTATTATTTTACTTGGAATATTTACATCACTTTCAAGTATGACAACTATAGGTTTAATTTTATTTGCTTTTACTACTTTATTTGCATTAGTTACATTACCAGTTGAATTAGATGCTTCAAAGCGTGCGGTTGCAGCGCTTAGTGAAAGTGGTATTTTAGGGCCAGAAGAATTAAAAGGTGCTAAAGAAGTATTGAATGCGGCAGCGTTTACATATGTAGCAGCAGCGGCAACGTCAATACTAATGCTTCTTCGTTTGTTTTTAATATATGGTAATAGAAATAATGATTAAAAGGCGCCTAAAAAGCGCCTTTTTTACAGATTAATTATTAAATGAATTAGATAAAGTGAGGATAACAAATGAAAAGTGCTAGAGAACAAATAGTTGATTTATTAGTAGCTATGGAAAAAGATGAAAGTTATATCCAACTAGCCTTAAAAGAGGCACTTGAGCAAGTGGATGAAAAAGATCGTAAATTTGCAAATGAAGTTGTATATGGAACGATAAAATATAAACTTAGGCTAGATTATATTATTGGACAATTTTCAAAAACACCTATAAAAAAAATGAAACCATTTGTACGTGCACTATTAAGAATGAGTACGTACCAATTAATATTTTTAGATAAAGTACCAGATTCAGCAGTAACAAATGAAGCGGTTAAAATTATGCATCGTCGTAAAATGAGTAATTTATCATCATTTGTAAACGGTGTTTTACGTACGATTGCACGTCAAAAAGAAAATATAACATATCCAGATAAAAAAAATAACCAAGTAGAATATTTAAGTGTATACTACTCAGTCCCAGAATGGATTATAACTTTGTGGACAAAACAATACGGTGTAGATGTTGCTGAAAAATTATTAGAAGAACTAAATGAGCGTGCACACGTTAGTATAAGACATAATCCTCTAAAAGTAGATAAAAACACATTTATTAGCCATATAGAAGAAGAAGGCGTGGAAATAGTATCAAAAAGCCAAGTAGCTGAAGGTTATATAGTAAAACAAACAGGTAATATTGCAAAACATAATAGTTATCAGGCAGGAGAATGGACAGTGCAAG
Organism: Cellulosilyticaceae bacterium; assembly: GCA_051646925.1. Classification (GTDB taxonomy): domain Bacteria; phylum Bacillota; class Clostridia; order Lachnospirales; family Cellulosilyticaceae; genus JBOFDK01. Next base: position 10,322 of record JBOFDK010000090.1, on the reverse strand, counting down.
ACGAAAGTGCAATGCTTGTAGCACACGTTGTAGATGCCCAAAAAGAAGATATGGTACTAGATATGTGTAGTGCGCCAGGTGGTAAAACAACGCATATTGCAACACTTATGGAAAATACAGGAACAGTTATTGCGGCGGATCTTTATGCTCACAAAATAGAAATAGTTCAAAAAAATGCTAAACGATTAGGGTTAACAAATATTCAAACGTATGTGCATGATGGAACTGTTTTAAATGAAAACTGGATTGGAAAATTTGATAAAATTTTATTAGATGCGCCATGTTCAGGCTTAGGTATAATAAAAAGAAAGCCAGACATTAGATATAGACAATCAGTAGAAGCTATGGAGCAAATTGTAGCGCTTCAAAAAATACTTTTAGAAAAAGCGGTAGAGTATTTAAAACCGGGCGGCGTATTAGTATATAGTACATGTACTTTAAATACTAAAGAAAATGAAGAAATGGTTACTTACGCTGAAACAGTATTGGGACTTGAAAAAGATACGATAGAACGTTATTTACCGGAATGTTTAAAAAAAGAATTAAAAGACAATGCTTATATAGAAATATTACCGACAGTAATGGGATCAGATGGATTTTTCATTGCTAAGTTACGAAAGAAGGGATAGTTTGATGAATGATATTGCAAGTATGACAATAGATGAGTTAGAGGCTGTTGTCATACAGTACAAACAAGGAAAGTTTCGTGCGAAACAACTTTTTGAATGGTTACATGAAAAGATGATTTGGAATTATGACGAAATGAGCAACTTGCCGTTAGCATTTAGAGAACAATTAAAAAAAGATTGGCCTATACGAAATATAAAAATACGTGAAAAATTTGTATCACAAATAGATGGAACAATAAAATACTTGTTTGAATTATCTGATTCCCATATAATAGAAAGTGTGCTAATGCGTTATAAGCATGGTGTTTCTATTTGTATTTCATCACAAGTAGGTTGTAGAATGGGATGTACATTTTGTGCGTCAACGTTAGACGGTGTTGTACGTAATTTGACACCATCAGAAATGCTTGCGCAAATTTATATGGCATCACAAGATGCAGATACACGTATTTCGAATGTAGTTATTATGGGTAGTGGAGAACCACTAGAAAAACTTGATGCAACGCTGAGATTTGTGGAAATTATTAACAGTGAAAAAGGTCAAAATATAGGACAAAGACACATAACTGTTTCAACTTGTGGTCTTGTACCGAAAATATATGAACTTGCAGATAAAGAACTTCAAATTACTTTAGCTATTTCACTTCATGCAACAACAGATGAAAAAAGAAAAGTAATTATGCCAATTGCAAATGCATATAATATTGAAACGCTTCTAGAAGCTTGTAAATATTATATAAATAAAACAGGTAGAAGAATGACATTTGAATATGCATTAATCGAAGGAGAAAACGATAGCGTAGAGGATGCGAAGCGTTTAGGAAAATTATTAAAAGGAATGTTAGCTCATGTTAATTTAATTCCTATTAATCCGATTGCAGAGAGAGAATTTAAAGCTACTACATTAGAAAATGCTGAAAAATTTGTTAAAACACTTAAAACATATAATATTGAAGCAACAATTAGAAGAAAGCTAGGATCAGATATTGATGCAGCTTGTGGTCAATTAAGACGGAGATATTTAAAAAAAAGAGGTGAGTAAGATGATAGCTGTTGGAAAAACAGATATTGGAAAAAAACGTACAAAAAATGAAGATTATGTTTTTGTATCAAACAAGCCAATAGGTGTATTGCAAAATTTATATATCGTAGCTGATGGTATGGGGGGGCACAAAGGTGGTCAGGTCGCAAGTCAACTTGCTATTGACGCATTTTGTGCATATATTGAACAACATAAAAGAGTGAAAATTACAACAGAAGAAGAGCTTTTCACGTTATTAAAACGTGGAATAATTCATGCAAACCACGTTATTTTTACAAAAAGTCAAGATAATATGGAATGGAAAGGCATGGGTACGACTATGACGTTATGTACCGTTTACAAAAAAACAGCGTATATTGCACATGTCGGAGATAGTCGTATGTATGTTATAAATTCAGAAACTATACAGCAAATTACTAAAGATCATTCATTAGTACAAGAGATGCATGATAAAGGTATTATTTCAAAAAATGATATGAAAAAACATCCACATAGGCACGTAATAACGCGTGCTGTTGGTACATATGAACCACTAAAAGTTGATACACTAAAAAAATCACTAGAGGATGTTGATTATATTTTATTGTGTTCAGATGGTCTTACATCAATGGTGCAAGATGAAATAATTCATAAAATAGTATATAAAGAAAAAGAACCTATTGATAAAGTTATAGAAGAGCTTTTTCAGTGTGCAAATGATGAAGGTGGAGTAGATAATATTGCAATTATTATAGCGAAGCAAAAAGAGGTGAGTCAAAAATGCTAGAAGCAGGAAAAATTTTAGGTGAACGATATGAGATTATAAAAAAAATTGGTGCAGGTGGTATGTCTATAGTATATCTTGCACAATGCAATAAACTAAAGAGAAATGTCGCTATTAAAGTTTTGAGGTCGGAATTTGCAAACGACGAAGCATTTGTCAAAAAATTCCGCGCAGAAGCATTTGCGGCAGGAAGTCTATCACACCCTAACATCGTAGGTATTTATGATGTAGGGGTTGAAGATGATCAGCAATATATTGTTATGGAGTATGTTGAGGGGCAAACATTAAAAGAACTGATAGAACATCAAGGCAAAATACCTTCAGATGTAGCGCTTGAGTATGGAATTCAAATCGCATCAGCGCTACGTCATGCACATAGCAAGCAAATTATTCATAGAGATATAAAACCTCAAAATATTCTTGTAACAGAGGATAACATACTAAAGGTTGCAGATTTTGGGATAGCAAAAGCAGTAGATTCATCAACTATCGTTGCTACAGGTAATGCGATTGGATCAGTACATTATTTTTCGCCAGAGCAGGCAAAAGGGAAATATGTAAATGAAACAAGTGATATTTATTCTGTAGGGATTGTACTTTTTGAAATGGTTACAGGTATAATTCCATTTCAAGCAGAGTCACATGTGTCAGTTGCGCTTAAACATATCAATGAAGAAATTCCAAAACCTTCTTCATTAGTGCCAGATATAAGACAAGGTTTAGAGTACATTATTTTAAAAGCAACAAATAAAAAACAAGAATATCGTTATCAAAATGCTAATGAAATGTTAGATGATATGAAAAAAGTTTTATCTAATCCAAATATTTTATTACAAAATGTTACTGATGAGGGTATTGATCAAACAATTTTATTGACTGAAGAGCAGACAAGCTATATACGCCAAAACGAAAAGCCAATTAGCAAAGAAGAATTTACAAACACAGAAACTACAATGGCTCAAGATTTTTATGATGAAGACAGTGATAATGATGAAGTATCAACATTATATAAAGTTTTGGTTAGTATAGGCGGAGTGTTAGCTACATTAGTAGTTATTGGTATGATTGCATTTGCAGCATTTTTCATATTACCATCAAAAACAAGTGCAAAATATGTAGCAGTGCCAAAGTTTGTAGGAAAAACGTTAGAATTTGCGGAAAGAGAAGCAGCAACTAAAGATTTATTATTGAAAATTACGCAAGAAGATACAAAAGAATATGAATCTGGAATGATTGTAAGTCAAAATCCAAAACAAGAAGAATTAGTTAAACCTGGCTCAACAATTGAAGTAGTAGTTGCAAAAAATAAAGAAACAGTAATAGAAAAAGTTCCAGATGTTTTAGGAACAGAAGCTACGTATGCAAGTGAAAGGTTAGAGGCAAGAGGTTTTATTGTACTCAGAGAACGTGAATATGATGATAACGTAGAAGCTGGCAAAGTTATTAGCCAAGATCCAAGACCAAATACAATGCATGAAGTAGGACAAGCGGTCAGAATAGTTATTAGTAATGGTCCAAAAATCGAAAAAATTCGTATGCCAGAAGTTGTTAATAAATCACAAAAAGATGCAGAACTTTCTATAAAAAATAGTGGACTTAAAGTTGGTAAGATTACAACAAGACATGATGATAATATAGAAAATGGAATAGTAATAGAACAAAGCGTTAGAGCAGGTGATGAAGTAGAAAAAGGGTTATCTATTAACTTAGTTGTTAGTAAAGGACCGGAAACACCTGTAGTACCTGAAATAGAACCACCAGTGGAAGAAGAAAAAGAAGAAAAGCCACCGGTAGAAGAAAAGCCACCAGTAGAGGAAAAGCCGCCAGTAGAGGAAAAACCACCAGTGGAGGAAGAAAAAGCCGTAACGGTTACAAGAATAATCAATGATCCAAATCTAGGAAAAGAAGAATATCATGTTTTAGTGTGGCTAGAAAGTACAAAAGGAACAGAAGTTGTTTTTGACAATACAGTGAGAGCTGCGCAATTTCCACTTCCTATTCGTGTAGAAGGTACTGGAAAAGGTACACTTAAAATATTCTTTGATGGTATAGAACAATACAATGACCCTATTGATTTTAAAGAGGAGACATATTAATGATGCAAGGAACAATCATCAAAGGAATTGCGGGTTTTTACTATGTGAAAATTGGAGATGAAGTGTTTGAATGTAAGGCAAGAGGTAAGTTTAGAAAAGATCGTATAACGCCATTAATAGGCGATCATGTTACGATTGCGGTAAACGAGGCATTACAAGATAAGAAATATCCTTACAAACAAGGAAATATTGAAATTATCCATGACCGAAAAAATAAACTTATAAGACCACCAGTTGCAAATGTAGATCAAGGGCTTGTAGTTTTTTCAGTAACTTATCCAGAAATCCATCTAGATTTACTAGATAGATTTCTAATTATGGTTGAATATGAGGGCATAAAGCCGTATATAATACTAAATAAAGTTGATGATGGAAACTATGAAACGTATAGATATATTGTAGAAGGTTATGAAAAAAGTGGTTATCAAGTATTATGTGTATCAGCAAAAGAAGGAATAAAGTTAGACGAATTAAAAGAAATTTTAAAAGATAAAATTTCTTTTTTTGCAGGTCCTTCGGGAGTTGGAAAATCTACAATTATAAATGCGTTACAGCCACATTTTTCATTGCAAACAGGAGCTGTTAGCGAAAAAATCAAAAGAGGAAAACATACGACTAGACACGTTGAATTATTACCATTTAGTGAAGGCGGATATTTGGTGGATACACCAGGATTTACATCACTTCAGTTTGAAGAAATTCCGTATGATGAACTAAGACATTGTTTTCCGGAATTCGAACGATATGAAGGAAAATGTAAGTTTAAAGGATGTAGTCATATTCATGAACCAGGCTGCGCAGTGAAAAAGGCGCTTGAAGAAGGCCTGTTGTTTAATGCAAGGTATGACAACTATATAACATATTATAATCAATTAAAAGACATAAGGAGATGGTAAGATGAAGCATTTAGCACCTTCAATATTATCAGCAGATTTTGCAGCACTAGGAAAAGCTATAACATACGTTGAAGAAGCGGGCGCAACGTATATACATGTAGATGTAATGGATGGCGCATTTGTACCAAATATTACAATTGGTGCACCTGTTGCCAAAGCGTTAAGAAAACATATAAAAGGAGTAATGGATGTGCATTTAATGATTGAAGAACCTGATCGTTATTTGCAAGATTTTAAAGATGCAGGATCTGATTTAGTAACTGTGCACTATGAAGCGTGTAAACATATACACAGAACGATTCAGCATATTAAACTACTTGGGATGAAGGCGGGTATTGCATTAAATCCAGGGACACCTGTAAGCGTATTAGAGCCGTTAATGGATCAACTAGATTTGATTTTAATCATGTCAGTAAACCCAGGATTTGGTGGTCAAAAATTTATCCCTTATTCATATGAAAAAATTAAACAAGCTAAAGAACTTATTTCAAAGCAAGATAGAACAATTCTTATACAAGTAGATGGTGGCGTTGATTTAAATAATGTTAAAGACGTTGTAGATGCAGGAGCAGATGTTGTAGTGGCAGGTTCAGCAGTTTATATGGCAGAAAATGTTACAACAACTGTTAAAAAATTCAATAAAATAATGAATGAGTAGTAATTATGAAAACACTAATTTTAACTAATGGTGAATATGGAGATTATAAATTTTGTGAAAATATGGAATTATATGATCATATAATTTGCGCAGATAATGGTATGCGACATGCTAGGCATCTTGATATACGTCCAGATACAATTGTAGGAGATTTTGATAGTTGTAATGAAGAAGATTTAAAAATGTTTGAAGATGAAGGTGTTAAAATTATAAAAATGCCTTCAGAAAAAGATGAAACAGATACAGAGTTAGCTGTAAATCAAGCAATAAAAGATGGAGCTACAGAAATTACAATATGGGGCGGAGTTGGGACACGAATAGACCATTCATTTGCAAATATTCATTTACTAATTCGTGCTCATAGGCAAAATATCCCAATGTCATTATGTAATGCACAAAATAAAATTCAAATTATAAAAAATAAACATAAAATTGTAGGCGAGATAGGACAATTAGTAAGTTTATTACCTCTCTCTGAAAGAGTAGAAGGAATTACGACAAAAGGACTTGCATACAAATTAGATGGACATATGATGGAACATGGAGATGTGCTTGGTGTAAGTAATTACTTGATAGAAAATGATGCTGAAATTATTGTGAAATCAGGACTATTACTAGTTATGGAAATAAATGATTAATAAATTAATATAAAAAAAAACGAGCCGAACAGGCTCGTTTTTTTGGGTTAGTGCATATTGTAGTTATATAAGTATATATCAGGAGGAAATCCCAGATGAAAAAAAATATATTTGGAATGGTAATATTATTTTGCGGTAGTTGTATGATGCTATCATTAATAATTCCTATGCTAGGGTGGATAACACTAGTAGCTATAGCACTTATTTTTGTAGGATATATACTTATGGCAGGCTAAATAATGGAGGTGTAAAGATGAAAGTTTATGTTATAAGACTACCAAAATGGTTAGGTAAAGTAGTTAATAAAATGCGTAAATAATAAAGCACAAACCCCCTAAGGCTAGGCCTTAGGGGGTTTGTGTTAAGAAAAAAACTCATCGCACTCAAGTAAAAGACGATGAATTTTCGAGTATCGTTATTTAATAAAGAAATTAAGCACGAGTAACTAAATTAGAACGTAAACAACGAGTACATACGTTCATAGATTTAACTGCACCATTCTGTGCAACTCTAACTTTCTTAACATTAGCTTTCCACATTTTGTTTGCTCTTTTATGTGAGTGACTCACTTTAATTCCGAAGTGCACGTCTTTTGAGCAGATTTCACATTTTGCCATAGTTAAACACCTCCTTGACATTAAAATCCGTGACATAACAAATGCTATTTTAACAGATAATAAATTATATTTCAAGCTATAACGCGATATTTATTAAAATAACTTGAAAATGCGAAAAAAACGTCGTTCAAATAATACTATCTTTGTAATTACTTTTTGTGATATAATACAAAACAAAAGCAATTAAATTATGTGAAAATAAAAATATTAAGAGATACTTAAGGAGGAAGTTTATGGACGGCAAGTTTACTAATAAATACGGAACAATTGTAATTAGCGAAGAAGTCATAGCTCAAATTAGTGGAATGACAGCTACAGAATGTTATGGTATTGTAGGTATGGCTGCTAGAAATGTCAAAGATGACATTGTGCAACTTCTAAAAAAAGAAAATTTAACAAAAGGTATTGCAGTTAGTGTCGTAGGTGAAGGTAGCGTTAATATCGAATTCCATATAATTGTAGAATATGGTACAAAAATTTCAGCGGTTACAGAAAACCTTATTAGTACAGTTAAATATAAAGTTAAAGAAATGCTGGGATTAGAAGTTCGACAAATTAAAGTATTTGTTGAGGGCGTACGCGTAGATAAATAGTTAGCAAATGAATTGTTATTTTGAGGAGGCACACAAAAGTGAAATTAAAATCTATAAATGCAAAAATGCTACAAGAAATGATAGTAGCCGGTGCAAAATTATTAGATGAACAAAAAGAAGCAATAAATGAACTAAATGTATTTCCAGTTCCAGATGGAGATACAGGAACGAATATGTCGCTAACTATGTTAGCTGCGGCTCGTGAAGTAGAAGGTGTTGAAGAAATTTCAATAAAAGCTATTGGTAGTGCAGCAGCAAGTGGTTCTTTGCGAGGCGCACGTGGTAATTCGGGGGTTATATTATCACAGCTTATTCGTGGTTTTGCTAAAGGGCTTACAGAAGATGAAATTGATACATTAACATTAGCAAATGCATTCCAATCAGGTGTTGATACAGCATATAAAGCAGTTATGAAGCCAAAAGAAGGAACTATTCTTACAGTAGCTAGAGAAGTAGCGACAAAAGCTATGCAGCTAAGTATGGAAGTTACAGATTTGGCAGAATTTGCTGAAAAAGTATTGTCTCATGGTTATGAAGTTTTAAATAAAACACCTGATATGTTACCAGTGTTAAAAGAAGCTGGTGTAGTTGATGCGGGTGGACAAGGTCTGCTTTCAATTTTAGAAGGTGCGGCAAAAGTAATTACAGGTGATATTAAGATTGATATAAAAAAACCAATGAATAAACCAAATGCTCAGGCGTTTAGTGCATTGTTAAATTTTAATACAGAAGATATTACTTTTGGATATTGTACAGAATTTATAGTACAAAGAAATTTAGAGCTAGATTATGATGAAGAAGAGACTAAAAATTATTTAGACACACTTGGAGATAGTATTGTAGTAGTATCAGATGAAGAGTATATTAAAGTTCATGTGCATACAGATCATCCAGGACTTGCAATTGAAAAAGCATTGGCATTTGGACAACTTATCAATATTAAAATTGAGAATATGAGAGAACAACATTCTACAGTTTTAGCAGAAGGCGTGGAAGCGCAAGCACCTGAACGTCCAAAGCAAGATATTGCATTTGTATCTATAGTGACAGGAAGTGGTATTGCAGACATTATGCATAGCCTAAGTGTTACTGAGGTCATAGAAGGTGGACAAACAATGAATCCTAGTACAGAGGATATTTGTGATGCTATTAAACGTGCTAATGCTAAACAAGTAATTATTTTGCCAAATAACAAAAACATTATTTTAGCAGCAGAACAAGCAGCGAGTATTGTAGAAGATTGTAAAGTTTACGTTGTTCCTACAAAGACAATACCACAAGGTATTACAGCGATGGTAACTTACGATAATTCAACTGATGCCGAGGCTGTTGTTAGTATGATGAACGAATCTATTAAAATGGTACAAACAGCTCAAATTACAATTGCTGTAAGAGATACTACTATAGATGGACAACAGATTACAGAAGGCGAATATTTAGGTATTTTAGAAAGTGACATTGTTGTGCATCAGCCAGAATTAAAAGAGACGTTTAAACAATTATTAAACAAATTAAACGAAGATTCTGAAATTATAACAATTTACTATGGTGAAGAAATTTCAGAAGATTTGGCTATGGAATATCTTGAAATTGCTCAAGAACAATTTCAAGATGCAGAAGTTGAAATACACTGTGGTGGTCAACCAGTATATTATTTTATGGTTTCAGCTGAGTAAAAGTATGAATAAGGGGGGTGTTGCTATATTGCAGCACTCTTTTTGTATATAAAAGTAAAATAAGCGTAATCAAAGTGAAAAAATTTGATATATAAGAGCAATACTTATATATATGTAGTAAATATAGTATATAAGAAAGGAAGAGTAAGCTATGAAAGATGAAATGTTAAAACTTTCAGATCCAGTAGGGATAATTAAAGGTATTGGTGAACAGACTGTACAGAAATTACGTAAAATTGGTATATTTACTATTAAAGAACTAATAGAACATTATCCTAGAGATTATGAAGATAGAAGAGTTATAATTCCGATAAAAGATGTAGTCATGGATGAAACTAACAATATTGTAGGGACAATAGTTTCGAAGCCTGAAATTATGAAAAAAGGCTATAAAGTTATTGTGAAATGTCGTATTAAAGATGATACTGGGAGTATATATATAGCATTTTACAATCAGGCTTATTTGAAAAATCAGTTTGTAGTAGGCGATACGTATCAGTTTTATGGAAAAGTAAAATATAGTTATAATAAAATTGAAATGGACAGTCCTGAATATAGAAAAATAAGTGAAGCAAATGATGTTACAAATCAAATTATTCCTAAATATCCAACAACGCAAAAATTATCACAAAAAATGTTGCGTCAATATATAGAATCTGCATTGCAAGAAGTACTACCACAAATTGAAGATATACTACCTGAGTGGATTCGGTC
>JBOFDK010000089.1:0-2912 GCA_051646925.1 Cellulosilyticaceae bacterium | reverse complement strand
TGAACCCGATGTTCGCGATGCGAACACATGGTAGCAAGAAAATAAGTTTGACATGGAGTGAAACAAATTCAGGCATGGCAAACGATTTTCAGGTAACCGTGAGGGAAAAGCATGATATGAAGACCCAGATTTAAAGCTGCGAAAGACAAAAAAGAAACAAGACGTTATTCTAGAAGGAGTGGCGTCTTGTTTTGTTTTGTTTTGCGAGCAGTAGCAGCAGTGAAGGGGGAAGCATGATATGACCCCCTGGTGCTGAACCCGATGTTCGCGATGCGAACACATGGTAACAAGAAAATAAGTTTGACATGGCGACAAAAGAAATGAGTTATTATTCCAGTCGGAGTAGTAGTTCATTTCTTTCGCAATACTAGCTAAATTTTTGTAATATATTGCTATTTAAAGAATAACTACTTGAAAAAAGTGTGAATAATGTTAATATAAGATGCGGATAATATAAATATTACTTTAAATATAAAGAAATTCAATATTGAAAATAGGTGTATATAGATGAAAAAAGGAATAGTAGCACTAGTAATTGGCTTTTTAAGTGTACTAGTTGTAAGCAATATGATTGATGAATCTTGGAATAATAAAGAAATTACAATTCGCTATGCAAATTGGAACTTAGGAACGATAAAAGAAAATAATATTGAACGACAAATGATAGCTGCATTTGAAGAAGAAAATCCAAATATTGATGTTATTATTGTTGAAGACTTTGACCCTAAAAATTGGGAAGAATCATTAACAATAGCAGCCAAAAGTGAAAGTATGCCAGATGTTTTCATGCTAAATTCTGTACCTGAAGCAATGAAAAATGGTTGGGTGTACGATATTTCTAAATTAGCCAAGAAAGATAAAAATTGGCAAGAAATGCCAGAAGTTGTTCGTGAAGCTATCACATATGATAAAAAAATAACTGCAATACCATTTGCACAACATTTTTTAGGCTATATGGTGAATGAGGAGCTATTTCGATCACAGAATTTAAGTGTTCCTAAATTTGGCCTAAAGCTTGAAGATTTTGAAACAGCGGTTAAAAATATCACGGATACCAATTCAGGGCGTATTGCATTTGAAGATGCAGGAGTTATTTCTGATTGGTATCCATCAGCTCTTTCCAATAATTACGGCTATTATACGTATAACAATGGTTTAGTTTCATTAGATTCATCGGAATACATTGCAGGTATAAATAAAGCCGAAGAATATATTCGAAATGGATATGTATACAATAGTTTAACAGCAGAACAAAAGCTTAATTTTAGTGGGAAAGATGGTTATGAGGCATGGATTAACGGTCAAGTAGCATTTAAATGGGAAGGTACATGGGCAGCAAAATCGTTATTAAATGATACACCATTTGAAACATCATTTATTGGTATTCCAGGTGGAAGAAATATTATTGTTAATGACTACTTAGGAATTTCAGCGACAACAGAGCATGCAAAAGCAGCATATGAATTTTCGAAGTTTATGTCATTTTCAGCAGAAGGTTATCAAAAACGAATTGATTTAGCTGTTGAAAATAATACAACAATTAATTCATTACCTTTGATTAATGATGATAAATTGATTGAAGCATATATGGAAGTAACTGATTTTAAAGGTATTAAAGAAGCATATAAAAATATTGAAAATGCATATGTTGAAGGTCTGAAAACAGTGCCGGGATACCTCAATGCACGCTATTCAGCACGAACGGGTATGAAAATTAATAATATTGAGAATGCTACTATTGAAGAGGCGATCACTAGCGCACAAAGGGGGATTATTCAATTTGAGAAATATGCAGAACAATTAAATGAACTAGCTAATAAACAATTAATTGATGCCAAATCAGCAATGACGAAATAAAAATATAAACAAATTGTGTATCAATGACTAATTTTTTTAAATATTACATAAATAGTCAATTTCATCAATAATCAATGTTGCTGTCCTACCTCTAGAATAAAGTTAAAGAGAGAGAGAACAAATATGTTACACTTACTTTAACGAAACTTTGGAGGTTTTTCTTATGGAAAAAAATATAAAACAAAAATATACGAGTAAATTTAATTTTGAAGCAATTAGTAGCTATATGAAGAGAAAAAAGCCATATGCATTGGACTTTTTTTAGCTTCAAAGTCAAGTATAAAATTCGAAATCAACCTGATGAGATTGTAAAAAAGTTTTGAATCACTCAGTTAAAACACAAGTGCGATATCAAAATCTGTGCCTAGATAATATATATATATATTCGTTTAAATGAACCGTATCCTAAATAGACAGAGTATGGACTATTTCGATTTTGTACGGCAATAATGCTTATTAATGTCGCAAGATTTGTTTTTCCCATATCACTTGAACCTTGAAAGCCAATGTTTTCTTGCTTTTCTAAAAAACTAAGTGATGATAAATCAAGAATTTTTTCTTTTGAAAGTTAAAGTCGAAGTCAGTTAATGTATTTAAATGTGGCAATGCTGCTACCTTAATAATCATCACTAAATTTTGTTTTGTATATGTAAGTTAATCCTTTTTATACTTGCAAGAAAAATTCGCTTGGATAAGTTTGTGATAATAATCTTCAGGATAACTAAGTGGCTTTTTTATAACATCATGGCTACATACTAATTTACGCGGGTAAAAATATGGATTTTGTTATCATATATTTGTAGTATTACTTTCTTCACAGTGAACTATATTCGGACCGAATATTGACAACATTTGTAATGTGTCAAGTTCACTTTGGCTGTATTTGAAGTAATTCGGTAATAATCTCTTACGGGCTTCTGTAGTAGTACTGTAAGAGATTTTTTTATTCAAAATCATCATCGGACGCTACGAGTTCTTTTGTTGATTGGATATTCACACGGTTATTTAATTGCTTCAGAAAGACATACAGTTCTTCTAATGTTAATTTGCCATTA
>JBOFDK010000088.1:0-11847 GCA_051646925.1 Cellulosilyticaceae bacterium | reverse complement strand
TACCATAAAGATTTTGTATTACTAAGATTTAAAGGCGTTGAAACGATGAACGATGCAGAATTACTAAAAAATAGTATTATAAAAATAGATAGAAAAGATAGTTTGCCACTAAATGAAAATGAATATTATATGTCAGACTTATATAATATGGAAGTTGTAACAGAAGAAGGTAGAAATTTAGGTACTGTTAGAGATATTTTAGTAACAGGAGCAAATGATGTTTATGTAGTTAATGATGGACAAAAAGAAATATTAATTCCAGCAATTAAACAATGTATAAAAGAGGTGGATTTAAACAATCGCAAAATAACTGTGCATTTGTTAAAGGGGTTAGAATAATGCAAATTACAATTATGACTCTGTTTACAGATATGATTGATCAAGTAATAAATTACAGTATTATGGGACGTGCAAAACAAAAAGGGTTAATTGAAATTTCTTCTATTGATATAAGAGATTACGCTATTAATAAGCATAAACAAGTAGATGACTATCCATACGGAGGCGGAGCTGGAATGCTAATGATGGCGGAGCCAGTTTGTAGTTGTTATGAAGATATTTGTAATAAATCAACGACAAAGCCTACACGCGTAGTTTATCTTACACCACAAGGAAAACAATGGAACCAACAAATGGCAGAAGAGTTTTCAAAAGAAGAACATATTGTTTTTTTATGCGGACATTATGAAGGTATTGATCAACGCGCACTTGATTTAATTGTTACTGATGAAATATCAATTGGTGATTATGTTTTAACAGGAGGAGAGTTGCCAGCGTTATCAATAGCCGATAGTATTATTAGGTTAATACCTGGAGTGTTAGGAAAACAAGAATCATTTGAAGATGAAAGTTTTTCAGAAGGGTTATTAGAGTATTCACAGTATACAAGACCTGCTGAATTTAGAGGTAGTAGTGTTCCAAAGGTGTTGTTATCTGGTAATCATAAAGAAATAGATAAATACAGAAGAGAGCAATCAATTATTAATACATTAAATAAACGCCCTGATTTGTTGGAAAAAGCAGTATTAACAGAAAAAGAACGACAATTTGTCAAGGAATATGAAAAAAAAGATTGATAATAACAGCAATACATGATACAATTTCATGGTGAATTACGGGTGGTCCTCTAGAAACGTAAGAGAAGCGTACTAAGAACACTTTAGACAAAAGGAGAAATTTAAAAATGAAAAATCAAATTATTCAAGAAATTGAAAACGCACAATTAAGAGAAGTAACACCTTTTAACGTAGGTGATACAGTTCGTGTTTACGCTCGAATCAAAGAGGGACAAAGAGAACGTATCCAAATGTTCGAAGGAATTGTTCTTAAAAGACAAAATGGTGGAGCTCGTGAAACATTTACAGTAAGAAGAATTTCTTACGGTGTAGGTGTTGAAAAAACATGGCCAGTACATTCTCCAAAAATTGAGAACATTGAAGTTATTCGTCGCGGTAAAGTTAGACGTGCGAAACTTAACTACTTACGTCAACGTGTAGGTAAAAACGCAAAAGTTAAAGAATTAATTAGATAATTAAACATTAATAAAATAAAAAGGGACTATCTAGTCCCTTTTTGTGTATAGAAATGAAGTGAGATTTTGAGGCGGGGTAAAATAGAGTTTTGGAAAAAAATAAAAGAGATTAGCAAAGAAATAGCAATTGTAGTAGCTGTAGTTATTTTGATTAACACATTTGTAATACAAAGTCATCAAGTTAAAGGTAACTCAATGTTACCAACATTAAAAGAGAATGATTTAATAATTATGAATAAGTGGATTTATAATTTTCAAAAACCTACTTATAACGAAATTATAGGATTTTATGCTGAAAATTTGAATAAAAAAATTGTAAAGCGTATTGTTGGATTACCTGGAGATGTTATAAATATTAAAGATGGAATAATGTATTGTAATGATGAGCCTATACGAGTATATTCAGATGATGATATTCTAGGAGGTGGAAACATTCAATACCCTATTACTATTTTAGAAGATATGTATTTTGTTATAGGGGATAATTATAACAATAGTACAGACAGTCGTCATAAAGATATTGGGCTTATAGAAACTAAGCAAATATTAGGACGTATAAATATAAGGTTATGGCCCCTTACAGATGGGCTAATATTAAAAGATTAGTGATAAAGGTGAAAATATGCAAATACAATGGTACCCAGGTCATATGACCAAAACAAGAAGACTGATTGAAGCAAATATTAAATTAGTAGATATTGTAATTGAATTAGTGGATGCACGTGCACCATATAGTACACGCAACCCAGATATTGACCAATTAGCAGCTCATAAGATGCGCCTTGTTATTTTAAACAAAGCAGATCTTGCAGATGCACAACGTACAAAAGAATGGATTAAGTGGTATACAAATAAACAAATTAAAGTTGTTGAAGTTACATCTACATCAGGAAAAGGTTTAAAAGAAGTAACACAAGTTGCTGAAAGTTTATTAAAAGAGAAAATTGAGCGTGACAAAGCTAGAGGCCGTATATATCGTCCTATTCGCGCGATGATAGTAGGTATTCCAAATGTAGGAAAATCAACTTTTATCAATACTTTAGTTGGTAAAGGTAGTACAAAAACAGGTGATAAACCAGGTGTTACAAGAGGGAAACAATGGGTAAAAATTAAAAAAGGTTTTGAACTTTTAGATATGCCCGGAATTTTATGGCCTAAATTTGAAGATCAAGAAGTAGCTATGAAGTTAGCTTATTTAGGTTCTATTAATGATGATATTTTAGATGCTAGAGAACTTGCAATGAACTTTTTGGATCATGGTGTTACATTTTTTCCAAATAAGTGCGAAGAAAGATACAAAGTAGCAAGAGAAGAAGATATGTCAGCATATGATTATCTTTTAGCAATCGGTAAAAAACGAGGATTTATTATGCCAGGTGGTGCAGTTGATGAAACTCGTACGGCTAACATGATTTTAGATGAATATAGAAGTGGTAGAATCGGAAAAATCACACTTGAAAGACCTAAATTAACAAAATAGAAAAGAAAAGAGTGATATGTGTGCATAAACTAAGAAGCATTTTTGAATTTATTAAAGAGCCAATGCTTGCGGTATTGGCGGCTTTACTAATTAGCCAATTTCTATTTATTCATACGCAAGTTCCAACAGCATCAATGGAAAAGACTATTATGGTAGGGGATCATTTGATAGTGAATCGTATGCCAACATATTATCGAAATCCTAAGCGAGGGGAAGTTGTTGTTTTTGAACATCAAGAAGATAAACTTATTAAAAGAGTAATTGGAGAACCCGGAGATATAATTGATTTAGATGGAGATAAAGTTTTAATTAACGGAGAATATTTAGACGAGACAGAGTATATTAATTTAGAATCGGTTACTGGTTTTATAACAGTGTACAATATAGAGTTTCCATATACAGTGCCTGAAAACCATTATTTCTTAATGGGAGATAATCGTGGTAATAGTTTAGATAGTCGTTATTTTGGACCTATATCACAAGATACTATTATTGCAATAGGAGCATTTAAAATTTGGCCACTTAATCAAATGGGTGTTTTGAAATAATAAAATATAGAATAAATATAAGTTATTTATAATGATAAAGATACATACAATATTATTGCTAAGAATAGATTGTATAATCTAAAAATATAACGATTATAGTGAGGTAAAGATCGAATGAATACAAAAGAAATAGAAATCATACTTCAAAATAGTACTGATCAAAAATTGATAGAGCAAATTGAAATTTTTAGTCAAGATTCAAGAAAAAGTGTTCAAAACTTATGTAATCGTTATAGAAGAAAAATGGAAAAAGATAAATTAGAAATATTAGAATGGCAGAATAAACTAGAATTTGATTTAACATTTCATAATGATAATAAAATTTTAGTAGGTATAGATGAAGTAGGAAGAGGGCCTTTGGCGGGCCCTGTTGTAGCAGCAGCAGTTATTTTACCATATGCATCAGATATTGTAGGATTAAAAGATTCAAAAAAATTAACAGAAGAAAAAAGAGAAATGTTATATGAAAAAATTTATGACCAAGCAGAAGCAGTTGGAGTAGGAATAGTAGATGCTGAGATTATAGATGAAATTAATATTTTACAAGCAACATTTTTAGCTATGAGACACGCAATTGATCAATTACAAATCAAGGCTGATGTGATAATCGTAGATGGTGACAAATGTATTCCACATATTGAATGCACGCAGCATACAGTTGTTAAAGGTGATGATAAAAGTGCAGCTATTGCGGCTGCTAGTGTTATTGCAAAAGTAACAAGAGATCGTATGATGCGCGAGTATGCACAACAGCATGAGGGATATGATTGGGAAAATAACAAAGGATATGGTAGTCAAAAACATTATGATGCTATTAAAGTAAATGGATTGACACCGTTACATCGAAGATCTTTTTTAAAAACATTTTTAAAAACTGAGGTATGATTTTGGTGAATAATATAAATTTAAAACAAACAATGAATAATACTTTATTTACGCAACAAGCTGCCTTGACTGATGATATGAAGGCAGCTTTTGTTAAATCACAAATAGCATTTATATCACAACTTAAAATTGGCGATATACTAGATGGCAAAATTGTAAAGACAGATCATTTGCAAATGTTTCTTCAACTAAAAAATGGAATGCACCTAAATGTAGAACTAGAAAAATTTTTAGCAAATAATGAATGGATGACATTTGAAGTAAAAGATATTATAAATGAAAAAATTATAATAGAACAAACACACCCGCTAGAAACACCAAAAGAGGATATTAAAAATAAAGCTATACACTCATTGCAGCTACCTAATACAAAAGAAATGATAGAGTGTGTAGATGCTTTTATATCAAAAGAATTACCACTAGAACGTGAAAAATTAATGAAAACATATATGTTACATAAAGAACAGACTATCCCGGTTCATGTATTAACAAATTTAATAGAAAAGTGTCAAAAAGAAAGTATACAATTGTTAAAGTTGTTAGCAAACTATGAACATCAATCAATGCATCAGCTAGTAGATAAAGTAAAATTATTGCTATTTAAAGATACAAATAATACAAATATGCAAACGATAAATAACTACAAACTTCTTTTGCAAACACTAGAACCTATGCTTCCTATAAATATGAGAGATGAAGTAAAACAATTTTGTAAGGAGCAAGATTTCTCAGAAAAATCTTTAAGTATATTAAAAGAGTACACAAAAAATCTTTATGAAACAATATTTAAATTAGATACTAAACAAGGCATAATACAAATTTCAAAACAAGCAGATATAAAAGATAATATACTATTTTCATGTGATGAAAAATTATCGAAATGTATAAAAATAGCGGATAAAATGGTTATATCTACGGAGACTCGTGAAGAAATTAACATGCTTAAAGAGCAACTAACTATACAAACTAAAATTCAAGATATTGGCCAATATTATAATTATCCAATTCAACTAAAAAAAGAAGAAGGAGAGGCACAAGTATATTTTTATAAACCTAAAAATAAAAATAAAAAAAATAAACGTGATTATTATGCGGTTATAGCACTTGATTTGCCAAATATTCAAACAGTTGATGTTCATATACATAAAATAGAAGAACAAATTTCGGTAGATTTTTATTTAGAAAATACAGAAATTATGAAATTAGTACAAAGTAATTTATATAAGTTACAAGAAAAATTATGTGATACAGAGCAAGTAGTTACATCTTGGGGATGCCATATAAAAGAAAATCCTAATGAAAAAATCAAGTCAATGTGTATAAATGATATAAAAGGGTTTGATATAAAAATTTAGGAGGATAATAATGGATAAATCACCTGAAAAAGCTGTTGCATTAAGTTATAAAAAAGGAATGAATGCACCGATAGTTGTTGCAAAAGGTCAAGGATATGTTGCGGATAATATTTTAAAAGAAGCAAAAGAGGCAAAAATTCCTGTTTATAAAGATGAGAAGCTGGCGAAACTATTAACAGAAATCGAAATAGGAGATCAAGTACCAGAAGTATTATATGATCTTGTAGCACAAGTTTTGGTATTTGTAAGTGATATGGATGAGTTATATAGAAAAACAAAATAATCGCGAAACTGGCAAACATTATGAACAAAAAGCAATGCAATATTTAGAAGAAAAAGGATACAATATTTTAGAAACTAATTTTAGAACAAGATTTGGTGAAATAGATATTATTGCACGTGATGGGAATATAATTGTTTTTATTGAAATTAAGTATAGACGTACAAGTAGGTGCGGATATCCTAGGGAAAGTGTTACAAAACAAAAACAACAAAAAATAAGACAAGTAGCAAGTTTTTATTTAGTTCAAAAAAAAAGCTATGAAAAACCTTTAAGATTTGACGTAATTGAATATTTGGGAGAAGATATAACACATATTCAAAATGCTTTTTGAAAGGAAAATAAAATGAATGAAAAACAAAAAACATTATTAATAGAAGATGATTTACCGCGTATTATTTTTAAGCAGTGGAGTAACTTTCCAGATTTAGTCCATTGTTTCACAACAAAAAATGGAGGAGTTAGTAAAGGAGACTGCGCTACTTTAAATTTAGGATTTAATAACGGAGATGACTATAATAATGTTATAAAAAATTATAAATGTGTCGCAGACGCATTAGATATTGATATGCCTAGTATGGTATTATCAAATCAAACACATGAAGACAATATTATATATGTAGAAAAAGATGATTGCGGAAATGGTATTATTAAACCAAATATGTGGCAGAGTATAGATGGAATGTATACTAATCAAAAAGGAATTACGCTGGTCACACATTATGCAGATTGTGTACCGCTATTTTTTTATGCACCAAAGTATGGTATGATTGGGTTGGCACATGCAGGATGGCGAGGAACTGTCTTGGAAATAGGTGCAAAAATGGTTGATATATGGCATAAAAATTACAAAATCCCGTATGATGAAATTCAAGTTGGCATAGGTCCATCTATAGGAGCATGTTGTTTTGAAGTAAATAGTGATGTTAGCGATGTTTTCATTCAAAAATTTGGCTTTGCAAATTTTATAAAAGAAAGTAAAACTAAAGGAAAATATAATATTGATTTATGGGAATGTAATAAACAAAGTTTGTTAAAGATAGGAATAAAAGAAGAAAATATTTTAAGTGCCAATAGATGTACATGTTGCGAACATGAAATATTTCATTCGCATCGTTACACTAAAGGAAAAAGAGGCACATTAGGTGCATTTATCGCACTTAAATAGGAGAGAAAATGCAAAAAATGAAGAATGGATTTAAACATCATAAAATTGTAAATGTTGTAGATGAAAGTATTAGTGATCAACTTGGTATTGAGCCTAATGATTTTCTTGTATCAATTAATAATGAAAAAATACAAGATGTCTTTGATTATAGATATTTAATGATGGATGAACAAATAGAGTTAACAATTCAAAAATCAAATGGTGAAATATGGGACATTGAAATTGAAAAAGACGAAGATGAAGATTTAGGCCTAATTTTTGAAACAGAGTTAATGGATGAACTTATAAGATGTCATAATAAGTGTCAATTTTGTTTTATAGATCAATTACCGCCTAATATGCGTGAAACAGTTTATTTCAAAGACGATGACTGGAGAATGTCTTTTTTAAATGGTAATTATATTACAATGACAAATATGTCGTCTGATGATGTTGATCGTCTTATTAAATATCACTTATCACCAATTAATATATCTATTCATGCAACTAATAAAGATGTAAGAATTAACCTGTTACATAATAAAAAAGCAGGTGAAATAGTTAATCAAATTAAAAGATTAGTTGATAATGGTATTGAAATTAATGGACAGATTGTATTATGTAAAGGGATTAATGATGGTGATGTGTTAGACGAAACAATTTCAGAACTTAGTCAATTTATACCACATATACTTTCGCTAACAGTTGTGCCAGTAGGAATTTCAAAATTTAGACAAAAATTAATGCCATTAGAGGGATTTGATGAAAAATCAGCAGCAAATGTTGTACAAGTTATTGAAAAATGGCAAAAATATTATTTAGAAAAAATGGATACAAGGTTTGTATTTGCCGCAGATGAATTTTATGTAACAGGAAAAGTAAAACGTCCAACATATGACGAATATGAAGGATTTCCGGTACTAGATAATGGTGTAGGGATGTTAACAAAATTTGAATATGAGCTAGAACAAGCAATCAGTAATATAAAATACTCTGATAAAGATGTAAAATATTCGGTAGTAACTGGCGTTATAACAGAAACATTTATAAATGAATGTGTTAATAAGTTGAAAATAAAATGGCCAAATATTAAATTTCAAATTTTCCCGATAGTTAATCATTTTTTTGGAGAAGATATTACAGTAACAGGATTAGTAACCGGACAAGATATTATTAAAACGTTAAAGAATGAGTCAATAGGCAATGTTTTGCTAATACCTGAAAATATGCTAAAATGTGAAGAAGAGATTCTATTAGATGATTTTAGTGTAGAGGATTTGAAAAGAGAACTAGATACACCTATTGAAATTATGCCGATAGAAGGTAATTTATGGGTACAGAAACTTGAAGAAATAAAGGAGAAATATTAAAATGAGTAAACCAATTGTAGCAATAATAGGAAGACCAAATGTAGGAAAATCAACATTGTTTAATAGACTAGCAAAAGCAAGAATATCTATAGTAGACGATACACCAGGTGTTACGCGTGATCGTATTTATGCAGATGTAGAGTGGCTAAAATATAAATTTACAATGATTGATACAGGTGGTATAGAGCCAGATAGTACAGATATTATATTAAGTCAAATGCGTAATCAAGCAGAAGCTGCTATAGGCGCTGCAGATGTTATTGTATTTTTAGTAGATGTTAAAACAGGATTAACAGATTCAGATATGCACGTTGCAAATATGCTTAGAAAAGCACATAAACCAGTTGTATTAGTAGTAAATAAAGTAGATGATATGGTTACTCAAACGATGGGAGTTTATGAATTCTACAACTTAGGATTAGGTGATCCAATTCCAATTTCAGCAGGACAACCATTAAACTTAGGGGATATGCTAGATGCAATCGTAGAACATTTCCCAGAAGATATTGAAGAAGAAGAGGAAGAAAATGTAGTTAAAGTTGCAATTATCGGTAAACCAAATGTAGGAAAATCTTCACTTGTAAATAAAATTTGCGGAGAAGAACGTGTAATTGTTAGTGAAATAGCAGGAACAACACGAGATTCTGTAGATACAGAAGTAGAAATTGAAGGACAAAAATATGTTTTAATTGATACAGCTGGTTTACGTAAAAAGAAAAAAGTTAAAGAAGTTATTGAAAAGTACAGTATTATTCGTACAGTAGCAGCGGTTGAGCGTGCAGATATAGTATTAATTATGATTGATGCAGAAGAAGGAATTACAGAACAAGATACAAAAATTGCGGGAATTGCACATGAGGCAGGCAAAGGATGTATTATTGTTGTAAATAAATGGGATGCTATCGAAAAAAATGACAAGACTATGAATCAATATACAAAAGATTTAACAAATACATTAGCATATATGCAGTATGCACCATGCGCATTTATTTCAGCTAAAACAGGACAAAGAATAAATAAACTTTTTGAAACAATCCATAATATAGCAGAAAATCAAACTATGCGTATTAGTACAGGGGTATTAAATGATGTATTATACGAAGCAATGGCAATGAACCAGCCACCTTCAGACAAAGGAAAAGCTCTAAAAATATTCTACATGACGCAAGTTAGTATTAAACCACCAACATTTGTTGTATTTGTTAATGACAAAGAGTTAATGCACTTTTCATATTTAAGATATATTGAAAATCAAATGCGTGAAGCGTTTGGATTTAAGGGGACACCAGTAAGATTTATTGTTAGAGAAAAAGGAGGCAATGATTAAGGATGGAGCGCATTATTGCACTTGGTATAGGTTATTTATGTGGGGGAATTCAATCGGCTGTTTTATATAGCCGATTGAAAAATGGAGTAGATATTCGTGAACATGGTAGTGGTAATGCAGGAACAACTAATACAATGCGAGTGCTTGGGAAAAAAGCGGGAATTATAGTATTTCTAGCGGATTTTTTTAAAGCAATTTTAGCAATAATTATTGCTAAAGCTTTATTTGGCGGCAATCCGTATATTATAGGGTTATACGCAGGTATTGGAGCGATATTAGGACATAGTTATCCTTTGTTTTTTAAATTCAAGGGTGGTAAAGGTATTGCAGTTACAGTAGGTGTAATGTATTTTATAGACCTTAAAATAGGGCTTATTGCAAGTGCGGTATTTTTTATAACGCTTTATTTTATAAAAATAGTATCATTAAGTTCTATGTTATTAACAATGACAATTCCAGTTTGTATATTAATTTTTTATAAAGATGCAAGTTTTTTTAATGAAGCGATGGCGTTAGCTGTTTTTATTGTAGCATTTACAACTTATAGACATAAAGAAAATATTAAGAGATTAATTGCAGGAACAGAAGCTAGAGTTAAATCAAAAAAAAAGGAGAATAGCTAATGAAACAAATTACAGTATTAGGCGCTGGAAGTTGGGGACTAGCACTAGCACTATTGCTTAATGAAAAAGGTAATAGCGTAACAGTATGGTGTTATGATGAAAAAGAAAAAAATGATATTTTAGAACATAGAGAAAATAAAAGATGTTTGCCAGGAATCCAATTACCAAACGAGATGCAATTTACTAATAGTATGGAAGAAGCAATAAGAGGAAAAGATATTGTTGTAGTAGCAGTTCCTTCAGATGCAATCCGAAAAACTATTGAAGTTGCAAAACCTTTTGTAGAACCTAAAACTATTTTTGTAAATGTTTCAAAAGGAATAGAAGCGGGAACACAACTACGTCTATCAGAAGTAATACAAAGTGTAATACCAAATGAAGTTGTTATTTTATCAGGACCAAGTCATGCAGAAGAAGTTGCAAGACATATACCAACAACAGTAGTTGTTAGTAGCAAAAATATGGATGCGGCAACTTTAATACAAGATTGTTTTATGACAGAATATTTTAGAGTATATACAAATTCAGATTTAATTGGTGTGGAATTAGGTAGTGCGCTTAAAAATGTTATAGCTCTTGCGGCTGGTATAGTAGAAGGACTCGGTTATGGTGATAATACGAAAGCTGCATTAATTACGCGTGGATTAACAGAAATTACTAGACTTGGTATTGCTATGGGTGGCGACGCAGCTACATTTGCAGGATTAACAGGTATAGGAGATTTAGTTGTGACGTGTACAAGTGGGCATAGTCGTAATCGTAAATGTGGTGAACTTATAGGTCAAGGATATACTTTAGACGAAGCAATTAAAAAAGTTAATATGGTTGTAGAAGGTGTATTAACTACAAAAGCAGGCTATGAATTAAAAGAGTTATACAACGTAGAAATGCCTATTTTAGAGGCTATTTACGCTACTTTGTTTGATGGAGTATCTGTTAAAGAAGCAGTAATAAAACTTATGCTTAGAGATAAAAAAACAGAAACTTTAAATTAAATGGAATAAGTTTGGATAAACGTCATATATTTAAAGTGTACCCATACATTTTAAATATAAGGAGGCGTCAAAAATGGATAGTTATGATGTATATAGAGACATTGCGGAAAGAACAAATGGTGATATTTATTTAGGGATTGTAGGGCCTGTACGTACAGGGAAGTCTACATTTATTAAAAGGTTTATGGAAGCGTTAGTAATTCCAAACATTGAAAATGAGTATAGCAAAGCGCGTGCACAGGATGAATTACCACAAAGTGGAGATGGCAAAGTAATTACAACAACAGAGCCAAAATTCATTCCAAA
>JBOFDK010000087.1:0-16262 GCA_051646925.1 Cellulosilyticaceae bacterium | reverse complement strand
CAAAAGCAAAAGATGCTGGCGTTAAAGTTGGATCAAACGTTGAAGCAGCAGCAGTAGTTGGCACATTAATCGCTAAAAAAGCTTTAGCAGCTGGTATCGATACAGTAGTATTTGACCGTGGTGGATTTTTATATCATGGTAGAGTAAAAGCATTAGCAGAAGCAGCTAGAGAAGCTGGCTTACAATTCTAGTAAAGGAGGGACAGACGGTGGCTAAAAAACAAAACATTGATGCAAGCAAATTAGACATCAAAGAAAAAGTTGTTACAATCAAACGTGTAACAAAAGTAGTTAAAGGTGGTCGTACATTCCGTTTCTCTGCACTAGTAGTTGTAGGAGATGGAAACGGACATGTAGGAGTAGGTCTCGGAAAAGCAATGGAAATTCCAGATGCAATTAAAAAAGGAATTGAAGATGCTAAGAAGAACCTTATATATATCGAAAGAAACGATGCAGATAGCATCTACCATCAATTCGTAGGAGAGTTTGGAAGTGCTAGAGTACTTCTTAAACCTGCTAAAGAAGGTACAGGAGTTATCGCTGGTGGTCCAGCTCGTTCAGTACTTGAACTTGCAGGAATTCGTAACATTAGAACAAAGTCATTAGGCTCAAACAACAAGAAAAACGTTGTTCATGCAACAATTGAAGGTCTTGCAACACTTAAGACACCAGCTCAAGTTGCAAAACTTCGTGGTAAAACTGTAGAAGAGCTTCTAGGCTAAAAGGAGGAATGTCAAGTGGCTAAATTAAAAGTTACTTTAGTAAAATCCACAATCGGGGCAATTCCAAAGCACAGAAAAACTGTAGAAGCGCTCGGATTAGGAAAAATGAATAGCTCTAACCTTCACCAAGATAATGCTGCAATCCGCGGTATGATTCATTCAGTGAAACACTTGGTTAAGTGTGAAGAAATCAACGAATAATAAAAATTTAGACAAGAAGGAGGTGCCAACAAATGAATTTAAGTACTTTAAGACCAGTTGAAGGTTCAAAAAGAGATTCTTTCCGTAAAGGTAGAGGTCACGGTTCTGGAAACGGTAAAACAGCAGGTAAAGGACATAAAGGCCAAAAAGCTAGAAGTGGTGGCGGTGTAAGACCAGGTTTTGAAGGGGGACAAATGCCTCTTTACAGAAGACTTCCAAAACGTGGATTCACATGTCGTAACAGCAAAGATATCGTTGGTATCAATGTAGATATGTTAAACCGTTTCGAAGAAGGTGCTGTTGTAACAGTTAATTCTTTAATTGAAGCTGGAATTATCAAAAACACAAGAGATGGTGTTAAAATTCTTGCAAAAGGTGAATTAACAAAAAAATTAACAGTACAAGCAAATGCATTCAGTGCAGGAGCTAAAGTAAAAATAGAATCTGTGGGTGGAAAAGCAGAGGTGATGTAGGTGTTTGCAACTCTTAAAAATGCATGGAGAGTGCCAGAATTACGAAAGAAGATAATTTTTACCCTTTGGATGTTTGCGATAATTCGTATAGGAACGTTTATTACGATTCCAGGTATTGATCAAGTAGCACGAGAAGCATTAATGGCTAACCAATCAGAAGGTCTTATGGGACTTATGAATATGGTTACAGGTGGAGCTTTTAGCCAATTAGCAATTTTTGCATTTGGTGTAAGTCCATACATTACGGCATCTATCATAGTGCAACTTCTTACAATAGCTATTACAAAATTAGAGGAACTATCTAAAGAAGGCGAAGACGGAAGAAAAAAGATCAATCAATATACACGTTATTTAACATTAGCAATTGCGTCAATGCAAGCAACTGCAACAACATTAATGTTTAAAAGTTCAGGTATATTTGGTGAGAATCCAACTATCGTGACTTTAATTATAGCAATCTTATCATTAGTAGCAGGCTCAATGCTTGTTATGTGGATAGGTGAGCAAATTACAGCTCGTGGTATTGGAAACGGTATTTCACTAATTATCTTTATCAACATCGTATCAGGTCTACCTCAAGCAGCTGCGAGCCTACTAGCATATGACAATTATTTAAAAGTTGCGCTTTTGGTATTGGCATTCATTCTTTTAATTGGTTTTGCTGTGTTAATGTCATTAGGAGAAAGAAAAATTGCAGTACAATATGCAAAAAGAACTGCTGGGAGAAAGGTTTATGGTGGTCAATCACAACATATTCCAATTAAAGTAAACTTAGCCGGAGTACTTCCAGTAATCTTCGCTATGTCACTTATCCAGTTTCCAGAAATAATCACGAACTTGTTTGTAAAAACACCGAATGATTTTTGGATGACAGTTATTAATAATTTAAGATGGACAACGCCATTTGGCGCAGTACTCTATGTTGTTTTAATTTTTGCATTTGCGTTTTTCTACTCAACTATTGCATTCAATCCAATGGAAATAGCATCTAATATGAAGAAAAGTGGGGGATTCATTCCAGGGATTCGTCCAGGAAAGCCAACATCTGATTATTTAACAAAAGTTGCTAATCACATAACATTGATGGGAGCTATTTTCTTAGCATTACTTGCTATGATGCCACTTGTTTTCTCATGGTTATCTGGAATCCAGGTATCATTTGGAGGAACATCACTACTTATCGTAGTAGGAGTAGCCCTTGAAACTGTTAAACAACTGGAGTCACAGATGCTTATGCGTCATTATAAAGGATTTTTAGAATAAAACTTGAATGGGGGAGCCGTAATGAGACTAATTTTATTAGGTGCACCAGGTGCAGGAAAAGGTACACAAGCAGAAATGCTTATGAAACTCTATAACATACCAACCATCTCAACAGGTAATATTTTTAGAGAGCATATCTCTAAAAATACTGTGCTTGGTCAAGAAGCAAAACGTTACATGGATGAGGGTAAATTGGTACCAGATGAACTAGTTATTGAACTTGTAAAAGATCGCATTGTTAAAGATGATTGCAAAAATGGAATGATTTTAGATGGTTTTCCACGAACTATTCCACAAGCTGAAGCATTAGACGCAATGTTAGTACAACTGAATATGCCAATAGATTACGTAGTTAATGTTGACGTAGCAGATGAAGCAATTGTTGATCGAATGGCTGGAAGAATAGTGTGTCCTAGTTGCGGCGCCTCATATCATAAGATTAACAATGCAGAAACAGTACAAGGTATTTGTAATGAATGCTCTACTGGACTTATCCAACGTGAGGATGATAAAGAAGAGACAGTTAAGAAAAGATTAGAAGTTTATCATGCGCAAACAAAACCACTTATTGATCATTATGCTGCTCAAGGTAAAGTAGTTACTGTAGATGGTATAGGGACAGTGGAAGAAGTGCGTGCAAGGGTAAAGAAAGCATTAGGAGTGAACTAAAATGCCAATTCCCATTAAATCCGATGAGGAAATTAAGTTAATGCAAGAATCAGCTGATATTTTAATAGAAGCACATGAACTTGTAGCAGCACATATTAAACCAGGAGTCACTACGAAACAAATTGACAGCATTGCAGAAAAATTTATTCGTAGTAAAAATGCAGTTCCATCATTTAAAGACTATCATGGGTACCCAGCATCTGCATGTATTTCAATTAATGAAGAAGTTGTGCACGGTATCCCTGGAAGTAGAAAGATTAAAGACGGTGACATAGTGAGCATTGACCTTGGGGTATACTATAAAGGATACCACTCAGATGCTGCAAGAACTTACCCTATCGGGGATGTGTCACCTGATGTTTTGAAGCTAATTGAAGTTACAAAGCAAAGTTTCTTTGAAGGATTAAAGTATGCAAAAGCAGGCAATCATCTAGGACAGATATCAAAAGCAATTCAAGACTACTGCGAGTCGTTTGGCTTTGGTGTTGTGAAGGATTTAGTCGGTCATGGTATCGGTAAAGAACTTCATGAAGATCCACAAGTTCCAAACTACAAAGAAGTAGGAAGAGGTATTAAACTTCAAAAAGGAATGGCGCTTGCTATTGAGCCAATGATTAATCAAGGTACTTGGCAAGTAAGATTTTTGGCAGATGATTGGACTGTTGTAACTAGAGATGGACTCCCATCGGCGCATTATGAAAATACGATTGTAATAACAGATGGCGAACCACTTATTTTGACACTTCGAGAAAATAATCAAGAGGTGGATAGATGAGTCAAATGCTTAATGTTGGACAGATAGTTTTTTCGAAATGTGGTAGAGATAAAGGAATGCCATTTATAGTAATAAGTGTAGAAGAAGAATATTCTTATTTAGCAGACGGAGATTTACGAAAAGTAGAATTACCGAAACGCAAGAAAAATAAGCATATTCAACTAACAAATGATACCATTGAATGGGTCAAACAAAAAATCATAGAAGACGGCAATATAACTAATTCTGATATTAGAAAAAGCCTAAAACAGCATTTAGCTTAGGCTTCTATAGAATGAGGAGGTTTGTAACTTGGCAAAAGGTGATGTTATCGAAGTAGAGGGAACAGTAGTAGAAAAGTTACCAAATGCGATGTTTTTAGTAGAAATAGAAGGTGGCCATAGAGTTTTAGGTCATATTTCAGGAAAACTTCGCATGAACTTCATCCGCGTATTACCGGGTGATAAAGTAACACTCGAGCTTTCTCCATACGATTTAACCAAAGGACGCATTATTTGGCGTTCTAAATAACTGGGAATAAGAAAGGAGAACAGAAAATGAAAGTACGCCCATCGGTAAAAAAGATTTGTGAAAAATGTAAAGTTATTAAAAGAAAAGGTCGTGTTTGCGTTATCTGTGAAAATCCAAAACACAAACAAAAACAAGGTTAATATAAATCATAAAGGCATTGATTTATAAAACAAAATACATTATAATGTTGTTTTGTGAGTAAAGCGGCTGCGGCATTATTATTTAATGCTGTGTATATATATAATTTAGTACTAGGAGGTGCAAAAGTAAATGGCACGTATTGCAGGTGTAGACTTACCAAAAAATAAACGTGTTGAGATTGGTCTTACTTATATCTATGGTATTGGTCGTCCAAGCTCAAGAAGAATCCTTATCGAAGCAGGGATTGATCTTGATACACGCGTTAAAGACTTAACTGATGAAGAAGCGAACAAAATTCGTGAAATCATTGAAAAAGGACAAGTAGTTGAGGGTGATCTTCGTCGTGAAATCGCACTTAACATCAAACGTTTAATGGAAATCGGATGTTACAGAGGAATCCGTCATAGACGTGGCCTTCCTGTAAGAGGACAAAAAACAAAAACTAATGCGCGTACACGCAAAGGTCCTAAGAAAACAGTAGCTAACAAAAAGAAATAGTAAATAAAGGAGGTTAGGTTCTCATGGCAGCAGCAAAAAAAGCGGCAAAAAAGGGTACAACTCGTAGACGTCGTGACAGAAAAAATGTAGAGCGTGGTATGGCACATATCCAATCTACTTTTAATAATACAATGGTTACATTAACTGATACAAACGGAAATGCTCTTTCATGGGCAAGTGCGGGTGGACTTGGTTTTAGAGGATCAAAGAAATCTACACCATACGCGGCGCAAATGGCAGCTGAGACAGCAGCTAAAGCAGCAATGGAGCATGGTTTAAAGTCAGTAGAAGTAATGGTAAAAGGACCTGGATCTGGTAGAGAAGCAGCGATTCGTGCGCTTCAAGCAGCTGGTTTGGAAGTAACATTAATTAAAGATGTAACTCCTGTACCACATAACGGATGTCGTCCACCAAAACGTAGAAGAGTGTAATAGGAGGTGTAAATAAATGGCTAGATATATCGGAGCGAAGTGTAAGCAATGTCGTCGCGAGGGATCTAAATTATTCCTTAAAGGCGAAAGATGTTATTCAGCTGCATGTGCAATGGAGAGAAGACCATACGCACCAGGTCAACACGGCCAAGCTAGAAAGAAAATGTCTGAATATGGTTTACAGTTGCGTGAAAAACAAAAAGCAAAAAGAATTTATGGTGTTCTTGAAGGTCAATTCAGAACATACTTTGAAAAAGCTGATGCACAAAAAGGTATTACAGGTGAAAACTTACTTCGTAACCTTGAAGTACGTCTTGATAACGTAGCTTATCGTTTAGGTCTTGGTCGTTCTCGTACAGAAGCGCGTCAAGTAGTTCGTCACAACTTAGTGACAGTAAACGGTAAACGAGTTAATATTCCATCATACCAAGTACGTGTTGGTGATGTAATATCTATCAAAGAAGATGCAAAAAGCATCGAAAGATTCAAACAAATCACAGAAGTAACAGGCTCACGTATTGTACCTGAGTGGTTACAAGGTGATATTGAGAACTTAATGGGTACTGTTTCAGCAATACCAACAAGAGATCAAATTGACACAGATGTTCAAGAAACACTTATCGTTGAGCTTTACTCTAAGTAATAGTTCGTCACCCTCGAAAGCCTATTTTAAAATTAAAGGAGGGTTTACCAGGTGTTGGAATTTGAGAAACCACAAATTGAAATTAAAGAGCTATCTACAGATGGTAAGTATGGTTGTTTTATAGTTGAACCTTTAGAGAGAGGATATGGCACGACGCTCGGAAACGGGCTGCGTCGTATTCTTTCATCATCTCTACCAGGTTCTGCTGTAAGCAGTGTGAAAATTGATGGTGTATTACATGAGTTTAGTAGTATACCACAAGTAAAAGAAGATGTTTTGGAAATCTTATTGAATCTTAAAAACCTTTCAATTAGGGATTTAAGTGAAAATACTGAACCAAAAGTTGCAATTATTGATATAACAGGAGAAGGACCAATTACTGCTGGAGATATTGAATGTCCAGCAGAACTTGAAATTCTTAATCCAGATCTTCTTATTGCCACATTAAATGGTGGTACAAATAGTCATCTTCATATTGAGTTGACGGTTACACGTGGACGAGGATATGTTGGGACAAATAAACTCAAAAAATCTGATTTGCCAATCGGAGTTATTCCAATTGATGCAAGTTATACACCAGTAGAGCGCGTTAACTTCGCGGTAGAAGATACTCGCGTAGGACAACAAACTGACTATGATAAACTTACATTACAAGTATGGACTAATGGCACTTTAAAACCAGATGAAGCAGTAAGTTTAGCTGCTAAAGTATTAAGTGAACATTTAAATCTATTCATAGATTTAAGTGAAAATGCACGAAATGCTGAAATCATGGTGACAAAAGAAGATGACTCCAAAGAGAAAACACTCGAAATGACAATTGAAGAGTTAGACCTTTCAGTACGTTCATTCAACTGTTTAAAACGTGCAGGTATCAACACTGTTGAGGATCTTACAAATAAAACAGAAGATGAAATGATGAAAGTACGTAATCTTGGAAGAAAGTCATTAGAAGAGGTATTCCATAAACTTAACGACCTTGGATTTGAATTAAAACCAAGCGAAGACTAATTGCAATTTAAAAGGAGGTTATAGCATGGCTCAAAGAAAACTTGGACGTGATGCAGCTGGACGTAAAGCATTACTTCGTAATCAAGTGACAAATCTCTTATACCATGGTAAGATCAGAACAACAACTGCTAAGGCAAAAGAGATCCGTAAAATAGCTGATGGCTTAATCGCTATGGCTGTTCGCGAAAAAGATAACTACGAAGAAGTTACTATAAAAGCGAAAACACCTAAAAAAGACGTTAACGGTAAACGTATTAAAGAGGTAGTTGACGGTAAAAAAGTAACAACATTCGAAGAAATCGAAAAAACAATCAAAAAAGATAGTGCAACACGTTTACATGCTAGAAGACAAATGTTAAAGGTTTTATACCCTGTAACAGAAGTTGAAGCTAACAAAAGACGTCAAGCAAAATCAGTTGATTTAACAGATAAATTATTCTCAGAAATCGCTCCAAAATACGCAGAACGTAATGGTGGTTATACAAGAATCATCAAAATCGGACCACGTAAAGGTGACGGTGCTGAAGAAGTAATTATTGAATTAGTATAATTCATAGAAGGGATTAAGATTATTCTTAGTCCCTTTTAATTAATTTTAAAATGTTTTTAACGTTACTTAAAATTAATTGGTGAAGAAAATATTTAATCAAGAAAAAAATATAAAAACAAGAGTAATATAATTGCTCACAGCCAGTGTTCTTATGTGGGTGATATAATGTACTGTTATACTCTACAAAAAGTACTGGTTATTTTTATATAAAAAATTATAAATGAGTAATATAAACGAGTAATATAAATGAGTAATATAAATGAGTAATATAAACGAGTAATATAAATGAGTAATATAAATGAGTAATATAAAGAAAATAAAAATAAGAGATAGACATTAAAGTATTCAAACATGTATTTACATATTTATTTTAAAGAAATACCTTAAAAGATAGATGTGTAAAATTTAATAAAATACACCTTTCATAATGATTTCAGATATAGTTATAGTATTTTTAAATTTTAAAATAAAGAAACAATAACAACTATTAATTTAGATATTGTCTGTTAACAAAAGTTACTTAAATAAGAATGCTGAAAAAATACTTGGTAAATTTAGAGATTAACCTTAAAATAAGTATATATAAAAGAAATAATGTAAATAAATAGTTAAGTTTACAGATGAAAATTTGAAATTAACGAAAATATTAATTTTTCAAATGACAGACTTTTGAAAGTATATTAAAATTAAAATGTAAGTATATGTAGAAAGAGGACTATAAATGAACAATCTAATCAAATCAGAAAAATTAGTTTATGAATATATTACGCACGATGATGATGGCGAAGTAAATGGTTCGATTCGTGCACTTGATAAAATTGATATGACGATTAAAGAAGGTGAGTTTGTTGTTATTTTAGGACATAACGGTTCTGGTAAATCAACATTTGCCAAACATCTAAATGGAATATTAACTGCAAAGGAAGGTTCATTATGGGTTAGTGGATTTGACCTTGCAACGGATGAACACATATGGGATGTAAGAAAAAATGTTGGGATGGTATTTCAAAATCCAGATAATCAAATTGTTGCAACTATTGTTGAGGAAGATATTGCGTTTGGTCCAGAAAATTTAGGAATAGAGTCATCAGAAATTAGACAACGTGTAGATGATGCGCTACATACGGTAGAAATGGATGATTATAAAAGAAGTTCACCAAATCAATTATCAGGAGGACAAAAGCAAAGAATTGCTATTGCAGGAGTTATTGCGATGCAGCCCAAATGTATAATTTTTGATGAAGCTACTGCAATGCTTGATCCAATAGGTAGAAAGCAAGTAATGTCCACAATGAAAAAACTTAATGAAGAGCATAATATTACTATTGTGCATATTACACATTATATGCAAGAAGCAATTTTGGCTGATAGAATTGTCGTTATAGATGAAGGTAAAGTGATTATAGAGGGAACACCAAAAGAAGTTTTTTCAAATGTTGAGAAAATGAGGAGTATAGGATTAGACGTTCCAGATGCAACATATTTAGTATACTTACTAAATAAAAAAGGAATGAATTTAGATCCAACGATTTTAACAACAGAGGAGGTAGTTTCAGCGCTATGTCAATACAAATAAAAAATTTAACGCATATATATAATATAAATATGCCATTTCAAAAAGTGGCATTGAAAAATATTAATTTAACAATTGATAAAGGAAGTTTTACAGGAATTATAGGACATACGGGTTCTGGAAAAAGTACTCTAATACAAATGTTTAATCGTATAATTCAGCCAACTGAAGGACAAGTCATTATTAATGGGATTAATTTAAATGATTCGAAAGTAAATACTAAAAGCATTAGGCAACAAGTAGGCTTAGTATTTCAATATCCAGAGTATCAGTTATTTGAAATGACAGTTTATGATGATGTAGCATATGGTCCTAAAAATATGGGACTTGAAGGTGATGAATTAAAAAAATGCGTAGAAGAAGCACTTAGAAATGTTGGGTTAGAAGAGGAACTATGGAAGAAATCACCGTTTGAACTGTCAGGTGGTCAAAAAAGACGAGTAGCTATCGCAGGGGTTATTGCGATGAAACCAAACGTTTTAATTTTAGATGAACCAACAGCCGGTCTTGATCCAAAAGGAAGAGAAGCACTCTTTGCACAATTACAAACGATGCATAAAACTCTAGGAATTACAATAATATTAATTTCACATAGTATGGAAGATGTTGCGCATTATGTTAAGCAATTAATTGTTTTGTATAGAGGTGAAATAGCATTTGATGCACCAACTAGAGAAGTGTTTAAACATAGAGAACATTTAGAGAGTATAGGATTAGGTGTTCCGCAAATACGTCATATAATAGATGAATTACATGATAAAGGGCTAAATATTGACACAGACGTTTTAACAGTAGAAGAGGCTAGTGAAAATATTATAGCAGCACTGGAAGGAAGGGGAATTGTAAATGCTTAGAGACATTACGATAGGACAATACTACCCTGTAAGTTCACTTGTGCATAAATTAGATCCGCGTACGAAAATAATGTTAACATTTTTATACATTGTATCACTATTTTTAATAGAAAATATTATTGGATATGCATGTGTTTTTATAGCGTTATTTGGGATGATTAAAATATCTAAAGTGCCATTTAAATATATGATACGTGGACTAAAAAGTATTATGGTCATTTTGATTTTTACGGTTGCA
Source organism: Cellulosilyticaceae bacterium (assembly GCA_051646925.1). Classification (GTDB taxonomy): domain Bacteria; phylum Bacillota; class Clostridia; order Lachnospirales; family Cellulosilyticaceae; genus JBOFDK01. Next base: position 5,711 of record JBOFDK010000087.1, on the reverse strand, counting down.
CTTAATATTTTATTTACACAAGGAAATCGAATTATTGTTGAGTTTGGGATAATTCAAATAAGTTGGGAAGGTATTATACTAGCAATAGAAATGGGAACACGTCTAGTTTTATTAATTGTGGGAACTTCTCTTTTGACATTAACAACATCACCTATTGAATTGACAGATGGTATTGAAAGTTTATTAAGACCATTTTCAAAAATAGGTGTACCAGCACATGAAATTGCTATGATGATGAGTATTTCACTACGATTTATACCTATACTACTTGAAGAAACAGATAAAATTATGAAAGCACAGATGGCGCGTGGTGCAGATTTTGAATCAGGAAATATAATTCAACGTGCAAAGGCGATGGTGCCAATTATGGTACCACTATTCATATCAGCGTTTAGGCGTGCAGAGGAACTAGCAATGGCAATGGAAGCACGTTGTTATCGTGGTGGCGAGGGACGAACAAGGTTAAATAAACTTAGTTATACAAGACAAGATGTTATAGCCTTTTTCGCAGGTGGAGTATTTTTGTTTATTTGTATTATTTTTTAAAATAAGTGATGGAGGAATAAATAATGCGTATTCAGTTTATTGTAGCTTATGACGGAACAAATTATCATGGGTTTGCAAAACAAGTTAATGCATTAACAATACAAGAAGTTATTGAAACTGCAATCTTTAACTTAACAAAGCAAAATGTTGTAATAATTGCATCAGGTAGGACAGACACAGGTGTGCATGCAAAGGCGCAGTGTTGTGTTGCAGATTTAACAACATCGATTCCTATTACAAGATTGGCAAAAGCTTTAAATAGTTGGTTGCCAAACGATATAGTTATTAAAGAAGCAAAATATGTTGATGATAATTTTCATCCAAGATATATGGCTAAGAAAAAAACATATAGATATCAATTATTGACAGCTGAAACAAGTGATCCGTTTATAGGCAAATACTGTTACTTTTACCCTTATAAATTAGATGTAGATAGAATGGTTGAAGCAGCCAAATATATAGAAGGAACACATGATTTTAAATGTTTTTGTGCATCAGGAAGTTCAGTAAAAGGAACAGTTAGAACAATATATTCATTAATAATTAGCAAAAAAGATGATTGCATTCAAATTGATGTGTGTGGCAATGGTTTTTTATATAATATGGTTAGAATTATTGTAGGCACGTTAGTAGAAGTTGGACGAGGAAGATTTGACCCAGAGTATATGAGACAAATTATTAAATCAACAGATCGTCAGTTAGCAGGAGCAACAGCACCAGCAGAAGGCCTTATGTTGTTAGGGATAGTATATGAAGAAGATAGTAATATGAAGAGTGAAGAAGTAAATGAAGAAAATAGTAGTATGAAGAGTAAAGAAGTAAATAGTAGTATGAAGATTAAAGAAGTAAATGAAGAAGATAGTAAGATGAAGATTAAAGAAGTAAATGAAGAAAATAGTAGTATGAAGATTAAAGAAGTAAATGAAGAAGATAGTAAGATGAAGATTAAAGAAGTAAATGAAGAAGATAGTAATATGAAGATTAAAGAAGTAAATGAAGAAGATAGTAAGATGAAGATTAAAGAAATAGATTAAGAAGATAAAAATAGGTAAAGTAAGGAGATAAATGAAGTATATTAACATAGTTAAAGAAATATTTAAGGTAATAATATAATATTTGTGAGTAACTATAAAAAAATGTGGATAAAAAACAAAAAAAATAACATAATGTGGATGAATAAAAGCATATAACAAACTTGACATGGCTTGTCCATTAGACTATAATGTAATATGTGTTAATAAGCCCACTTGTAAAATCCAATAGCCCCGGATTTTATATCTTATAGATGGTTTAACTAGCTGAGACTAGATTAAAGGAGGGAATACAATGAGAACAACATATATGGCAAATGCCCAAACTGTTGAAAGAAAATGGTATGTAATTGATGCAAGCGGTCAAACAGTAGGAAGACTTGCGAGCCAAATTGCAACAGTATTAAGAGGAAAACATAAACCAACATACACTCCGCATTGTGATTGTGGTGACCATGTTATCGTTATCAATGCAGAGAAAGTAGTATTCACAGGGAAGAAACTTGATCAAAAACTTTACAGAAGACATTCAGGTTATGCTGGTGGATTAAAAGAGACAAAAGCACGTGATATGATGAATGATCATCCAGAGCGCGTTCTTATGTTCGCTGTAAAAGGTATGCTTCCAAAGAATAGCTTAGGAAGACAAATGCTTACAAAATTCCGCGTATACGCTGGAACAGAGCATAATCATGAAGCTCAACAACCAGAAGTATTAACATTTAAATTTTAATATTACCGAGAGGAGGCAGTTCAAATGGCAGAAGTTAGATATTATGGAACAGGTAGACGTAAAAGCTCTGTAGCAAGAGTTTACTTAGTACCAGGAAACGGAAACATTATCATTAACAAGAGAGACATCGAAGAATATTTTGGTCTTGAAACATTAAAAGTTATCGCACGTCAAGCATTAGTGCTTACAGATAACCTTACAAAATTTGATATAAAAATTAATGTACATGGTGGTGGAACGACAGGACAAGCGGGTGCAATTCGCCACGGTATCAGTCGTGCATTACTTCAAGTAGATGGAGATTACCGTCCAGCTCTTAAAAAAGCAGGATTCTTAACACGTGATCCACGTATGAAAGAAAGAAAAAAATACGGTCTCAAAGCTGCTCGTCGCGCACCACAATTTTCAAAAAGATAATTATTTTATCATACGAAACCTCGAAGACTTTATGTTTTCGGGGTTTTTTATTATGAAAAAAGTGGTTATATGAGAAATACAGTTTATTAGTTAGGATAACTAAAATAAAGACATTATAAAAGTACTGAAATTAAGTGAAAATTGAGTGAAAAATATATAAAAAACAAGAGATAAATATTATCAATAAATAATATTTATTATAAAAAATAAAAATTTTAAATATTTCTATATAATAGATAAAATTAAACATTTTAATTATATGAAAATTTAAAAAAGCGTTGTATAATAGTTATAATAGAGATACAATATTAGAAAGAGAAGAAATTTTAAAAAATCGTAAAGGAGGGGATACAGTGAATAAAGTAGCTTTTTTATACAAAGGAGAAGCACATTTCAAAAAAAATATTAGCAAAAGTAAATTTAGTAAGAGTGGTCATTATGTAGTTAGGGTTATGACAACTCTTGCTGACCCCAAAGATGCGGTTAATATTGCAAAAGCTATAAAAATGAATTTACCAAATAGTTACATTATAGGAATGACAGCTGTAGGATGTATATTGAATGGTGAAATGATTGAAACAGGTACTAGCGTAATTATAGAAAAATATCATTTTTCACAGACTAAAGTGAGGACTTTTATTTGGGAAGATAAAGATCCTATAATTTTTGCACAAGAGGTACATGAAGCTTTTAAAAATGAACGTGGTGATTTAATACATCTTATATATGGTGGACGTTATTCAGAAGTAGATCAGTTTTTAGATGCTATTAATCAGCAGACGCCGATGTGTCGTTTAGCTGGTGGTTGTGCGGGAGATATAGTTGAGTATGATTTGCCAGGATATGTATTTACAGAAGAAGGTGCGATTGAGAAAGGTGCGATTGCATTTGTTACTACATCTAAAAAATCTTCACATTACATAGGGGTAAATACATCTCAAGATGCTATGAGTCCGATATATGAAATTACTAAAGCGACAGACTATTACATAGATGAAATTGAAAATATGGATGCAAATAAGTGGATTATGAACTATTTAGGTCTAGATGAGATTCGTTCATTTAATGAATGGCAACAGTTAGTTGATAGTGACCATTTGGTGAAGTTTCCACTTATATTAGAAGGTCATAATAATGCGGGAAGATTTTTAAGATATGATGATGAATCAAAAAAATTACTATTGTATTATACCAAATTACAAACAGGTACAAAGTTTAGAATTGGTTATGTAAATGCATCTAGAGCAGTAAAAGAATGGTATTCTATTTATCAAAGTATTATGGACACACCAGTTGAGTCGGTATTTGTATATCAATGTCTTTTTAGAAGATTATATATGGAAGAATACAGTAAATGGGAGTTAGAGCCATTCAGAGGATATAATGTTTGTGGGGCGTTTATGATGGGTGAAATTGGATTTATTAATAATCAAAATGAATTTTTAAATGGTGCATCAGTAGTAACTGGTATAGCAGAAAAAGAAACATACATTTTACCAAACACAGATGTATTACAAAAGCATACCAAACCTGCAAATGAAACAACTTTATTAAAATTTGCAAAATTACAATGTGAAAATAATATTGTTGGTAATAATAATTTTATGGGAAAAATTATTGAACAGAATGAAAAGAATAAGCAACAAATTTACTGGGACAATGAATTAAATATTCCTAATATGATTCAGTATAAAGAAGATTTAAAATCTAGAGGATACGACAAAATGTTTATGATGCATGTGGAAAATTCAGATGTTATCATGGCGCATGGAGGTCCAGAGGGATATATAGAAACTATTAGTGATATTGTAAAAATGATTAATACATATATAAACGAAATGGGATATAGTACATACACTAGACTATATAGTGTTAATCAGCGTACTATTATTGGTGCGTGCGAAGCAGAAATGTCAGAGCAGTTTTTTATGAAAGTAGTAGAAGAGTTGTATGAAAAGTATCAGATGAGTCAATCAAAAGCAACTGGTTTTACACAAGTTATGAGATTTGTTGTTGTTCTAAAACAAGCTGATTTATTAAAGAGCGGTTTAAATGCTTTGCAAGCGAATAAGAATACGCAAAATCATTTTATAAGATGTGATGAGCAAATTGCTACGAATGTATCATATATAGATGAACTTAAAATTATTGAAGTCATTAACGAAGCATTGAAAAATAGGGGAGTAGTTCCTTTTTATCAAGGTATAATGAATAACAGTACAAAAAAAATTGATAAATATGAAGCGTTAATGAGATTGCAAGATGATGTGGGTAATTATTACACACCGTATCATTTTATGGACATTTCAAAAAAATATCATTTATACTCTAAATTAAGTCAAAAAATGATAGAGAGAGTTTTTGAAGAATTTGAAAATAGAGAAGAAGGTATTTCTATTAATTTATCAATTATAGATGTTGAAAATGATAATTTTAGAGAATGGCTTTATAATAGATTAAGTACATTTACAAATCCAGGTAGAGTTATTATAGAAATTGTAGAAACAGAAGATTTTGGAAGATATGAAGGTTTGCAAATATTTTTAGAAGAAATAAAAACGCTAGGAGTTAAAGTAGCAGTTGATGATTTTGGGGTAGGATATTGTAATTTATCAGAAATTGTTAATGCTAGTCCAGAGTTTATAAAAATTGATGGAAGTATTATTAAAAATGTTGCAACGGATGAGAGATATTTAATTTTACTTAGAACAATTATATTTTTAGCGAAACAATTAGATATTCGTATTGTTGGTGAATTTGTTGAAAATGAATCAATTCAAGAATATATGATTGAAAATGGAATAGAATATTCACAAGGGTATTATTTTGCAAAACCATTACCAATTGGAGAAATTTAAAAAGAATGTTGTCTTTGGACACATTCTTTTTTATTAGAGACATTGTATTAGAAATATTAGATTAGAAACATTATATTAAGGAGAGATAATAATGAGAATAGGAGTATTTGATTCGGGGATAGGGGG
>JBOFDK010000086.1:0-113451 GCA_051646925.1 Cellulosilyticaceae bacterium | reverse complement strand
GGGAGAGCACCTGCCTTACAAGCAGGGGGTCATAGGTTCGAGCCCTATAGCGACCACTTATATGGCGGAATAGCTCAGTTGGCTAGAGCACATGGTTCATACCCATGGTGTCGGCGGTTCAAATCCGTCTTCCGCTATTCAAGCACTATCTAATTAGGTAGTGTTTTTTTGTATAGTTTTTTATATATTGCTCATTTTAATGAAGCTATTAGAAAGAAGGTATTTAATGCTAAAGATAGGTATGGGATATGATGTTCATCGGCTTGTAGAGGGAAGAAAATTAATTATAGGTGGAGAAATTATACCACATACTGTAGGTCTTTTAGGGCATTCGGATGCAGATGTTTTGGTACATGCTATAATGGATGCTTTATTAGGTGCAATTGCAGCAGGTGATATAGGAAAACATTTTCCAGATACAGATTCTAAATATAAAGACAAATCGAGTATTGAAATGTTGAAGCATGTAGGTGTTTTGTTAGAACAAGAAAAAACTGTTATTAATAATATAGATGCAACAATAGTTGCAGAACGTCCTAAAATGGCGCCATATATATTAGATATGCGAAAAAACATAGCAAATGCATTAGGAATAGAATTGCATCAAATTAATGTTAAAGCAACAACAGAAGAACAATTAGGGTTTACAGGTAAAGAAGAAGGGATTTCGAGTCATGCAATAGCATTAGTAGATTGGAATGCAATTTCTAATTAAGATTACTATATAATAGTTGAAAGCGTTAGATAACTGTATTATAATGAAGTATCTAAATAAAATTAAAACGTTGAAGGAAAAAGTAGTATAGTCTTTCTATTTTAGAGAGGTTCACCTAGGCTGTAAGTGAGCTATAGAAATTTATATGAAGTGCATTCTGGAGTTCTTTTGGTGAATAATTAGCCAAAAGCGTAAAGCTGCGTTAAAGCTGATATGATAAAGACTAACGTCTTTAATCAGAGTGGAACAGCGAGTAACTCGCCTCTGAAAATATTAGGGGGTGAGTTTTTTTATGCATTAAAAAGCATAAAATAAACTATATTTATATAATATAAACATATAGCATACAGAAAGTGATTTATATAAAGGAGAAATATTATGGGATATATAAAGGAGCAAATAAACATAATAAAAGAACGTGACCCGTCGATAAAAAGCACAATAGAAGTGTTCTTATATCCTAGTTTTTATGCAATATTGGGACATAAAATGTCTCACAAATTATATAATAAAAAGTGGTACTTTACTGCTAGGCTAATATCACAAGTAGCAAGAGGGCTGACAGGTATAGAAATTCATCCTGGTGCAAAAATAGGAAAAGGATTATTCATTGATCATGGAATGGGCGTTGTTATCGGAGAAACATGTGAAATTGGTGATAATGTAACAATTTATCATCAAGTAACATTAGGTGGCACAGGAAAAGATCATGGGAAACGTCACCCAACGATAGGTGATAATGTTATGATTAGTACAGGTGCAAAAATTTTAGGACCATTTAAGGTTGGAAATAATGCACGTATTGCAGCAAATGCAGTTGTTTTAAAAGAAGTACCTGAAGATTCTACCGTAGTAGGTATTCCTGGCCGAGTTGTAAAAAGTAAAGGAAAACCAGTTAATCCTTGTGAGCAATTAGATCAAATAAAAATTCCAGATCCAATACAAAGACAAATTTGTGAACTAAAAAATGAATTAAAAAATTTAGCTGATGAAATTGTATACTATAAGAAAAAAATGCATTGTGAAGACGATTATCATAAAGAAGAATACAAATGTATGTTTACAGATTGTGGAGAAAAAGGTGATTGTGATAATCATACAAAAAACAATGAGAAAATAAATAGTGAAAAAATAAATAATGATATTAATGCAAAAATATAGTAGCGTAAGTGAGAAAAAATAAAATAAGAAAAAGAGAGGATAATAAATGATTAAAATTTATAATACAATGACAAAACAAAAAGAAGTATTTGAGCCTATAGAGCCTATGAAAGTTAGAATGTATGTTTGTGGACCTACAGTTTATAATCATATACACATTGGGAATGCTAGACCTTATATAATATTTGATACAGTTAGACGTTATTTTGAAAGTGAAGGATATAGCGTTAACTATGTACAAAATTTTACAGATGTAGATGATAAAATTATTAATAAGGCAAATGAAGAAAAATGTTCAACATTAGATTTAGTTAATTTTTATATTAAAGAGACGTTAGAAGATGCTCATAATTTGAATATAAGAACTGCAACACATCATCCTCGTGTAACAGAAGAAATGGATGAAATTATTGCAATGATTCAGACTTTAATAGAAAAAAAGTTTGCATATGAAGTAAATGGAACTGTTTATTTTAAAACAACAGCATTTAACGAATATGGAAAATTATCAAAAAAAGTACTTGATGAACTAGAAGCAGGTTCACGTATTAAAGTGTCAGAAGAAAAAGAAAATCCTATGGATTTTGTATTATGGAAGCCGAAAAAAGAAAATGAACCGTATTGGGAAAGTCCATGGAGTGATGGTAGACCAGGATGGCATATTGAATGTTCTGCAATGTCAAAAAAATATTTAGGAAATACAATTGATATACATGCGGGTGGAGAAGATTTAGTTTTTCCACATCATGAAAATGAAATAGCGCAAAGTGAAGCTGCAAATGGTGAAAAGTTTTCAAATTATTGGATGCACAATAGTTTTTTAAATATTGATAACAAAAAAATGTCAAAATCACTAGGAAACTTTAAAACGTTACGAGAAGTTGGAGAAAAATTTGGATACGATGTAGTAAGATTTTTTATGTTAAGTGCGCATTATAGAAGTCCTCTTAATTTTAGCGGGGAACTTATGGAAGCAGCTGCTAATGGTCTAAATCGTATTAAAAATGGTGTTTCAAATCTTGAATTTATTATAGAAAATGCTAAAAATGATAAAATAACAGAGCAAGAACAAAAATTATTGCCAGTATTAAATCAGTTAGAAACAGATTTTCATAAAGCTATGCAAGATGATTTTAATACAGCAGATGCTATAAGTAGTATGTTTGAAGTTATAAAATTTGCCAATACTTATACAAAAGAAGAACCATCAAAAGAATTTGCGGAAATTATATATAAGCAAATTATGAGATTTAATGATGTATTGGGTATATTATATAAAGTAGAACAAAATACTGGAAATCAATTGAGTGATGAAGAAATTGAAGAGTATATTTTAGGAAGAACAAACGCTAAAAAAGAACGTAATTTTGCTGAAGCAGATCGTATTCGTGAATTTTTAAAAGAAAATAATGTTATAATAGAAGATACTAGAGAGGGCGTGCGATACAAGCGCGTGTAAAAAAAATGAGCAAACAGATGGATGAGTTACTAGAAAATTTAAGTTTTCAGATGAAACATAAAGCAAATACTTATTCGCCACTAGCACTTGCATATATAGGCGATGGAGTATATGAGATGTACGTAAGAACATATATAATTAGTAAGGGCAATGCACCTGTAAATAAATTGCATAAAGCGACAAGAGATATGGTACGGGCGTCAGCTCAATCAAAAGTGTATCATGTTATCGAATCACTATTAACTGAAGAAGAACAACAAGTACTTAGACGTGGAAGAAATGCAAAAAGTGTTTCAGTTCCTAAAAATGCCGATGTCAGTGAATATCGGCATGCAACAGGACTAGAAGCATTAATTGGATATTTGTATATAGATGGTCAAATAGACCGTATTCAAGAATTAATTCAAAAAGGTATTAATGGACTTAACGACTAAAAGGGGCGTATAAACTTATGAATGAACAAAGAGATAAAAAAGAAGCACGTAATGAACAAACAACTGGTGACCAAAAACCAAAAACATATTCAAAACCAAACAACTACAAAGGAAAAAATTATTCAAAACCAGGATTTAATAAAGAAGATAAATTTGCAAAGCCAGGATTTAATAAAGAAGATAGATTTGCAAAGCCAGGATTTAATAAAGAAGATAGATTTGCAAAACCAGGAACTAATAAAGAAGACAGATTTGCAAAATCAAATTTTAGTAGAGAAGATAGGTTTGCAAAATCAAATTTCACTAGAGAAGATAGATATAAAAAAGAAACGCAAGAAGTTGAAGAGAAAAAAGAAATAGATGAAAATATCGTATATGGGCGTAACGCGGTTATAGAAATTTTGAAATCAGGACGTTCTATAGAAAAAATTTATATACAATCTGGTGAAAACGAAGGTTCAATCAAAAAAATTATTGGAGAAGCAAAATCAAAAGGGATTTTAATTCAAGAAACACCAAGAACAAAATTAGATGAAATCTGTATGATGGAAAAGCACCAAGGTGTTGTAGCATATGTTTCACTTAGAGATTATGTAACAGTAGATGAGATTTTAAATGATGCAAAAGAAAAAGGTGAAGACCCTTTTATTTTAATTTTAGAAAATATTCAAGACCCACATAATTTAGGTGCTATTATACGTTCAGCGCATAATGCAGGAGTACATGGTATTATTATTGCAAAAAGACGTGCGGTTGGATTAACAGCTACAGTAGCAAAATCTTCAGCAGGTGCAATAGAATATATGAAAGTAGCTAAAGTTGCAAATATTGCACAAACTATAGAAGAACTTAAATCTAAAGGTATATGGGTAGCGTGTGCGGATATGGACGGTTCTATTATTTATCAAGATAATATGAAAGGACCGATAGGAATAGTAATTGGTAGTGAAGGCGATGGCATTTCAAGAAATGTACGAAATAAATGTGACTTTGTAGTTAGTATTCCAATGTATGGAAAAGTAACATCTCTTAATGCATCAGTAGCTGCAAGTATATTAGCTTACGAAGTAGTTAGACAACGTAATTTTTAGTTTTAAAAAATGATATATTAAAGGGGCGGTCGTGTGGAAAATAAAAACCTTATCATACAGACATATGAAGATTTGGAAGATGAGGAATTGATCGAAATATATCGACATCATGATGCAGAAGCGATTGAAGTTTTAGTGCAACGATACAAAAAATTTGTTCGTAAAAAAATTAAATCTAATTTTTTTATAGGAGCGGATAAAGAAGATCTTATTCAAGAAGGTATGATTGGGTTATTTAAAGCGATTTGTGATTATAATCCAAATAAAGATGCAACATTTAAATCATTTGCAACGCTATGTGTAGTAAGGCAAATTAGTACGGCATTTAAGACAGCTACGCGTCAAAAACATATTCCTCTCAATACGAGTATATCATTGGATTCGCCTATTGTAGGAGAAGAAGATGAATCGATAACGTTAATGGATTTACTAAGAGGGGATGAGCAAGAAAATCCAGAAACAGTAATGATAGGTAAAGAAGATGTAGCAAGATTTCAAACACATATGAAAGAAACATTAAGTGAGTTTGAATTGAAAGTACTAGCGCTGCATATACAGGGGCAAAATTATAATGAAATTGCAGATGTAATGCATAAATCAGTAAAATCAATTGATAATGCATTACAACGGATTAAACGAAAAGCAAGTGAAAAGATAAACCGAAGTCAAAAAAAATAGCAAAAATTATTGACAATAAATGGATAATGGAGTATAGTGTAAAGGAAAGTTATTAAAGGCAAAATTAGAGAAATCTAATGACGCAAAGCTATAGGGGTTAAGGTGTTTACACTATACTAGCCAGTTGCAAAAGTGAATCACTTTTTGCGAAAAATAAGTAATATATAATGTATTACTTATTGGTAAAATTATAAAAAATAATTCCCTCTATAAAATTAGCTAAACTCCCCAAATATAGAAAAAAGCCAATCTTTATGTGCGTATAAAGATTGGCTTTTTTTATATTAATTTACGAGGTAAATTATAAATAATACTTATAACTTGACCGCTTATAAATACGGCGAAAAATGACCAAAAAATTTGACTAACAGGTAAATATGCTAAAGAAAGCAAAAGAACTAAACAATCTAAAACTAGATAAACCCACTTTATTTGTACAGAAGTTAGTTTTGAAACGATAAGAGCTATAACATCATCACCACCAGAAGCACCACCATAACGAACGATTATGCCAACACCGATACCGACAAAAAGACCTGATAATACAGTAGATAGAAGCATATTATGTTCTAAATTGGGAACAATAAATCCTATAGATTCAAAAAAAGAATAAAAAGTTGAAAAGAATAAAGTTGCACTTAATGAATATATTAAAAAACTTTTTCCGAAAAAATGACTACCAATAGCAAATGCAGTAAAGTCGATTATGATACTTGTAGTCGAAGGAGAAATATTCCATATGTTTTTGCAAAACAATAAAAGGCCGAGAACGCCACCTTCAGTAATATTATTTTGAAAATTAAAATTATACATACCGAAAGCCAAAATAGATGAGCCGAGCATAATTAAAAGAAAAATATTGATGATTTTTTTGTTAAGCATTCAGGTGATACTCCTTATAGTGTAAATTTTACATAAGTATAATGTTTGGAACTATTATTTACAGTTCTATCTGAAAATGATACACTAAAAAAGGAAAAAACACAAAGGGGTGAAAATAATATGAATCAGTGTCCAAAATGTGCAAGTATTATAGATTGGTGTGAGCAAGTAGATTGTGAAAAAGGTGAAGTTACAGGTTATTGGTGTACGAAATGTGGATATGAAGAAGAATTTGAAAAATAACGTATAAAAACTACATAAAAGGTCAAAACACTATTGACGAAATTATATTGACATCATTTTTGATTATGTTATAATGTTCTAGAGTTGCTGTTATAGCACAGTCGGTAGTGCACTACATTGGTAGTGTAGAGGTCACCGGTTCGATTCCGGTTAACAGCTTATATAAAAAAAGAGTCCTAAAATCTAATGTGAAGATTTTTAAGACTCTTTTTTTTATGTACATCAAAAAATAATTTTAATTTTAGAATTTATAAAATCTAATATAAAATAATTTGTATTTAAATGGGTATATTATGTATAATAGATAAATATAGAATAATGATGAAATGAGGCATAGGATATGAAAGAAATCAGCTTGTTTGATGTTATCGGGCCAAATATGATAGGGCCTTCAAGCTCACATACAGCCGGTGCATTAAGAATTGCACGAATGGTTCATAAATTAATAGAACGACCAATTAAAAAAGTAACTTTTATATTATATGGTTCTTTTGCACATACATATAAAGGGCATGGGACAGACAAAGCATTAGTTGCCGGTATTTTAGGGATGAGCACTGAAGATGAAAGTATACGAGAAGCATTTTTAATAGCGAGCAGATGTAGTTTAGAATATTTATTTGTACCGACTGAAAGTAATGTGGAGGCGCATCCAAATACAGTTGAAATTATTGCGACGGACGATGCAGGGGATATGACAATTGTAAAAGGAGCCTCTATCGGTGGTGGAAATATTCGTATTGAGCAAATTAATGGTGTAAATGTAGAGTTTACTGGTGAGTATACAACAATTGTTATTAAGCAGCAAGATAAGCCGGGAATTGTTGCACATATAACAGAGGTACTAGCAAAATTTGGTGTAAATATTGCATTTATGAAATTGTATAGAGAGAGCAAAGGAAGTTTTGCATATACAATGATTGAAATTGACGAAGTTATTGATAAATTGATTATAAAAGAAATAAATAAGAATGAACATATTATAAATGTAAAAATCATCAAAGAAATATAGAAAGGATAAATAGTAATGAATTTTAGGACAGGTGAAGAATTACTAGAATTATGTAAAGAAAATAATATTTCTATTTCAGAAGCGATGTTTAAAAGAGAACAAACGATTTTTAATATGGATGAATGTGTAATTAATAAACAAATAGAACATGCCTATGATATTATGAAAAATGCTGTAAAACGTGCATTAGGGGAAGAACTTAAATCTATGGGTGGTTTAGTAGGCGGAGAGTCTAAAAAAATATATAATAACCGAAATAAATCTGTTTGCGGAGAGTTAATGTCTAGAGCGGTAAGTTATGCTATGGGTGTGTTAGAGGTGAATGCATCTATGGGACTTATAGTTGCAGCGCCAACAGCTGGGTCATCAGGTGTATTACCAGGTGTTTTAGTAGCGTTACAAGAAGATAATGAGTGGGATGATAAGATAGTTCATAAAGGCCTACTTAATGCAGGCGCTATAGGCTATCTTATAACACGTAATGCAACAGTTTCAGGAGCGGAAGGCGGTTGCCAAGCAGAAGTTGGCGCAGCATCAGCAATGGCCGCATCTGCAATTGTAGAATTATTTGGAGGAAGCCCAGAGCAGTGCCTTGATGCAGCGAGTACAGCATTGACAAATATATTGGGATTAGTATGTGATCCTATAGCAGGATTAGTTGAAGCGCCATGTCAAAAAAGAAATGGTATGGGGGCATCTAATGCGATGATTAGTGCTGAAATGACGTTAGCAGGCGTAAGGCATATAGTACCTTTTGATGAAACGGTAGAAGCTATGTATAAGGTAGGTCGAAGTATGCCTATAGAACTTAGAGAAACAGCTCTTGGTGGTATTGCAGCAGCGCCTACAGCTTGTCAATTATGTAGTGAAATATTTAAAAAAAATGTATAGAATCGGTATGATGAGGTATATATTAACATAGAATAAGAAAAATATATTATCACATACGCTGTAAAAAAGGAGAAAAAACATGTTAGAAATTGCGATTATTGGGTCAGGACCTGCTGGTTTATCAGCAGCTATTAATGCAAAAATTAGAAATAAAGATGTAAAAATATTTGGAAATGATTATTCTACAAGTTACATATATAAAGCAGAGCGTATTGATAATTATATCGGTATGCATGGTGTAACTGGGAAAGAAATGATGAAAAAATTTGTAGAGCATGCATTAGAAATGGGTGTAACAATTGAAAATAAAAAAGTATTAGAAATATTTCCTATGGGCGATTACTATACTCTAAATGTAGAAAATGAATTCATTGAAGCAAGAACAGTTATTTTAGCAAATGGTATTACAAAAGCTAAACTTTTACCAGGGGAAGAAGTATTTTTAGGGCGTGGAGTAAGTTATTGCGCAACGTGTGATGGTCAACTTTACAGAGACAAAAAAGTTGCTGTTATTGGTGATACAGTACATTCAGAAGAAGATGTTCAATATTTAAGTGAGATTTGTGAAAAAGTATATTATATACCAATGTATGCAAAAATAGGTGAACTAGGTAGTAATGTAGAAGTAATTAAAGAGAAACCTGTATCAATTTTAGGTGAGGGTATAGTAAGTAAATTAAAACTTGAAAATAAAACATTAGATGTTAGTGGTGTATTTATTATTAAAGAGAGTATACCGACAGGTCAACTGTTAAAAGGATTAGAATTTGAAAATAATGCAATTAAAGTTAATCAATATATGGAAACCAATATGAAGGGGGTTTACGCAGCAGGAGATTGTACTGGAAAACCATTTCAAGTTGCTAAAGCAGGTGGGCAAGGAACAACAGCGGCACTTCAAGCTGTAACTTACCTTCATGAATTAAGCAAAGCTTAAAAAAGATGCCAATAGGCATCTTTTTTTTAGCTTATTAATGTTCTAAAAACTTGTCTTATGCATACGATTGTTATATAGGAGGTGATTGTATGAATATGATATATTTTATGTTGATAGTATTATATTTAAGTGCAATTGTTGTTTTAATGGGGACAATAATTGAAGTAAGGAAAACAAAGTACAAAGTAATGAACTGGATAGTAACTATAATGTGTGCGTTTTCTATGATGAGGTATTTAACGCTAATAGTATATGGTGGGCATCCAACTTTAGGGCAATTAGAAGCTCTAAGATATTTTTATTTAGCAACAAGTATAGGTCTAACAGTTCCACTAGCTTTGGCCGTATGGTATATGACACCATATTTACGTGAAAGAATACAATATGGAAAATTTTTACTTTACTTTACGCCATGGATTGTTGGGTATATTGTATTAATTATTAAGCAACCTACAGTGATTCAAATGAGCAAATCAGGTGGATATGTATTAGAACTTCTAGAACCATGGAAAACTGTACTTAGTGTATTACAAGGAAGTTATGTTGTATTTATAGCATTAATGTGTGTAATAGGCTGGTTTACATATAAACATAGTCAGTTAAGAAGTCAGTACTTTATCATTGTATTAGCACTTATTGCTCTAACAATTGATGGGTTAAGTTTTTTAACGAAAATACCTACAATATTTCCACCATTTACATTAAGTGAAATTTTTACATTTATTGCAATTACATATGTTTTTAAAAACACAATAGTTAAAAAAATAGATAGATAATTAAATTAAATTAAATTAAATTAATAAAAAAAGCCATCATACTATAAAAATAGTTTGATGGCTTTTTTATTACACTATTAATTATTTATTAATGTTGTGTATTTTGGAATAATACAAATACCAGAAACGTCAGGACCTGTATTAACACCGATAGTAGTACCGATTAAAGAATAAGGAGTTTCAATAGTTGCTCCAACTTGGTCAATTAGACCTTGATTCATATCGTTAGCATAGTCAAGGTTGTCCGCATGAGCTATAGCAAAACGATAGTTTTCAGGGTTTGTTTTAACATAATCTTTAACAAGTTCGAAAACTTTTGCAAAAGCTTTTTTCTTACCACGTACTTTGGCAGCAGGATATAAAAGTCCTTCTTCAAGGTATAGTAGAGGCTTTACATTTAGCATAGTGCCAAGAAGTGCAGAAGCTTTTCCTATACGACCACCATTTTCTAAATAATCAAGAGTATCAACAAAAAAGAAAATTCTTGATTTTTGAATTAGTTGAGGAATGATTTCTAGAATGCGATCAAAACTAATATTATCTTGAATCATACGAGCAATTTCGCAAACCAATAAACCTTGACCAGCAGTAGCATTTAAAGAATTAATAATTTCAATTTTTGTATCTGGATAATTTTCTAATATAAGTTCACGGGCATTTACTGCCGAGTTATAAGAACCACTAAAATGTGATGATAAACATACACAAATAATTTCTTTTTGTTGTTTTGCTAATGGTTCAAAAACTTCATAATAATCGTTAATTGATGGTAAAGATGTTTTTGGAAATGCTTTTTCAGCACGCATACGCTTGTAAAAATCAGCAAGTGATAATTCAACAATTTCTTTTTCATATTTAACTTGATCAAAAGAAACATAGAATGGAATTTGAGTAATGTTAAATTGCTCAACAATAGATGCTGGTAAATCACTTGATGTATCTGTAATAAGTGTAATATTATTCATAGTTTCACCTCCCTGATAGGTAAATAAAGTCCACTTAATTCTAATATATATAAGTAAGCTATGTCAATCTTTAAAGGTTGGTATTTGGACAATATACATACGCATATATTATAACAATAGTAATTTAAGGGGGAGAAGATGAATGATATCATATAGTTTGGAAAAATATTTAATTGAAGTGTATAAAATTGATGGAAAACAGGAAGAAATAAAAATTAGTGATGTTTCTAAAAATCTTAATATATCACTCAAAAAAGTAATGCAAGCAATACAAAGGATGCATTATCAACACTATATTATATATAAAGCATACCAACCACTCGTGATTACAGAAAAAGGCAAGGAAATGGCTAAATTTTTAATTTCAAAAAACATATTGATTAAGGAATTTATGGATATATTACAGATTCCGGTTGAAGTAGAAGATGAAGACAATATAATGAAACAAAATTTATCGTATGAAATGCTAGAGTCAATGGAAAAATTCGTTGCATTTGCAAAACAAAATCCAGAGTTTGCAAGTAAATATAAGTCGTTTAACAAAGAAAAATTTCAAATGCATATTTTAGAAGCACTGCCAAAAGACTGAAAAAGAGAGGAAAAACCTCTCTTTTTTTTGTGAAATATTGTAGAATATTGACGATAGGTGATATAATAGTTTTGAATTTCAGAAATTGGCAATAATATACTTAAAGACGATAGATAAGGAGTCCATAATGGAGACTGAAAATAATCATGGACAAAAAATTATTAAAGGTGCACTGGTACTATCTATTTCAGTAATGCTTACAAAAATCATAGGAATTTTGTATAGATTACCGATTACTAATGCATTAGGTGATGTGGGGAATGGAATTTATTCAGTAGCATACCAGGTTTATATTATTATTATTACATTTACCTCAATTGGATTGCCGAGTGCAATTTCAAAATTGGTATCTGAGAGAATTGCAATTAAAGATTATCGAGATGCGCATAGAGTGTATAAAATTTCTATGTGTTATTCAATGACATTAGCATGTGTATTATCAATATTATTGTGGTTTGGTGCAGATTATGCAGCGGCTATATTTAATATGCCTGAAGCAGCTAATGCTATACGTGCACTTGTACCAGCAGTTATTGTTGTAACTATTATGGCGGTTATGAAAGGATACTTTCAGGGAATGCAATCAATGACGCCTACCGCTATAGCTCAAGTTATAGAACAATTAGTACATGCATTTGTCAGTATAGTGCTTGCGTATGGACTTTTAAAATATGGATTAGAAACAGCAGTTGTCGGTAGTACACTAGGCGTTGCAGTAGGAGCACTAGCAGGTGTAATGTTTTTTGCATGGGTTTATATGATAACAAGAAAACGCTTGCAAAAAAGAATTCAAAAAACTAAAATTACGGCGACACAATCAAATAGTAGTATATTAAAACAAATTTTAATAACAAGTATTCCGATTATGCTTAGTGCATCAGTATTTTCTATAATGACGACAATTGATTATAGTATGATGAGTAGTATTTTACCTGGAACGATTGAAAAAATTAGAGCAGCTGGAAATATAGCAACATTACCTGTAAGTGCAGAAGTACTTTCTAGTACGGATTTAATTACAAAAAGTTTAACAGGTATATTTTCTTTAAAATACATGACGATTTTAAATTTACCAGTAAGTTTAATTTTAACGCTAGGTATGGCAGCTACACCAGCAATTGCAGCTAGTATGGCTACGCAAAATTATAAACAAGTACGACAAAAAATTAATATGATATTTAAAATAGGTATATTATTTGCAGCGCCATGTGCTATTGGTCTTATGGTGTTTGGTAAAGAAGTTATAATGTTTTTATTACCGAAAGAACCATATGGTGGTGAATTGTTAGCGTATGGGGCTATTGCAATTATTTTTATTACGATAGCGCAATTAAGTGCAGGTATTTTACAAGGTATGGGCAAACAAAAAATACCTACAAGAAATGCAGTTATTGCATGTAGTATAAAAGTAGTTTTAAATATTGTGCTATTAAGCATACCAACTATTCATATTTATGGCGTTATCCATAGTACAACAATTTGTTATTTTATTTATGCAATTCTTAATGTAAGACATTTATTAAAATCACTTAATATGAGATTTCATTATATGAATTTAATTATTAAACCTATAAGTATAGCTATATTAATGGGTATTATAGCAAAAAGTGTTTATGTTGTAGGGTTTATGATTTACCCATCCGTACATTTATGGTTAATAATAAGCATAGGGTTAGCGGCAATAATATATGGAATATTAGGTATTATAACAAAAACAATTACGGCAAAAGATTTGGAAAATATTCCAGGGGGTACAAAAATAAATATGCTTTTTAAATAAAAATCATTTACCTGTATAAAAAATCAAACTAGGGCAATAATCCCTATAATTAAAGAAATTTGATTAAGTACAGGAGGCAATAATGAATAAAAAACAAATGATGAACTTAATCGTTGGGAGTATAATAGTTTTTATAATTATGTTTGGTTTATGCTATGCATTTTTTTATAGCCAAGGAACAAAAGAACCATTAATTACAGATGAAACAGTTGAGACAAGTTTAAATGCAGATGGAGATAATGGCGAAATGATAACTCAAATAGCATCTCAAAAATTACCTCAAACATCACAGCAAACATTACCTATAGAGTCTATTCAGGCAGATACAAAAATTAAATTACAAATAATAGATGAAACAGGGCAAGTAATTCAGGAAAAAGAAATAGATGCAGTACCACTACTTGGAATGACTGAAACACAAATTAAAGAACGTTTTAGCACATATGATAAAATTATTTTTGATGAAGAAGAAACTGTTATACAGAAAGTTTCTACAACAAACAAAATATCTTCGCAGTACAGAATAGTTATACAAGATGGTATAATTGGTATTAAAAGTAACGAAGAGTTAGAAGAAGAATTTATTTCGCTTAATATACCAAAAGAAGTATTTTCAAAGTCTGATTTAGAATATTTTCAAGGAGAAGGCTTAGAAATTTCACAAGGGCAAAAAATTCAATTACAACAACAACCATATTATATAGAAAAAATACTTCAAGATTTTCAAGAATAAAAGCTGGCTTAGGCCAGCTTTTGCTTGTAAAAAAATAAAATTACAAATACAATAGACCAGAAAGGGTGAAACGAATGAATACAGTATGTATTATTGGAGGCGGAGCATCTGGTTTAGTGGCGGCGATTGTAGCAGCTAGAAACGGCGTGGATGTAACACTTATAGATAGGCAAAGTAGACTTGGAAAAAAAATTTTAGTAACAGGTAACGGAAGATGTAATATAACAAACGAAGTTGTTAAAGAGTGTCATTTTCATACACATAGTAATAAAAATCCATTTGAAGTAATAGAGCAATTTGATGATAAAAAGACGATGGATTTTTTTAGAGAACTAGGTATTGTACCGTTTATAGAAAAAGGTAAAGTATATCCTTCCTCTGAACAAGCAAGTAGTGTATTGGATGTTTTACGATTTGAATTAACAAAATTAAATATTAAAATTATAGTAGAACAAAAAATTGATTATGTAAAATCATGTAAAAAAGGTTTTGAAGTTATTAACTCGGTCGGAGAAAAGTGGTTTTTTGAAAAAGTAATTTTAGCAACAGGTGGTATGGCAGCGCCGCAATTAGGTTGCGATGATACTGGTTATAAAATTGCAAAATCATTAGGACACAATATACATCCAGCCTTTCCAACGCTGGTGCATATAACATCACCAACATCTTATTGTAAAATGATGCAAGGTATACGTGTTAAAGGCGTTACAAGTATATGGGTAAACAATAAAAAACAGCGTGAAGAAAATGGCGAAGTATTATTTACAGAAGATGGTTTATCAGGACCACCGATTTTTCAACTAAGCCGTATTGCAGCAGAGTCTTGCAATATGGGAAAAAAATGTGAAATTAAAATAGATTTATTTCCAAAACAAACAGAAGAAGACTTAATTAGTATGTTTTATGAGCGTATAGCGCAAAATATGGATAAAACAATAGAAGAAATTTTTGTAGGATGGCTTCATAAAAAAGTTGTAATTCCGGTAATAAAGCAAGCAGCAGTAGGTTCACCGGTCGCGCCTTCGGCGAATCTTGAATATGATATGCTTGTAGAATTAGCAAAAGCAATGAAAAATTTAAAATTTGAAGTAACAGGCACACGTGGATTTAAGTTTGCACAAGCAACAGCGGGTGGTGTTGCAATTGATGAAATAGATTTGAAAACAATGGAATCGGTGAAACATAAAGGATTATACTTAATAGGAGAACTACTAGATGTAGATGGAGATTGCGGAGGATATAATTTGCAATGGGCGTGGTCTACAGGATTTTTGGCAGGATTAAGTGTAGCAAAGTAGGAGGAGAGTATGGTTCGCGTACAAAATATTACATTACAGATTAATGAAAAAGAAGATGTTATTAAACGAAAACTTTCAAAAAAACTAGGTATTTTTGAAAAAGAGATTAAAGATTATCGTATTATAAAAAAAGCAATTGATGCAAGAAAAAAAGACCAAATTAAATGGGTATATACAATAGATGTTACGACAGATAAAGAAAAATGGCTTATTGAGAAAAAAAGAGCAGTGTTATCACCATCATCTGAATATGTATATGTCAAAACAGGAGAAGAAAATTTGAAGCATCGCCCAGTAGTAGTAGGGTCAGGTCCTTGTGGTATGTTTGCCGCGTTAATGTTAGCACAGATGGGCTATAAACCAATTGTGTTAGAAAGAGGAGCGGATGTTGATAATAGGGTAAAAGCTGTAGATAGATTTTGGAAACATGCTGAGTTAGATGTACGTTCAAACGTTCAGTTTGGAGAGGGCGGTGCAGGTACTTTCTCAGATGGAAAATTAACTACGCAGATTAAAAACAATCGTTGTCATAAAGTATTAGAAGAACTTGCAAAAGCAGGAGCGCCAGAAGATATTGTATATAAAAACAAGCCACATATAGGAACAGATATTCTGCGAGATGTTGTAAAAAATATAAGATATGAAATTGAGAAGCTTGGTGGTGAATATAGATTTGAAACGTGTGTAACCGATTTAATAATTGAAAATAATAAATTAATCGGAGTGGAAGTAAATGGCGCAGAAACTATTTCTACTGAAATATGTATTATGGCAATAGGTCATAGTGCAAGGGATACATTTGATATTATTCATAAAAGAAACTTAAATATTATGCAAAAACCATTTGCTATGGGAATGCGTATAGAGCATCTTCAAAAATGGATAGATAAAGATCAGTACGGAGATGAACAATTAAATGAAGTTCTAGGAGCAGCGGATTATAAACTAGTACATCATTGCCAAAATGGAAGAACTGTCTATAGTTTTTGTATGTGTCCAGGTGGTGTTGTAGTTGCCTCGGCATCAGAAGCAGAAAGCGTAGTAACTAACGGAATGAGTGAATACAAAAGAGATGGCGAGAATGCAAATAGTGCAATTCTTGTTAATATCAAACCAGAAGATTTTGGAAGTACACATCCATTAGCTGGTGTAGAATTACAACGTAAGTTTGAAAAATTAGCATACGATATAGGCGGAAAAAACTATAATGCACCTTGCCAGAGAGTAGAAGATTTTTTAAATAATAAAGTAACAACAAATGCAGGATGTGTGAAACCAACATATACACCAGGAGTAACATGGTGTAACTTAAGAGAAAGCTTACCTGTATTTATGGGAGATGCAATTGAAGAAGCATTACTTAATTTTAGCAAAAAAATAAAACACTTTAATGAACCAGATGCATTACTCGTAGGATTTGAAACAAGAAGTTCTTCTCCGATTAGAATTGATAGAACTGCAACTTATGAAAGTAATATAAGTGGTATTTATCCAGCAGGAGAAGGTGCGGGATATGCGGGAGGAATTACATCAGCAGCAGTTGATGGAATAGAAGTAGCGGAAGCAATCGCAAGGAAATATAAACCTTTTAATTGAATTTTCAAAAATGATTTGATATAATACAACAATAAAAGCTAAAAATAGACAAGCATAAAGAAGCAGATATAAACAAAATAGATAGCTTGAGGTGAAATTATGGAAAAAGACATTCAAAATATTTTGTTAGATGAAGAAACAATAGCAAAAAAAGTTATTGAAATTGGAAATCAAATTACAAAAGATTATAAAGGAAAAGATTTATTGGTTGTTGGGATATTAAAAGGCTCGAATGTTTTCATGAGTGACCTTATTCGTAATATTAATATACCGATGAAAATGGATTTTATGGTTGTATCAAGTTATGGTAATGCAACAGAGTCTACAGGTGTTGTACAAATTATTAAAGATTTAGAAGAAAGTATTGAAAATAAACATCTTCTAATAGTAGAAGATATTATTGATAGTGGACTTACACTTAAATACTTAAAACAAGTATTAGATACAAGAAAACCAGCTAGTATCAAACTTTGTACATTGGTTGATAAACCAGTAAGACGAAAAGAAAATGTAGACGTAGATTATGTAGGATTTGAATTGCCAGACGAATTTATAGTAGGATACGGAATAGATTACGCAGAGTATTATCGTAACTTACCATACATTGCAGTATTAAAACCTGAGGTTTATGAAAAAAAATAATATAAAAAATCACCTACTCAATAACAATTGAGTAGGTGATTTTTTTATAAATTAATAGCAAAGTTCTACATCACAAATTTTACGAATGTTAAAGAATACAGTTTCTTGAGAATAAAGAGAAAATGCTTTAACAAATCCATCACAAATTTCACATAGAAGTACACAAAAACGTTTGTTACGTACAGTTAAAATAACTTCTTTGCCCATATAACGTCGTAATAATCGAAGTATATTAGGATCATAATTGCAACTAGGAGCTAGGCAATGGCCAGGTCCTGAGTAATAGTTTTCAGGTTCTTCTTCAGGACAAGGGCAAGGACAAGGACAAGGACAAGGTCTTGGGTAAGGTCTTGGATAAGGCCTAGGTCTAGGACAACAGTCAGAACAAGAGTCGTTATAAGGCGTAGGTCTATCACAGCAAGGATCAACGTAAGGACGAGGTCTGTCACAACAAGGATCAACGTAAGGACGAGGTCTGTCACAACAAGGATCAACGTAAGGACGAGGTCTATTACAACAATCATGTTCAGGATGAAAATTATTAAACTGTTTTTGAGGATGTTTTTGAGCTGGAGTACCCCAATTTTCAAGAGCTGACATTGTATTAGCTTGAAGCTCAGAAAAATAAGATGGTTTGTAAGAAGAGCTTACAAAGTTCACATCGCTTTTAAGAAAAGTATCTTCAGAACATTTTCTAGATTTGTTATCAGGTTTAAACATTTTTGGTGATTGAATCATAAAATAACCTCCTTAGGAATGTATAAAAATAAAAAATAAAATTATGAGCATATATTTACAAATTTCACTTTATAGTTTATGCAGTCGACAAAGGAAATGTTACAATAATTGAATAAAAAAAATAGAAAAATTTAAAATCTAAGTATTTAATACTCTATATTCATTCAAATGTGTTATAATCAACAAAAGAATTAAAGAATAATTAAGGAGTGAGATAATTATGTATTACAAAAGTACAAGAAATGAAAAAATAAAAGAACGGTCAACAGCTGCAATATTACAAGGGATTTCTAAAGAGGGTGGACTTTTTGTACCATCAGAAATAAAAAAAATAGATTTTACACTTCAAGAAATGCAAACATTTAATTACAAAGAGTTAGCATTTCGTATTATGAGAATATTTTTTGATGATATAGAAGAAAATGATTTGAAACAATGTATTGAAAAAGCATATGATGAAAAATTTGATACAAATATGATTGCACCATTAAAAATAACAAAGGCAGGCAATTTTTTAGAACTATTTCATGGACCAACACTAGCATTTAAAGATATGGCGTTGTCTATTTTACCTTATTTAATGATAACTAGTAAAAGATATGAAAAAGAAGAAAAAGAAATTGTAATTTTAACAGCAACATCAGGAGATACAGGAAAAGCTGCATTAGAAGGATTTGCAGATGTGGAAGGTACTAAAATTGCAGTATTTTTTCCAGAAGAAGGAGTTAGTGACGTTCAAAAACGTCAAATGACAACGCAAAAAGGAAATAATACAATGGTTGTAGGTATAAATGGTAATTTTGATGATGCTCAAACAGGAGTAAAAAATCTTTTATCAAATAAAGAATATGAAAAAAATATAGCCGAAAAAGGTTTTGTATTTTCATCAGCAAATTCAATAAATATTGGACGATTAATACCTCAAGTAGTTTATTATTTTTATGCATATAAACAAATGGTTGAACAAGGTGAGTTAGCTAACGGAGAACTAATGAATGTCGTTGTACCAACAGGTAACTTTGGGAATATATTAGCAGCTTTTTATGCAAAAGAAATGGGACTACCAATTAAAAAGTTAATTTGTGCATCTAATCAAAATAAAGTACTAGTAGATTTCTTTGAACAAGGTAAGTATGATAGAAATCGTAAATTTCATATTACAAATTCTCCGTCTATGGATATTTTAATTTCTAGTAATTTAGAAAGACTGTTATTTCATATTAGTGGTAATAATGAAGCTCAAACTAAAAAGCTTATGGATGCACTTCAAAAAAATGGTGAATATACAATTACAGATGAAATGAAATCAAAACTCCAAGATTTTTATGGAGGATATGCTGATGATAAGTTAACTTTAGAGGGAATAAAAAAAGTATATGAAAATGCGAATTATTTAATTGATACGCATACATCAGTAGCATATGTAGTATATGAAAATTATAAGAAAGAAACAAATGATAATACGCCAACAGTTATCGTATCAACAGCAAGTCCATACAAATTTACTGGAAGTGTAATGAAAAGTTTAGATGATAAGTATGACGGAGTTTGTGATTTTGTATTATTGAAAGAGATGGAAAAAATATTAGGCGAAGCTATGCCAGAAGCAATTCATAACATAGATACAAGACCAATTATTCATAATAAAGTATGCGAAATAACTGAAATGGAAAAAATCATCTCAGAATTTTTATAATAAGTTACTTGTAAGTAACAAAATGCTATGATATCCTAGTAAAGGCTATGATATTCTAGTAAAAGCCATAATACTTTTATAAGTTACTTGTTTATATATATATCGACAAAATATATCAACATAAATAGGTAGTGGTAAAAATGCAAGAAATAAGGTATAATGAATATGCTAGAGATATATTACCTGATTTAACACACTGTTAGTCGGTGAGTGTGATATCTGTTATGAATTTTTAGTAATAGAAAAAAATCACTACAATCAGTAATGTTTCAGCAAGATATACAAGAAAAATTTTACAAAGATAATGATTACCATATCGTATACTATGGAGAAATACTAGGAACATACGCAAACTAAGAAAAAGGAGAGTTATTTAATTATGACACTTTATGAACAATGGGATAACTACGGAGACGACGCAAGAGAGCGTTCAACTGAAGAGTACAAAAAAGTTGTAGAAAAGTATTTAACAAAAGAAAGAGATGTTTATTCACAAATTTTATCAAACCCAGATGAAATTATCGAAGGAACAATCGGAGAATTAGGAAAACGTTTTGATATGACAGACGTAGAATTTTTAGGTTTTGTTGATGGAATCAACGAAAGTTTAAAAAATGGTACGTATGATTTAAATACACTAACAGCAGATTCAGTAGTAAAACTTGATTATGATTTATCAAAATTATACTGGAATATGCTTGATGCAAAAGCTGATTGGTTGTACAATTTACCACAATGGGAAACACTTTTAAGTGAATTCGAAAAAGAGTCAATCAAACGTAACTTCAAAAAATCTAAGACAGTTATAAGTGATAAAAAAGTTGGACGAAATGATGCATGTCCATGTGGAAGTGGAAAAAAATATAAACAATGTTGTATGAATAAATAACTGCTCATTTGAGCAGTTATTTTTTAAATTTATCTTATAGTATTTAAGGGGATGAGAGTGTATGGAGATTATGTGGTCGTATTATTTGATTTTAGCCCTATATATAGTAGTAATTGTTTCAAAAATATTGAATCAATTGGCACGTAAACAATTTCGAAACACATATACAGTAATTGAAACGTATAAAATATTTAAAAGTAATTTTTTTACGACAGTAGCTGTAGTAAGTGGAATTATTACGCTAGCAATCAATATTAGTGCAATCGTTACAAATAGACCTATTGTATGGTCAAGTATTATAATTACTGTACTCGTTGCAGGAATGGCAATTTTAACGATGTATAACGAAATTATAATAGCAGAAGAACATATTTTAATCATTGATGGAACGATAGTTGAAAGTACAATTGTAAAAGAAGTAGTTATAAAAGAAAAGAAAGAAAAAACTTATTATACTATACATTTTAATAAACAATTAAATGGTTATGAAAGTGCTGAATTTATATTAAAAGGTGAACAGGCAGTAGCATTTACTGAATATATAAAAACCTTTTAAACCGTTTAAAAACACATACAATTATTTTTTATAAATAAATTCAAATATCCTAATAAAGGAATATCAAAAATACACTTGAAAAAACTAAATAGAAGATATATAATAAGGTTACAAAAGAGCGAACAGATACTCCTGTAGTGTACGATTACTTGTTATTTTGAACCTACAACATACGATTGGGAGACGGCAGCTCGATAAAACAAATGTTAGGCCACAAGTTAATTCCCTTTGGGCGGTGGAAAACAGGATTTTGTAAGCAGTCACCCACCTAGCACTGGCTAGGGCGTCAAAATAGCAAGGACGGCATTTTGGGATTATATGAAAAGAATGAGCACTAGCTTCGGTTAGTGCTTTTTTTGTGTAAATATAATTATTATAAAACAAATATATTAAGCATGTTTTTGAACTTGTCCGCATATGATTGAAATAAGTCACAATGGATAAATGGGAGGTAAAATGTCAGAGCGTAGAGCAAGTTCACGAACTAATACAAGATATAAGAAAACAAGAAGAAGAGGTTATAAAGAAAAAGAAAACAGGAGCGGAACTGTATTAATAATGATAGGGGTAATGCTAATAGCAGGATATTTTTTGTTAGATGAGGCTAAATTGGCAAAAATGGAAACGTATGCTGTTTCAACGATGAATAAATTTATGAGCAAAAACAGTGAACAAAATTTTATTCCATCAAACGTAACGCCATGCACACAAGCACACATTGCAAAAATACTTGTATATACATTATTAGAAAAGCAAGAAGTGCCAGAAACGAAAATAGGAGATCATTGGTATAATAAATATTATACTATGCTTGAAAAAGATGGCAGATTTACATTTTTAGAAGTGGAAAATGCAATGAATCCTATTACATACTCAGAAACATTAGATATTTTAAAAAATATTGTAGGAGATACATATCAAGTAGGGGTAGAATCTAATGATGAATTAAACACACAATTTATAGCACTAGATGATTTTTTGAAAGCATATGAACAAGCACTAAATTATGCAAAAATTGAACATGGTATAAATTATGAAGAAGTAAGTATATTAGGAACAACTAATACGAACACGATGTTACTTGCGTGGCAAGTTGCAACAGAAAAAGGTATATATGGTTTTGAAGGTTTAATACTAGACCCGTATAAAGATTATACACTTAAAGTAATTACAAAAAATAAAGAGATTTTAGGTGTAGTAGACACGGTTTCAAACCAAAGTACTATTGATAAAGGTTATATAAAATCTGTTGAAGATGGTGTAGCAGTCGTGCAAGTAGGTGCATTAACATTTGATTATATTGCTCCAAAGCTAACATCAGAATATGAAGGTAGTGTAGGAACAATTACTATACAAAATAGTCAAATTATAGATTTTGCACTTCAAGGCGAAGATGATTTAGATACAGTATTGCGAGTTAATGAAAAATCTATAGAATTTGAAAAAGCCGGCACCTTATCATTTGATGATGTGCTGGTTTATAATGGAATGGAAAACGGAACATATTCAAGTGTTAATCAACTATTTCCAGGTGCAAAAGTATCATACACAACTAATAAAAATAAATTAGCAACTATCAAAGTAGTTGAAGATAGTCCATCAGATACGCTGCGTGTTGTAATAACTGAAGATGGATTTGGAAAATATACTCATGAAGGTGCTACGATTATAAGTGAAGGAGCATTTCAAGTACAGATTGGAGATAGCGTAACAATGGTGGAAGCTAACACACCTTGGGATGCAACTAAAGTACTTGAAAAAAATAAAAATCAAAAAGCAATAGTTACACCAAAAGGTGAAAATAAACTTATTATCCAGTCAATTTCAAGAGGTGGAATTTATCCAAGTTATGATGGGCATATGGAAATTTATGCAGTTAAAGATGGATACCAAGTTGTAAATGTAGTTGGAATAGAAGATTATGTTGCAGGAGTTATAACTAGTGAAATGCCAACCAGTTATGGAATAGAAGCAGCAAAAGTTCAAGCGGTAGCAGCAAGAAGCTATGCACTAAGTCATTATAGTAATAGTAAATTTGCAAAATATGGTGCACAAATCGATGATACAGTATCATCGCAAGTATACAATAACAAACGTGTAGATGATATTGCCAGAAAAGCTGCAAATGAAACAAAAGGCGAAGTGCTTATGCATAATGAATCTATTATAAGCGGAAATTTTTTCGCAACATCAAGTGGATATACTGCAAATTTCGGAGAAACTTGGGCTAATGGTGAAATATTCCCAACTAATACACCAATTTACTTAGTTGCAAGACAACAGTATTTAGATGACGCTTTAGTTAATGATATGACTAAAGAAGATGATGCACTCGCATTTTTTATGAAAGAAAGTGAAGAAGTAGATGCGTTTGACTCGGATTCACCATGGTTTAGATGGAAACTAGTTTTGACAGGAAAAGAACTTACTCAAATAGTTAATAGCAATGTAAATAAAATAACAAGTAATTATCCAAATACAGTAAAAGTGAAAAATAAAAAAGATGAATGGGATGTTAAAACACTTGAAACTATAGGGGATGTCCAAGATGTAATCATCAACAAAAGAGGTAGCGGTGGTAATATTATGGAAATGACTATTAAAGGTGAAAAAGAGACTATTAAAATAAGTACAGAATATTTAATACGTTCAATTTTGGCACCAGTTCAAACAGTGATAGGAGAAGATCCTATAGTTTTAACACGTGCAGATAATACAGAAGTAAAAGATATGAATATGTTACCAAGTGCATTTTTCAGCCCACAAATCGAATATACTAATGATAATAAAATTAAAAGAATAACATTATACGGCGGAGGATTCGGTCATGGCGTGGGAATGAGCCAAGACGGAGTTAAAGGTATGTCAGAAAAAGGTTATACATATAAAGAAATTTTAAAACATTATTACGCAGGAACAGAAATTAAAAAAATATAATGACTTTTGTATAATGGAATTAAGTTATGTAAATAAAAAAAGTAAAGTATAGAAGTAAAATGAACCCTGTATAATAGACACTTTAAAAAAGTCTATTTATATAGGGTATTTTTTGGACAATGAAACAAAGAAAGATTGTGGATATATGAGTAAAAAACTATTTTATAACATATGAATTGAAAATTTATCGAAGAATAAATATGTAAAACCTATCAGTTATTTTTACAATTAGCCGACATCGTAGTTATTAATTAAAATGTTTGAAATTTATAGCTAAGTTATTATGTGAGTTACATATGATATACATTGCTAGAAATGGACATAATATAGTATAATGAGACATAAAATTCGAAACGGTAGGGTATAAAATGGCAAAAATAGAGAAAAAAATATCACCAATAGAAAAGAAATTTACTGAAGAGCTTCTTAAAAGATGTGAAGAAGCAAAAAAATTATGTGGATCCAATCCAACACGATTTGTAGAGAATGTAAATAAATTTGGAGGTGTTAAAACAGCAAAAGAAATTTTGCGAAAAGGTAAAGTTTCTGATGGGTTTGAGAAATTAAAAGAAGAAGATCTTCTTCAATTTACGATGGAAGCGTTAGTGAGTGATAGACAATATGGAGAACTTTTCACAGATGAGGAAGTTAATAGTTGCTATGAAGTGCTTTGTGAAAACGGGTATTACAAATAAATAATACAATGAAAAAAATGATGTTTGCATTTTAATGCAAGCATCATTTTTTTAGACCAAATTTCAGAAAAAATTTTAAAAAATAAATAGGAAAAAGGCTCATATTTATTTTTAAATTATAATAGGATAGAGAGAACATATAAGGTGATAAACAATTAACTTCAGGGGGTAAGGATATGAAAAAGAAATTATTAAGTGTTCTTTTAGGATCAATGATATTAGCAGCAACTTTAACAGGATGTACAAGTGGAAGTGAAAGTGCGGCAACAGATAATAATGTAGCAACAGAACAAAAACAAGAACAAGAAGAAATTACGGTAGGGGTACTTGTTTACAAATACGATGATACCTACATATCGACAGTACGAGCAGGAAT
Organism: Cellulosilyticaceae bacterium; assembly: GCA_051646925.1. Taxonomy (GTDB): domain Bacteria; phylum Bacillota; class Clostridia; order Lachnospirales; family Cellulosilyticaceae; genus JBOFDK01. The sequence continues at coordinate 87,682 of JBOFDK010000086.1, read as the reverse complement.
TGATAAATATGCTAAAGAAGCAAATGTAAAAATCAAATTAGAGATGCAAGATGGTCAAGGTGATCAAGCAAAACAAAATGACCAACTTGACGTATTAATTGAGAAAAATGTAGACGTACTTGCAATCAATACAGTAGATACAGGATCAGCACAAGGGCTTGCAAACAAAGCTAAAGCAGCTGGTATTCCAACAATCTTCTTCAACAGAGAGCCATCAGCAGATGTTATTGAATCTTGTGAAGGTATCTTCATTGGTACAACAGCAGCTGAAGCAGGTATTATGCAAGGAGATATTTTAGCTGAACTTTGGAAAGAAAATCCAGCATACGATTTAAATAATGACGGAAAAGTTCAATACTTAGTATTCAAAGGTGAGCCAGGAAACCCAGAAGCAGAAGCACGTACTTCTTACTCTGTGTCACAAGCGGAAGCTAATGGACTTGTAATGGAAAATGTATATGGTGATGCAATTGTAGCAAACTGGGCTACAGATCAAGCGCAAGCATCTATGGAAGCGGTTCTTGCAGCTAATGAAGGTGGAATTGAAGCGGTATTCTGTAACAACGATGATATGGCACTTGGTGTTATCGCAGCACTTAATGGTTCAGGATACAATTTAGAAAAAGATAGTGAAAAGTGGATTCCAGTTATTGGTGTTGATGCAACAGATGCAGGAGTGGAAGCGATTAAAAATGGTAAAATGGCTGCTACAGTAAAACAAGATGGTGATGCAATGGGTAAAGCAATCGTTGCAATTGCTACAAATGCAGCATTAGATAAACCATTTTTAGAAGAAACAGAATACCAACTTGCAGAAGATAAAATTTCTGTACGTATTCCATACTCAACAGTTAAATAATAGCACCATCAGAAGAGTGTTCTTAAATGTGCAAAATATTAAGAGCACTCTTTTTTTATAAAGTGACAGACAAGGAGGATCGGAATGGCTAACGAATACGTATTAGAAATGTTAGATATAGAAAAACAATTCCCAGGTGTAAAAGCTTTAGATGGAGCTCAGCTTAAGTTAAGAAAAGGTACAGTACATTCACTTATGGGAGAAAATGGTGCGGGTAAAAGTACTTTGATGAAATGTTTGTTCGGTATTTATCATGAAGATGCAGGAAGTATCAAGATAGATGGTAAAGAGATACGATTTAACAATCCAAAACAGGCATTAGAGAGTGGTGTTGCTATGGTGCACCAGGAACTAAATCAAGTACTTAGAAGAAGTGTAATGGAAAATATGTGGATTGGACGTTTTCCAATGAAAGGGCCATTTATTGATCAGAAAAAAATGTACAATGATACTGTGGAAATTTTCAAAGATTTAAATATCGAAGTTGATCCAAAAGCGCTAATAGGCAAACTATCAGTATCAGAACGTCAAATGGTAGAAATTGCAAAAGCGGTTTCATATAATGCAAAAATTTTAGTATTAGATGAGCCGACATCTTCTCTTACACGAAAAGAAGTGGAACATTTATTTACAATAATAGAACGCCTTAAAAAACGTGATGTTGGAATGATTTATATATCACATAAAATGGAAGAAATTCTACAAATTTCAGAAGATGTTACAATCATGCGGGATGGAAAATGGATTGTAACAAAATCAGCAGAAGGATTAACAACTAATGAAATTATTAAGTATATGGTAGGAAGAAGTTTAACAGAACGTTTTCCGCCTAAAACGAACGTTGTTGGTGAGCCTTTGTTAGAAGTAAAAAACTTAACTGGAAAACATATGCCAACTTGTAAAGATGTAACATTCAACTTACATAAAGGCGAAATTGTAGGAGTAGCAGGACTTGTTGGTTCAAGAAGAACGGAAGTACTAGAAACTATTTTTGGAATAGCAAAACGTGAATCAGGGCAAATGTTACTTCATGGAAAAGAAGTGAAGAACAAAAATGCTAAAGAAGCGATTCAAAATGGGTTTGCATTACTTACGGAAGAACGTCGTGCAACAGGTATTATACCGCTTCGAAGTATTACGTTTAATACAGCTATTGCAAATTTAAATAGCTACAAAAAGTTTGGGTTTCTTTCAGATAAAAAAATGGAAGAAGATACAAAATGGGTTATTGAAAGTATGAAAGTAAAAACGCCAACGTCTAAAACATATATTAAAACGTTATCAGGTGGGAATCAACAAAAAGTCATTCTTGGAAGATGGCTACTTACGAAGCCGGAAGTCTTATTACTAGATGAACCAACGCGTGGTATTGACGTCGGTGCCAAGTATGAAATATATCAATTAATTATTGACTTAGCAAATAAAGGTAAAGGTGTCATGGTAGTATCTTCAGAGATGCCAGAGCTTATCGGTATTTGCGATCGTATTTTAGTTATGAGTAATGGTAGACTTGCTGGGGAAGTAGATATGAAAACAGTAAGTGCTGAAAATGCTCAGGAAGAAATTATGAAATTAGCGGCTAAGTATATATAATCAGGAGGGGATAACATGGGTGAGACAACAAAGTCTAATAAGTGGACTAAAGAAAAAATCAAAGAGTTTTTACTAAATTATGCACTATATATTATCTTGGGTATAATGATAATGGTAGTAATCATTATTGAGCCAAAGTTCTTATCAATGTCAAACTTTATTAAGATTTTAACACAAGCATCAACAAGAGGTATTTTAGCACTTGGGGTTGCAGGTATGATTGTACTTGGTGGAACGGATCTTTCAGCAGGTCGTATACTTGGATGTTGTGCGGCTGTATCAGCATCGCTTGTACAGGCAACTACGTACGCTTCAAGAATGTATCCAGGAATTGGAAAAGACCTTCCTTTATTTATTCCGTTATTACTTAGTATAGCAATTGGTGTTACATTTTGTATGATTAATGGATTTGGTGTTGCAAAGCTTAAACTTCATGCATTCATCGTATCTCTTGGAACACAGCTTATCGCATTTGGTGTGACTTGTATATACATTGATAGCCAAAAAGGTGGAGCACAGGCAATTTCTACTTTTAATGAAAAATTCATCAATGCAGTAAATGGATCGTTTCAAATTGGAAACTTTAGATTACCATACTTAATCTGTTATTTTGCACTTGCAGCAGTTGTAGTTTGGGTAATTTGGAACAAAACAACACTTGGTAAAAATATGTTTGCAATTGGTGGAAACCAGGAGGCAGCGGCAGTATCAGGCGTTAATATTTTCAAAAATATTATGGGTGTTTATCTTGTAGCAGGTATTTTGTACGGAATCGCAGCTTTCCTTGAAGCTGGACGTATTCAGTCAGTTAATACAGGAACAGGTTTAAACTATGACCTAGATGCTATTTCAGGTTGTGTAATTGGTGGTGTATCATTCTCAGGTGGAGTAGGTACTATTCCAGGCGTTATTATAGGGGTTGTTATTTTACAAGTAATCAATTACAGCTTAAACTTCCTAGGTGTTAACCCGTATTTACAATATATTATCAAAGGTTTAATCATTATATTAGCGGTATCGATTGACGTTAGAAAATACATCGCAAAGAAATAATTAAGCAAGGTAGGAGCAAATTAATGAACATAGAAAAATTAAATGAACAACAAGAAACAAAAATCATCTGTATGGAAAATGCAGAAATTGAAATTGATAAACTTGAAATAGATGAACTTGAAACAGAAAATATATTTGATGAAAATTATGACGAAGAAGAAAATGAAGAAGATGATGATGAGCCTATAAAGCCATTAGTAGTAATGATGAAAGAAAATTTATATGATAATATTAATGTTTCACTTCAAACAATGAATATATTTATTGGAGGACTTGTTACGGCAATTATCGTGTTTGTAGGATTTGGAATTTGGCAAGCAGCTATGCGTTAAGGTGTAGTGAATTAAGTATGAATTAATAAATTATAATATTAAAAAAATAGTGTGTCATCAAACTAGATAATTAGTTTTATGACGCACTATTTTTTATTGTAAATCATTTAAAATAATTTTAAATTGTATCAAATTTGAAAGAAGTTGTATGTACATATGTTTTATCAGGAGTAAGAATACTATAATTTTTATAAAGTTCATCAGGTCCGATTGGAGGATTTTGAGTTTCAAGACAAATAGCATATCGCTTGATATTTGATTGATTATTACTAAAGGTGCATGGGGTATTATGGTTATGTGTATATATAACAACGCTAGGCTGATTTGTAGTCATAAGAAGTCGGCGTTTACTAAGAGGGTCTACAAGTGTAACACATTTTGGATTATCTAGAAGCCAAGGGTGATCATAGCCTTGAGCGCAATTAAGCTGTGGGTGATCGGTATCAATATCTTGCCCGATAGGTTTTGGCCTTGTGAAATCAAAACATGGATTTAGATGAACAGGAAGAATAGTAGCAGATGGTGTGCTATCAGAGTTGCAAGCGATAACTTCATGTGAATTGACAGCTAGGATATGATTGCAAATAGGTCGTTTGGCGTTGCCAGATAAATTAAAATAAGCGTGATTAGTTAAATTTACGACAGTTGTTTGGTCTGTATTAGCTGTATAGTGAAGCTTAAGCGTATTATCATTAGTAAATGTGTATGTTAGTTGAATTGTAACATTACCAGGGTAGCCGTCTTCAAGGTGAGGGCAGTGTGTTTGAAGAGTTACACTATCTGATGTTTTAGAAATAATAGTCCAGTAGTTATGGCTAATTCCATGCGTACCGCCGTGAAGTGTATTTGTTGCTTGGTTTTTTGTAAGAGAATAAGTTGTGCCGTCAATTGTAATAATGCCGTTTGCAATACGCCCAGAAGTACGTCCGATAACTGCATTTAAATATCCAGGATTATCTAAATAATCGCTAGATGATTTATAAGCTAAAACAACATTTTCGAGGTTACCTAAATGGTCAGGAACATAAATACTTTTTAATATAGCGCCATATGTCAATATTTCGACATATGCGCCATTGCTATTACTGATACGTATGAGGTCGCAAGTATTTGTTGTATCTATGAAAAAAGTTTCTTTGTTAAACATAAAATTAATTCCTCCTTATATATTAATTTTATAGTGATGCAGCGCTATTACGAATGATTAAGTCTGTAGGAATAACTACTTTTTTGTGAATAGTACGGTTACTACGAAGTAATTCACGAAGTAGTTCAACGCTAGATATGCCCATTTGGTCTGTATATATTTTGACTGTTGTCAAAGAAGGTACGAGAAAAGCAGCAGTTTGGATATCGTCAAATCCAATAATACTCATTTGATTAGGAATCGTAATGCCCGCTTCAGAACACGCTTTATAGGCACCTATTGCCATTGGATCACTTGCAACAAAGCATGCAGTGGGACGTAATGGTGATTTAAGTAGTTGTTTCATAAGCTGATAACCATCTTCTAGGCAGTAGGTACCTTTGTAGATTTGAGGTGTTAATTTTTTTTGTGACATCCAGTCGGTATACGTAAGTTCGCGGTAGTTGGTAATACATTGTTGCCCATTACCTATATATTCGTCAGCGCCTATGTAGGCGATTTTAGTATGACCAAGTTGATATAGATAATTTAGTGCTTCGTATACACCAGACTTTAAGTCGGATACAACAGAGTCGTAGCATTTTTCTAAAGGTGATGAATCTACAAAGATTATATGTTTTGCAAGTTTTTTTATGACATCTATATCAGATAATCCAAATTTGCCGATTGCGATGATGCCATCTAGTGTTTTGTAATAATCTTCTTTGATATCAACGTTGTCTATTGTAATGTAATTAATATTTTCTTCTCGGCAGTATGTCTCAACAGCAAGACGGATAGATAAATAATAAGGGTCACTAAGCTCTTGTTTTTGATCATACCAGTTTATGATGCCTATATTTAGTTGTTTAGGTTTTGTTTTTTTTGAGCGACTAGATACATAGTTGAGTTCTTCAGCAGTAATTAGTATTTTTTGACGTGTTGGTTCGGATACGTTAAGTGAAGTATCCATATTTAAAACACGAGAAACTGTGGACAAAGAGACTCCGGTAAGCTCGGCAATTTCTTTTAATGTAGCCATAAATAAGCTCCTTCTAAAGTAAGATAAAGTTATTTGTAATAAGTTATTTTATGAAATTATATCATGAGTTAGTAAAACTATCTAGTAAAAAACAATAACAATTTTACCAGTAAAAGGTTGAAAAGTTTTACTAAAAGTTTTATAATAATTTTATCAAATAAACTATAAGGGGGAAGATTATGAATATAGAATATTTAAAGAGCATTTTTATAAAACAATATGGAGATGAGGCAGAAGCTGTATATTTTGCACCAGGACGGATTAATTTAATTGGTGAGCATATAGACTATAATGGTGGGTTAGTATTTCCAGCAGCAATTACTTTGGGAACGTATGCTGTAGTAAAAAAACGTGAAGATAGACAAATTAATGCGTACTCGCTAAACTTTGAAGAACTAGGAATCATATCGTTTGATTTAGACAATCTTGAATATAATGAAGGGCATAATTGGGTTAACTACATTAAAGGTGTTGCTAAATGTTTAAGTGAAGAAAATAAAGCATTAACTCATGGTTTTGATATTGTAGTATTTGGAAATATTCCAAATGGATCAGGACTTTCTTCTTCAGCATCATTGGAAATGCTTATAGTGACGATATTTAATGAATATTTTAAGTGGCAAATGACACCAGTTGAAAAAGCTATACTAGGTAAAAAAGTTGAAAATAATTACATCGGGGTACAAAGTGGTATTATGGATCAATTTGCTATTGCATTAGGTCAAAAAAATAGTGCATTACTATTAAACTGTGAAACATTAGAATATAATTATTTTCCAATCGTACTAAAAGGATATAAAATTATAATTATGAATACAAATAAGCGACGTGAACTAGCGGATTCTAAATATAATGAACGCCGCGAGGAGTGTGAAAATGCACTTTCTAAACTTAAAAAAGTACTAAGTGTAACAAATTTATGCGAAGTAACAACAGATATGCTACAGATGCATAAAACACTATTAACAGATATAGAGTATAAGCGTGTTAGACATGTAGTTACTGAAAATGAACGTGTAATAGCTTCAACAGAAGCACTAAAAGTGGGTGATTTAGCAACTTTTGGAGATAAATTAAATGCTTCGCATACGTCATTATGTAAAGATTATGAAGTGACAGGTATTGAATTAGATACTCTTGTTTCGGCAGCATGGGAAGAAAAAGGTGTAGTTGGTGCACGTATGACAGGGGCTGGATTTGGTGGATGTAGTTTGGCAATTGTTGAAGAAGCGGAAGTATCAAAATTTATAGAAAATGTTGGTGCAAAGTATTTAGAAGTAGTTGGTTATGAAGCATCATTTTATATTGCAGAAATCGGAGATGGTCCAATCAAACTTTAGGAGGAATTGAAATGAAAATATTAGTAGTTGGTGGTGCGGGATATGTGGGGTCTCATGCGGTTAAACAACTTTGTGAAGCAGGGCATGATGTAGTTGTTGTAGATAGTTTAGAGACAGGATATGCAAAATCAGTACCTGAAAATATTCCTTTTTATCATGTAGATATTCGAAATCAGGAGCAACTGGAAAAAGTATTTGAAGTTGAAAAAGTAGATGGAGTAATGCATTTTGCAGCTAATTCATTGGTTGGTGAATCTATGGAAAAACCTTTGAAATATTATGGCAATAATGTGACAGGTGCTCAAGTTTTATTAGATGTTATGGTTACATATGGTGTAAAAAATATTGTTTTTTCTTCAACAGCAGCAACTTATGGAGAAGCACTAGAGATGCCTATTACAGAGCAAACACCAACGAATCCAACAAATACATATGGTGAAACAAAACTTGCAATTGAAAAAATGTTGAAATGGACACGTGTTGCACATGATTTGAATTACGTTTGTTTACGTTATTTTAACGTAGCCGGAGCTGCAGAAGAAGGGTATATAGGAGAAGCGCATAATCCAGAGACGCATATTATACCGATTATTTTGCAAGTGCCATTAAATCAGAGACCACATATTACAATTTATGGTGATGATTATGCTACAGAAGATGGAACGTGTGTTAGAGATTATATCCACATTACTGATTTAATTGATGCTCATATTCTTGCTATGACTTATTTAGTAAATGGTGGTGAAAGTACAGAGTTTAATTTAGGTAGTAATTCAGGTTATTCTGTAAAGGAAATGGTTGAAGCTGCTAGACGAGTAACAGGTCATCCAATTCCGCAAGTAATGGGAGAACGACGAGCAGGAGATCCAGCGGTACTAATTGCATCATCAAAAAAAGCCAAAGAAGTGTTAGGGTGGGAACCAAAACATACTAATATAGATGAAATTATTGCTTCAGCTTGGAAATGGCACCAAGGGCATCCAAATGGATACAAAGGAGAATAAAAAATGAATAGATTATATGGTTGGATTACACGTTTGATTGAAATCAATTGCAAACAAGGTCTTGTAGAACCGATGGATGAAGTTTATATACGTAATCGTATATTAGCAGACTTTAAAATGCTAGAGTTTGAAGATGTACCAGCAGAGCAGGGCGATTTGTATGAAACGCTTGATGCTTTAGCAAATTATGCGGTATCTATGAAGTGTATTGAAGATACTAGTGCTCAGAGAGATAATTTCACTAGTAGATTAATGAATTTATTTTTAGATAAACCTTCTGTAGTCAATCATAAATTTGGCGAGAAATATAAAGTGTCAAAAAAAGATGCAACTGATTATTTTTATAATCTGAGCCAATTAGCAAACTATATAAAGGTCGATCGTATTGCAAAAAATATGGCGTTCACAACACAATCACCTTATGGAGATATGCAAATTACAATTAACTTATCAAAGCCTGAAAAAGATCCAAAAGAAATTGCAAGAATGAAATCAGCGCCGCCAAATAAGTATCCACCGTGTTTATTATGTATTGAAAATGAAGGATATGAAGGAACAATTACATTGCCAGATCGTGCAAACCATAGGATGATACGATTGAATTTAAATAATAGTGATTGGATGTTACAATATTCGCCGTACCTATATTACAATGAACATTGTATTGTGCTTTCAAAAGAGCATCAACCTATGAAAATTACTAAAAATACATTTGAAACACTTATAGATTTTACAAGCCAATTCCCACATTATTTCATAGGGTCAAATGCCGATTTGCCGATTGTAGGTGGCTCTATATTAAGTCATGAACATTATCAAGGTGGAAGTCATAAGTTTCCGATAGACAACGCAAAAGAGCGTATGCAGTTTCAGCTAGAAAAATATCCAACAGTTAGCGGAGCTGTACTAAACTGGCCGCTTACAACTATTGAACTTCGCTCGGTAGACAAAAAGGCATTGCTATCTGCAAGTGAATTAATTTTTGAAAATTGGAAGAAATACAGTGATTCAGAGTGTGATATTTTTGCATTTACAGATGAAGTGCCACATAATACAATTACACCGATTTGTAAAAGAGATGGAGAAGATTATGTGATGCGTCTTGTGCTTAGAAATAACCGCACAAGTGAGGAGCATCCGTTAGGGATTTTCCATCCACATGAAGATGTACATCATATCAAAAAAGAAAATATTGGACTTATAGAAGTAATGGGGCTTGCAATATTACCAGGTAGATTGCTTAACGAAATAGAATTAATTAAAGCTTTTGTATTAGGTCAAGAAGTAGAGGTGCCTAAATATCATTTAGAATGGGCAAATTTACTTCGTAATAATTATAAAGATATAACTCCTATAGATTCGTATATAAAGCAGGCGATTGGTGACAAGTTCACACGAGTATTAGAAGATGCAGGTGTATATAAACTAACGGAAAAAGGTGCTATTGGAATCAAACGATTTATTGATAGCATATGTTAAAAATAAAGAAGTAGGTGAGATTTTCGCCTACTTCTTATTTTATAGTAATTTGAGTTTTAGGAAATCAAAGAATAATAGTTAGTTAAATATTAGTTGTTTAAATATAATGGTAAATACATATAGTCACCACGCGTAGTGATTTCACCTTCTACAACTGCTATAGGTTTACTGAAAATAGGACCATCAATTACTGTTGTATGAAATTCACCAGCTTCGCCGCAAGGGTCGATGCCACGTTCTTTTAATTCTTGGATATAATCAGTTGTTAATATACGCCCAAGATCAGATTGATTCATACCAGATGTTAAGTTAATTGTAACTATTTTTGATTTAAAACCTAGTGAAAGAAAAGTATTTACGACTTCTTCATGAGACATTTCCCATAGAGGCATAGCGAGGTCAAGTCCTACTTCGCTTGTTACACGTTCATGCCAACAATCTATAGAAGGAACATCAATATCACCGGTGACAAGAACGTCGGCACCTAATATAGAAGCTTTATTTAATAATTGTTTGAATACCGCTTCATAGCCTTCCCAACTAGCAGAGCCAACTAAAAGTGGAAGTCCTATTGATGCTGCTTGAGCAGATATTAGGTCGTGAGACATGCGATGAGCTCTAGAGCACTGGCCTTTTTCTTCCATCATAGTTATAAGGCCAACTGCATGCCCTTGTTTAAGAGCATAATAAAGAGCAAGGGAGCTATCTTTTCCTCCGCTGAAAGATGCAATAAAAGAGCGATTTTGTGCGTTTGTTTTCCAAGTTTTCATTGTTTGTTAAAAATCCTTTCATTATTATATAAAAATCATAAGAAATGTTTTTAGATATATGAGTAAGTGCATAATGTACTATTTAATTATACAGTACATTGAAAAAATACAATAATCAAGATAGGTAGTAGAAAATTTCGAAATATAATCGTAAGTAAAATAAAAAAATGAAATAAGTAAAAAAGGTGTCAAACAATTTTGAGACATATAAAAACACAAAAAAAACACAACCATGATAAAATAGTGATAAATGTTTGAGTTATAATATAAACATAAGGCAAAGTAAAAAATAATATAAGTAGCCTTTAATCATAGAATACAAGGAGAATGTAAAATGAAAAAATTCGCAAAGTATGGATTAATTGTAGCAACTGTTTTAGGAGTTCAGAGTATGGTTTTTGCAAATGTACTATTACCTGCGCAGCCAGTTCAAATTTCTGCAACGATAGAAGATATGACAGAAAGTATGAAAATAGATGGAGTAGAAGGAATAGCTGCAACGATGATTACAAGCGCAGCATCAACTGAGTTAACAGAAGAAGAAAAATTAGCAGAACAAGGAAGAGTTAAAACACTTTGTGATGCATTAGAAATAGAATATATTGAAGGAACAACATTTGCTGAATTAGTAGTTACTTTAACAGAAGAGCAACTAAATGAATTAGTAGCACAAGAACTTATATTTATACAAGAAGCAATGACAATGGAATTAGCTACACCTACAACAGAATCAATGGAAGCAATATCAGGAATAGCTACAGAACTTATTACTCCAGAAGTAGGAATGACAGAATTGACACAATCAGTGGAATTAGTTGCGATATCAAAATCAGATGCAGCGCTAATTACTCCTGAAGTTGAAATGACAAAAATAGTAGAAGTAGCAGAAGAAGTAGCGATAGAAGGAATAGCAGCAGCAACTCTTACACCAGCAGAAACAGTGATAGATGCAGCAGAGTTATCAGTAGAAATGACAGAATTAAAAAATGTAGAAGTTAGAATGGTAGTACAAATGGCAACATTAGAAGATGGAAGAATAGTAGGAATGACAGAGTTAGTAGACCCAGCAGTGGTAGGAATGACAAAAATTACAAATCCACTAGTAGTAGAAATGACAAAAATCGTAGCTCCATCACAAGAAAATAACGCAACACCAATAGTAAAATTAACACCAGCAGTTAAAAAGTAAAATAATATATAACTATAAGTTAAAGCATATAATCCTACATAAGTACTACCTAGAAGGTTCATTGTAATCAGGGGGTAGTCTTCTGTGGGATTTTTGTTATAATATAGAAATCAAAAAGGTAGGAGGTTATTATGCCAAAAACAGTATTGGTCGTAGAAGATGAGCGGGGAATTAGAAAAGTTATTAGTGATTACCTTTTAAAAGAAGGATTTTGTGTTTTAGAGGCAGCAGATGGAAATGAAGCACTAGCAATTATTGAAGAAAAAGAATTTGATTTGGCAGTATTAGATGTTATGTTGCCATTTGTAGATGGATGGACTTTATGTAGACGTATTAAAGAAACAAAATCTATACCTGTTTTATTTTTAACAGCTAGAGGTGCAGAATATGATGAAATTATGGGGTTTGAAGTTGGTGCAGATGATTATATAAAAAAACCATTTAGTCCAACAGTTTTGATGATTCGAATCAAAAAAATGTTAGAAATAAAAACTGAAGTGAAACAAAACGACCAAATGATAGAAAAAGACGTACTTAAAATAGATAAAAAAGGAATGAAAGTTTGGTTAGAAAACAAAGTAGTAGAACTAACAAATAAAGAATTTCAAATTTTGACTTATTTAGTGGAAAATGAAGGCTGCGTACTATCTAGAGAGCGGATTTTGACAGAAGTATGGGGATATGATTATATCGGAGAAGATAGAGTAGTGGATAATCATATAAAAAAAATACGAAAAAATATGGGGAATTATGCGTATATGATTCGCACAGTTTTTGGAGTAGGTTATATTTTTGAAATATAATATAGAGGTGTAAGATGAAAAGAAATAAAATTACAAATAAACTTTTTTTGCTTATAAGTCTTTCGCTAATAGCGCTATTAGGGGCACAAATGTTATTTCAAACATTATATTTAGAGGATTTTTACACTTATAGCAAAAAAAAACGTATAAATGAACAGTTGTGGACGCTTTCAGAAAAAATTCAAAAAAATGATGAGCAAGGTATAGCAAATACTTTGTTGCAATTTTCACAAGATATGGGAGCTGCGACGACTATAGTTGATTTTAATGGTAAAACGTTATACGGACTTGATACGCAAAGAGCTTTTGTAGAAATAAAAGATAATATGGGGCAAATATATAAAATATATATAGATGGATTTATAAATAACGAAGAAGTTTTAAATAACATCGAAGAAGGATTAACTATAGGTGTAAGTGGTTTTGCTACGGTAGAAGGAATGGTACCTGTAATTTCACCGCGTACGTTATGGATAGATGGAAAGCCTATAAATTATGAACGTGGAATGATAAAAACATCAGAATTAGCTATAAAAAAAATATCAGATATTAATAATATACAAATATTTGAAGCGGGTATTGCATCAAGTATGGAGACTATAGAGGCAGTCGAAGTAATACCATCGCAGTTGCAGCAAGTAGTTAGCTATGTAGAAGGTATTATTCAAAATACGTATATTCCGAATGAAACAACGTATGGAAATGGTTATAGAGAAACAAAACTAATGGAAGAAATTAGTTTATTTTTGATGGATACATTAGAAAGTGGAAAAGCGATTTGGACGTATGAACCTATAATATATGAAAAAATTGATTCATATGTTGGAATGAATAACGTTATAGGGATGATGCCTATGATTTTGTTTGAAGAGCCAGTATTACTTGTAACTATGATTTCATTGCAAGGTATGCAAGAGTCGATAGAGATTATGAATCAATATGCGACTATAATTTTCTGTATTATATTAAGTATTGCCTTATTTGGAGCATATACATATGCAAAGCGATTAACAACGCCGCTTGTACAACTTCGAAACGTTACGACTAATTTGGCAAATCTTGATTTTTCTACAGAGTGCGTTGTAAATAGTAATGATGAAATAGGTGAGCTTGCGACAAATATTAATACAATGTCTTTCAAATTAAAAGATACATTAGAAAAAATGCAGAAAGAATTAAAACTTAAAGAGCAATTAGAAATGCAAAGAAAACAACTGATAGCGGATGTGTCACATGAGCTTAAAACACCATTAACAGTATTAAAAGCGAATTGTAGTGGATTAATAGATGGCATATACGACGGACAAGACCAGGAACACTACCAAGGTATGCTAGGGCAAATTGACCAAATGAGTTATATGGTTCAAGAACTACTAGATATAAGCCGGTTAGAAAATGAAGCAACGCTTAAAGAAGAAGTTTTTATGTTGTCAGATGTTATACTAAAAGTGCATCGTAGTTTAAAAACATTAGCACAAGAAAAAGAATTAAATATTGATTTAAAACTAGAAGAGTATTTTGTACGAGGAGAACGAACAAAAATAGAAACTGTAATACGTAATTTATATAATAATGCTATTTTCCATACGCCTGAAGGTGAAAATATTCAAATTAATATAAGTAGGAATAACAGTTTTGTAGAATTTGAAATTATAAATACAGGAATAACTATTTCTGAAGAAGTGCAAATACATTTATGGGAACCTTTTTATAAAATTGATCAATCAAGACATAAAATATTTGAAGGATCAGGGCTTGGGCTATATATAGTGAAGCAAATTTTAGAAAAGCATAAAAGTGAATATGGTATGTTTAGTGAAAAAAATAAAGTACACTTTTATTTTAAGTTAGAATATGTTGAGTCATTATGATTTTTTTATGATATAATATATGGAGCGGATAGGCATTATAATATATAATATATGCACACATCAAAAGAGGTTTATAAATAACAACTTAATGATGGGTGCTTTTATATGTTTAGAAGCCGAGAATACTTTTAGTTGAAAAAATATTTTTTTAAAAGAGATATAAAGTTTATTTTGATACTTAAACCGTATTTTAATGCCCTAAAAAGGTAAGATACGGTTGTCAAGCATGTATTTTTGTAAGTGTTTAAATTAAGAAAAAAGGATAAAAATTGGTTTGACAATATGACTTTTAAAATGATATATTTTCATTAAGTAATTAATAACTACTATTATTAAATAAAGATAATTAATAAATATTTTGAAAATTAACATATACAGAACTATTACGATAAAATAGGAGGTTCATCATGCAAACGATAAAAAGGGATGGACAAGTGGTAACATTTGATTCTACAAAAATAGAACAAGCAATATTAAAAGCAATGAGATACGGAAGCGGTATAGTAGATGAGGCAATAGCAAAAGAGGTATCAATAGAAATTGAGAAAATGTTTTCAAAATTAAATGAAAAACCTACTATTTTTCAAATTGAAACCTATGTATATTTGAAATTAATTGAAAAAGGACATGAACTGACTGCAAAAGCATATGAAGGATATCGTGCGATACAAGGTTTTAAGCGTGAAACGAATACGACAGATGATAGTATTTTGGGGCTTATTAATTTAACAAACGAAGAAGTAATGAATGAAAATTCAAACAAAAATGCGATGATGGCATCAACTCAGCGTGACCTTATAGCAGGAGAAGTTTCAAAAGATATTGCTAGAAGAAAGAAACTTCCAGCACGTATAGTACAAGCGCACGATGAGGGAGTTTTGCACTTTCATGACATGGACTATTTTATGCAATCAATTTTTAATTGTTGTCTAATTAATATAAAAGATATGCTAGATAACGGGACAGTAATAAACAAACGAATGATTGAAAGTCCAAATAGTTTTCAAGTAGCATGTACAGTTATGACGCAAATAATAGCACAAGTAGCTAGTAGTCAGTACGGTGGACAATCAGTAGATATACGACATTTAGGTAAATATTTAAGACGTAGTAGAGATAGATACACACGTATGCTAGAAACTACTATTAAAGATGAGACAGAATTACAAAATGCGGTTAATGCACTAACAAAAAAAGAACTTGATTCTGGAGTGCAAACAATTCAATATCAAATAAATACATTAATGACAACAAATGGTCAAAGTCCGTTTGTAACATTATTTTTAAATGTAGATGAAGAAGATGAATATGTAG
Organism: Cellulosilyticaceae bacterium; assembly: GCA_051646925.1. Classification (GTDB taxonomy): domain Bacteria; phylum Bacillota; class Clostridia; order Lachnospirales; family Cellulosilyticaceae; genus JBOFDK01. The sequence goes on along the minus strand of JBOFDK010000086.1, from coordinate 71,907 downwards.
ACGAAGTAGCTCTTATTGTAGAAGAAGTTTTACGTCAACGTATTCAAGGAATTAAAAATGAAAAAGGCATATACACAACGCCAGCATTTCCAAAACTTATTTATGTATTACATGAACATAATGCATTTGAAAATGGTAAATATGATTACGTTACACAAATGGCTATTAAATGTAGTGCAAAACGTCTATACCCAGATTATATTTCAGCAAAAGAAATGAAAAAAATATATGAAGGAAATGTTTTTTCATGTATGGGATGTAGAAGTTTCTTATCACCTTGGAAAGATGAAAATGATGAGTATAAGTTTGAAGGCCGATTTAATCAAGGTGTTGTCAGCATGAACTTACCACAAGTAGGAATTGTTGCAAATGGAGACAAGAAAAAATTCTGGGAGTTGTTAGATAATAGATTAGACTTATGTTTTGAAGCACTTATGTGTCGTCATAACGCTCTAAAAGGAACACTATCAGACGAATCTCCTATTCATTGGCAACATGGAGCGATAGCGCGTCTTGAACAAGGTGAAGTAATTGACCCACTTCTGATGGATGGCTATTCAACTATTTCATTAGGGTATATTGGATTATATGAACTAACAAAACTAATGACAGGAACATCTCATGTTGACCCTGATGGTGAAGTATTTGCTTTAGAAGTTATGCAATATTTGAAAAAAACAACAGAACGTTGGAAAAAAGAAACAGGATTAGGATTTGGGTTATACGGAAGTCCGGCTGAATCGTTATGTTACCGTTTTGCAAAAATAGACCAACTAAAATTTGGAGATATTAAAGATATTACAGATAAAGGCTACTACACAAATAGTTATCATGTAGATGTTAGAGAGCCAATTGATGCATTTAGTAAATTAACTTTTGAAAGTAAATTTCAGCCTATTTCAACGGGTGGATGTATTTCATATATTGAAATACCAAATATGAATCATAATTTAGAAGCGTTAAAACAAATGGTGAATTTTATATATCATAATATTCAGTATGCGGAATTTAATACGAAATCAGATTGTTGTCATAGCTGCCATTTTGAAGGTGAAATTCAAATAAATGAAAATTTACAATGGGAATGTCCAGTTTGTGGAAATACAGATAAAAATAAGATGAACGTTATAAGAAGAACATGTGGATACTTAGGTGATAACTATTGGAATAAAGGTAAAACACAAGAAATTAAAAATCGTGTAATGCATTTATAAAATTTATAAACTAAGTATTATTGAAAAATAAATTAAGAAACGAATTAAGAAATGAATGAAGAAATGAATTAAGGGAAAAATATTAAGAGATGTATAAATAAGAAAGAAGTGATAGATGTGTATTATGCAGCGATGCGACCATATGATATTGCTAATGGAACAGGCGTAAGAACAACTCTTTTTGTTTCAGGGTGTACGCATAACTGTCCTGGATGTTTTAATGATGAGTATAAAAATTTTGCATATGGTATTAAATGGGATGAAGATGCATCAAATAAATTTTTGACATATGCAAAAAATCCAAATGTGCATGGTGTTACTATTTTAGGTGGCGAGCCGATGGATCAAATTAATGATGATGATTTATTAAATTTGCTAAAAAAATTAAAAAAAGAAACAACACATACAATTTGGATATACTCAGGATATACATTTGAACAACTAATTAAAAATCCAAAACAAAAAATGATGCTGAAATATTGCGATGTTTTAGTGGATGGCAAATTTGTAGAACAGCTAAAAGATGTAAGATTACAGTTTAGAGGTAGTAGTAATCAACGTATTCTAGATATAAATAAATCGCTTGATAAAAATGAAGCGGTATTATATTCATTTAAAGAGGCATAGAATAATATTTTGTGGCATATAAATAGAGTAGGAGTATTAGGATAAAACGTATGAAGACAATAAAAATTAAATATCATAATGAAAAAATAGATAAACTCACTTATATAGATGGCAAATCAGATTGGATAGATTTGAGAAGTGCCGAAGATGTTATATTGAAGCAAGGAGAGTTTAAACTTATTAATTTGGGTGTATCGATGCAATTACCAGCAGGGTATGAAGCTATTATTGCACCAAGAAGTTCTACATTTAAAAATTTTGGAATAATTCAAACAAATCATATAGGTGTAGTAGATGAAACATATTGTGGTGATGACGATGTGTGGATGATGCCAGTATTAGCTATGAGAGATACAGAAATAAAAATAAATGAACGTATATGTCAATTTCGTATTCAACTTCATCAACCTCAAATTATGTTTGAGGAAGTTGAAAAGCTAGAAAATGTAGCTAGAGGTGGAATAGGAAGTACAGGGATTAACTAATTAATTAAATAACTGATGAAAAATAAAAGAGTTGGATGTAAGTATATAACTAAGGAATAACTAGTTGATATTATTATGTCGAGCTCTTTTATTGTACAAAAAAATAAATCAGTAAGTATATATAGATAATGGAGTATTTTATAGGGGAATTTGTTTTTTAAAAACAAATATTTATTAAAAGGAGTGGAAAATAATGGGTATATCAGAGAAAAAAATTGGATTAGCACTTTCGGGTGGAGGAATGAGAGCAGCAGTATTTCATATGGGGCTATTAAAATGGTTAGCGGAAGAAAATCTTTTAGAAAATGTTAAAGAAATATCAACTGTTTCTGGGGCGAGTATATGTATAGCTCTTGTTTATGCTAAAAATAATGGAAAATGGCCAACAAGTAAAGAATATTTGGAGGAAGTATTACCAAAAATAAAGGATACTATTTTAAAAAATAACATTCAAAAGAAAGTAATAAAAAAAATGTTTGTATTACCACAATATTGGAGTAGTAGAGTGAAATTACTTGGCAAAACAATGGAGAAAGAATGGGGCATTACGGGAGGAATGAATGAACTTCCTAAAAGTCCAATGTGGAATATTAATTGTACGACATATGAAACAGGTAAAGTATTTAAGTTTTCACAAGAAAAAATGGGTGATTACAAAATAGGTTTTACAGAAAATAATAAAATGAAATTAGCAGAAATGGTAGCAGCTTCAGCAGGAGTTCCGATTCTCATAGGTGGTTATAAAATAAAATTAGATGAATACGAGTGGAAAAATACGTATACTAATGATAAATTTCAAAATCAGTTTGATAAGCATAAGTGCGTACATCTTATGGATGGTGGGGTATATGATAATTTAGGTCTAGAGCCAATTTATGATATGAATGATGGTGGAAAGTGTAAGAAAGATATAGATTATATTATAGTTAGTAATGCAGTTAGAGATATCAGACTTGTAAAACAAGGTGAATTGTTTACTAGAATGAAACGATTGTTAGATATAACTATGAATCAAGTATCAGGTTTAAGATCAAGAAATGTAGTTAGTTTTATGAAAGGTGGGAATGGACTTTATCTAAAAATAGGTAATACTAAAAAAGATATATATAGTAAAAGTGGTAACGAGCATAATTTCATAGATGGAGAATGTTTATCTGATGAAGATGCGGAAAAAGCAAAAAATTATGCTATAACATTGTCTAGTCCTACAGAAAAAGATTTTGAAATACTAGTAACTCATGGTTATGAAGTAGCTAAGTATACGTATGCTGTTCATAAAGATGAAGATTAATATTTTCATAAATGAACACATAATATTTTTGAAAAAAGCCATACTAAACTCATATTAATAAAGAAGAGGTGAAATGTATGGCATTTATAAGAGAAGTAAAACAAGAGTTAACAAATAGTGTAGAAGATTTAACTAAATTAACAAAATTAAAAATGCAAAATGTTCAAGAACAAATGCAAAATGAAGTTACACAACAAAATATGGAGCATATTGAAGAAGATTTAAAAACTGATTATGTTCAGCTAAAAGAAACAATTAAAAACGCTATAAAATAAAAAAGAGCTCTAATTTCTAGATTATTTAGAAATTAGAGCTTTTGTAATATTAAAATTAATAAAAGTTAAAGAGATATTAATTATATTTATTTTTTATGTAAGGAGGATATATCATCGCGCCAATATAAGCGTACACGATTAATTGTTTTGACAGGTGTAATTTTACCACGGCTTACGAGTTCATCTAAATATTGTCGTGAACAATTTAGTAGATTAGTAGCTTCAGCAGTAGTAATAATTTCTTTTTGTATAAAAGTAATAAGGTTTTCTTTATTTTCAAAAATAAATTCCATAGCCAAACCCCTTTCGACTTCATATTATAGAATGAAGTATGTATTACAATACATTTTAAAATAAAAAAAAGAAATTTGCAATTATTTATAAATAATTTCAAAAGATTGTAACATTATACACATATTATTTCAACTTATCTTCATAAATATTGGTTATACTATATTAAAGAAAGCGAGGTATGGGCTAATGAACATATTGATAATAGAAGATGAAGTACGTGTAGCAGATATTATGATGCGTTATTTAGACAAAGAAGGGTATACTGTGTATACGGCTTATACAGGTAAAGAAGGGATAGAGTTATTTTATCGCCATAAAATAGATGTTGTATTACTTGATTTAATGTTGCCAGATATCCAAGGTGAAGATATTTGTAAAGAAATGAGAAGTGTATCCAATGTATATATTTTTATGATTACAGCAAAAGGTACGTTAGATAACAAGGTAGAAGGTTTTAAAATTGGTGCAGATGAGTATTTAGTAAAGCCTGTTAGCCCAAGAGAATTAGTTGCTAGGGTGAAAGCGTTAGAAGCGCGCAAAGAACGTGAAGAAAATAAAGATATTTTGATTTTTAATAAAGGAAATATGAAGATTTTTTTACAAGAGCGTATAGTTAAAGTAAATGGAGAAGAAGTTAACTTAACACCAAATGAATTTGATTTATTATATGAATTAGCTGCATCACCAGGAAGAGTGTTTAGCCGAGAACAACTTATTGAAGCAGTTATGGGTATTGATTTTGATGGTTTTGATAGAACAATTGATGTTCATATAAAGAACTTGCGTAAAAAAATAGAAGAAGATACTAAGAATCCTAAATATGTAAAAACAGTTACAGGTATTGGATATAAATTTGAAGGAAATACATTATGATATCAATGCGAAAACAGCTTTTTTCGTTGTTGATATGTACAGGAATAATAACTATCATACTTACGTCACTAGCTGTTAATTTAACAATTCGCGAGCAGTTTGAACAGTATATAGAACATAATATACAAAAAGCAAGTACAGTGATGGTAGAGCATTTAGAACAAAGCTATAAAGAACGTGGCGATTTAAAACAATTACCACTGGCGCAACTAATGAATCAAGCTCAAATTGGTAATTTTTGCATTGCTATTTTAGATAACGAAAAAAATCTTATTAATGGAATGACAGAGCAAGAACTAATAAATAAAGTAAATGCATTAGAATATCCATTATTATATGGACGACCATTGCAGAAGCAACAAGAAAGAAAACTGACAACGAAAGACTTACCAATTTATGATAAAGATAATAGAATAGCTGGATATGTTCGTATTATATACTTTCCATCGTTTTTACTATCAAAAGATGATATTTTATTTCAGACGAATATAAATAGAAGCATTATAGGTAGTGGTATGATTGCGATTGTTTGCTTTATTTTGATAGGTGGATATATTACAAGACTTGTAACAAAACCTATTTATGCGATTGCCAAAACATCAGTAGATTTAGCTGAGGGAAAATATACAGCGCGTTATAAAAAACATAGCAGAATTATAGAACTTGAAAATTTACGATATAGTATGAATTATTTAGCGCAAAAACTTGAACAACAAGATACGCTACGTAAAAAATTAATTTCGGATGTATCACATGAAATAAGAACACCGTTGCATATTTTACAAAGTAATTTAGAGGCTATGATTGACGGTATTTATCCGATTGATGATGATCAAATGGAAGTACTGTACCAAGAAGTATTACGTTTTGGAAGTTTACTTAATAATCTTGATAAATTAAAAAACATAGAAGAAGATAGAACGACTATTAAATGTGAAGAAATGCATATAAATACATGTGTAAAAGAAGTTTATAATGCTTTTAAAATTGTTGCAAAAGAGCGAAAAATTGAATATAATCTAGATATTCACATAACAGATAGAATTATGGTATTAGGAGATTCTAGTGCTATTAAACAAATTTTAATGAATATTCTTTCGAATGCTTTTAAATTTACAAAAACAGGAAGTATTAAAGTCTCTACATTAATTGATGGAAAAAAAATGTTTATTAGTGTAATGGATACAGGAATAGGTATTGCAAAAGATGATTTGCCATATATTTTTGAACGAATGTATAGAGGTGACAAAAGTCGAGAACAGTTTGAGGGCAGTGGTATAGGACTTACGATTGTTAAACATCTGATGCTATTACATGAAGGTAAAATAGATATAAAAAGTACAGAAGGACTAGGAACTAAGGTAATCTTAGAATTGCCAATATACCATGTGCATAAAGCTAGTCGGATTAAAGATGCAACGATTAAAGATTGAAGGCTAAATAACAATAAATAATCATAGTAACTAACTAAATAATAATCAAAACATAGGAGTGAGTAAAAATGAACATACAAAACAATATGAACAAATATGCAAAATTAGTTGTAGAAGTTGGTGTAAACATCCAAGAGGGACAATATTTAATGATTACATCACCTATACAAACAGCAGAATTTGCTAGAATGTTAACAAACTATGCTTATGAGCGTGGTGCAAAAAAAGTATTTGTCGATTATGTAGATGAAGAATTATCAAAAATAACATATATGAAAGCACCAGATGAATGTTTTTTAGAATACCCAGAATGGGTAGCAGAAGGTAAAAAGACACTTGCTGAAAAAAACTGTGCATTTATATCTATATCAGCATCAAATCCAGATTTACTAAAAGAAGTAAATCCAAAAAGAATTGGAACTATGCAAAAGACAGCAAGTCAAGCTTTAGAGCCGTTTAGACGTTTTATTCAAAATGGTGATGTAGCATGGTGTGTTGTTTCTATTCCGACAGCTGCTTGGAGTATGAAAGTATTTCCAGAAGCTAAAACTGAAGAAGAAGCTATGGAAAAATTATGGGATAAAATTTTTATAGCAACACGTATATATGAAGAAAATCCAGTAGCAGCATGGCAAGAGCATACAGATAATTTAGAAAAAAGAACAACATATTTAACTAATAAAAAAATTAAAAAGCTTCATTATGTAGCGCCAGGTACGGACCTTCATGTAGAGTTACCAAAAAACCATATATGGGTAGGCGGAGGTAGTAAAAATAAGCTTGGAACATACTATGTTGCGAATATGCCAACAGAAGAAGCATTTACTATGCCAGCAAAATACGGTGTTAACGGTGTGTTAGCGTCTACATTACCACTTAGCTACGGTGGAAATCTTATTAATGAATTTACACTAACATTTAAAGATGGACGTATTGTAGATTTTACAGCAAAAGAAGGATATGAAACGTTAAAAGAATTAATTGGAACAGATGAAGGTTCACATTATTTAGGAGAAGTAGCAGTTGTTCCAGATGATTCACCAGTATCAAATACAGATACTATTTTTTACAATACGTTATTTGATGAAAATGCATCATGTCATTTCGCTATAGGAAGTGCTTACCCAGATAATATTGAGGGTGGTACAGAAATGTCAAAAGAGCAACTAGAACAAGTTGGAGCAAATACATCATTAACACATGTAGATTTTATGGTAGGTAGCACAAAACTTGATATTGAAGCAGAGACAGAAACAGGTGAGAAGTTTTATATTTTAAAAGCAGGAAACTGGGCATTTTAAATAAATTAATAAAAAAAAGCGTTTCTTGTAATATGAAACGCTTTTTTTATAATAAATATATAAAGTATTTATTAATAGATAAATATAAGGAGGCGGTAATATGGGGTTTTTTAAAAAACAGTTGCTCGATATAATACAGTGGATAGATAATACACAAAATACATTAGTATATATGTACCCTATGGAAGATCAAGAAATTCAGTACGGTGCGCAACTTATAGTAAGACCTGGGCAAGTGGCTGTTTTTGTGGAAAAAGGTGAAATAGCAGATGTTTTTTTACCGGGAACACATAAATTAGAAACAGATAATTTACCTGTTCTAGGTGATTTAAAAGGATGGGCATTTGGCTTTAAGTCGCCATTTAAATCAGATGTATTTTTTGTTAATACAAAAGAAATGTTAAATAATAAATGGGGTACACAAACACCAATATGGATTGAAGATCGCCAGTTTGGGCAAGTACAGATAAGAGCTTATGGTACATATACATTTAATATTAAAGATCCAGCTAAATTTATTGGGCAAATATCTAGTACAAATACAACATATACAAAAGAAACAATTAGTGAACAGCTAAAAGCATTTATAATAACAAATTTTAGTGATGCAGTTGGAAGTTTAAATTTGACAGTAGCGCAGTTAGCATCACAGTACAAAGAACTTAGTGAACAAATGATTGAAGATGCAAAAAAATCTTTTGAGTATTTAGGCGTTCAATTAAATCAGTTTACGATAGGTAATATTTCATTACCAGAAGAAATTGAAAAAGCATTAAAAGAATTAACAAGTATGACGATGAAAGGAAGTATTGATGATGAAAAACTTCGTCGTATTCATACGCTGAGACAACTTGATATTATGGAAAAATCAGCAGAGAATGATGGTTTAAATGCTATGATTCAAGGAGGAATGGGGCTAGGGATGGGAGTTCATATGGGCGGTGCTTTTGCAAACGGCATAAAAGAACAAACTCAAACACAATCCCAAATGCAAACTCAAGCACAAGCACAAGCAGAAGCAGAAGCAGAAGCAGTAAAACCTAATATAGTACAACCAACAGTAGAAAATACAAATAAGATGACTACAAATGAAATGCTAAACTGCCAAAAATGTGGGGTATCGGTTCCTGAAACAGCCAAATTTTGTAATGAATGTGGGACGAAAGTGGAAGTAATTATTCCAAAATCTAAATTTTGTATGGAATGTGGAACGAAACTTGAAAATAATGCTAAGTTTTGTAATGAATGTGGAACAAAAGTATAAAGGAGTAGGTATATTGGATAAAATAATAGTAAGGCATCCAAAAGTATTCAAAATTATATTAAATATATGTATAATTGCTTTTATATATAGTTGCTGCATATCTCATACGTACGCTGATGTAGGAAATAGCGTAGACTACAATGCTGGAAATACAAATTATGGTAATGGTAGTTATGGAGGAAATAGCAGCTATAGCAGCAGTTTTGATTTTTATACAATTTATTGGCTAATGAGGTTCATTTTTAATCAACCAGCAATAATTATAGTTATATTAGTTATAGCTGTCGTTGTTTATTTATTAGGGAAAAACAAACAACAGAATTCAAGAATGGCAATGCCTGTAAATAATCAATATGGCATGGTTATGAATAAACATAACGAAAGTATAAAAATATTATTACAAAAAGATCCAGAGTTTTCAGAACAAATGATGGTTGGCAAAGTAAATAATATGTTTATGAGACTACAACTAGCATGGATGGACAAAAAATGGGAAGAAGTAAGACCTTTTGAAACAGATGCACTTTTTAATACACATAAAATGCAATTAGATCAATATATTGCAAATAAACGAACAAATAAAATAGAAGATATAGCTATTGTTGATACAGAAGTATTAAAATATGAGGCTATAGGAGAGTTTGAATATTTAGATGTTTCTATTAAGGCGAAATTTGTGGACTATATCGTAGATGATGTAACAAACAAAGTTATAAAAGGTGATAAAAATAAAACAATTTATATGCATTACAAATGGAAGATGATGCGTAAAATAGGTACAAAAACAAAAAATAGTCATGTAGAAGCAATAGCGTGTCCAAACTGTGGTGCAAATTTATCGATTAATCAAGCAGGCAGATGTGAATATTGTGATAGCATAGTAACAAAAGGTGATTTTGATTGGCTATTATCAGAAATAGAAGTGATTTCACAAAACTAAGGAGGTTTTTTTATGAATATAGTAGTATTAGATGCAAAAACACTTGGAGATGATATAGATTTAACGGTATTAAATGCTTTGGGAGATGTTACGACTTACCAATTAACGCCAGAAGAATGTGTAGTAGAGCGTATAAAAGATGCGGATGTTATTCTTTTAAATAAAGTACAGCTAAATGCTGAAAATTTAAAAGATGCAAAAAAATTAAAAATTATAGCATTGTTCGCGACCGGATATAACAATATAGATTTAGAGTATGCAAAAAAAGCTAATATAGCTGTTGCTAACGTTGCGGGATATTCGACTGATAGTGTAGCTCAGCATACTTTTGCGATGCTATTTAATTTGTGTGAGCAACTTAGTTTTTATGATAAGTACGTAAAAAGTAAAGAATATGCAGATAGTGAAACATTTGGTTATATAGGAAGACCTTTTAATGAAATTAAAGGTAAAACATGGGGAATTGTTGCAATGGGCGCTATTGGTCAGGAAGTAGCACGTCTTGCAAGCGCTTTTGGATGCAGAGTAATTTACTATTCAACATCAGGAAAAAATGCAGACCAGCCTTATCCAAGCGTTGATTTAGAGACGTTATTAAAAGAGAGTGATATTTTATCAATTCATGCACCATTAAATGAAAGAACAAAAAATTTAATAGGTTATGAACAAATTAGTCAAATGAAAAAAACAGCGATTCTGATGAATCTTGGGCGAGGCGGTATTATTAAAGAAGATGATTTAGCGCGTGCATTAAAAGAAAATTTAATAAGTGGTGCGGCACTAGATGTATTAGAACAAGAACCTATACAAGCAAATCATCCACTTTATAGTGTAGATAAAGAAAAATGGTTTGTTACACCACATATTGCATGGGCGAGTATAGAGGCTAGAAAACTACTTGTAGACGAAGTGGTTAAAAATGTTCTTGCATTTTTTAACGAAGAAGAGCGCAATAGAATAGTATAATACACTATAGCTAGATAAAAGACATAAAAAAAGACATAAAAATAGACAGATAGAAAGAGCTGGGAATGTGAAAAAAGAAAATTATCAAAAAAAAATGGAACAGACCATAGAAAAAATAACAAAAGAAAATACTGTACCAAAGTTATGTTTACACAGTTGTTGTGCACCATGTAGCACATATGTTATACAATATTTATCGGAACATTTTTTATTAACGGTTTTTTATTATAATCCAAATATTGATGACAAAGATGAATATAATAAACGTGCACAAGAACAACAAAGGCTTATTGAACAAATTCCAACTAAATACCCAGTAAAATTTGTTCAAGGAAATTATGATGTAAAATTATTTCATCAAATGGCAAAGCCTCTAGCGATGTGTAAAGAAGGCGGAGCAAGGTGTGAAGCTTGTTATAAACTGCGTCTTGAAGAAACAGCGCGTTATGCAAAGAGTAATAATTTTGATTATTTCACAACAACGTTATCAATTAGTCCTATGAAAAATGCAGAAAAATTAAATGAAATTGGAGACATGTTAGCTAAAAAATATGAAGTGCCTTATTTAAATTCAGATTTCAAGAAAAAAGATGGTTATAAAGCGTCGGTAGGATTAAGTGAAATATATGGTCTGTATAGGCAAGCGTACTGTGGTTGTTCGTATTCAAAAGCTGAAGCATTAAGTTCAAGCGAAAAATAGACAAAAAAATAAAAATAAAAAAAACTGTTTGTCGTTATCTTAAAAAGATAAGCGAACAGTTTTTTTATATAAAGGAGTATTTTAAATGCAATCTAACAATGATTTTAATATGAAAGCGTGGCTTGTAGTAAATGGTTGGTTACGAAGTGAAAAATTTGAAGAACTAACTAATATGTATAAAGAATCGGCAAAAAAATTCAAAATTAAATTAATAGTAAAATACACAGATGAGATACTGTATGGAATAGCGAAAGATAGTTTTGTAACAGGTTTAGAAGATGAAAAACCTGAGTTTGTATTATTTTTGGATAAAGATACAAAACTTGCGCAGCAATTAGAAAATAAAGGGCTAAGACTTTTTAACAATTCAGAAGTAATTAGATGTTGCGACGATAAATCACTTACATTTTTAAAACTACAAAATCAAAATATTCCAATGCCTACAACAATTATTGCGCCGCTAGTTTTTGAAGGAACAAAAGATGGAAATGAAAAGTTATTTATGGATCAAGTTGAAAAAGTTTTACAGTATCCATTTATAATAAAAGAGTGTTTTGGTTCATTTGGGCAACAAGTGTATAAAATCGATAATAGATTAGAACTAGAAATAAAACGTAATGAACTAAAATATATACCACATATATATCAAGAAATGATACAAACAAGTTATGGAAAAGATATTAGAGTTCAAGTGGTAGGTGGACAAGTAGTTGCAGCTATGATTAGACGTTCAAAAGGAGATTTTAGAGCAAATGTTACAGCGGGTGCAACGATGGAAAATACTGAGTGTCCGAAAAGTTTTGAAGAATTAGCATTAAAAGTATGTGAAAAATTAGAAATTGATTTTGCAGGTGTAGATTTGTTATTTGGTCCAGAAAATAAACCGGTACTATGTGAAGTTAATTCAAATGCTCATATTAAAAATATTTTAGATTGTACAGGTGTAAATGTAGCAGACAAAATTATTGAATGGATTAAAAAGGAGATGAGTAATAAATGATTAAAGGATGGCTAATTTATGATGAGCGGGATTTAGAAAAAAACAAAAAATTTGCGGATTATATTATTGCGTGCGGAAAAGAGGCTAGGCTAGATATAACTTTGATAATTAGACAAGAAATACAATTTGGAACAGAAGAAAATAAATTATATATAAAAACGATAAATAATGATACTGTTCCATTTTTTTGCATAAATAGGTCAAGAGATACGCTACTTAGTTATCATTTAGAAAAAATGCAAGTATTGTTATTTAATTCGGCTAACGTTACAGAAATTGGTAATGATAAAATCAAAGCTCATCAAATGATAAACAGCCTAGGGGTACATTCAGTAAAAAATTATTTTTTTGATAAACATTTTGGAGAGTATAATCAAAATGAATTTAAATATCCAGTTGTTATAAAAACAATTGATGGGCATGGCGGGGACGAGGTATTTAAAGTAGATAACAAAAAAGATTTTGACAAAACTATAAAAGATATAAAAAGACGATACATACTAATACAAGAGTTGTGTGATGCGCCAGGTGTAGATGTAAGAGTGTTTGTAGTGGGGAATAAGCCAGTTGCGGCTATTAAAAGAACTTCGACAACAGATTTTCGCTCAAATTTTTCATTAGGCGGAAGTGTAGTTATGTATAAAATAGATGATGAATTAAAAAAACATATAAAAACAATCACAGATTATTTATTCTGTGATTGTGTAGGAATTGATTTTTTGATTGATAAAAAAGGAAATTATCTTTTTAATGAAATAGAAGATGTAGTAGGATGTCGTAGTTTATATGAAAAGAGTGATGTAGACCTTGCTAAAATATATGTAGAACATATTGCATATATGGTAAATAAAAAATAATTATTCTAAAATATGTTCAAGACCAGCGTTGAAAATATGGCGAATATGGTCATCTGCTAATGAATAATAAACAACTTTACCAGCTTTTCTAGAAGTAACAAGTTTAGAAGTTTTGAATATGCGTAACTGATGTGATATAGCAGAATGTGTCATACCTAAAGTTGCGGCTAAATCACAAACACACATTTCGGATTTAAACAATGCACTAAGTAAACGGATACGAGTTGGATCGGCAAAAACTTTGAAAAATGATGCAAGATTATTAGAATCGTCTAGATTTAATACAAATGGTTTAACTTGTTCGACTGTTTCTTCATGTATTATAGTGCATTGACAAACTTCGATTGATTTTGTATCCATAAGGAGGCTCCTTTCAAAAATATAGAATCTGTTAGTATTAGACTAGTCAATTGAATAGAAGTTGTCAAGGTGAAAAAAGGTTAATGAAAATAATATATAGAAAATAGAGCAAATATAGGTAATGTTATTATGTGTTTAATAATATTAGTCGATATAAAGTATAAATAAAAGAATATAAACTAAGGGCACCGTAAAAATAGAAAAAATAAAGATGAAAACGATAAAATAGCAAAGAGTAATGTTATAAGAAAACGAAATGTAAAAAAATAGAAATTAATTGACAATATTTGTAAAATATACTATGCTATATAAAGAGATAAAGATAAGAAAAGAGGTGCCCTATGGATATAGATTTTGGTATGCATGAAAGTATATTAATTGTTACACCTAAAGGAGAAATTGATCACCACACATGTGTAGAAATTAGAGAACGTGTTGAGCAAGAATATTCAAAAAGGCGTGCAAAGAGTATATTATTTAATTGTGAGAATATTGTTTTTATGGATAGTTCAGGTATTGGATTATTGATAGGACGATATCGCCAGGTAGTAGTTTTTGGAGGACAAGTAGGGTTATACAATGTTTCACCTAAAGTAGATAAAATCCTTAATTTATCAGGAGTATATAAACTAATGAAACAGTATGACAATGAAGCAGAAGCCTTGAAGAACTTAGTTTAAAAGATTTGAAACACGAGGGGGATTAAGATGACACGCAGTAATGAAATGCAGATTCGATTTAAAAGTAGTTCGATTAATGAGGCTTTTGCGCGTGTAGCCGTAACATCTTTTTTAGCACAGTTAGACCCAACAGTAGAGGAACTCTATGATATCAAAATGGCGGTGTCAGAAGCTGTAACAAATAGTATTATTCACGGTTACAAAAGTGATGAAAATAAAATCATTGAAATAATGTGCCGTTATGAAGATAAAAAAGCAATAATTGATATTATTGATTTTGGAACAGGCATTGAAGATATAGATGAAGCGATGCAACCTCTACATACGTCATCACCAGATGATGAACGTGCAGGATTAGGATTTACAGTTATGCAATCTATGATGGATGAAGTTAATGTGAGGTCAAACGTAGGACAAGGTACTACAGTTCACCTCATAAAAAATTTCATCTAATCACCTCATACACTTAGGAGGTGGAATAGAATATGGATCATACATTAAAATTAATAGTAAGAGCGCAAGAAGGCGATGAAGTTGCCAAAGAAGTATTAGTAGAAGAAAATATTGGTCTAGTTTGGAGCTTAGTTAAACGTTTTTCGGGGCGAGGCTATGATTTAGAAGATTTATTCCAAATAGGCAGTATCGGTTTACTAAAAAGTGTAGAAAAATTTGATTTAAGTTACAATGTTAAGTTTTCAACTTATGCAGTACCTATGATTGTTGGTGAAATCAAACGATTTCTTCGAGATGATGGTATGATAAAAGTATCAAGGTCATTAAAAGAAGTAGCATATAAAGCAAAGTTAATGAAAGAAAGTTTGCTTAAAGAGTTAGATCGTGAGCCGACTATTAATGAAATTGCAGCAGGACTTGATATGGAAGTAGAAGAAATTGTAACAGCATTAGAAGCTAATACAGAAATAGAGTCATTAAGTGCGGTAATACATCATGGAGACGGGAAACCGATTACATTAGAAGATAAAATTGATCAAGCGCCATCAGCGCAAAACAATATGGTAGATCATATTATTTTAGAACAGATGATAATGGGACTTGATCCGATTGAAAAAAATATAATTACATATCGTTATTATGAAGATCGTACGCAGACAGAAATTGCAACATTATTAGATATTTCGCAAGTACAAGTATCTAGAATTGAAAAACGTATACTAAAAAAGATGAGAAATATGATGCATACATCTTAAAATGTGGATAATACACATTTTAAGATGTATTTTTTTGTTTTAAAATAATTTAGAAAT
Organism: Cellulosilyticaceae bacterium; assembly: GCA_051646925.1. Lineage (GTDB taxonomy): Bacteria > Bacillota > Clostridia > Lachnospirales > Cellulosilyticaceae > JBOFDK01. The sequence goes on along the minus strand of JBOFDK010000086.1, from coordinate 56,082 downwards.
TCATATATAAAACAATTAAAAATGATAATATAAAAATAAAAAGTTATAATAAGCAATTAATAATATTTGGTATACATAAATAAGATATACGAGGAAATATATATAAATGTTCGGATTGAAATATAAAAATCGTACTAAAAATGGTAAAAAAAATATATTATACAAACTAAAAAACATATATAACCGAATTATTATAAAAATAAATAATAAAATGTTCGCAAAAATATTGACGATATCAGTATGCTATGATAACCTTTAAATATAAAAATAGTTTAGCTGGAGGGACTTAGATGGAACAATATGTTATCTATGTAGAAAAGCGAGAAGGTTTTGATATTGAATCAAAACGTGTAGAAAATGAATTAAAAACATTCTTAGGAATAAAATCAATCAAAAATGTTAGAATGTTCAATCGTTATGATGTAGCAGGTGTATCAAAACAAGCGTACGACAAGGCAGTATCAACTGTTTTTTCAGAGCCACAAGCAGATATCGTATATGATGTTTTACCACAAGTAAACGGTTTTGTTTTTATGATGAGATATTTAAGTGGACAATACGACCAACGTGCAGATTCTTGTACACAGTGTATACGTTCTATAGATAGCAAATTAGAACCGATTATAAAAACAGCTAAAATAGTAGTTGTTGAAGGTGATTTAACAAAAGAAGAAGAAGAACTTATAAAAAAACATATGATTAATCCTGTGGAAAGTGAAGAAGTAAAAGATTTAGAAAATAATGCTATAGATGCAGACTATCCACTACCACAACCAATAAAAACGCTTACAGGATTTATTAAATATAACAATGAACAATTAGCGGAATTTCATAAAACTGTAGGATTAGCGATGAGCTTAGAAGATCTTGAATATTTTCAAAGATATTTTTTACAAGAACAACGTGACCCTACATTTACAGAATTAAAAGTAGTAGATACGTATTGGTCAGACCATTGTCGTCATACTACGTTCATGACAGAACTAACATCGATAGAAATAGAAGATAGTATTTTATCAAAACCTATTCAAGAAGCACTTGATACTTATTTTGAACTTAGAAAAGAAATTTATGTAAATAGAAATAAATCAGTATGTTTAATGGATATGGCAACGATAATAGTAAAACATCTAAAAGCGGAAGGTAAATTAACGCATTTAGTAGAAACAGCAGAAATTAATGCATGTACTATTGAAGATACAATTTTAGTTAATGATAAAGAAGAAAAATATCTGATACTTTTCAAAAATGAAACACACAATCACCCAACAGAGATTGAACCATTTGGTGGTGCAGCAACATGTTTAGGTGGTGCGATTCGTGATCCATTATCAGGGCGTGCATATGTATATCAAGCGATGCGTGTTACAGGAGCAGGAGACGTTACAGAAGCGTTACAAAAAACAATTGCTGGAAAATTACCACAAAGAAAAATTAGTCAAACAGCGGCAAGTGGATATAGTTCATATGGTAATCAGATAGGTTTAGCAACAGGAGAAGTTAAAGAATACTATCATCCAGGATATGTTGCAAAACGTCTTGAAGTTGGTGCAGTTGTAGGAGCATTACCAAGTGCAAATGCAAGAAGAGAAGAGCCAACAGATGGAGATGTTATCATATTAATAGGCGGGGCAACAGGGCGAGATGGTTGCGGCGGAGCTACAGGTTCTTCAAAAGAACATACAGAAGATTCATTATTACTATGTGGTAGTGAAGTTCAAAAAGGAAATCCAGTAGAAGAAAGAAAACTACAACGTCTTTACCGTAATAGCGAATTTACACATTGTATTAAACGTTGTAACGATTTTGGTGCAGGTGGTGTATGTGTATCTATTGGTGAAATTGCAGAAGGGCTTATTATTGACCTTGATCAAGTACCAGTTAAATACAAAGGGCTTGATGGGACAGAATTAGCTATTTCTGAATCACAAGAAAGAATGGCAATTGCAGTTGAAGCAAAAGATGCGGAAAAAGTAATTGAACTTTGTGCAAAAGAAAATTTAAACGCAGTAATAGTTGCAAAAGTAACTGAAGCTAAAGAATTAATAATGACTTGGCAAGGTAAAGAAATAGTTCATATAAATCGTGAATTTTTGGATAGTGCCGGAGTTACACAACGAAAAATTGCAAAAATTACAGCGCCAAAGATAGAGTTAGATGAACGTCCACTTACAAAAGAGAATGTAGAATCATTATTTACAGACCTTAACCTAGCTAGTCAAAAAGGATTAGGTATTCAGTTTGATGGGTCTATTGGAGCGGGTAGCGTTTTAATGCCATATGGTGGAAAAAATCAATTAACAAAAGAAATTGGTATGGTTGCAAAAGTGCCAGTATTAAATGGTCAAACGTCAAGTGCAACATTTATGACACACGGATTTGATCCATATCTTTCAGAAATGTCACCATTTCATGGTAGTTTATATGCGGTATTAGAAAGTATTGCAAAACTTGTTGCATTAGGTGCAGATTACAAAAAAGCATATCTTTCATTCCAAGAATATTTTGAGAGACTAGGGGAAGATGCTTCTAAATGGGGTAAACCAGTAGCAGCGCTTCTAGGAACACTAGTTGTTCAAAAAGCACTTGGTGTTTGTGCTATAGGCGGAAAAGACAGTATGTCAGGAACTTTTGAAAATATTAACGTTCCTCCAACACTTATTTCATTTACTTGCGCTTTAGGAGATGCAAAAGACGTTGTAAGTGGAAGTTTAAAAGAAACAGATAGTAAAATAGTATATGTAAATATTCCAAAAGATGAAATGCTAATACCAGATTTTGAATATGCAAAAAAAGCGTATGAAGCAATTTATGAACTTGTAAATAAAGGGAATATTAGAAGTAGTTATACAGTAGGAAAAGGCGGAGTGTGCTATAGCATAATGCAAATGGCAATTGGAAATGAAATAGGTGCAACACTTAGTCTAAAAGAAAATAATATAATGCCATTTATAGCAAATTACGGAGACGTAATATTAGAAGTTTCAAGCGAAGTTTGTGAGACACTTGATTTAAGTATATTTAGCGTAATTGGTCAAACAACATCAGAAAAAACGATTGCTTTTGATGATATAACATATGACATTCAAACAGTAATTGAAAAAATAGAAAAACCATTAGAAAAAGTATTTACGTTAAAAGTAGATGCAAAAGAGGCAACATGTGATGCTACATTTAATGGTGAGCGTAAAATTTATATCGCAAAAAACAAAATAGCAAAACCAAAAGTTATAGTACCAGTATTCCCAGGTACAAATTGTGAATATGACATGACACGAGTATTTGAAGAGGCAGGAGCGGAAGTTGAGCAAATTCTTTTCTTAAACCGTACAGCAAGTGATATAGAACAATCAATTGACTACATGGCAAAAGCTATAGAAAAAGCACAAATTTTAGCATTCCCAGGAGGATTCTCAGCAGGAGATGAGCCAGATGGAAGTGGAAAATTTATTGCAGCGACATTTAGAAATGAAAAATTAAAAGAAGCAGTTCATAAGCAGTTATATGCAAATGATGGTTTAGCAATTGGTATTTGTAACGGTTTCCAAGTACTAGTGAAACTTGGATTGCTACCATATGGCGAAATACGTGAGATGAATTCAAATTGTCCAACATTAACATATAATACGATAGGTAAGCACATATCTATTATGGCAAAAACAAAAATTACAAGCACTCAATCACCATGGCTTGCTAACGTAAACGTTGGAGATTGTCACGAAATAGCACTTTCACATGGAGAAGGACGTTTTGTAGCACCGAAAGAAGTACTAGATGAGCTAGTTAAAAAAGGTCAAATCATTACACAATACGTAGATGCTTTTGGTGTTCCAACACAAGATGGATCAGTAAATGTAAATGGAAGTATGTATAACATTGAAGGTATTGTGTCACTAGATGGCCGTATAATTGGAAAAATGGGCCATAGTGAACGTATAGGTGAAAATATTCACAAAAATATTCCAGGTCAAAAAAATCAACAACTATTCAAAGCAGGCGTAGAGTACTTTAAATAAAATGAAAAAGTAGTAAAATATTTTAAATAATGGAGGAATACGATGAAAATTGCATTTGTTATGGGAAGTGACTCAGATTTACCAGTAGTAGAAAAAGGTGTAGAAATTGTACAACAATTTGGTGTACCTGTAGAAGTGCGTATTATTTCAGCACATCGTACACCACATGAAGCAGAAGCTTTTGCAAAAGAAGCAGAAGCAAATGGTATAGGTGTTATCGTTGCAGCGGCTGGAAAAGCAGCACATTTAGGCGGAGTATTAGCAGCATTTACAACATTACCAGTTGTAGCATTACCTATCAAATCAAGTACTATGGATGGACTTGATTCATTATTATCAATGGTTCAAATGCCACCAGGTATTCCAGTTGCAACAGTTGCTATTGACGGAGCTGTAAATGCAGGACTTTTAGCATTACAAATGCTTGCAATTAGTGATGCGAATATTAAAGAAAAACTTAAACAGTACAAAGTAACTATGGCAGAAAACGTTCGTAAAAAAGATGAAGCGATATGCAAAAAATATAGTGCAATACAATATGTGTAGAAAATAAAGTCTGACATATAGGTAATTTTTAACACAAGATTTAAAATTGATTTTTAATACAGTCTAAAGCATTTATGTAGTAAAAAAAATAACATAAACAATATGAGAGGATGTTAAAAAAATGGAAAAGCAAAATTTATTATACGAAGGCAAAGCAAAAAGAGTGTATGAAACAGAGGATAAAAAATACTATATCGTTTCTTATAAAGATGATGCAACAGCATTCAACGGTGAGAAAAAAGGTACGATTTTAGGAAAAGGTGTTGTAAATAACCGTATGTCAAACATTATGTGTAAAATGCTTGAAGAAAATGGTATCGAAACACATTATGTAGAAGAATTAAATGACCGTGAAACAGTTGTAAAAGCTGTAGAAATTGTACCATTAGAAGTAATTATTCGTAACGTAGCAGCTGGTTCATTTTCAAAACGTTTTGGAGTTGAAGAAGGTACAGTACTTAAAAATGCTACATTAGAGTATTGTTTAAAAGATGATGCACTTGGAGATCCAATGATTAATGAGCATCACATTTTAGCACTAGGAATTGCAACGCAAGAAGAATTAAACAAAATGTCTGAGATGACATTTAAAATTAATGAACTTTTAAAAGCACATTTTGAAAAAGTTGGAGTAAACTTAATTGATTTTAAAATTGAATTAGGCCGTGTAGATGGCAGAATTATTCTTGCAGATGAAATTTCACCAGACACTTGTCGTTTTTGGGATAAAGAAACAAATAAAAAATTAGATAAAGACCGTTTTAGACGTGACCTTGGTGGCGTAGAAGAAGTTTATGAAGAAATGCTTAAGCGCGTAACAAAATAAGGGGAGAAAACCATGAATATTTTTGAAAGCGATACATTACACGAAGAATGTGGTGTTATGGGTGTTTATTTAAATGAAGAAAAACAAGATGCTGCAAGACTTACTTACTATGGACTTTATGCCCTCCAACACAGAGGGCAAGAAAGTGCAGGTATTACAATTAATAATGGTGGTAAGTTAGATAGCATCAAAGGTATGGGACTTGTAGCAGATGTTTTTAATGAAAATAATATTACACAACTCCAAGGAAATATTGCAATTGGACATGTGAGATATTCAACATCAGGAGACAAAGATATTAGTAACTGCCAACCACTTGTAGCAAAATACAAACATGGTTCTATAGGGCTTGCACATAACGGAAACTTAACAAATAGTGATAGTATACGAGAAATGTTAGAAGATGAAGGAGTTATTTTTCAGTCAACTACAGATTCAGAATCTATACTTAATCTAATTGCACGTCACTATAACAGAGGTCTTGAAATTGCAATTCGCAATACTATGAACCTATTAAAAGGTGCTTATGCAATTGTTATTACAACAGGTGAACAACTAATAGGAATTAGAGACCCACATGGACTTAGACCATTATGTCTTGGAGAGTGCAAAGAGGGTGGATATGTACTAGCGTCAGAAAGTTGCGCATTAGATGTTATTGATGCAACTTTTGTACGAGATATAAAACCTGGAGAAATGGTTATTATAGATAAAGACGGTATAAGAAGTATAGAACCTACAAATTGGTGTCAAAAAAGATTATGTGTATTTGAACTAATTTATCTTGCAAGAGCAGATAGTACATTAGATGGAACTAGCGTTTATGAGTTTAGAGAAAGAGCTGGCCGTATTTTAGCAAAAGAATGCGGAGTAGAAGCAGATGTTGTAATCGCAGTACCAGATTCAGGAGTACCATCAGCAATAGGATACTCAAATGCATCAGGAGTGCCATATAGAGAAGGACTTACAAAAAACAGATATATTGGAAGAACGTTTATTCAGCCAACTCAAGAAATGAGAGAAAATGCTGTTAGAATAAAGCTTAATCCTTTGAAACATAATATTAAAGACAAACGTGTTATTATGATTGATGACTCGATAGTAAGAGGAACTACATGTAAACGTATAGTTGAACAAATACGTCTTGCAGGAGCAAAAGAAGTACATGTATGTATCACATCACCACCTGTTAAATACTCATGTTACTTTGGTATTGATACACCTTATAGAGAATATCTAATTGGTGCTAATATGGAAGTAGATGAAATTAAAGAATATATTGGTGCAGATACACTAACATACTTATCATTAGGTGGATTAAAAGAAGCTTGTGAAGGAAGTAGTGAATTTTGTAAAGCGTGTTTTAACGGAAATTATCCAATGGAAGTACCATTAAATGCAAGACCAAGTGGTGAAAAGTGCTAACAGGAGGAAAGAATAATGGCAAAAATTACATATAAAGACGCAGGGGTAGACGTTCATCGTGGTTATGAGGCAGTTGCACAGATGAAAAAACATGTTCAATCTACATTTACAGATGGAGTATTAACAGACATTGGAAGTTTTGGTGGAACGTACTCAATAGGTAAATATATGGGAATGAAAGAACCAGTATTAGTTTCAGGAACAGATGGCGTAGGAACTAAACTAAAACTTGCGTTTGATATGAACAAACACGATACAATTGGTATTGATTGTGTTGCTATGTGTGTAAATGATATTCTTTGTGGTGGTGCAATTCCTTTGTTTTTCCTAGATTATATTGCAACAGGTTGTATATCTCCAGAACAAGTTTCAGATATAGTTGGTGGTATTGCGGCAGGATGCAGAGAAAGTATGTGTGCATTAGTAGGCGGAGAAACAGCTGAAATGCCAGGATTTTATCAAAACGGCGAATACGATGTTGCAGGTTTTGCAGTAGGTATTGTAGACCGTGAAGATATGATTGATGGAAAATCTATTTCTGAAGGCGACATAATTGTAGGACTTCAATCATCAGGAGTACACAGTAACGGATATTCACTTGTTAGAAAAATTATAGAAACTTATAAACTAGACTTAAATTCATACGATGAAGAACTAGGAGAAACTATAGGTGAAGCACTTATGAAACCAACTAAATTATATGTGAAATCGTTTATGAAAGCGAAAGAAACATGTAAATTAAAAGGTATGGCTCATATTACAGGTGGTGGTTTCATAGAAAATGTACCACGTATGTTACCAAAAGGGATTACAGCAAAACTAAACATTAATGCTATGGAAAAACCAAAAGTATATGCAATGCTTGAAAAATTATCAGGACTTGAAGTTGATGAATTATACAACACATTCAATATGGGTGTAGGAATGATGATAGTTGTTGCAAAAGAAGATGCAGATAAACTTGTAGATGCATTAGTAGAAATAGGTGAAGTTGCAACGATTATTGGAGAAATTGTAAATGGCGAAGAAGGGGTTATTTTATGTCAAAATTAAAACTTGCTGTACTCGTATCAGGGTCAGGGAGTAATTTGCAAAAAATAATTGATGCAGTCAAAAATCATACGTTACAAAGTGAGATAGTATGTGTTATTAGTAATAAAGAAGATGCGTATGGTCTAGAAAGAGCAAGGATTAATAATATACCTAGTATTTTTATTAATCCTAAAGAAGAAGAATATGATAATAAAATGCTTGATGTACTTAAAGAGTATGACGTAGATTTAGTTGTATTAGCAGGATATTTAAAAATAGTACCTAAAACAATGACAGAGTGTTATAAAGGTAAAATTATTAACATTCATCCATCTTTACTGCCAAAATATGGCGGTAAAGGTTACTACGGTATTCATGTTCATGAAGCAGTTATAGCAAATAAAGAAACAGAAAGTGGTGCAACCGTTCACTATGTCGACCACGGAATCGATACAGGAGATATTCTATTACAAGAAAAAGTAATTGTAATGGAAGGAGATACACCAGAAACACTTCAACAACGTGTACTAATAGAAGTGGAACACAAAATTTTAGTCCAAGCGATTAAGATGATTGAAGAGAGGGAAAAAAAATGAAAGTATTAGTGATCGGAAATGGTGGAAGAGAAGCAGCGATTGCACATACAATCAAACGGTTTCATCCAGAAGCTCAAATTTTTGTAGCACCAGGAAATGGTGGAACAGAAGTTGACTATACTAATGTAGAGATTCAGGTAACAGAATGTGATAAATTAGTTAATTTTGCAAAACAAGAACAAATTGATTTAACAATTGTAGGTCCTGAAGTGCCATTAGTTATGGGTATCGTTGATTTATTTAATAAAAAAGGACTTAGAGTATTTGGTCCAAATAAAGAATGTTCACAATTTGAAGGAAGTAAAGAATATACAAAAAAATTCTTGATGAGGCATAACATTCCAACAGCGGCATATAGTGCATTCACAAAAAAAGATAAAGAAGAAGCATTAGAAGCGGTTGCAAAATTTTCATTACCACTAGTAGTAAAAGCAGATGGATTAGCAGCGGGCAAGGGCGTATTAATTTGTAATACTTACGAAGAAGCACGAGAAGGTATTGAAGAAATTTTTGATGATAAGTTTGAAGGTGCTGGGGAAACGATTGTACTTGAAGAGTTTTTGACAGGTACAGAAGCATCATTACTTTGTTTTGTAGATGGTAAGACTATTGTCCCAATGGAAACGGCTAGAGATTACAAACGTATTTATGATAATGATGAAGGCTTAAATACAGGCGGAATGGGAGGTTTTTCACCTAATCCGATTATTACATCTAATATAATGAATACAGTAGAAACAACTATTTTAAATCCTATAATAGAAGGTTTTAAAATAGAAAATCTTGACTTTAGAGGCATTTTATTTATCGGATTAATGATAGAAGATGGCATTGCAAAAGTACTTGAATTCAATGTTAGATTTGGTGATCCTGAAACACAAAGTGTATTGCCAAGATTAGAAACTGATTTAATAGAAATAATGAATGCATGTATAGATAGTACACTAGATAAAGTTAATATAAAGTGGAGTAATAAAAAAAGTGTGACACTTGTATTAGCAAGTAGTGGTTATCCTGAGTCATCACATAAAGGGGACTTAATTACAGGATTAGACATGTTAGATAGTGAAACATATATTTATCATGCAGGTACAAAATTAGTGGATAATACGATAGTGACAGACGGCGGACGTGTATTAGCAATTACAAGAATGGCCGATACATTTATAAAAGCGCGGGCTGAAGTATATGAAGAACTTCAAAAAATAAATTTTGAAGGAATGCAATGGCGTACAGACATTGGAAAAAATTTAAATTAATAAAAAAACACCATATCGTTCGTAATGAGCGATATGGTGTTTTTTTGTTTGAATTAAGAGTATAGGGTGGAAAAATTAGAATCAAAATTGAAAAATATAAAAAAAAACAATAAATTTTCAAAAAGTAATAGCAATTTTGGAAATGGTGCATATAATACAGTGTAGATATATTATGAGGAGGAGGAAAAGAGATGTTTGAAAATTTATTGTATCCAGGAAATAAAAGGAAAGCCGAAAAAATACAGATGATATATAGCGAAATAATAGAAGTAATGTCAAATTTTAGAAAAGCATGGAATATGATGGCAACAATAATAAATGGAGCATTCGAAGAGAGTGAAGGTTTTGAAGGGCAGAAAATTCTGATGATAAATAAAGATATTTCTAAAGAACCTTTACAGGAATGTCTAAATGAAGTTACTAATGCAGTAAACGATTTTGCTGAGGTAGGTGAAAATGTTGTTAGGCTAGCAGAGTTGCCAACTGAAGAAATAGAAACAGAGATTAAGTCATTGATGCATACAAATCCAATAAAAGATTTAATGGTAGCAGATTTAACATTTTATGTACTATCTTTGCTAGCGGGATCAATTGTCATAGGGGTAGTAGGAAAGATATTAGTAACTGCGTTATCTGTAACGCTTACCTTTTTGACTTCTACAGGGATAGGAATACTTGTTACGTCAGCGGTAATGGTTGCTACTGCAGAATTGGCACTTGTATACGATGCTATTATGGGTGCTATTAAACGAAAAAGATTAGAGAAAGCTTTAGCGGAATTAACAAAATTTAAAGAAGAAGTACTACCAAAAATAGTTAATAGTACACAATTACTATACGGAGTCCTAGATACGCTAAAACATGGAGTATTAATTCTAAGTAGTAAAGCTATTATAGAATCAAATAATGGTGAGCATAATCTTTTTGAAGTAGATTTGGATGATGATTATGAGTAAAAAATTGGATATATAGTATTATTGTTTATTGTTAAAGAAAAAAGTGTTAAATTATAGAATGTTTATATAGGAGGATGAAATATGAGAGACAAAAAATTTCAAATTATAAGAGGTTTTATCATTATGAATAAAGCTAATGAGGATATAATGATTAGGCTATATTCGAAGAGTGAAGATAGAGAAGACGATGATTCATCATTAGAGCTGAATATTAAAAAGGATACTTTTTCAGAAAAGATTTTTTTAAATAGATTTAAATTAAAAGATGCGACAGATTTTAGCTTAGTAATTGTTAAAAAAACTGGAAATAAGAAAACAATTAATGTAGCTGAAGAAAATGATAGTGAGGAGTTAGATGTTGATGGTAAAAAATTATCTCGTGATCAAATAATAGTAGCTGATGATGATGAAGAGATAGATATAACAGCTGGATATGAAATAACGTATCACCCAGATGGAAATGTCGCTATGATTACTATTTCAAAAGATCCTGCAGACACAGACAAATGGATTTTTAATTGTGACACTAGATCTTATCGAAGTGTAGGGTTTATTAATAATGCAGGAATGAATGCTAAAATTGAAATTCAGACACCATTAGAAGTTAGTGCAGAAAAAGGTCAAGAATTTGGACCATTTTGTGCAACTAACAACATTGCGGTTGCACATGTAACAGTATGTGATTTGAAACCATTAGAATTAATGGATATGACTATATGTCATGCTAAGGTAATTGTATCAGGTGGGCGAGATGTTGAATCTGAACCATTTCTTTATTCAGATAAATCTGAACACACTAAATCATATCGATTAACAGGAACAACATGCTCGCCAAACTTTGGACCATGTGATTAAAATAATAAAATTTAATATAGGGGTGAAATTATGAAAAGTAAAATAAAAAATAAGGTTTTACGAGGTGCAGTATTCGTTAATAATACAGAGAGCGTTGTGTTTCTTCAAATGCCATCAAAAAACAATGATAACATACTCAGGACAATAGAACTTCAACCAGGTCAGTATTCTAGTAGCATTGAGTTTAAAGATTTTCAATTTGAAGAATGGGAAACTATTGTATTGAATTTATTCATGGATGGAAATGCATCGAGAAAAGAAAAAGAAAGAGAAAATATGATAGTATATCATCCTGAAGGTGAAATATGTCTACTTTCGATTATTTTGAAATATGAGGCATTAGAGGTAGGTGTATTGTCGGAGGCATATAGATATGTTGAGTTAATTAATCACTCAGCAACTATAGCTTCTTGTGAGGTACACGTAGATTATAATCAAGAAGGACCTGTGTATTCATCACCATCATGGGCTAGAAGTGGTAGTGCTTCGGTAGGTTATTCTAGCAAACTTGATTTGAAAAATGGGGAAATTAAGGATTTAATGTTATGTTATCCAAGAGCAAATGTATCATGCGGATCAGATTCTACATCTATACCATTTTTATATTCTGAAACTTCAAATAAGACAATAGTATATGAGTTAACTGGTACAACTTTTAAAACACAATTAACAATTATTGGTTAATATTAATAATTAATGTTTCAATGTTGTATAGTTACTATGTGAAAAATAAAAAAGTTAACAATTAGTAAATAACTAAGTGTTAACTTTTTTTATTTAATTCAACATAGATATTAATTAAAATAAAAAAAATACAAAAAATTATCACAAATGTAGTCACTACTGAATAGTATATAGGGCAATGCAAAATTAATAGTACGATATTGATAGAAAGAAGGGAATTAGTATGGAACAAATAACTACTAAAATAATAAGAGGAGCACTCTTATATAACCGGACAGATAAAAATATAGAGGTTATATTAAGTGTACAATCTAAAGAAAATAAAGTGCAAAAATCAAAAATGAATATTCTGGCAAATAGATATTCTCAAATAATTTTATTGGGTAAATATAAGTTGGAAATAGGTGACGAAATTATATTTGAAATTATGGTGGATGGAGTGAAATGGCCCAATATAGAAGCAGTGAAATATATTTATCATCCAAATGGTGAAGGAAATATAATATCAATTCAAAAAGAAGGTGAAGCGATGTTAATGCAAGATTATGCGAGTGGGGTTAAAGGTGTTAGATTTAGTAATCATTCAGCTACGGTAGCTGGACTGGATGTATATGGAGAAATAGATAATGATTGTCCACAAGGAAAAGGAAGGAGGTATTGGAGTGGTAAACGTCAACCATTAGGCAGGGCAGATTATTGTAGTTTAGATGATTTAAAAGAACTAGCAGACGCTGATTTAGAAATATGTTATCCAGTGGCAAATGTTCAATGGTCAAACGATAAAGAGGGTGAGCTTGTTTTATATTCAAAAAATTCAGCATATGTAGCAACTTATGAATTGAAAGGAACAGTTTTTAAAAAATGGATGATCAAATATGGTAAATAAATAAAAGTAAAAAAAGAATGTTTATCAAAGCAAAAGGCTTAATTGAGATTAATATTTATATAGGGGGATGGAGTATGGACAACAAAAAAATTAAAATTATAAGAGGTTTTGTAGTTATCAATGAAAGTGACGAGGATTTAAATGTCAGACTATATCCGAAGAAAGAAAATAAAGCAAATGAAAATGCAGATGATTCTGAATCATCAGCTGCATTAAATATGAATATTAAAAAGGCAACTTTGTCAAACAAGATTTTTTTAAATGAATTAAAATTAAAAGATGCGACAGAGTTTAATTTAGCAATTGTTAAAAAGATTAAAGTTAGCAGAAGAGTTAAACTTACTGAAGAAGAGATTAAAGCAGAAGAAACAAAAGAGGGCAAAGAAAATAATGATAAACCAGAAGAAACAAAAGAGGGCAAAGAAAATAATGATAAACCAGCAGTAACAGAAGAGATTAAGGTAGTTAAAATTGAAGACTTAATAAATATTAGTAAAGGAAATAAGGTTGAAGAGGTAATAGAGAAACCTAAAAAGATAACTGATGAAAAAATGAAAATAGTTGAAGAGGAGAAAGAGCAAGAGATGGATTTAACAGAGGAGTATGAATTAATGTATCATCCAGATGGGGATGTTGCTATGATTACCATTTCAAAAGATAGAGAAGAATCAAACAGATGGGTGTTTAATTGTAATACTACTTCTCATCAAAGAGTAGGGCTCATTAATCATGCAGGGATGAATGCTAAAGTTGAAATTAGTATACCAGTAGAGCTTGGTGACGGAGTTGAACAAAAATTTGAAAAATTTTGTTCAACTGAAAATATTAGTGTTGGACGTACATCCGTATGTAATTTGAGAGCGTTAGGATTGCCGGATATGACTGTATGTCATGTTAAGGTAGTTGTATCTGGTGGGCGTGATGCTGAATCGCAACCATTACTTTATTCAGAAAGATCGGAATATAGTAAAATGTATATGCTAACAGGAACAACATTATTTCCTAACTTTAGACCATGTAATTTAGATAAAACACCTTCATTATAGAGCAAATTCTACATCTATGACATTTGTATATGCTGAAACTTCAAATAATGCAAAAGCATACGAGGTGGAGGGTTCAACTGTTAAACTAAGATTAATAACTATTGATTAATGCTAACAATTAGTGTTTTGAGGTTATATAGTTATTAGGCAAAAAAGAAAAAGTTAACAATTAGTAATTGGCTAAATGTTAACTTTTTCATTGAATATATGTATATAGTTAATGAAAAAGGATAGTAGAAAATACGCACAAAAAGATAAAAAGTTAATATAATAGCAAACCGAAGATATGTTTTAAATATTTTTTGAAAATAAAAAAAATATTATCTCAAAAATTATCACAAATTTAGTTATTGCTGAATAGTATATAGGGAAATAAAAATAATTATATAAGATTAGTTAAAAATAAGGAGGTATATTATGGCAAGAATAGTAACTAAAATAGTAAAAGGTATGCGTTTGTACAATAACACAGATAAAGATATAGAGGTTAAAATAAGTTCAAAATCTGAAGAGGGTAAATTTGTAAAGTTGAAGATTAGTATTGGGTCAGGTAAATATTCTGAGGCAATTTTGCTTGGGAAATATGGTTTTGAAAAATATGACATGATTGTATTTGATGTTACTTGGCAAGGGGTTATATTTAAAAATGCAGAACCAATGAGGTATATGTATCATCCAGGAGGAGAATGTAATGTAAATTCAATTCATCAAATAGATGAAATGATGGTAATACAACATTTTGCAAATACATTTAAAGCAGTTAGATTTAGTAATCATTCAGCAACAGTGAGTAAATTTGCAATAGCTATAGAAAAAGATCAATATAATCATAAATCAAAGGGGCGGGAAGTTTGGAGATGTGGTTCTAAGTCAGTAGGGTATGGAGATTATATTGACTTAACTACTCTAGGAGAAGATAAGATACCAGAGTTGTCAATTTGTTATCCCGTAGCAGATGTATTTTGGTCGTCAAATGCTTACGGAGAGATTTTTGTATACTCAAGTGATTCAGATTATACAATAAGTTATGAATTAAGAGGAACCGCTTTTTCGAAAAAATTTACTGCATATGCAAAATAAAAAATATATAAGAATAGATAATAAAATGAAAAAATTCAAAATGGAGGAAATAAAATGGGAGATATATCAAATAAATTTATAAGAGGATTTGTACTATATAACAATACAAATAGAGAGTTGTTTCTTCAAATAAAATCAAAAAAAAGTAAGAATCTACATCAAAGTAAAATGCTTAAGCCGGGTGCATATTCAGGAAGAATATTTTTAGAAAAATTTCATTATGAAAAAATGGAGGAAATTACGATTAGTCTAAAGCAAGGAAATGACCAAATGCAAATAGTTAGCAGTAATAAGTTAGTATATCATCCGGGAGGAGAAGGAAGATTACTGACTCTAGAAGAAGAAAATTCATCAGAGGGAGTAGTAAGGATAACTACTAAAGAAAATTCATACAAATCAGTTATATTTAATAATCATGCAGCAGTTGTTGCAAAATGTGAAGTATACTACAATGCAAATGATGAAGGGATTGGAGCCCAAAGTATAGATTTATTTTGGAGAAGTGCTGGTCTATCAGTAGGACGTTCTGAAGAATATGATTTTTCGGATTGTGGAATGAAAGATTTGACAGTATGTTTTCCTAAAGCGAATGTTACTTGGGCGAAAGATGTTACAAGTGAACCGTTTATTTATTCTGAAAATTCACCATATCAAATGACTTATGAATTGAAAGGAACAGCTTTTAAAAAAAATATAAGAATTCTTTAATAAATAAATAAATAAATAAATAAATAAATAAGGGGTGAAAATATGGGCGCAATGGGTGATATGATATATAAAGAAAATGCTATGTTGAAAATGGGATTAATGGACCTCAGAGCCGAGATAGTGACGACATTTTCAGATTTTAGAATAGCATGGAATAAAGTAGCGGGATTGTTAACAAGTTTATTAGAAGAGTGTCCAACTTCAGAATATAGATATTTTATAGTTGAAAAAATAACGCGTGATATAGAGATACATTCTGTAGGAGACTGTCTTACTGAAATTTCAGGAGTTGTTGAGCGTACGGGGAAAATATTTAATAAAATCATGTTCGATTTATGTTTGGAAGATGGAATAGATAATATATGGGAAGGGGTAGAAATAAAAGCAAATGATATAGGAGAATTTAAAGGAATTGCTATTTCTAGAGCTTTTCTTTTCTTATTCCATGCTGTTTGGTCAAGTTTTGCGGCTCCAGCTGTCACGAAGCTAATTGTAATTACTGCAACAGGATGGATTAAAGCATTTGCTAATATTGGTAGATGGATATTTGGTTTTGTAATAGGTGCAGTATTTTATAGTGTAGGTGATATTCTAAGTGAAGTTGTTGTTGGAGCATATGAAAAAACGCAATTGAAAAAACAAATGGGAGTTTTACGACCATTTGTAGAAGACATAAAACCAAAATTCCAAGTTGCAACGGTTAATTTAATGGGAATTGCTCAAAGGATTAAGGAAGGTAGTTATCGTATTGATGATAACACTATTATCTTGAAATATAAGGGGAAATTTAAAATTCTTAAAATAAATAAAGGTAAAAAAGTATAGAGAGGAGAGGTGTAGTATGATTTTAGATAACCTATTGTTTCCGGGTAATAAAAAAAGAAAAATAGAATTTGATAAGTTACGTAAACAAATTAGTCTAACATTTGAAAACTACAAAAGTGCGTGGAATGCCGTAGCACATCGTATAAACTATATGCTTAGACAAAAAGAAAACGAAATAACTAAGGGAAGAGCAATGCTTACGATAAATAAAGATATTCGTAAAGATACTGTAGGTGAGTGTATTGAAGAAATTAATGGCGTAATACTAGATACTCAGTTGTTTTTTGATCAAGTATTAGCTGTTTGTGGATTTGAAGAATTGATATTTTTGAAAGATTTAATTAAAGCGGGAAAATTAAAAGAAGTATCAGAACTCGATATAACTAAAATGGGGATTGTTGTAAGTTCAATTCTTTCACCATCTATTGCAATAACTGTTGGTGCAATAAAATTAAGAGGTTTTTTGGCAAAACCGGTAATGACAGCAGATGTTGCAGCAATGGCTCAGAGAATGGGAATGGTTGCGGCAGACGTGGGTCAAGGTATTGTTCAAGCTAGTAGTCAGAATATTGGTAACCTTGCAATAAGAAACTCCGCAGGAAATCTATCTAATTCAGTTCTATCTCATTCAGTTGTGCAACAAGCAGCAGCTATGGGAGAAGAGGTAGCTCAGGTAGGTGTGAAAAGTTTATCTCAGTCAATGATACAAAACTCAGGGGTAAACATAATGGCAGAGGCAGCGGCAGAGGTAGGGTCAAATGCAGTGTCAAGGCTAGGGTCAAATGTAGGGTCAGAGGCAGTGGCAGAGGCAGTGGCAGAGGCAGTGGCAGAGGTAGGGTCAGAGGTAGGGGCAAACGTAGCTAAAACTACTATTACGGGGACATCATTACTATATGCAACGGTTATAGGTGCGGTAGTTTTTATTCTTGTAGATACAGTATTTTCTTTAATATTTGGTTCAATAACAAGAGATAAATTAGATACGGCTATAGGAGAAATGTCATTAGTTTTGAAAAATTTACAAGAGACATTATCTGATGCAACTAGTAATTTGCAAGGATTAGCTGTAGCGATAGATGATGGTGTTTATGTATTAGATGAAGATCATATATTAGTAAAAACAGAAGATGGAAATGCGTTTGTTGTTAGAGTAGATGAAGATGGGAACGAAAAACGGATACCATATGTATCAGCTGGATATCAAGCTGGATATGAAGATGACTATGATTATGAAGAAGAAGAAGAAGAAGAAGAAAAGAAAGAAGAAAAAAAAGAAGAAGAAGAAGAAGAAAAAGAAAAAGAAGACAGCGCCTATGACTATGACGACGATGACGACGAGGGCTATTACTAAAAAAATATATAGTAAATGTTAGTGTATATGGAATAAAACAAAATGTTAAGTAAGTATTTAAATATGATATGTATAAAAAAGTATTATGAAACTGGATAAATAAATTCATAATACTTTTTTGTGTTAAAAGGTGTAAATGATAAAATATAACAAGAAAAGAGCTTTTAGTTTAGACTGTGGAAAAATATATTTTAAAGATAACAGTATATGATGCATTAAAAAAGAATATATAATTTTAATAATAAGGATATAGTATAAATAATATGATAAACAATTAAGAATTAAGAAAGTATATATGTATTCAAATTCAAAAAAACGTGATATAATTAGATAATATAAAATAATTGAAAAAATCAAAATAATACTTACTTACGGTTTAGTGACTTATAATTTATAGATATTAAAATATATACATATGTAAAATAGGATAATGATAAAATTTGAATAAATAGAAGATTAGAGTGTGAGTGATATTACAAAATTCAATTATTAATTTAATATAAAAAATTAATAATATAAGATTTTAATTGTGAAAAATATAACATGATAAAATATAATTTTTGAATTATATAATTAAAAGAAAGGAAAAAGATATGAGTAACTTTAAAAAAGGTATGAAAAATATATTACCGCCAATTATGATTTTATTGGTTAGTGTACTTATGTTTGTTGATGTTTATAATGATATTTTAATGATAGAAGAAGAGAAATGCTGGAAAAAACTTGAAAATACTGCGAATTCGATTAATAACGAAATTGCAGTACGTTTTCAAGATAATGTTATGATGTTAAAATTAGCTAGTACTGCTATGGTACAAGAAAATAAAATTGAATATTATAATATGATTACTGAATACATTAATTCATTTCAAGATAGAACTATTTTTTCGCGTATAGATGTAATTTATCCAGACAATAGTGTTTTATTTCAAAGTGGCGAAATGAAGGAAGTTGGATATCCTTATACGTTTGATACATTTATTTCAAAAGGCGAAGAAATGTCAAATAGAATGCTAGATAAAGTAAGTGGTAAAGAAGTTATTTATTATACTGTGCCAATTATTGATAAAGCAGATGTAAGAGCGTTGTTAGTTGGGGTTATTGAATGTGAAAAAATGCCAACATTCTTTAAAATGGGTGAATATGAAGGTTATGCATATAGTTGTATTGTTGATTATCGAGATGGAAAATTTATTATGAATAATTGGCAAAATGAACTTGGTGATATTTATAATATTGAACAATCTGAGCAACTAAAAGGTGATGAAAATATAAACTTAGTTACAGATATAAAGCATGCAAAAACAGGAGTCTCTATTTACAAATCCAGAGAAAATGAAAAAAATTCATACATATACTATACGCCAATTGGTATATTTGATTGGCAAATGTTAATTGTAGTGGAAGAAAATATTATATTCGGAAGTTTACTAATATATAAAGATAGACTAATTATAGCTGGTGCAACAGCAACTGTATTATTAATATTGTATTTAATATGGACTATTTTTACGGCAAAACAATTAGAATCAAGTAAAGCAGAAGCGGAAGAAAAACAAGCTGCATTTGAAGTTTTAAGTTATATAGATACATTAACTATGCTATATAATAGAAATAAATATAATCAGATTGTAGAAGAGTATCAAGAGGTAGTGTTGCAAAATACAGGAGTAGCTTTTTTTGACTTGAATGGTCTCAAAAAAATCAATGATGAAAAAGGTCATAAAGATGGTGATAATTTCATCAAAAATGCAGCATATCATATTCAAAAGTTTTTTGCTAAAGAGGCGTTTAGAATAGGTGGAGATGAGTTTGTTATTATTGTAGTTGGAATTGAAGAACATCTATTTAATAAAAAAATACATGAATTAAAAAAAGAACTAGAAGACAACAATGTTAGTATATCCGTAGGTGTTGTATGGAAACAAAGAAGTGAGGATATCGAGGAACAATTAAAAGAAGCTGATAATGATATGTATCAAAATAAGGAACTACATTATAAAGAGTTAAATTCTAAGGAAGAAATTGAATAGGTGAAAGTTTTAAAACATCTAGTACAAAATGTTATACTAGATATAGAAAAAAATAAAATATGAGAGCCTTGAAAAATAATTAGTGCAAGAGTATAATTCGTGTATCACAAATGATAAGGAGAAAATATAATGAAATCAAAAGTATTAGATTTACTTAAATCAAATGGGGAACCGATGAAAGCTGGAGAAATCGTAGAAAAACTTGAAATAGATAAAAAAGAAGTAGATAAAGCACTTAAAGCACTTAAAGAAGAAGAAATAATTGTATCACCAAAAAGATGCTATTATACAGTAAAATAATATATTAAACTAAAAAGTGTCCTAGCGGGCACTTTTTTTATAAAATAAAACTTAGGGAACTAAAAAAATGTTATAATCTATAAAGTAAGATACAATACGTAGTGGTAGAAGATAATAAAACTGAGAGGAATTTTATGATGGAAATATGTATTTGTGCAACATGTAAAAATTTAAAAAGTGTTATTGAGGCTGGAGACGGCGACCAAAAAAATATTATGGATATATGTGAGTTTGGATTTCCAACTCCGAATTGTGAGACGTGTGAAGAAAATTCATGTGAAGCAACTTGTAAGCATTATATAAAAGATGAGGAAGAACAATTAAATATAGTTTGTTGTGCAACTTGTGGAAAAGAAATAAAAGGAGCATCTACAAGTAGTACTGATGGGGATGTTTTTTGCCCAATATGTTATTTGAATAAATTATAAAAAAGTTTAGCGGTTTATAACCGTTAAACTTTTTTTTATAAAACACTATATATTTAAATAGGAATAGGTGGAGTATATGTAGAACGCTATATACTTGGGTACACATAGGTAAAAGTATATATGATAATGTTAAAATATCGCAAATACACGGTTGTACTTGTAAATACATAGAAAATCATCTATAATAGTGTTTAATATCGATATTATAAAGGAGAATTTTATATGATGGAGCATGATGTATTAGCAAAAACACTAAAAGCACTTAGTGATTCTAGTAGATTGAAAATTGTAGAAATCTTATCAGAAGGAGAATCGTGTGCATGTACGATTTTAGAATCGTTTGATTTTACACAACCAACACTTTCACATCATATGAAAATTTTAATGGAATGTGGAATTGTAGTTTCTAGAAAAGAAGGAATATGGAGTATGTATACTTTAAATATGACTACTGCAAATCGTACGATAGTAGCGCTTATGGATATAATTACTGCAAATCAACCATGTTCTAAATCAAAGGAGGAGAAGTCTAATGAGTAAAATTAAAGTAGCTTTTATTTGTGTTCATAATTCATGTCGTTCACAAATAGCAGAGGCATTAGGTCGTAAATTTGGAAGTGATATTTTTGAAAGTTATTCAGCTGGAACACAGTTAAAACCTATGATTAACCAAGATGCAGTGAGGTTAGTTTTAGAACGTTATGGAATAGATATGAATATGACACAAAAAAGTAAATTGTTAGAAGATATACCTAAAGTTGACGTAGTTATTACTATGGGATGCAATGTAAGTTGTCCTTCTATTAAGTGTAGCCACATAGAAGACTGGGGATTGGAAGACCCGACAGGACAAGGTGATGATGTATTTAATGAAACAATTAGATTAATTGAAATGAAAATATTAGACTTGAAAAGTCGTATTGAGAACGGTGTTATTTGCGGAAATGGAGATAAGTAAATGGATATTTTATCGGTTATATGGACATTTTTACAAGACCAAGTTCTAGGTATGAAATGGTTATATGATATGATAGGTAATATGTTGTCATTGATAGGAATTAATCCTATGAATAAAATCGGTGGAAGTATACAGTTTTTTTTATATGATGTTATTAAAATTACAGTATTATTATGTGTATTAATTTTTATTATTTCATATATTCAAAGCTATTTTCCGCCGGAACGTAGTAAAAAAATAATGAGTAAGTTTCATGGTGTGTGGGCAAATATCGTAGGTGCATTACTTGGAACTGTAACACCTTTTTGTTCATGCTCATCTATTCCGCTTTTTATTGGATTTACAAGTGCAGGACTTCCACTTGGTGTAACTTTTTCTTTTTTGATTTCATCACCAATGGTTGATTTAGCTTCACTTGTATTACTTATGAGTATTTTTGGATTTAAAGTTGCAGTTTTTTATGTAATAGTAGGCTTAGTTGTTGCGGTAATAGGTGGAACTATTATAGAAAAATTACATTTAGAAAATGAAGTGGAAGATTTTATTCGTAATGCATCTGCAGTAGAAATAGAAGAAATGACACTTACAAAAAAAGATAGAATAAATTATGCAAAAGAACAAGTAACGGATACGTTCAAAAAAGTAATTCCATATATTTTAGTTGGAGTAGGTATCGGAGCGCTTATTCATAATTGGATTCCATCAGAGTGGATAGAGATGGTTTTAGGGTCAAATAATCCGTTTGGAGTATTTTTTGCAACTATACTTGGCATACCTATGTATGCAGATATTTTTGGAACAATTCCTGTAGCAGAAGCATTATTAGCAAAAGGTGCGCAACTTGGAACTATTTTAGCATTTATGATGGCAGTAACAACGCTTTCTTTACCATCTATGATAATGCTGCGAAAAGCTATTAAACCTAAATTATTAACTATTTTTATCGTTATTTGCACAGTTGGTATTATAGGCGTTGGTTATATGTTCAATATATTTCAGAATTTATTTATATAAAAAATATATTATAATAGAAGATAATTAATTAGGAGGCATAAAAATGGGTTTATTTAGAAGAAAAAAAGAAGAGAAAAAATGTTGTTGTGCAGGAAGTTGTAATAAAGAAACAATTGAAAATGCAGAAAATAATAAATTAAATGGTGCACGTATCAAAATATTAGGTGGTGGGTGTGCGAAATGTCATGATTTACAAGCAAATACACAAAAAGCGTTAGAAAAATTGAATATGGATATTGCAATAGAACATATTACAGATTTTGCAGAAATTGCGACATATGGTATTATGACAACACCAGCACTTGTTATAGATAAAAAAGTACATTCATATGGAAAAGTTTTATCAGTAGATGAAGTTGTAGCTATACTTGAAAAATTATAATAAAAATAAATATATACAATAATTATTGCCCTTAATTAAAACTAATAATTAAGGGCAATAATTAAAGTATAAGATAGAAAATAAAATTCGATTATTTTTAATATAAAGTAGTGATAAGGAAGAAAAGAGGAAATATGGATAATCAAGAAAAAAACACAGTAGAACAACAGCAAAATACAGGAGAACAACAGTACAAAAGAAGAGTAAGGTATAAAGGTACTCATCCTAGAAAATTTAGCGAAAAATATAAAGAGCATCAGCCTGAAAAATATAGTGATACAGTTGAAAAAGTAAAACAAAAAGGTAGTACACCAGCTGGAATGCATATTTCTATTTGTGTTGATGAAATACTTGATTTTTTAAAAGTTCAGCCGGGTGAAAAAGGATTAGATGTAACGCTTGGTTATGGAGGACATTCAGCTTCTTTATTAAAATGCCTAGAAGGTGAAGGGCATTTGTATGCGCTAGATGTAGATCCAATTGAAATTGTAAAAACAAAAAATAGACTTGAAAATTTAGGATATGGTCCGGAAATTTTAACTATTATAGAACAAAATTTTGCAAATATCGATTTAGTTGCACAAGAATATGGAAAATTTGACTTTATATTAGCAGATTTGGGTGTTTCTTCAATGCAAATAGATAATCCAGAACGAGGTTTTACTTATAAACAAGATGGGCCACTAGATCTTAGATTAAATCCGAATACTGGAATATCAGCAGCGGAACGCTTAAAAGATGTAACATTTGCTGAGTTAGAAGGTATGTTTATAGAAAATGCAGATGAACCATATGCAACGGAAATTGCACGTGCAATAGTTGGGGCAATCAAAAAACGTAAAGTTATAGAAACGACAAGTGATTTAAGAAATATAATAGAGGAAACATTGCAATTTTTACCATTAAGAGAACAAGAAAAGATGATAAAAAAATCTTGTCAACGTTGTTTTCAAGCACTTAGAATTGAAGTAAATAGTGAATTTGAAGTTTTAGAAGCGTTGTTAGAAAAATTACCAGATGTGCTTGCACCAGGTGGACGTGTAGCAATTCTTACATTTCATTCAGGAGAAGATCGTCTTGTGAAAAAATCATTTAAAAGATTCAAAAATGAAGGTATGTATAAAGAGATTGCAACAGATGTTATTCGTCCAACACGCGAAGAGTGTAACCGAAATGGACGTGCAAGTTGTACAAAAATGCGCTGGGCTATTCGGGCATAGTTTAGTGCTAGCAGGATACAAAGGAGAAAAATATGAGGACACTAAAAACTTTAGAAGGTATATCAGATGGAAAATTATATGATTATGATGATATTGTAAATGCAGATACAAGAGGTTGTAATGGGTGTTATACGTGTTGTCATCAAATAGGTGATTTAGTAGAATTAACGCCGTTTGATGTATATGAAATGACAACATACTTAAATGAAACATTTGATATGCTATGTGATAAAAAAATTGCATTGCAAAAAAATAATAAGTTAATGTTGCCTTATTTAAAAATGGTTGGAGAACGTCAGCAATGTAGTTTTTTAAATGAAAAAGGAAGATGTAGTATTCATGGGCAACGTCCAAATATTTGTAGATTATTTCCGCTTGGAAGAGTTTATGAAAATGATAATTTTAAATATTTTTTACAAGTTGGAACGTGTGTTATGAATGATTTAAGTCCTATTAAAGTTAGTGATTGGATAGGAATTAAAGATTATGATGAAAATAAAAAATTTATTATAGAATGGTACAAACTGTTAAAGGCATTGCAGTTTAGATTGAAATTTGTATATGATGAAGAAGAAAGATGTCAACTAAATGATTATTTAATTAAAACTTTTTATAATTTAGATGTTAAGGAAAATGAAACTTTTTATGAGGCATTTATACGGATATTACCTGAGGCGAAAAAGCAATTAGGAGTACTATAATTATAAGTGTGTACGTTGACAGAATGTGATAAAATTTAAGTATATATAAATATATTGGATAATTAATATAGGAGACTCACATGATTGTAAATAAAAAAATGCCTTTTCAATATAAAGATCTTAAAACATTTAATAGTGGCCTTGTAGAATGGGTCGGGGATGTGTTTTATGATATTTTGCCAGAAAAAGATTATGAAGTACGTGATGAGCAAATTTTTACAGCGTTCCAAATCGCAGATGGCTTTGCGCAGAAAAAAATCCATTTAGCAGAAGCAGGACTAGGTACTGGAAAAACATTTGCATATCTAATGTCGGCAATTCCATATGCAAGAATGACAGGAAAACCTGTAGTAATTGCATGTGCAACGACAGCACTTCAAGAACAGTTAGCAGGAGATACTGGAGATATTCAAACTTTATCAAAATTGCTAGATTTAGATGTAGATGCAAGAATGGCAAAAAGTCCGCATCAATACATTTGTGATTTAAAAGCAGATGAATATAAAGATGAACTTGAAGAACATAGTGACTATGTAATGGAATGGCTTGGAAAAACTACAGTTGGTGAGAGAAGTGAAGTTCCAATGCTTGAAGATGAAGTTTGGTCAAAAATAAAATGGGAACCATCACTAAACTGTGATTTATGTGCAGCAAGGGGATATTGTCGTTTAGTAAAATCAAAACAATACTATAGCCAAGCAAGGGATTTAATAGTTGTAGACCATCGTACATTTTTTCAAGATTTATGGACAAGACAAGAATGTAAAGATAGAGGACAATCTACTATATTGCCAGACTATAGTGCGGTTGTTTTTGATGAAGGACATCGTATTTTATTGCCAGCGGCTATGGAAAGTGGATTTGGTGTAGCTAGAGATGAGATGGATGAAATGGTTTCTATGCTATGCGACTTACAAGGGGCAAGAGAATCGCTACACATAGTGACAGAACAAATAGAAACGTTGCTTGAGGAGTTTTTTACTAATATTGAAGAAAGATTAGTTCGCGATGATACGTCAGAACGCCAAGCTGTAAATGTAGATGAACAATTACTTAAAACAGCACTAGGGCTAAAAAAAGCATTAGATAATTTATTAGTTGAAATGCAAATAGAACAAGAGTTATATACAGAATCGTTAGAATCACACCAAATACAGGCATTTGAAGGAAGATTAGAGTTTGTGACAGCCGCACTTTCGCTATTATGTAAAAACAATGGAAAAGAAAGTCTTGTGTGGTTTGAAGAAGATAATTGTACATTTTGGATTGTACCAAGACATGTAAATACGTTGCTAAATAAATTTTTATGGAGCAAAGAACTTCCAGTTGTTTTAACGTCAGCAACACTTAGTAATGATGGAGATTTTTCGTATTTCAAACGAAGTATGGGAATTGATAATATGACATCATCAACTATTGGTAGTCCTTTTGACTTAGAAAATCAAATTACAATTGAGAAGTATATTGGCGAAAATAGAATTGAAAAATTAGTGGAATGTATAGTTGAAAATAAAGGACGTTCATTAATTTTACTAAATAGTAAAGAAGAAATGGCAAAGCTTAAAAAACAACTAAAAAATTATACTTTTGATTTTGAAATTATGTTTGAAGATGAAGCAGAGCGTGGATATCTAATTCGTAAATTTAGACAAGAAACAGATACAGTATTAGTAGGTACGCATTTTTGGGAAGGTATTGATATTCCAGGAGATGCATTAACTATGGTTGTAATTTGGGAACTTCCATTTGCGCTACATGATCCAGTGCAAGAAGTGAAAAGACAAGATGCAGCAGCTGAAAATCTTGATCCAAAAGTAATCGTAGATTATCCTGAAATGGCACTTAAGCTGAAACAAGGTTGTGGTCGTCTAATTAGAAAAGAAGATGATTGCGGAAAAATTGTTTTATTCGTACCGATAGATGGTATGCCATGGGAAGAACATATAATAAAAGCACTACCTAAAGGTGTTGAGTTAAAAACATTAAAATAGTAAAAGATATAATTATAAGTATTAGTAAAATATATGACTATAAATAATAATAAAAAAGAGGTAAATAATGAGTGATAATAATACGTTAAAAATTTTAAAATGTTTTTATAATGGTGTAGAAAGCATGGAAAAAATAGGATATAAATGTAATGCATCTAGACAAGAAGTTCGTGAAGTTTTACGAGGAGCAAGACAATGTGGAATGATTAGCTATAGTACAAAGGAAATGTCAGAATACTTTGTTCAAGTGAATAGAAAAGGATTAGAAAAATATTTAAAAGCAAAAGGTGTTTTAAAATAAGGAGTGGAAAAATGAAATTTTATTTGGCTCCGATGGAAGGATTAACGGGATATATTTTTCGAAATGCACATAGTCATTATTTTGAAAAAGCAGATAAGTATTTTACACCGTTTATTTCACCAAACCAACATGGTAAATTTTCATCAAGAGAAAAAAATGATATTTTACCAATTAATAATGAAGGTATATATGTTGTGCCTCAAATATTAACAAATAATAGTGATTATTTTAATAGGACATGTAGTCAATTATTAGAATATGGATATGAAGAGGTTAATTTAAATTTGGGATGCCCATCAGGTACAGTTGTATCAAAAGGCAAAGGTGCTGGGTTTTTACAAAATCTAGAACAATTAAAAAAATTTTTAGAAGAAATTTATAATAAACCCGATGTGAAAATTTCTATTAAAACAAGGTTAGGTATGGAAAATGCAGAAGAATTTCCAAAGATACTGGATATATTAAATGATTTTCCACTAGAGGAGCTTATTATTCATCCAAGAGTAAGAAGTGACTTTTATAAAAATACACCAAACTATGAATGTATAGAATATGCATGTGAGCATAGTAGGCATAAACTTTGTTATAACGGAGATTTAGTTACAAAAGAAAGTATAGATAAAGTAAAAGAGCGATTTGAAATAATAGACTCTGTTATGATTGGTCGTGGAATTCTTGCAAATCCAGGGCTATGGGACGAGTATACGCATCAAAAATATACATTAAATGAACAATTGTATAAAGATAAAATATATGAATTTCATAATAAATTATTGGAAGATTATATAGAAAATTTATCAGGTGAAAGAAATGTATTATTTAAGATGAAAGAACTTTGGTTTTATTTAGGAAGATTATTTGTAGATGCTGAAAAACAATTAAAGAAAATTAAAAAGAGTACTACAATTAAAGATTATGAATTATTAGTTAAAAATTTGATTGAAACTACAAATATCCAAATAGTACGATAAATAAACAGGTATTGCCAATAAAAAGGCGATACCTGTTTATTTATTGGAATAATATAAAAAAAATAACAAAAACTACATAATAAATAGTGTAGAAAATACAACAAGAAAGATATAGAATTAGGTAATATAAAAAATAATAAGAACTACAATAAAAAGAAATAGGGTAAATTATGCTTAAGTATTGGAAGAAAAAACAAGAAATTGATTGGAAAGATATTTTTCAAAAAGGAACAGTAGGTATTTTAACGACATTTCTTATGGGGTATTTGTTTGGAAAAGAAAATATGATGATTGCATTTGTTATGGTACTTGGTGCAAGTGTGTATGACCAAGAAGATTGGAGTGTAAAAAAGTGGGTAAAATTTGTAAGATTAGTTTTATTTGATACAGTAATTGTATGTTGTGCATTTGGGGCTGGGCAAAATTATGTAGCGGGTATAATTATTAATAGTATAACAATATTTGCAATTATATTTTTGCGTATGAAACCATATGATCAAATTTCGTATAAAACGTTTATATTATTGTATGTTTTTTGTCAGTATAGCAGTATTTCAATATCAGAACTTCCAGATAGAATTATGTTAGTAATAACGACGTTATTTATTATTTTTATTAGTAGTTGGTTATCACAATCTAGAAAACGTTTTATGTTAGATCCAAAATTAATAAAAGTATGGAGTTTATTAATTTTGCAAGTGAAAAATATTCAGCAAAATAAATTTGATGAAAAGCAACAGATGGAAATAAATATAAAATTAAATGAAGTAGCAAGTGGAATTTATAAAAGTGGTTATAAACAATTTTTAACGACAAACAAAGGAAAATTAAATTTTCAGTTTTATATTAATTTAAGTCATTTTTCGGTAAAACTAAAAACTATTTACAAAAAAATGTGTGATAAACAAATATCAGAAGAAGAAATACAGAAACTTATAGTAGATATGAATATAGTTGAAGAATGTTTTTTAGAGAAAAAAACAATTGGAGAAGTAATATCACATTTGGAGATTATAAGTAAAGAGAGTAGTTATATATGTAGTTGTGAAATCGTAGAAATTTTTGATGGAATAGAAAAAGCATTTTTATATTTTGAAAAGTTAGTGCAAAATGGTGAAGAATATAATTTTTGTGAGTGGAAAAATACTTCGAAAAGAATATTAAAAAAAGATGCAAAACAATGTATAGATACGAAAAGTATTAAGTTTAATTTTGCACTTAGGATGGCGATTGTTTTAACAATTATGTTAGGAATTGTAAGTGTATTAGGTTTTTACAAAGTGATTTGGGTTGTGATACCTATTATAGCTGTAACACTTCCTTACTACGAAGAAACGATGGCTATAAGAGGAGATAGGTTTAAAAGTAATGTTGCAGGGTGTATTTTAGTAGTAATAGTAGTTGAGGTAATAAGTAGTCAGTGGGCAGCGGTAGCACTTATTATAATTGCATTTTATGGTGTATATATGTTTAAAGATTATTATAGAGTGTCATTTTTCTTGACGATTTTAGCTATATGTTTTTCGACTTTTGGAATTGGTGTGTATGAACTTTTTTTCTATAGAATTATTTATTTAAGTATAGGCTTAATAGTTGTGGGAATGACAGTAAGTATTAAGCCATTTTGTAGAAATGACGGTATCAAAGAGCTTACAAGTAGACTTGATTGGTTAAATATTATGCTAAATGAAGAACAAAGAAAAGAAAAAGATATTAATGAAAATTTAGTTAGAAATATAATACTACATTCTTCAATGTTAGTTACGCAGCTAAATATTCATAATGTATTTATTACAAATGAACAAATTATAGAAAAAAGTTATAATTTGTTGTCAAAAAAAAATTAATCTGAACTCATATATGAAATATAATCTTTAGTTTTCTGATTTGACGGATTTGAAAATATTTGTTCATTTGTGCCCCATTCAACTATTTTGCCATGTTCCATATATACAACATAGTCAGCTATACGTTTTGCTTGTGCTAAGTGATGCGTAACGATAACAATAGTATAAGTTGATTTGAGAGATAGTAAAGTTGATTCAATTGTACGAGTATTTTTTATATCGAGAGCAGAACATGGTTCATCAAGAAGAAGAACTTGCGGATTCATAATAAGAGAACGTGCTAGGCATAATCTTTGTTGTTGTCCGCCAGACAAATGCGTTGCTGATTTTTTTAAATTATTACAAACTTCATCGAAAAGACCGGCTTGTGTTAGAGAAGTATTAATTTTATGTGGCCATTCTTTTTTTGGTACTAGATGATATTGCATTGGATACGTAAGATTTTTATAAATAGAAAAAGGAAATACAACAGGGTGTTGTGAAACGAGGCTAATACGTGTACGAATCATTTCCTGGGAAAAATTGTCAAAAGAATTATTATCAAGTAAAAGTTCGCCATGAATTGTACCACCATCATTTAAAATAGAGTGATTAAGGCATTTTAGTAAAGTAGATTTACCACACCCGGATGGACCTATAATTGCAGTAATACAATTTGCAGGAAAATTAAATGAAATATCATTCAAAATACAAGTATTATTATAATGTGCAAATAAATTTTTTATAATAAGCGGTGATGTGGTCATTATTTTTTTCCTTTCGTATAAGCGGTAGTATGACAAATTATATGAATAAACAAAACAATACTCATAAGAACACAGGCTGTACCAAAAGCCATATCTAAAGAAATACCTTCGTTGGCTAATACGTATAAGTGGTATGGTAACGCCATAACGCTATCAGTTAGCTTTGTAGGCACATTTGTAAAAATCACAGCACCAGTATACATTATTGGAGCTGTTGCACCCATTGAAAAACTCATAGCAATTCCTAGAGTAGTAAATAATTCGCCAACAAGATTTGGAATAACGATATGCAGTATAGTGTAGTGTTTTGAAACGCCTAAATTTGTAGAGGTTGAAAAATATTCGTATGGAAATTCAGAAAAAATTTTAATAAAGCGTAATGTCATAAATGGTAAAATCATAAAGCTTAAAGTAAATGAAGCAACGATTAAGCTTCGAGGTAGTTTTAATGTCATAACAAAAAAACTATAACCAAATAATCCTATAACTACAGATGGAATGCCAAGTAGTATATGTAGTGATTGAGATATAAGTTTGGCAAATGGTGTGTTATGAGCATAAAAAACAACATAAATTGAAGAACAAAGAGCAAATAAACTAGCACATAGCGTCGAAATACTTCCAAGAAGTAAAGAACCGACAATTGCTGGGAAAATACCACCTTCAGTACCTAATGGTAAACCGTCAGGTGATTGAAATAAAAAATTAAAATTTATAACATTTAAGCCTTTGCTAAAAATATATGCAAACAAACCAAATGTTAAAAAAAGCGTAATTGCGCAACTTGTGTATATCCAGCATTTAAGAAAAATTTTACTTTTCATTTTAATTCTCCTTCAAAGATAATACAGTAAGTTTGGTCTACCAAAGACAATAAAGTAAGTTTAGTTTACTGATATGTATAAGTAATAATAATAGTACAAGTGTGGCTATATACAGAATATAGTAACGTAAATTTTTATAAAAATAAGTATAAATTTTAAAAACGTTTTGATATGAAATGGTTTTAACTTTGCCAGGCGGTAATGGAAATATTGGAAAATTTCTAGGTGAATATTTATATATTTAAAAAACTAAAGATATAAGTATTCACCTGAAATAAACATTAATTATTTGTTACTTTATTTTGCCAATTTGATATGGCAGATTTTTTATCGTCTGAAAAACGAGTAGACATTTCGTCATATAACCAAGCTAAAGTTTTTTCTTTTAAATATTTTCGCATTTCATTTTCGGCATTAGTCATAACAATCTTAATTAAGCAAGGGCAAGTAGGTGCAGGTTCTTTAGAATCTACTAAAATATTATTTTGCCTAATTTCAGCACATTGAAATAAATAAGAAGAGCCTTCAATAGCTTCAACAACATCCCAAAAACTAATATTTATAGTATCTTGGGCAAGTTCATAGCCACCTTTTACACCTTGAACAGATCGTACGATACCAGCTTTTCTAAGCTTTGTAAAAATTTTAGAAAGGTAAGTTTCAGATAAATTATTTAACTGGGCAAGTTCTTTGATTCCGATAGTAGAACCCTTTGGGGTACCTATCATATAGAACAAAGAATGTAGTGCATATTCTACCCCTATACTCATTTGCATATTAATCAATCCTATCATAGTTATTTGATATCTATAATATCATGAACAGAAAATGGTTTCAACAATACGGTGTAAATAATGATGTTGACAAAATACTACTCTTCAAGTAAAGTATATTACAGACAACAGTTATCTGTAATTGAAAAGGAGAAAATGACAATGTTTAATGAAACGTTTAAAGAAGTATTAAATCATAATGGGGTTGTATCTATTACGACATGGGCGGAAAATAATGCACATGTTTCAAACACTTGGAATAGTTATTTAAGAATAGTGGAAGACAATAAAATATTGATTCCGGCAGCGTGGTTAATAAGAACAGAAAATAATATTAATAAAAATAATAAAATAATTTTAACAATAGGTAGTCCAGATGTAGAAGGTAAAATAGGTATGGGAACAGGTTTTGTTATTGAAGGTACAGCAAAATTTATTACAGAGGGTAGTAATTATGATGCATTAAAAGAAGAATATTCATTTTTAACGAGAGTTTTAGAAGTTACTGCAACAGTTGTTAAACAAACTATTTAAATTCAAAAAGTTTGTTTGCAATTTTATGTATGAGTAATAGCAATAGTACAAGTACAAGTGCAGCAGCATATAGAGCGTAGTAGTGTAAACTTTTATAACCAGCACTACCAATTTCTAAAGCAATAAGAGATGGAATAGTTTCAGCGCGACCAAATAATTTTGGGAGTATTGGAGAATTACCAATAACCATCATAACGGCCATAGTTTCGCCTATTGCACGTCCAAAAGATAGAAGGGCAATTTGAACTATGCTAAAAGGTGTAGCAGGTAAAAGAAGATGCCAAATAAAATACCATTTATCAATACCTAAATTAGATGAAGAAGATAAATAAGTATGTTTGATTTTTTCACAAGTATCTACATAAGTAGTAACGATATAAGGTAAGAGCATAAAACTTAGAAGCAAACTTCCAGTAAAAATACTTTCACCAGATGATATATTTGGATTAGTTTCTAGTGTTTTAACAAGAAGGATAAGTCCTACAAAACCAAAAATAACTGAAGGAATACCAGATATCATATCTATAATAGAAAGAAAAAAACGAGATATAGTTTTTGGCATACAAAATGAAAAGCATAAGCTACAGCCGATGCCGATAGGTATTGCTATAAAAACTGATAAAATAGATAAAGAAAGTGTGCCTAATAAAATATAAAAAACACCAAAAGTAGGTGTAGAAGATAGTGGTCGCCACTCAGTTCCAAATAAAAAATCTATAATATTATATTGCATTAAAAAAGGAATACTTTCTTTTATTAAAAAGAAAAATACAAATATAATTAAAATAAAAGATATATATGCTAAATATTTTATAGACGTATCAGAAAAGATAGTTGATATGCGGCGTTTCATAATTTCTCCTTTACATAAAATGAAAGCTACTCACAAAAGTGAGTAGCTAGGATTAAGGTTGAACTGGAATAAAACCAAGAGCTTCTACAACTGCAAGTCCATCACTACTTTGCATATATTGAATAAAAGCTTCTTCAGTTGAAGAAAGAGAGTCATCTGAAATAACTATAAGAGGACGCTGAATAATGTAAGTACCATTTTTAATATTTTCTTCTGTTGGCTCAATATCATTTATAAGAAGAGGTACAACTTTATCTATGTTTTGGTTTACAACACCAAAAGAAGCGTATCCTATAGCAAAGCGATTATCTGAAAGTTTTTGAACAAGTGCACCCATTGAAGGTGCTTGAATTGCATCAGCACGAACATCTATATCACCCATGATTTTTGATTGGAATACTTCGTGCGCGCCACCACCAATATCACGTGTTACAACTATAATTTCTTCAGATGGAAGTGAAGGGTCTAAATCACTCCATAAAATATATTCACCAGAAAATAAAGCTATTAATTGTTCCTGAGTAACATTATTTGTTAGGCTAAGAAGTGGACTTTCAGGATGAACTGAAATAGTTAAGGCATCAATTCCTAATTGAAATTGTTGCATAGTAGGCATTTCAGATAATTCATCGTCTTTAATATTACGAGCTACCATACCAAAATTACTAGTGTTTTCCATTACAGCTTTGACACCTTGACCAGAACCACCAGATGTAACATCAATATTAATTTTACTATCTGGAAAATCTGGATTTACAGCTTGCCAAGAACTATATTGCTCCATGAAATTTTGTCCAATTTTTGAAATAACTGGCGCAAGTGTTGATGAACCATTAAATGTAATAGTTGTTGGAACATCAGAGGCCGAATCTATTTTAGAACTACAACCTACTATTGAAAATGCTAAGGTTGTTAAAATAATAAATGTTGCTAGTAAACGTTTCATTTGACTAATCTCCCTTTGTTTTGAGTAATATCTTCAAAAGTTTAGCACTTATTGCGAATTTTGTCCAATGTTTTTAATTTAATGTAATTAAAATTTCAAATTGACACATAAACATTTCAAGGCTAAACTAGGTGTAACAAACAGTGGAGGTGTAAGATGGAAGAATTATATCGTTTTATTGAAGATAAAATTAAGCAAGCGGGTTATAAAGGTAACGTTATAGGTGAAGATATTTATGATGAAATTTGTGATGAAATTGAAAATAAAGAAATAGGTTCATATTTATTTATGTCTAAAAAAGAAGATGATGTATTTTTTGAATATAAAATTGATGTTTTAGAAGACGAATTTAACTTATCATACGTTCATATTCATACACCAGAAAATATAATAACAGTAAATTTTGATGAAGAAAAAGAACAATAATATATAAATAAGTAGTAAAGAACAACAACTACAAAATAAAACAATAAAAACGCCATTAGGCGTTTTTATTGTTTTGTAAGAAGAAAATTATAAACATCATCTTTATTGCCTTCAAAAATAATATTTTTTGTAGTTGTTTTTAGTTGATATGCATACATTGGGTCGTAGTAATCTACTAAAAAGTGTTCAATCCATGCTCTATGGGCTGAATTATCACCTGATAAAAGTTGTGCTTTATATGCATCGTCTACTAGTGTTAATAAAGTATTTAGTCTTTCGTTACCTAAGCGTTTTTCTAGGCGACGTATGCTAGACTTAATATATGATAGCCACAAATCCATACCTGTATCAAAGTTTTGAACGCTATCAATATATTCTTTTTGTGAAGCAACTACATATTCTTCATGTGTAATGGATATACGTTCTTCTATAGGAGCGTGAAGAACTACCAGACTTCCAGCATTAAAATAATAAAAAAGTTCTTTTGGAATATAGTTATTACCAATATGACGCCCCTCATCTTCGATAATCATAAAAGGAGAAGATGTCTCTTGGTGCTGAATAATAGCATATGCCAAATTATTTTCAAATGAAATTTGACTAGGTTGAGGTGTGGTATGATGACCAAAAGAAGAACCTCGGTGATTTGCAATATGCTCAAGATCTACAAAATTCGTTAATTTTTTTAATAGAAGAGTTTTTCCAGAACCAGTATATCCACCTAAAAGAATCGGTTTACTCATAGAAGGAGAAGGGGTTAAGCCATTTTCTATTAAATAACTTCGAAATGCTTTATATCCGCCATCAAGTCTTTTTATTGGCATACCTAAACTGTTTTCAATCCAATTTTGAGATATTTGAGAACGAGAACCCCCGCGGTGACAGTAAATATAAGCATTAGGAGTTGTGTTTAATGCATCAATCCATGATTTAATACGTGTGTCACGAGTTTGTCCAGATACAAGTTTAAAACCAAGTTTTGTTGCTTCGTCATTACCAAATTGCTTATAGCATGTCCCAACCAAATGGCGTTCTTCATTATTCATAATTGGCAAATTAATGCTTGTTTTAAATGCCCCATGCTGAAACTCTATTGGTGCACGAACATCTATTAGCGGAGTATTATTTATAACAATATTTTTAAAATTACTTGTTAAATATGTCGTTTCCATGCAAATCTCCTTGATTCTGATATATATATAAATAGATATTAAATATTGTATCATAATTTCCCAAAGTTCTAAAGAATTCTCTAAAATTATTAATAAATTCAGTGAAAAGGATTGCGAAAATCCAATTGTTGTCAATAAATAGTATGTCCATTGACAGGTTTAGTACGACGTGATAATTTATTTACAAAGATAAAAGCTAGGGAGAAATATATGGACACTTATAAAGAGATAGAACGTAGTATTATAAAAAAATATAGAAAAGAAATATGGAAACCATTTGTAAAAGGAATTAATGAATATGAATTGATTGCACCAGGAGATAAAATAGCTATATGTATTTCAGGTGGAAAAGACTCAATGTTACTTGCAAAATGTATGCAAGAATTGCAAAGACATGGCAAATTTGATTTTGAACTAGTATTTATAGTTATGGACCCAGGTTACCATGAAACTAATCGTCAAATGATAGTAGATAATGCTAAAAAACTTAATATACCAATTCAAATTTTTGATACACAAATATTTGATATTGTTGCGACAGTAGATAAATCTCCATGTTATTTATGTGCGAAAATGAGACGAGGGTATTTGTATAAACATGCTCAAGAGTTAGGATGTAACAAAATTGCATTAGGTCATCATTTTGATGATGCTATAGAAACTACGTTGATGAGTATGCTTTATAGTGGTGAAGTTAAAACTATGATGCCTAAATTGCATAGTTTGAATTTTGAAGGAATGGAACTTATTAGACCGTTATATATGGTAAAAGAAGCAGATATTATTGCATGGTGTAAATATAATAGTTTAACATTTTTACAATGTGCATGCCGTTTTACAGAAGATTGTGATAGAGAAGAAAATCATGGCAAGTCAAAACGTCAAGAGATGAAAATGCTTATTGCAAGCTTTAGAAAAATAAATCCGCATATAGATATGAATATTTTTAGAAGTATGCATAACGTTAATTTAAGTACCGTAATTGGATATAGAGATGATACTTCTAGGCATTTTTTCACAGAAGATTATGAAACTAATCCGAATAGAATAGACGAATAAAATAGACGAATAAAATAGATGAATAGAATATAAGTTAAATATAAAACCACCTAGTAAGTTTAATTACTAGGTGTTTTTTGTATATTAACAATATCATTTTTTTGGTATAGCTACATTGTTATATTCTTGTGTTAATATGTGTTTCTGTTAATTTACAGTTTGGATTATATTCTTCAATTTTTCTAATAGACCATTCGTATTGACATAAAACAACAGGTGCTCCGTCTTCAGTTTCAACTAGTAAAACATCAGATGGAAGTTTGAAGTTAGAATGATCAAAGTTTTCCATTTCAATCCATCTTATAAAGCGGTAAGGTAAACCTTGTTTTTTAAGTTCAACACCGTACTCATTGTTTAAGCGATATTCAAGAACTTCAAATTGAAGTACACCAACAACACCAACGATAACTTCTTCGTTTCCAGTAAAATGTGGTTTAAATACTTGGATTGAGCCTTCTTCAGCTAATTGTAAAACACCTTTTAAAAATTGTTTACGTTTAAGTGCATTAACTGTTGATATACGCATAAAGTGTTCTGGTGAAAATTGAGGAATACCTTCATAAGCAAGTTTGTTATTTGCGCTACAAAGCGTATCACCAATATTAAAAATACCTGGGTCATGTAGACCGATAATATCACCAGGGTAAGCTTCATCAATAAAAGCACGTTCTGATGCTAAAAATTGTTGAGGTTGTGCAAGTTTGATTTTTTTATTTTTTTGAACATGATTAACCATCATACCTTTTTCAAATTTTCCAGAGCAAATACGTAAAAATGCAATACGATCACGATGTGATGGGTTCATATTTGCTTGAATTTTGAAAATAAAACCTGAAAAATAATCTTCAGTTGGATCAATCATACCAAGATTACTTTGGCGAGGTTGTGGTGATTGACTTATTTTTAGAAAAGATTCAAGGAATGGTTCTACACCGAAGTTGGTAATAGCACTACCAAAAAATACAGGAGTAAGTTCACCAGCTAAAATTTGTTCTAAATTAAAAGTATCACCAGCCATATCAAGAAGTTCAATGTCTTCAACAAGTTTATCGTATAAATGGTCACCTAAAATTTCTTTAAGTTTAGGGTCACTTAATTCACACTGAATAGCTTTGGCAATTGACTGACCATGATTTCCATCTTGGAATAATTCAATTTGATTTTTTTGGCGATTATAAACACCTTTAAACTCTTTTCCGCAACCGATAGGCCAGTCCATAGGACAAGCACGAATACCTAGAGCATTTTCGATATCTTCAATAAGTTCAAGAGGATCAATTCCTTGCGCATCCATTTTGTTTATAAATGTAAAAATTGGAATACCGCGCATTTTACAAACTTTGAATAATTTTTTTGTTTGTGCTTCAACACCTTTAGCAGAGTCAATAACCATGACAGCGCTATCAGCAGCGA
This sequence comes from Cellulosilyticaceae bacterium, assembly GCA_051646925.1. GTDB lineage: Bacteria > Bacillota > Clostridia > Lachnospirales > Cellulosilyticaceae > JBOFDK01. Next base: position 17,099 of record JBOFDK010000086.1, on the reverse strand, counting down.
CTAAAGTACGGTACGTATCTTCACTAAAATCTTGGTGACCTGGAGTATCTAGTATATTAATACAGTAACCATCATAATTAAATTGAAGAACACTAGACGTTACAGAGATACCTCTTTGTTTTTCAATTTCCATCCAGTCAGATACAGCGTGTTTTTGAGAACGTCTTGATTTAACAGAACCAGCTTCACGAATAGCTCCTCCGTATAATAAGAATTTTTCAGTTAAAGTAGTTTTTCCGGCATCCGGATGCGAAATAATCGCAAATGTACGGCGTTTTTCTAAAGCAGCTTTATTTTCTAATGACATTATAGACCATCCTTTGAATTAATTATAAGTTTCATGTAAAAGACATGAGGGCATATTACCTAATTATCCTATTGACTGATAATCTATGTCAAGCAGAAAATTATTGAAAATATAAGTATTTTTTTAAATATAATTTTTTTTGAAATATAAGAACCTCTAAGACCGAAGTCGCATATTATAAAAAGGAAGTATAATATGAATTTTTTTGGAAGAAGGTGGCGATTTGGATATTATAAGTGCAACGATGTCGTTTATTATGGTAATTACAATATATTTGATAATTTCAGAAATATTTACAGTACTTTTTAGATTAACTGGAATGACTCAAGAAAAAGCACGATTTCAAGTTATTTCAATGTTAACAGGCAGCGGGTTTACAACATCTGAAAGTGAATTAATTACTAATTCAAAAACAAGAAGACGATTAGCAAAAATAACGATGATTTTTGGTTATTCATTTACAGTAACAATAGTTTCAATGATTGTAAATATTGTGATAGGATTGCCACAAGCAGAGATAAAAAGTATATGGGCTGTACTATTAATTATAGCACCATTTATTGGAATAATTATATGTCTATTTAAAGTTACGAGTGTAAGAAAAATATTTGAGAATATGATTGAAAATATAGCGAGTAAACTGATAACTAATCAAGGAATTAATTCAATAATGATTTTAGAGTCATACGGAAATAGTGTAATGGCAGAAGTACATTTAAAGCTTGTTCCTAAAATATTAGAAGAAATAAGTTTGGCAGATGCACAACTTAATGCAAAACATGGTATTAAACTAATTTTAATTAAAAGAAAAGGACAAATGATTACAGAAATAGTAGGAGATACAAAGGTAATGCTTAATGATAAGGTAATAGTATTTGGTAACTACAAAACGATTCGGCAAATTTTTCAAAAAGAATTAAATTAATATACAGAATAATATAGTGAAAATTTTAAAAACAAAAAAAGTCTTGAAACTATGAAGTTTCAAGACTTTTTTATCGGAGTGACGTGACTCGAACACGCGACCCTTTGCCCCCCAGACAAATACCCTACCAACTGGGCCACACCCCGCTATTAAAATGCTATTAAAACTAAACAGTTATGATGTCATTTCTTTTTGAAATAATAGCAGCATATAATAAGTATTGTATTCAAAAAAATAAAAATTTAGAACGGATAATGGAATAGTTATATATTTGAATAAAGCTGAACTTAATTATTTAAAAAAATAAAAAGTTTAAGGTTTATGAAAAATTTATAGAAAAGGAATATAATGGAACGAAATAGTGTGAAATGTTTAAGGAGGAAAGTTATGAATAATTATATTAAGTTTGAAAATGTATGTAAGTCGTTTAGAAATGAAGATGTGCTGAAAAATATAAATTTCGATTTAGAAAAAGGAAAAATATATGGTTTTGTAGGAAGGAATGGTTCAGGTAAAACAGTTATTTTTAAAATGTTGACAGGATTATTAAGACCAACGTCTGGGTCAATTTATTTAGAAGATAAAAATATGACTAAAGCAAAATCCTTTCCAAAATCGATAGGGGTTTTAATTGAAACACCTGGTTTTATACCTCATTATTCAGGTATGAAAAATTTAAAAATACTAAATAGTATGACGAAAGATAAAGTTTCGATTGATAAAGTACGTGCAAGTATGGAGCTTGTTGGGTTAAATCCTGATAATAAAAAACATGTTAAAACTTATTCACTAGGAATGAAACAAAAACTAGGTATCGCTCAAGCAGTTATGAATAATCCTGAATTGTTAATTTTAGATGAGCCTATGAATGGACTTGATGAACAGAGTGTTTTGAGGATGCGAGAATTTTTTGATAAGCTTAGAAATGATGGAGTAACAATTTTACTTGCAAGTCATAATAAAGAAGACCTTGATGTGTTGTGTGATACGCTTTTTATAATTAAAGATGGTGAATTAACAAAGCATGGTGGGGTGGATTTATGAGATTTTTCATAACAGATTTGAAACGTGGATTTACAGAGAGAAACTTTGTAAATGCACTTATTATAGCAAGTGTGTGTTTAATAATTAGTATGTATGCTAACCAAAATCTTATGGCTGATGGAAACAACTTTTTATTAGCTACACAGTCACTTATATTGCCGTTTATTGCACCGTTATTAGCAGCATTTCCATATGCAAATATGATTATGATTGAACAAGATACAAAATATGAACAGTTTATGTGGACTAAAAATAATCAAAAATCATATGCTATTAGCAGATGGTTTACAACTGGAATAATAGGCGGGGGAGTATTGGCTATACCTATTAGTTGTGTAGGAGTAATTACATACTTTATATCAAGTGTGTTTTCATGGCAAACATATATAAATGTTATAGGTATTAGTTTTATTTTTGGATTTGTTTATGCAGGCCTTAGTTATGGACTTACGTTTGTGAACACAAAAACGTATTTACCGGTTATAGCACCACAAGTAATTTATTTGCTATTTATTTATGCATTTCCATACATAGGATTAGAAGCTTTTTATCCGCCACTTAGTTTTTCACCATGGATTATTAAAGGGGTAGCAACGCCTGGGCAAATTATAATGCAATATGTAGTCGTAGGTATAACGGGGATTGCATTAGTAATAGGCGGAGTTATTTGGAAACGAGTAATGGATTTGAAAAAATAAGAAAAGGTTATAAAGGAGGTTTGTTATGTATAGAATGATGCGTTATAGTTTGTCGGAAAGTTTTAATGTAGTTAGATGGTGCTTGCTTGTAATAACAGTTAGTTTTGTATCGATTGTCAGTGTTGCAAAATATATACAACTCGCAGACCTTACATCAATTACATATGCGTCACTTGAAGTGACATATCTTATTTTAAATGACCCTACAAATATAGTATATATTTATTTGCCACTATATTTATTTTTAATAAGTGGTATGATGTTTGATGATAATTTTGGAAGTTTAGAAGTTATCAAATGTGGTAGTAGATTTAAATGGGTTATGAATAAATTTTTAACACTTACTTTTTATACAATAATATTTTTTATAGTGCTAGTAGGTATGAATTTTATTATTGCAAATCAAGTATTTCCATATAGCAACGTATGGAGTGCAGATTTTTTAAGAGTACAAGTGCTTAGCGGGCAAGAGGTGAAAAATTTTGTTTATTCTCCGTTAATGACTATTGGTCTTTCTGTAGGTTCAGTATTTTTTATGTATTTTAGTGCAGGAACAGTAAGCATGATGGTATCATTAATAGCAAATAAAGAGGTGTACTCTTTATTAAGTTCTTTAATTTTCGGAATAGGCATTACAGCGCTTTTTCTTTATGGTTTGGAAATTACAAAAGCAGTTAGTGTTTTATCGTTTACAGTGCAAAATGGAATTTTACTAATAGTTTCATTATGTATTACTTTAGTTAGTATTTATATAGCATCAGTAAAAGATTTTCAAATACAAAAAAAATAGAGGAGGTGTCATATGAATAGAAATATTATAAAGCTCGGTGTGCTTAGTATTGTGGCATTTTTTTCATGGCAAATTGCGGGTAACTATATTAATGCAATTGTAATTGAAGTTGAAAGTCGTAAACCGACTATTTCAGATGTAATTATAAAACAGCAAGTTCAAGAAACGTTAAAAGAAGCGGATGAAATAATTGAGAAAGCGAAAGAAGAAGAGAATATAGTTATATTAAAAGAAGAAGTACAAATTAAGCCATCGGAGCCGCCTAAAGTTGCCGAGGAAAAAAAAGAAGAAGTGGAAATAGAAATAGCTGATACAGATACTTTGGAAGAAGATATAACAACAGAATCTGTAATTACAGATGTAGAGATAGAAAATAATGAAGAATTAGAATTTGCAGAGGCTGAAACTTATACAGCGTTAACTATTGAAGAGACGAAATATCTTATGAGATATTTGATTGATAATTATTTCTTGTTTGGAGAAGAATATTACGTAATAGAAGAAAATCCAAAGTTATACGAAAGTAAAAAACTGGCTACAAAAATGGAAAGTTCTATAATTCAAAGCTTGAGCAGTGTCCAAAAACTAGCAACTAATTTAATGAACTTAAAATCAAATGACTTAAAACCAATATATGAAGAAACCCTTCATATTGCAACGACATTTAAAGAAAAATATAGTGATGTTAAGCAATATGGACAAGAATTTGTAGATATTTATAATTCAGGTAATGCATATTTTGATGTTTATTTAGATGGAATTAATATGTGTATTCAGACATTGGAAAGTGTAGAAACTGCGCCTAATAAAGCACTTGTTTTACCATTACTTTTAAAAAGTATTAATCAAGATTTGATGCCTGCAATTCGTAATATTTTAAATCAAGGATTTGAAATTAAAGAATTAACAAATAAAATTTATATAGAAGGCATGGATGCAAGTTTTTTACTTTCAAAAGAAGAAGTTATAAAAATTATTGAAAACCCAAGAAGTATTTTACCAAAAAATGATACAGAGGAAGATAATGATACAGAGGAAAATACATCAAAAGACGAAGATGTATCGAAAGATGAAGATGTATCGAAAGATGAAGATGTATCGAAAGACGAATAAGTAACTACAGATTAAGAAAAGAGGAAGTCATGAAAATAGATGGACATATTCATATAACACCTCCAGATTTAATTAAAAATGCAAAAAAAATAGGTGAAAAAGAGCCGTATTTTAACTGGTTATCAAATACAGAGCATAATAAGTTTGCAACGATAGAACAGACAATTCAAATGCTAGAAGATGAAAAATTTGATCATGGAGTTGTGTTTGGATTTGCTTTTAACGATACAGAGTTATGTAAATATGTAAATGACTATGTAATTGATGCAGTTAAAAAATATGGCAATAAAATAACAGGGTTTATGGTATTATCACCTCAAGATAAAAAAATGGATGAAGAAATTGAACGTTGTTATAATGCAGGACTAAGAGGGATTGGTGAGCTTTTTCCAGAAGGTCAAAAATGGAATTTGTATAATGTTCATGAAAAAACACCATTAAAAAAATATGCGATAAAATATAGTTTGCCAATTTTGCTGCATACAAATGAACCTATTGGGCATTTGTATGCAGGAAAAACTAATACAACTCATAAAGAGGTTGAATCGTTTATTTTGAATCATCAAGATGTCGATATTATTTTGGCACATTTTGGGGGCGGATTACTATTTTATGAAACTATGAAAGAAAATAGATGTGCGTTTAAAAATGTATATTACGATACAGCAGCGGGTGTTTTTTTATATGATGAAACTATTTATAAAGCTGCAAGTGCTATTAACGTTATTGATAAAATTGTTTTTGGAAGTGATTATCCTTTATTAAAACCAAGCAGATATGAAAAAATGTTGAATGATTCAAATTTATCATCTATTGAATGTGATAAAATTATGGGTGACACGCTAAAAAACGTGTTAAAATTATAATGTTTTGCACATTAAGACAATGTGTGTTATGATAATAAAGATTAAATGGACGATAGGGAGGATTCTATGAGTTACAAACAAGAGTTTATTGAATTTATGGTAAAAGCAGGTGTGTTAACATTTGGAGATTTTACAACTAAAAGTGGTCGTAAAACACCTTATTTTGTAAACACAGGAAATTATAAAACAGGTTATCAAGCAAATAAATTAGGTGAATTTTATGCGAGATGCATTAATGAAAATATAAAAGAAAATATTGATTCACTTTTTGGGCCGGCGTATAAGGGTATTCCTTTATCAGTTGCAACAGCTATTGGTTTGAATAATCATTTTGATAAAGATGTAAACTATTGTTTTAATCGCAAAGAAGCAAAAGACCATGGTGAAGGTGGCACAATGGTTGGATACGCACTCAAAGATGATGATAATGTTTTAATTATTGAAGACGTTATTACAGCAGGAACTGCAATTCGTGAATGTTTTCCTATTTTACAAAATGCTGCCAAAGTGAATATTATAGGGTTAGTTATTTCCGTAGATAGAATGGAACGTGGGCAACAAAACAAAACAGCCATTCAAGAGATTGAAGAGGAATTTGGAATTAAAACGTACCCGATTGTAACGGTTCGTGAGATTATTGAAACACTTCACAATAAAGAAATTGATGGTAAAATCTATATTGATGATGCTATGCGTAGTCGTATGGAAGAGTACTTAGAAATGTATTGTGTGAAATAATCAATATAAGGTGAGTCGCGGCTCACTTTTTTTGTGTTTATCACAAAATAAAGGCATAACTCATGAAAAAAATGAACATCCTAAATAATAGATCATTATGGAGGTACAGTATGAGTCAGGAGAAACAAAAAGAAAACAAACAAAAATCAAATAATGTATGGGGTATTGTAGTAGTTATAATAATTGTTGCCATTGGTGCGATTTTTATGATGAAATGGAATACACAAATGAATGAAAGTAAACAAGGTAGCGTAGCAGAGAATGTTTTGTTTATAGAAGAAATAGATTCGGATGCTAACGATTTACCGATTGTCACAATGACGATTGACGGATATGGAACGATAGTTGCAGAGCTATACCCATCAATTGCCCCAAATACTGTGAACAATTTTATTAAACTGATTAATGAAGGATTTTATGATGGTCTTACAATCCACCGTATTGTACCAAATTTTGTTATTCAAGGTGGCGATCCATTAGGTAATGGAATGGGTGGTCCAGGATATAGTATTATCGGAGAATTTCAAAAAAATGGATATGATCAAAATAATTTAGCTCATGTAAAAGGTGTCTTATCTATGGCAAGAAGTAATAGTTATGACTCAGCAGGCAGTCAGTTTTTTATAGTAACAGGTGATGCTCCGCATTTAAATGCTGAATATTCAGCGTTTGGAAAAATGATTGAAGGGTATGATGTGTTAGAGAAGTTAAATGAGGTTAGGCCAAGTAATCCGCAAACAGGAGAACTTAGTGATAGTATTATAATTAATAAGATGGAAGTAGATTTAAAAGGGAAAGAATATGACGCACCTATAATAATTAAGTAATTAAATGCCCAATAATCGGCACTTGTTATTTAAGACTAGATGTGATAGTATTCTCGATATTGACTTAAACTAAACTAATAGAACGATGAGGTATGAATCATAGAAAATATAATTTTTGAACAACTAAATTTATCAGATGAAGTACAAAAAGCAATTAAGGATATGGGATTTGAAGAATCAACACCTATTCAAGGAAAAGCAATTCCGCCAATGATAGAAGGGCGTGATATTATTGCCCAAGCGCCTACAGGAACGGGAAAAACATGTGCGTTTGGTATTCCAGCTATTGAAAAAGTAGACTTAAATAATCCAAATATACAAACACTTATTCTTTGTCCAACACGTGAACTTGCAATTCAAATCTCAGAAGAGATGCGTAATATTGCAAAATATAAAGATGGATTACGTATTTTACCAATATATGGTGGTCAACCAATTGATCGTCAAATGATGGCATTAAGAAAACGTCCACAAATTGTTATTGGTACACCAGGACGAGTTATGGACCATATGCGTCGCGGAACAATCAAACTAGATGCATTACGTTTACTAGTACTTGATGAAGCAGATGAAATGCTTAACATGGGCTTTAGAGAAGATATCGATGTAATCTTAGAAAGTGTACCTGGAAAACGTCAATTCGTACTTTTCTCAGCAACACTTCCAAAAGCAATTTTAGATATAGCACATAAATATCAAAACGATGTTTTGAAAATTAGTGTTATTCACAAAGTTATGACAGTACCAACTATTGAACAGTTTTATTTAGAAGTAAGAGAAGGCCATAAAGCAGAAGTTTTAGCACGTTTAATGGATGCTAATAATTTTAAACTTTCGGTTGTATTCTGTAATACAAAAAAACGTGTAGATGATTTATGTAGAACTCTTCAAAGCAGAGGTTATGCTGCAGAATCTTTACATGGTGATATGAAACAAGGTCAACGTGATAATGTTATGGCAAAATTCCGTGCAGGAACAGTTGATATTCTTATAGCAACAGACGTTGCAGCACGTGGTATTGACGTAGATGACGTTGAGGCAGTATTTAACTATGACGTTCCAACAGATGAAGAGTACTACGTACACCGAATTGGTCGTACAGGCCGTGCTGGTAGAAAAGGTGTATCATACACATTCGCAGCAGGTCGTGAACTTAACAAGCTAAAAGAAATCGAACGTTATACAAAATCAAAAGTAAAACATTTAAAACCACCTACAATCGAAGTTATTCGTGAGAAAAAATTAGGTTCTGTTCTTGAAGAAGCTAGTGAAGTTGTTGCTCAAGGCAAATACAAAAAATATATCAATATTATTGAAGAATTTTTAGATGATGCTAACGGTGATGATGTAGGCGAAAGTAATATTTCAAGTTTAGACATTGCAGCAGCATTTTTACAACTTGCAATGGACAAGTTAGTTATTGGATCAAGTGAAAAATTTGATTTAGAAGAACTAATGAAACGTGATTTCAGACCAACAAATGATCGTCAACGTACGACAATGAACGAAAAAGGTTACACACGTTTATTTATCAATTTAGGAAAAAAAGATAGCTTAAAAGAAGCAAACCTTGTAAAATTAATTGCTTCTGAAACATCTATTTCAGGAAAACAAATTGGTAAAATTGATATGCTTGAAAAATTCTCATTCTTTGAAGTTCCAGATAAGTTTGTAGATGAAATGCTTCAAAAACTTCCAACATTAAAATTACGTAATCGTCAAATTAATATAGAAGTTGCAAACAAAAAGAAAAAGAAATAATATTAAAAGCCGCTTGTTTGTATTAATACAAACAAGCGGCTATGTTTTGTTAAATAAAAAAAGGAGGATGTAAAATGCTTAAAAAATTTATAACTTATTATAAGCCATATAAAAAATTATTTGCATTAGATTTATTAGTCGCTTTTTTAGCAGCAGCATGTGACCTTATATATCCAATGATGACAAGAGAACTTATAAATAACAGTATTCCAAATCAAGAAATAAGAATGATTGTAGTGTTTGCAAGTACATTATTTTTAGTATTTGTAGTTAAGGCTCTATGTAATTATTTCATGCAGTATTGGGGGCATGTTATTGGTGTTAGAATGCAAGGTGATATGAGAAAAGATATTTTCAGACATTTGCAAAAATTACCATGTGAGTATTTTGATAATACAAAAACAGGTGAAATAATGTCACGAATTATCAATGATTTGATGGAAATTTCAGAATTAGCACATCATGGTCCAGAAGATTTATTTATTTCAATTGTTATGATATTAGGCTCATTTTTCATTTTACTTACGATTAACGTGCCGTTAACACTTATAATTTTCATGTGTATTCCATTTGTATTTATATTCACATGGAGAAAAAAAGATAAAATGGGAGCAGCATTTAAAGCAAGTCGTGTTGAAACAGGGAAAATTAATTCTATTTTAGAAAATAGTATTGCTGGTATGCGTGTTTCAAAAAGTTTTGATAGCGGAGAAAGTGAACTAGAAAAATTCCAAAAAGGAAATAACGGTTTTTGTAGAGCTCGTGAAAAAGCATATAAGGCTATGGCAGAATATTTTTCAGGCGCAGTTTTTAGTATGGATATGCTAGAGTATGTATGTCTAATAGTAGGTGGAGTTTTTACATTTAACCAATCAATTACAATTGGAGATTTTGCAGCATACTTATTATATATTAAAATGTTTACACAACCACTTAGAAAACTTGTTAACTTTATGGAACAATATCAAAATGGAATGACAGGTTTTCAGCGTTATACAGAACTTATGAATCAAGTTGAAGAAGAAGACTTACCAAATGCAGAAGTGTTAGATAATGTATTAGGAGAAGTTGAATTCCAAAACATTCATTTTAAATATGAAGATGAATATGTACTTAAAAATATCGATTTAAAAATTCCAAAAGGTAAAATGGTTGCACTAGTTGGGCCGTCAGGTGGTGGTAAAACTACGTTATGTAACTTGATTCCAAGATTTTATGATGCAACAGAAGGGGATATTTTGATTGATAGTAAAAGTATCTACAATATTACAAGAAAATCGTTGCGTCATCATATCGGAATAGTACAACAAGAAGTTTTTCTGTTTACAGGAACAATAAAAGAAAATATTTTATACGGAAAACAAAATGCATCGGATGATGAAGTTATAAATGCTGCTAAAAAAGCAAATATTCATGAGTTTATAATCGCATTGCCAGATGGATATGACACATACGTAGGAGAACGTGGTGTGAAATTATCAGGAGGACAACGTCAGCGTCTGTCTATCGCACGTGTATTTTTGAAAAACCCAAGTATTCTTATATTAGATGAGGCGACTTCAGCGTTAGATAATGCAACAGAATATTTAATACAACAATCTATGGAAGAAGTTAGCAAAGGTCGTACAACGTTAGTAGTTGCACATAGGTTATCAACGATTAGAGATGCGGATGAAATTGTTGTATTAGGCAAAGATGGAATATTAGAGCGTGGTAGTCATGAACAACTATTAAGCAATGAAGGTGTATATTATAAGCTATATAATGCACAATTTGAAGGAATCAATAACTAGAAAAATAAAATATGAATTTAAAAAAGATGCCAACTGCAATATTGCAATTGGCATCTTTTTGGTTTAGATATTAATTAGATATTAATTAGGTAATTTTGATTGTATGATGCTTTGGATTTGAGTAGGAAGTTCATTACATTCTTCTTTACTAAGCTCTGATGTATACACAGGTGGATGTATATAGATATCTACAGTGCCTGCTTTAACATTACCATTGTTACCTTCCATTAGCTTGTAAGAGCCATTAATTGTAACAGGTACGATAGGTGCTTTAGATCTTGTAGCTAATTTAAAGCTTCCGCCTTTAAATTCTGCCATTTTATCACATCGGCTTCTAGTGCCTTCAGGGAAAATAACTAAAGAGTGACCGTTATTAATAGTTTTAATACCATCAATAATAGCAGCATATGATGATTTTGCTGTACTACGATCCATAAAAATACAATGCATATACTCCATCCAAGTGCGGATTAGAGGTATTTTTTTCATTTCAATTTTTGAAATATATCCTTTAGGTGTAGGAATACACGCCATAAAGATTGCAATGTCAAAATTACTTTGGTGATTACTAATAAAAACAACTGGTGCTTTTTTTGGAATGTTATCAATCCCGTGGACATTAATTGTTGCACCAGCATTTTTTATTTGTTTCATAGCCCAAGATGAAGTAACTGAGTATATAAGTTCTTCAGCAAGTTCTTCTTGGCCATTTTTTATATATTTTTTTACTTTTAAAAGTTGTGGGTATAACATAACGGCTGAAAGCGCAAAGTAAAAATACCAATAAATAGTTTTTAACATTATAAAAAGTCTCCTTGAGTTGTTTTTATGTTTATTATAGTATAAAGTATAGTAAGAATAAAGATTTAATATATAAAAAATTGAAAGAGGTGAGTTATATAGTGAAGTATATTTTAAAAGCTAGTAAATGTATATTATTTACATTTGCAATGTTATTTTTATTTATTGGAACACAACAAATTATTTCTATTGTTGTAGAAATGATGTTTGGACAAGAAATTATTGTAAATAATATGTATTTATTAACAATGATAGGATATATTATTACGATACTCGGTATAGGGGTTTTAAATAAAATAGATGGCACATCAATTTTAATGTATTACAAAGGGTTTACGAGAAAGATGTTTGAAAAAACACTACTATATGTTATTCCATTATGGTTATTAGTTACGCTTATTAATGGACTGATGTCACCTTTTTTTCCTACGTATGAAGCAGAAATTGGTTCCTTATTTGTTTCTAAAGAACCGTTTTTACGTAGTCTTGTTTTAGTAATTGGAGCGCCATTTATAGAAGAATATATATTTAGAGGGAAAATACAAGATTATGTGAAAAAATACTTTGGGGTAAAAGTAAGTGTTATTTTTCAAGGCATAATTTTTGGTATTATTCATCCATTTGGTTTGCAAAAAATTTATGCAAGTGTATTAGGTATCGGACTTGGATTTTTACGTGAAAAAGTAGGTCATATAATGGCACCTACATGTGTGCATATATTTATTAATTTTGTAGGGTGGCTAGCGGGTATTATGATGTAGAAGAATTGGTATAATTTTAAATATAAGGAGTTTTTTATAAATGAGTAAACAAAAATGGAAATCTGGAAATATGGTATATCCACTGCCTGCAATTATGGTTAGTTGTGGAACGAAAGATGCACCAAATATCGTAACGGTCGCATGGACTGGAACTATTTGCACAAATCCTGCAATGACATATATTTCGCTTAGAAAAAGTAGATATTCATATGATTTGATTAAAGAGGCTGGGTATTTTGTATTAAATTTAACGACGCGTGATCTTGCATATGCTACAGATTTTTGTGGTGTACGTTCAGGTAAAGATTATAATAAGTTTGAAGAAATGAAATTAACACTTCTAGTAGATGAAGAAAGTGGCTGCCCAATGATTGGTGAAAGCCCTGTAAATGTAGTTTGTCGTGTAACTGAAATTAAAGAATTAGGCTCACATGATATGTTCCTTGCGGAAGTTGAAAATATATATGCAGATGAAGAATTTATAGATGATGCAGGTAAATTTCACTTGAATCAATCTGACTTAGTTGCATATTCACATGGTGAATATTTTGAACTTGGAAAATCGATTGGCCGATTTGGTTATTCTGTTACGAAACCCAAAACAGAAAAAAAAGTTAAAAATAGAAGAAGAAATGAAGTTGTAACACCTAATAATAAATCAAAGTCAAAAACAAAAACAAATAAAAAAATAAAAACAAATAAAAAATAAAAACAAATAAAAAATGACATCAGCTTAAAAAGCAAGTGATGTCATTTTTTTTAATGGCAAATAAGAAGCACCATCAATTGTTTGTATTAACTTAAATGGGTAAGTTTTAGAACCGGAGCCGATTAGATAAAATGTATAAAGGCGACTTTCTTTTAATACATTGGGATGAAATATATCGAAAGGTTTTTCTGTATCATCACCAAAAGCATTTAATGTATATTTTCCAGTAGGCATAGTCGTGTAATTATTTAATTGACCTAGAGTTATATTTTTGCAAAAAAGCTTATTATCATTAGAATATAATGTTAGCGTAGGCATATTATGTGAAAAATTTCCGAAGCGTACAAGGCTATTATTTAAAACTGTGCGTTTAAGGTCTTCTTGAGAGTAAATATGATATGCATCTTCTTTTTTAGGGTGGATAGATAAAATATAGGTATAAGCACTGCATGGTTGTATGTTTATTCGTTTTTCATATATGATTGTTTGTGTTTTAATATCACGTAGAGTGCATAAAACAGTACCTACAGGCCATTTAATATAATTTGTTAAATCTTCATACATAAATAATTTTTGAATGCATGAATCACCTAAATATAATGAATATTGGTTATCGTCAGGAAATGTATAGAAAAAACGAATATAACCAAAATTTGATATTTCTTTATTAGATATAATAGACATTATGTATACCTCCAACAAGTGTTTTAGTTTAATATATGATAAAAAAAAAGAGTATAGACGTTATAAAAAAATAAAGTAGTAATCACTATATAAAAAAGTTGTAAATATAGAAACATTTTAAAGAATGATAACTGAAAAAATGGATAAACTAAGTGCAATTAACTATAGAAAGTGGTGATGGTATGTATATGAATAAATTTATTATAGGTGCGGTTATGGGAAGTTTTGTAGGAGCACTTGGAGCATGGTATTGTTTTAGTTCTAAAAAAGACAAGAAAACAGTATTGAAATATATGAAGAAATGGGGAGTGTGAGTTGACAAAATAAAAAAATTTGAATATAATTTTATGAAATGAGCATATGACAACCAATACTTTGTGTATATATAAATATAAACGTAAATGCTAGGAAGAGGAAGAGTAAACAAAAAAGGGTTTTCAGAGAGGAAAGTAGTGGTGGGAGCTTTCTAATACCTATTTGTTGAAGCAACCTTGGAGCTTGCATCTTGAATAACAGTAGGGATGTACGGATGACTTCGTTAAAGGTCTAAAGGTGATACCTAGTAAGGTATAACTAGGGTGGTACCGCGAGAAGCCTCGTCCCTATTTTGGGATGAGGCTTTTTTCTGTCCTTCTTTTTATGGTAAGGGGTGTATATTGTGCTATCTATTGTTAATAATGAAAATCCGTTAAATAATTTATATATACCTAAAGATATGGTATGGGATCCAGTTAGAAGTATTTGGTTAGTAAAAGAAGCGTATGAAGCATTTTATAATATGAATTATCAAATGCAACAAGACGGTGAAGTGGGTATAATAATCAAAGAGGGTTATCGTTCATATGCTTATCAAAATAAAATATATGTTCAGCAACAAAAAGAGCTTAATTTAAGACGATTTACAGATCATGTTATATTATCAAGGGCTAAATATGTTTTGCCACCAGGTTGTTCAGAACATCAATTAGGAACAGTCTGTGATTTAGAAATAACAAAGAATTCAAAGCAATATAAGTGGCTTGAAGAAAATGCATTTTATTTTGGAATTATTCGGAGATACCCAGAAGAAAAAGAAGATATTACGAAACACAAATGTGATTATACACATTATCGCTATGTAGGTATTGGTCATGCAAAAAAAATGAAAAAAATGAATTGGTGTTTAGAAGAATACAACAATACTATTTGGAAGAAAAAATATGATTTAAGTACTTAGGAGGAATATAATGAAAAAATTAGGATTAAATGAATTAAGAGAGATGTATTTAAATTTTTTTGAATCAAAAATGCATTTAAGAATGAAAAGTTTTCCTGTTGTACCACAAAATGATAACAGTTTATTACTTATCAACGCAGGTATGGCGCCGCTTAAACCGTTTTTTACAGGTCAAGAGGTGCCACCATCTAAGCGTATTACAACGTGCCAAAAATGTATTAGAACTGGGGATATTGAAAATGTTGGAAAAACAGCACGTCATTTAACGTGTTTTGAAATGCTCGGTAACTTTTCGTTTGGAGACTATTTTAAAGAAGAAGCAATTGCTTGGGCGTGGGAATTTATAACTGAAGTAGTAGGAATACCAGTTGAACTTTTATACATTTCAGTATATGAAGAAGATGATGATGCAGCGCAAATATGGATGAATAAAATAGGTCTTCCAAAAGAAAAAATCTTTTATATGGGTAAAGAAGATAATTTTTGGGAAGTTGGAACTACAGGTCCTTGTGGTCCATGTTCAGAAATTTATTTTGACCGCGGAGAAAAGTACGGATGTAGCTCGCCAAATTGTACTGTAGGTTGTGATTGTGATAGATATATTGAATTTTGGAATTTAGTTTTCACACAGTTTAACCGTAATGAGGATGGAACTTATGTGCCATTACCAAAGCCAAACATTGATACAGGAATGGGACTTGAGCGTTTAGCAGTTATGATGCAAGATGTTGAAACAGTATTTGATGTAGACACTATAAAAGCTATTAGGGATCATGTATGTGAACTAGCAGGAGTAAAATATGGCGAAAATCCAAAACAAGATGTTTCAATTCGTGTTATTACAGACCATATACGTTCAGTAACATTTATGGCATCTGATGGGGTACTACCTTCAAATGAAGGGCGTGGATATGTAATGAGAAGATTATTACGCCGCGCAGTACGTCATGGAAAATTATTAGGAATAAAAGATTTATTCTTGAAAAAAATTGTTGAAACAGTTGTTAATAATTCTAAACATGAGTACACAGAATTAGTTGATAAATATGACTATATTATTAAACTACTTACAGTAGAAGAAGAAAATTTCAATAAAACAATAGAACAAGGACTTGCTATTTTAAAACAACAAATTGAAACATTAGAACAAAAAAATGAAAAAGTATTAGATGGAGTTTCTTCGTTTAAACTGTATGATACTTATGGTTTTCCAATTGATTTGACACGTGAAATCTTAGAAGAAAAAGGTATGAGTGTTGATGAAGATGCATTTAAAGAAGAAATGGATAAACAACGAAATAGAGGGCGTGATGCAAGAAGTGAAACTAGCTACATGGGAAGTGCAGAAACAGTATTCCACAAACTTGATCGCAATTTAACAACTACATTTGTTGGATACAATACATTAACTTTTGAAGGTAGTATCGCTGCAATTACATCTGAAGATGAAATACTAGAGAGTGCAACTGAAAAAATGAATATTTGTATAGTTGCAACAGAAACGCCATTTTACGCTGAAAGTGGTGGACAAGCGGGAGATTGTGGTGTAATAGAAACAGAAACTGGTGTGGTAAATGTTTACAATACAACAAAAGCAGTTGGTGGTAAATTTATTCATCATGGAACAATAGTAAAAGGAAATATAGCAGTTGGTCAAAAGGCAACATTTAGTGTAGAACAAACTACACGTCTAGATTCAGCTCGTAATCATAGTGCTACGCATCTTCTTCAAAAAGCATTAAGAGATGTAGTAGGTGGACATGTTGAGCAGGCAGGCTCAAATGTTACGAAAGAAAGATTACGTTTTGACTATACGCATTTTGAAGCATTAACACCTGTGCAAATTACAGAAATTGAACAAATAGTTAATGAAAAAATTCTTCAAGCACTCAATATAGAAATGAGTGAAAAATCAATAGAAGAAGCGCGAAATATGGGCGCTATGGCACTATTTGGTGAAAAATACGGAGATGTTGTACGAGTAGTAGATATGGGGCATTATTCAGTAGAGCTTTGCGGAGGAACACATGTTACGAATACAGCTCAAATAGGAACTTTTAAAATTC
>JBOFDK010000085.1:0-45706 GCA_051646925.1 Cellulosilyticaceae bacterium | reverse complement strand
CAGCAACACCACCTGCCAAAGCAATTTTGTTTATACCTTTTTCTTTTGCAAGTTGAATACTTTTTGTTACAAGTACATCAACTACACTATATTGAAAACTAGCTGCAATATCAGCAACATTAATAGGTTCTTCTTTCATTTTTGCGCTATTAACATAATTTAAAACTGATGATTTTACCCCACTAAAACTAAAATCATAACCATCTGAAATCATAGCTTTTGGGAATTTGATTGCCTGCGGATTCCCTTCTTTACTAAGCATGTCTATTTTAGGTCCACCTGGATATGGCAACCCTATAGCTCTTGCAACTTTATCATACGCCTCACCCGCTGCGTCGTCTCGTGTTTTTCCTATAATATCGTATGTTTCATAATCTTTAACATGCACTAAATGCGTATGTCCGCCCGATACAATTAAACATAAAAATGGTGGCTCAAGATTTGGATGTTGAATATAATTTGCCGCAATATGCCCTTCAATATGGTGAACCCCTATAAGTGGTAGTGATTTTGAAAACGCAATAGCTTTCGCAGCTACTACACCTACTAATAATGCACCAACTAAACCTGGCCCATAAGTAACACCTACAGCATCTAAATCATCAAATGTAACGTTTGCTTTTTCTAGCGCTTCTCTAATTACTATATTAATTTTTTCTGTATGCATTCTTGATGCAATTTCTGGAACTACACCTCCAAATTTTGTGTGTAATTCAATTTGAGTCGAAATAACATTACTAAGGACATGACGACCATCTTGGACAACTGCTGCTGCTGTTTCATCACAAGATGTTTCAATAGCTAGTATTTTAATACCTTTCATCTTATTCTCCATATCTTTTTTATTTATCATTAGATTTTATTTATCATTTATCATTAGATTTTATTTATCATTTATTATTAGATTCTATTTATCATCTATCATTAAATCTTTCCAATCGTGTATTTTCCACTGTGCATTTTCTTTGATTATATCATACCCTCGTGCTAATTCACCTTTTGTAGTTTCATATACAACAATAATATACGCCATATTTTCTAGTTTAAACTCAATACTTACAATTCTACTTCCTGTTATAAAGAGTCCCGACTTATTATTTTCTGTAATTTCTTGAACTATTGTACTGTATTGCCTTTCATATTCGTTAAGGCTTATTAATTCTTCACTATACATCATGCGTGTTAAATTCACTGTATCCTCAAGTTTATCTATTTCTATCTCTTTATTATACTGACACTGCATGACTTCGTTAAATGTAGTCATTAATTCTTTAGGTGTGCTTGGATATTCTGTATTTAGTGTTTTTTTAACATTTTCAAGTCTTTCTTCAATAGTAGCAATCACAATTTCTTGTTCATCTAACATTTTTTCCTGTACTATTTCATCTTTTGTAACATCCTTTCGTATTGAAAGCATATATACTGTACAAATTAAAATCATCAATAAAATCGCAAATACTTTTCGCATTTTTCCCCCATCTTTCTTCTACTCTACAAATCCAATCGTAGTTATCATACGATCTATCCCCGCTTTAGTATTTTCAAAAATTTCTTTTGTTTTTGTTATATCTATTCTAGATGATGGCATTGCTGGACTAAAATGTGTCAACCAAAGTTCTGATACATTTGCATTTTTTGCCAATGCCGCTGCCTCGCTACTTAGCATATGTTTATATTTTTTGACTTGGCTTAATTGTTCATCGTCAGTATACATTCCTTCACAAACAAACAAATCCGCTTCTTCTATAAAAGGAACTAAATCATCTATTGGTCTACAATCTGTGCAATACGAAACTTTTATACCTTTTCTCTTATCACCCAACACTAAATCTGGTGTGTATACAACATCACCATCTTCTACCGTTTCTCCTAATTGTAATCTTTTCCAATATTTTTGTGGAACTTTATTTTCCATTGCTCGTTCAACAATAAACTTTGGTGTCCTTTTATTTTCAATACTATATGCAAAACAATGCACTTTATGTGGTACTGGCAAAACTGAAATTTCAAATTCTCCACAAGAAATTGTAGCCGCTTCAAATGGAAGTTCAATAAGTTTAATCGGAAACGCTACGTCTCGGCAAACTACCATCAATCCATCTACTACCCTTTTAAGTCCTGGTGGTCCTATAATAGTCAGAGGTTCTGTACGACCTGAGTTACCTATTGTTAACAATAGTCCTGGCAACCCTGTTACATGGTCTCCATGATAATGTGTAAAACAAATAACATCTACTGATTTGTAACCCCAACCTAATATTTTCATTGTAACTTGTGTACCTTCTCCACAGTCAATTAATAATTTTTTTCCATTGTATCTGAGTAGCAATGCTGTCAAATACCTTTCTGGTAGTGGCATCATACCACCCGTTCCAAGTAAACAAATATCTAGCATTTTTTTTACATCCTTTCTTTTTCTATGTATATTATAGCCTTTTATCACAATTGTTACAACGCTTGCCGCATTTTATGCAAAAAAAAAGAACTTTCTTCAATTAAGAGAAAGTTCTTTTTCAAATCAACATGGGTCAAATATTTCTATAACAGGTTTTTCATTTACTGGTATAACAAATGATTCAATCAATTTGTCATAACAATGTTCACATATAACAAAAGAATGCGTTGTCAAATCTTTGTTAGAAAAATACCCCCACTGTTTTTTAATTTTTAGATAGTCTGCATGTCTATTATTTGGAAATATCTCAACCTTGTCACCACATTTATTACAACAAATTTCATTATTTTTATGTGTTTCGATAGTATTTGATTCCTTCATATACTTATACCTCCTACCATTTTATCCATAGTTTAAACTAACTTTTTGATTTTATAATCATATCTATATTCTTTATATCTATATTTTCTAATTATACATATTATTTTTTTAATATATATATTATTTATTTATTTATTTATTTATTTATTTATTTATTTATTTATTTATTTATTTATTTATTTATTTATTTATTTATTTATTTATTTATTTATTGATGCCATCTTCTGTAAATGTTGTTAGTCCTATTATATACACTCTATACCCAATAAGTATATAGGTAATATTATCTAACCCCCCTACCCTTGATATCATAACTCGTTCGTTGTTTTAAAATGTAGTTTAACTACCTTAAATAATTCTTCTTTTCCATACTTACTAACAATCTTTTTTGCTCTTGTTTTCGTAATACTACCAGCACCTTTTGGTAACTCTATATCGTACTTCTCTGATAGTTTCTCCATTTCGACTACAAATGCATCACGTGCTAATATACTTGCTGCTGCAACCACTATATTAGATTCCGCTTTTGGTCTTTGCTCTAACTTAATATCAAGTTGATATGGTTTTAATGCTGCATGAATAAGCGATTCATTTCCAAACTGATCAGATAATGCTAATTTACATTTTGTTCGTTTTGCTAGTGTCTCTATAATTTTCGCATGCCCTTTAGCTAATAAATGATTTAAATTTTTAATTTTTTCATAAAGCCTATTATATGCCTCATTATGAACAACGATAACTTCATACTCACATATTGATTTTATTTGTTCGGCGATTTTATGAATTTGCGAATCATTTAATTTTTTACTATCTGCAACACCCATATTTATTAATTTTCGTTTCATTTCTTCATCAGCGTACACTGCACCTATTACTAACGGTCCAAAATAATCCCCTTTGCCTGATTCATCCACGCCAATTAGAGCCTCTTTAAATTGATCACTAAGCAGACCTATACTTTTTTCTTTACTACTTGTATTTTTTTCACTATTATCTATACTTTTTTCATTACTATTTATATTACTATTTATATTAAGGATAAGTTCTCTTAATGCCTCATATTTTACCTGTGATAAATCAACTGTTATTCCCTTTTTTTTACTTTCATAAATTCTCACTTTCGAAGTATAGCCTAATGCACTAACTTCAAATTGAATTCCATAATTAATCTCTTTATACGGCTCTACTTTTCCATCGTGCTCTTTTAAATTTTTTTTAATTTCATCATATTTAGTATATTTATTCACTACATTATGTGCTACTTAAACTATAAACGAATATATAATCAATGATACTCTTTACTAATTTTAAAATTCTTTATATCGTTTGCAGTTTGCCAGTAGACTCTCCTTTTAAATTTATATTTTTTATACTTTACGTAATTTTTAGTTTAATCTATTTTTGCAGATACATTTCTAGTATCTTTTTTATATGAGTATACATTTTTTATATAAGTATATATCTTTTATATAAGTATACATCTTTTATATAAGTATACATCTTTTATATAAGTATACATCTTTTATATGAGTATACATCTTTATTCAGCATATACGTATATGATTTTATTTAACTTTAATATTTATGTTATTGTATTTTTTTTATTTACAAAAAAATCTATACATATTTTAATGTTTATATGTATAGATTTTATCATTTTGTCAATACTATTAATGAGATTATTGTTATTCCTCCCCATAATACAATATCTCACAAACTCCAACATTGATTCTATCAAATCAAAACCCTAAGTATTTTTTTTAAGCGATAGCCCCCCTATCGCTTTCTTTTTATAAAGTAATACGTATATTTCATCTAATACTAGTTTTATCCTACATATTATTATTTCATTTTAATATGATTTTTTTAGATAACTATTTATCTACTCTTAAAATGCTAATAATGCATTCAAATTATCATATAATATAATTTCTTCACTAAATCCAGTTCTAAATGTTGATATAAACGCACCTTTATTTTCATCTGTAGGCTCTTTCATTTGTAATCTTAACATTTTTTCAACTGCTAACGTATACAATTCAACATCACCGATACTTTTGCCTATTTGAGCAACAATTCCATAAATCCCAGGGTTTTCTACCCTAACAGTTGGCAAACCTGTTAATTTATTATACTCTTCATATAAAGGACCTTTTTTCAAATTTTCTTTTAACCAGTCAATTGATTCTTCTCTATGCAATTCAACTTGCGCCAAATCCCAAATGATATGCACACTTTGCATCATATTACCTTTGTAATACTTATTGTATTCTTCTTCTGCATAATCATAATATTCATTATAAAACGGAAAAACATCGCTAATATATGCATTTTCAATCATTTGTTTTATTTGATTATATATATTCTTCCATTCTTTTCTATAGTTACCTAGCACAGCTATTGTATCTAAGTCTAGAAAATATAAAGGTATTCGCATATCAATAATTTCTGATGAACCTGCATTATAGTATGAGAAGAATTTTTTTTCTTTTATATACTCTTCATACAACTTTTCTTCAATTACCCTAAAAAGGTTTATATACTCTTCATTTTCCCATTGTTGATAAGCTCTAATTAACAATTTACAAAATTCCATTTGATCATTTATTGAATATTTTTTAATACCATTTTCTTGTTTTCCTATACTTAGTTTACCTGAATCTGTCATCATATTATCTATTATATAATTAAATATTTTCACAAAATCTTCTTCATTATCTTTTTGAAGCAAATATGTCAAATACAAAATTTGCTCACTTAGTAAAACCATATCGCTCGTTTTACTTGTTTTTAATAATCCATCTTCATTCATGTAGTTTTTTTTAATAAATTCAAAACTTTTTTCTTCGTATTTTTTATAATAATCATCTTCAATTAAATCTAAGTTTGCAAGTTCTGTTGTTTTTTGAAATTTATTAAAATACTTTTGACTTCCCCATATACTTCCTATTAATAGAACGATTAATATAATATAATATCTTTTTTTCATAGCCTCACCATTTTAAATTATCATTAATATAATTTTACCATTTTTATTACAAATTTAAAATAGCAAAAAAGAAAAAAGACTCGAATTTTTCAAGTCTTTTTTCTTTTTTTATACAATTGCAAATATTTAAAAAGCAATTTTTCAATCTTTTTTCTAATTTAATCTTTTTTCTAATAATTCTACTAATTTTTCCGCTTCTAATTGCATAACAGATTTATCTTTACCTTCAATCATTACTCTTACTAATGGTTCTGTACCTGAAGGTCTTATTAGAATACGTCCTTCACCTTTAAACTTATTCTCTAGTGCATCTATAGCTTTTTGAATTTCTAAATCTTCTAAATATGCATGTTTATTTTCATTTTTAACATGTGCATTAACTAAAACTTGTGGGAATATACTCATTCTTGATTTTAGTTCACTTAGAGTTTTTCCTGTTTTTTTCATAACATATAACAATTGAATAGCTGTTATAAGACCATCACCTGTCGTATTATAATCTAAGAAAATAACATGTCCAGACTGCTCTCCTCCAAGATTATATCCACACTTAAGCATTTCTTCTAATACATATCTATCGCCTACTCTTGTATGCATTAGATTAATATTTTCTTCTTTTGCCATAACATTTAATCCAAGATTACTCATTACAGTTGCTACAATAGTATCATCTATTAAGCGTTTGTCATTTTTCATATCCAGACCAACTACACTCAAAATTTGATCCCCATCTACAACTTCTCCATTTTCATCTACAGCTAAACATCTATCTGCATCACCATCAAAAGCAATACCGACTTCCATACTACGACCAACTACTTGTCTACATAAATCATCCATATGCGTTGAGCCACATAATTTATTAATATTTGTCCCATTTGGTTTATTATGAATAATTTCAAATTCTGCACCTAATCTTTGTAAAACAATTGGTGCTATTTCTGATGCTGCACCATTTGCACAGTCAACTAATACTTTTATACCTTTTAAATCACCAGGAATAGTATTACAAACAAAATCAATATATTGCTCAACAAGATTATATTCTTGTGTCCATGTTCCCACATTTTCTCCTGTTGGCAATGGAATACTATCTACACGTGATACTATAATATTTTCTATTTCTTCTTCTAATTCATCTCTTAATTTATATCCTTCTTTATTAAAAAATTTAATTCCATTAAACTCTAATGGATTATGTGATGCTGAAATCATAACTCCCGCATCCGCATGTAATTCCCTTGTTAAAAATGGAACTGTAGGCGTTGGTACTACACCTATACAAATTGCCTTTGCACCAACTGAACAAATTCCGGCAACTAATGCTGACTCTAACATACTTCCAGATATTCGTGTATCTCTTGCCACTATAATTTTAGGTTGTCTTTTTGTTTCTTTTGTCAAAACATAAGCACCTGCTTGCCCTAAATGAAATGCTAATTGTCCTGTTAATTCACTATTCGCAATACCTCTAACACCATCTGTCCCAAATAATTTTCCCATTATTAATCTCCTGTATATAAGTATATTTTATTTGTAAATATAGTTTCATTTTTATATTTATATTTGTTTAATTATAACCTCACGTTATAATATAATATTATTTTACTTAATTTACAACCATTTCATACATGAATCATCCTATTTCCAAAAAAATAAGTTACTACAGATTAACTAAATAAGTTAATTTTGTAGTAACTTTATATATTATTCCTCGTTAGTATCCAAAAGCTCATCCTCATTTTTCACATCAGCTTCTACGTCAACTTCTGAATCATTATCTTCATTAAATACAGGTTCTTTTTCCTCTATTTTAACTTCTAGTGTATTTGGTGCATCAATGATTTTCAAATTGTTTGGAATATCAAATTTAACCGGTACATTACATATTCCTTCGCTACTATTATTAACCTTTGTCAGATTAACAGTTGTAAAATCAATAGTTGCATTTAAATTTTTACCTGTAATTGCAAGTATATTTTCAGCAGTTCCACTTAATTTAATAGTTAACGCTTTATCTACTATATGAATTACCTCATCTTCTGGCAATCCTACTATATCAACTATCAAATCTTTTGTATTTAATTCATATTCATACAAACTTTCTTTTTGAATTTCTATTGTTACAACTGCTTTTCCCCCAATTTTATCAATTAGCGTAACATTATCTGGTAAAATTAAGTTAGCATTAAACGTTGTGCTTTGAATCATATTATCTAACGAAATAGGTTCTAGTTGTACTTCGTTTAATTTATCTACTACACTTGGGTCACCTACAACAGTTACTTCATTTGGCATCACTAACACATTTGTTCGAATATATCCTGATGGAAGATTTCCTTTAAACTGTTCTTTAATTTCAATTTTTTTCTTTTTACCTATAGGTAACGTCACTTCTATATGTTCAGGAAATAGCTTCACACCTTTGACATCTTCCCCATCTTTGTTTACAAGTCTAACTGGCACCGTATAGCTTAAAATATCTTCTGAAAAATCATCAATATTAATATCTACAATAGCACTATCTACTTGGTCAATAAAACTTTTCGGACCGCTTATCTCTACATTTCCAGGGCTTAAAACTGGTTCTAACATCATATACTCATTGTTAGTTTCACCTATTATGTTCGTTTCAATATCTTTTATGATTTTTTTTTCTTTTTCAAAAATAACACTTACCGTATCTGGTTTAATTCCTTCAACTTTAATTCCCTCTAAATTATGAACTACAGTTATTTTAATTTGCTTTTCTATAGAGTCTGAATCATCCGTTGTAAGAGCACCTACTGCTTCTGATAAATCAAGACGTATATCTAGTCCCTTTCCTTCATTTATAAGTTTTTCCATCTCTAGGCGTTGTCCTCTTACTGTAATTTTAGGTTGTAATGCTCGCAATTCTGCTTCATTCTGTAGCACATATCCTTTATCTTCAAGTTCGTTTATTCCACGAATATTAATGCTCTTTCCTTTAATGTCTTTTGGTAATATTGGATTTTGTGTATTTATAACAAAAATCCATAACATAGCTGCAAAAAATAAAGAAGCTAATTTCCATGGAAGATTATTTGAAAAAAACTTATTCATTTTTTAGTTTTCCTTTCCACAACACTATTTTTCTTTGTCGTTTTTTTACCTTTATACGCGATAATATTGCATTCAACGAATCTGCATCTAATTCTCGTCTTATCTTCCCATTATGCACATACGAAATTGCACCTGTTTCTTCCGAAACTACAATAACCATACAATCACTAGCTTCAGATACGCCAATCGCCGCACGATGTCTAGTTCCTAAATCTTTACTTATTTCCATATTATCACTTAATGGTAAAAAGCAAGTTGCAGCCATAATACGGTCATTACTAATAATAACCGCTCCATCATGTAGTGGTGTATTTTTCTCGAAAATATTTATAAGTAATTGGCTACTAACCGTTGCATCTATTGGAATACCTGTACGTTCCACATCTCCAAGTTTATTTTCACGCTCTATAACAATTAATGCACCTGTTTTTACTTTTGACATTTTAATTGTTGCTTTTACAATTGCATCTACTGTTTCGTTATTAATTCCCGCATCTGGAGTTTCTTCACTATTTATTAACGAACCCCAAAATGTCCCTCTTCCTATTTGTTCAAGCGCACGTCTTAACTCTGGTTGAAACAATACAAGTACCGCAATCATACCTAGCGTAATTGCATTTTCAATAATCCACCATATCGTATGCAATTGGAAAACATATGCAAGTACTGCACTAATAATTACTATCAAAACACCTTTTAGCAGTGCCCACGTTCTTGAATCTTTAATCCAAATTAATACTTTATAAATCAAAAAAGCTACAACTAATATATCTACAATATCACGTATACCAATGTTCGGCATGCTTAAAAAAGATATTTTTCCAAGTGTTTCTTCGATAACTCCCAAAATACTAGCCCCTTTACCTTTATTTAGTTAATTTATTTTATTCTCTTTATTATATGTATTAATTATATCATGATTGAATAAATAATAAATACCCTAAAAAAAAAAAAAAAAAAGAGATGAATTAAAACATCTCTTCCTCTACAATATTTTGATTATACACTTGTTCAACCGATTCACTTTCTATTCTAACGCTTAGTTTAGGCACAACTTTGACATAATAATAGTTATGTTCATCTTCAAATTGTACATTTTCTGTTCTTGCATAATTCATTGGAATTGCAAAAAACTGAACAAATGCTGATACTAGAGCACTTATAACAGTCATACAAATTAAAACTGTTAAATTTACTTTTACATCTATAAATAACATAGCCATACCAAAACCTAATAAGTTCATTGTTGCCCCTACTGCAATAGCTATATACGGAGCATAATCAATTGCTTGATATCTAATAAAATAGATTGATGAAAACACTACAATAAAAACAACTAATGTTCCAAGCATATCTGCATTTAATAACATCGTCTGCATAATTAATTCTCTTATTTTTTCCGCATCATTTACTATACTATCAGTTAATATTTTTCCTGTTTGTAATAAAGCAATAGTTGCATAACTATATGTACCAATTACACCTATTGATATTGCCCCAATGCTACTATATCGCCAAAATAGTGCTATTAGCATAATAACGACATATTCGCATTTAATTAACATCGCAATCATTGTAATAATTATTAAAATACTTTCTTTTGGATAAAATCTTACATATGTAAAATAAACAACTAACATTGCTATAAAACTAATTGTGCCAATTATAATATTAAAAGTTGCTAAATGAACAGTTATAATCCCCATCATAAGCATAACGATTCTCTGGCTTGGCATCATAATGCACATAGCACCTAATGCTAATATTACATAATTTCTTCCTAGTGGTTCAAAGTAACCAATTTTATTTGTAATCATTGCTAATATAGATACAGCACCTATATATTTTACTATTGCTATAATCCATTTTTCATAATGTTTATATATCTTTAATATTTTTTCTCGTAAAACTAAAATTTTTTCATTTCTCATAAGTTGTCTCCACTCTATCCTTATTGTCGCTATCATCTATTGTCTCTAGAGTTTCGTATAATTTTTGATAATCATCTACACGCTTTATAATTGTTTTATACTTTTGTCTATAAACAGACTTTGAAATAAGACTAAAAACAAATAGTGATAACGCTAAGATGCTACCGTATGGAATTATGTAATACAAAAACAATTCCATCCATGTTGTTGGGATAACTATATCTGTTTCCAATTTTGTGAAAATATAAATAGAAAGTATACCTCCTACAATACAAAGTATACTAATTCTAGTTATAATATTATTAATATATATATAATCTTTAAGATAATATGTCGTTGCCTTAAAATCTTTTTCTATATGATTTTTTTCTAAAACTGCCAACTTTGACATAACAATAATCTTTTCTTTATTAATCATGCCCTTCCCCCTTTATTCCTTTTCAAGACCACCTACACTATATTGCGCTGCCGCGTTCCACAAAATCCACTCATCTGTCAATGCATCATAACATGCATTAATTTGTTCTCTAAGTTGCTGGTCGCCATATACTTGATGTGGTTTGACCCACGATGCAGTGAAATCTTGTAACCATGGCCTTACTTGTGCACGTCTTTCCGCTCTAGGAATTTCTTTCATAATATTATTAGAATATTGCATAGCTATCAAAATCAAACTGTATGGGTCTAAGTCTGGGTATTCTATCCCAAAAGACCCCGGTCCATAGTGCGATGGATAAATCATTGGGCAAATATAGTCTAGCCTTTTCAATAATTCTTTATAGTCTTGTCCTACAATTTCTGCATCTACTTTACTCGTAATAATTGTACCAAAAACATCTGCTGATACAACTACACCTTGTGCATGTAACTTATCGTACACATAGTCTACAAATTCTGTAATAATTTCTATTTTTGTTTTATCTTCTGGAAAATCACATATTTCCAAACTCATAGATTCATGAAACCGTATATAGTCAAACTGAATTTCTTTAAATCCCAGATTAATAGCTTCTTGGCAAACATCCAAAATATAATCCCAGTTATTTTTATCATATGGGTCTAACCATTTTTCGCCTTTTGACGTACTATATACCGTACCATCTTTTCTTTTTACCATTCTCTCAGGATACATTTTATCTACCACTGAGTCTTTAAATGTTACAATTCTGGCAATCGGATAAATATTATTTTCATATAATTTATTCATAACCTCTTGTATATCTTTTATTGGAGGTTGTTTTTTTTGCATATTCTGAAGTTTTTCGTTATCTGTTGAAAATGTTAAATAGCCATTATCATCTTTTATATCTATTACTACTGCATTCACTTCAGTTGTATTTGCAACTTCTATAATATTATCTAATTTTGACATATACCCTGCTGGTAAATAGACTGCTTTAACTTTATCTGGTGTTTGAAATAATTCATACATAATATTTTCTTGTTGAAAATAAAGTGGTGTTGGATTTTTAACTACTTCACCATCTAGTGAATTGTACACCAATCTTAATTCTTTTGGTAACTCTATTTGTTTTTTTATTATTATAGCTAAACTAACCAAAATAAAAATTGTAAAAATGATAACAATCCATTTAAACCTTGTTTTCTTTTTTTTATAATCGTTATAGCTATAATATGAGTTAATATTATATTTTTTCACGTTTTAAAAAGCACCCCTCTTTATCTTTACTTATTATATCATAAAATTTTCCAATTTACGATTTTAATTTTCAAACTTATTTACTTATATGTTAATTATTATCATTTTTTCATTATTACATTCAGCTACTATAAAAATAAAAAAAAACAGCTATTGAATACTTTCAAATAGCTGTTTTTAAATTTCAATTATTCAATTATTTTTTTATGTGTAAACTGCTTTTTCCCACTATTATAATCATCTACAATATGACCATTTCCTATTAATTTATACTTATAACTAAGCAAACCTTCTAAGCCTACTGGACCTCTTGCATGAATTTTAGATGTACTCACACCAACTTCTGCACCAAATCCATACCTAAATCCATCACTAAATCGAGTTGAAACATTACACATTACATTTCCCGAATCAACTTCATTCATAAATTTCTCTATACTCTCTTTATTTGTTGCTATGATAGATTCTGTATGCCCTGACCCAAAAGTATTAATATGATTAATAGCCTCTTCTAAATCATTAACTACTTTTATAGATATAATATTATCTAAATACTCCGTTCCCCAATCTTCATCATTTGCCTTATCACAGTCTATAATTGTATTTGTATACTCACAACCTTTTATAACTACACCTTTTTTGTCCAAACTTTGTTTTATAAGTGGTAAAAATGTTTCTGCAATTTTTTTGTGTACCAATAAAGTCTCTAGTGCATTACATACCGCTACATTTTGTGTTTTTGAATCTGTCACTACGTTCACTGCTAGGAAAATATCTGCACTTTGGTCAACATAACTATGACATATCCCATCGGCATGTCCCATAACTGGAATATCAGAGTTTTTCATAATATAACTTACAAACTGATTAGACCCTCTTGGAATTAATAAATCAATTTCTTTATTCATCTTTAGCATTTCCCGAACTTCATCTCTTGATTCTATTAGTGAAATCCATCCTTGTGGCATACCAACTTTTTCACTTGCTTCCTTTATAATTTCAAACAACACTCTATTTGTTTCTTTTGCTTCACTTCCACCTTTTAAAATAACTGCATTGCCACTTTTCAAACAGAGTGATGCAATTTGTACTAACGCATCTGGTCTTGATTCAAAAATAACACCAATAACACCTATTGGCACCGCTATTCGTGTAAGTATAAGACCATCATCTAACTCTGTCTGCAGTTGCACTTTACCTACTGGATTATCTAACTTTATTAAATTTATTATTCCTTCCCGCATTTCATTAATTTTAACATCATCACATTTTAGCCTTTTTAAAAGTGGTACATCTAACTTTTCGCTTTCCGAACGTTTTAAATCCATTTCATTAGCTTTAATAATTTTATCTTTTTGTTTTTCTAATTCATCTTCTATGCATTTCAATGCTTTATTTTTAATATCACTAGGTATATTGCTAAACTTTATTGATGCTTGCCTTGCATTTTGAGCTATATATTTTATCATTTTGTTTTTCTCCTTTATTTTTTACTTATACATAATTTTAATATATACACGACAATAATCATATGTTTTTAATAAAAAAATATGATTATTGTATATAATTTCCTCTTCGTCCTCTATATTTTTCAATTCAAGATTTACTATAACATTCCCTTTGTCAACTTCTATATGAACATTTTTTCGCCCCATCTCAATTCTTTTATTAATCCAGTTATTATTTTTATGGAGCTCATATTGTATATTTCTTTTTAATACGTTGTCTATTTCATTTATTTTATTAATTTCTTTCATTTCACTTATTATACTTTCGACTTTGCTATTTACTTTTTCTATCTGCTTTATTTCCTTTTCTTTTTTTTGTTTTCCGGAAAAAAATATTCATCAAATATCACTTCTAAACTCCTTTTTTTTACATTACATTAATAATACTTTTTTATTATTTAAGCCAATTCCTCAAATATATTCATTAATCTATATCATGTATTTTTATTACTTTTATCGGTTCCCTATAACTACCTTTTATTAACATAGTTTCTTCATCTATCCAAATATTACCATCTTTAATGTTTTGAGTTAATTTTATTATATCCATCGTTTCTTTTTTCATTACACTATTTAATTTCACAACTAAATCATTCAATTGGTTAATTTTTCTATTTAGTTGTTTACTCATTATAAATCCCTCTACACAACTTATAATGGCATCTACTATCAGTATAATCATCATCATAGTTAATACTCCACATACCACCGACCCAACTTGCCTTCCAATATTAGATTCTCCTTTTTCTACCAATTTCAGTTTTTCAAATTCTTCTCTTGTCGTTTTTAATTCAACATCTACCATTTCTTGGTTATAACTATTATCCTCTATCACTACATTAAATTCCTTTTCTAGGTTTAGCTTATTTAATTGTTTGTTCATCAAATTTTGTGGATTACCACCCATCAAATGTTGTTTTTGAAACTTAAGATAGTCTATCGTATTTTCAAAGTTCACTTGTTCACTCTCTATTGCTATCCATTCCATATCTTCACTGCATACATAGCGTTCACTTTTTTTGCAGCCTATTGTTTCCCCTAGCATTACAGCAGTAGATTGTTCATCAAGCTCGGCAAAGATTATCTTATTGTCTTTCACCTCATCTATTATGTCAAATTTAAAAATCTTCGTTACTTTTTTCCCTGTAGTATTTTTTTGTTTAATCATTTCTATTACTTCATTATGTTTATTAATATCCACATAAAATTTTTCTTCTCCTAATTTATATCTTTCTTTTGCAATTATTTCTTCTATCTTCATATCTCTTTTCTTACATTCTTCAACTATCTTATTTTTCATATTTATTACTGCATTTTCAGCTTCTTTATTCAATATTTTTTTTAAACTTGTTTTTGATAAACTCATTTCTATATCATTAATTTTATTCTTTAAATTCATAAATATTTTTGCAACCTTATTCATATTAATATCCTCTAATTTTGACATTGTCATTCCTTCATACATAACTGCTCCTGTCGTTTTATAATTACATTCAAGAATCACTCCTTCTATCTCTTTATTAAATATATTTTTTATTTGTTCTTGTGTACCTTCAATTATTTTTACTACATGAATGACTTTTTTATAAACTAAATATGCTGCCCCTAACCCTATTATTCCACCTATTCCAATTGAACTTTTATCAATAATACTCGCAATTATCTCCGACGTTAATATTTTAAATTTGTAGTTGTTTTTTTCTAATAACTTTTCCAATTCTATTTTTTCACCTATATTATTTATTTTACTTTGAAGTGTATTTACTGCATAATCCATCTCTTGAATACATTCTTCCATTGTAGTTTTTTTAATTGATTTAATTAATTTTATACTTTTATCATTAGGGGCTATTTCTTCGGATAAATTATTCCATGCTATATAATAATTTTCGAATAACATTTCTATTTGATTCTCTAACTCTTTTATTTGATTCTCTTTTTTTTGATTTGCTGGGAAAAAAATTTTATTAAATATCATACTACTCTCTCCTCTCTATATAATAGATTTCCTTTTAAAGGAAATCTATTGTTATTTATAAAAACAAATATTCTAATATACTTATTAATTTATTTGTTTTTATAAGTTATCACATAAATCATATTTTCTTCCTCTTTTACTTGAAATACATTATCTTTATCTAACCAAATAATATTTTCTCTAATCATTTGACTTGTTTTAGCAAGTTCAATAGCTTCTTCTTGAACTGTGTTTTGTAATATTTCTAGTATATTCCCCATACATTCACTCACTTTATCTTTTTCTTTAATAATATTTAAGCCTTTTAACATTCCTCTATAATAATTTATTTCTTTTGTAGGACTAGTACTCATATCATTTTGATTGTTATTTTCGTTCATTTTATTGTCTTGATTTTTACTTAAACTAACATGTTTTTTATATACGAAAATCCCTAATATTATAGCTAATCGAAAATTTTCTGCAATAGATACATCTTGCATTATTGTATTTGACAATTTTTCACATGCTTTTTTAAAACCGTCCTCATTTTCACTTACTAACTTTTCTAATTTTAATTCTTTCATTTTATTATTTACTTTACTATAAAATAAATTTTTTACATTTTCTATTTCTTTCAAACATTCATAAATACCATCTACATTAATTATTTTTTTTAATTTTGGAAGTTCTCCATTAAGCATTGCTTGCTTACATAATTTATTCCATATTATTTGATAGTTTTCCACAATGTTTAATATTCTTTTATCCATTTTTCTTATTTCATTATCTATTTCTGTGTTTTTTAAATAATATACATTTTCCTCTAAAATACTTACAATTAAATTACTTTTACTTACACTATTTTTAATTACATTTTTTTTTAACAGTCTTATCATGATATATTCTCCTTTTTATTTTACATTTAATAGTATATCTATATAGTATTCAACTAGGTTTATATTGGTGCATATTTTTTCATAAATAAATAAAAAAAAAAGAGTAAATTTTCACTCTTTTTTTTTATAAATATTCATTCTATTTTTTTTGCAAACTTATCATATAAAATTTCATATTCTATTTCTAGTTCTTCAATAAACCTATTTCACACTAAGTGATAATTACTAAAAATATTCTTTAATTCTCTATCTTAACTATTTTCATTTTTGACTCACTTCTTACTAATATATTATTCTCATCTAACCAAATAACACCATCTTCTATCTCTTGAGTTAATTTAATTATATCTGCAGTTTCTTTTTGCATTATGTTTTTTAATTCCACTAAAATATAACCCATTTGCTGTAATTTTTTATTTATTTTGCTCCCTATTACCGCATTTTCTATAAGCGTTATAATACTATCTATAAAAAGTGTAAGTACTATTGCTATACCAATTCCGCAAAATCCCACCTTTATGTTTTTCCATCTTATTTTTTGGCTTTCTTCTATAAATTTTAATCTTTCAAATCCTAATACTGCTTCTGCTGCTCTTTTATCTATTTTTTTCATGTCTACTATTTCAGTTATAGTTTGACCCATATTACTATCTGCCGAACTATTTACACTAAATTGTATATTGTGTTGCCTATAAAATGTTCCCACTTCTAGACGTTCTGATACATCTAATACTTTCGGCTTGTTTATATAGTTATCTATCATTATTTTCTTTTTTTTAGTTAATTCATCCCATGTATTTATTATTTTATTTATCTCATTTTCAGCTTTAATATTTTCTTTGTACGCCTTATAGTCATTATTCTTTCCGCTTATAATTTCTTTGTTATTAACATCATATATATACTTTAGCTTATTACATATACCAATCGCATAGTATATGCCATCTTTTTCTACAACTTTAGTTGCCGAAACATTCCCATCTTTAAATAGCTTATTAAAATAAGAATTTACATTATAACCTTCGTTATTTTTAAATATGTTTATTTTTTCTGATTCTAATTGTGTTACACTTTTTCTTCTACTCCTCTCTATTTCTCGAATACTCTCTCTCATTTCAACATCTTCTATACTATTTGACTCATTTAAATTTTCTAGAAGGTTTTTATTATTCTTTTTACGCTTTGGCTTTGGCATATCTTGCAAACTATCATTATCAAAATTAAAATACTCACTATTTTCTATCGATTCTTCTTTTATAACATTTTGATCATATGTGTTTTTCTTCTGTATACAATCCTCTATTCTGTCTATCACTCTTAATACCCTATCTTCCTTTTTCTTTAATAATGCATTTCGTTGTACTATATAAATATTGTTCTTATTTTTTGCTGTCTCTTTCGCAATGTTACAGTAATTTCTAATTACTTCACTTTTTTCATCAAATATCTTTTTAAGCTCCTCATTAACTATTTTCTCTATATTATCAATTATTAGTTGATTTTCTTTACCTCTATATAGCAAATTTTTATCATTTTCGAATTTTTGAATAATATTTTTGTGTATATTCACCCCTTGTTCATATAAAGCATCATTTACCTCAACTATTTTTTTCATATGATTTTCCCATTTGTTTTCAGTTGCCTTCTCAATTATTAATATTTTTGATATGATTTCATTTACTATGTTGTATACATTGTCCTCAAATACAGTCTTTATTATATTGTTTATATCTGCGTTAATAATTATTTCATATTTAAATTTTCTATAAAATAATACCCCTGCCAATATTCCAAGTACCACAGACACTCCTGCTCCACTATATTTAAAAATATCTATAGTTAGCTTATCTAGTAACTCATCTATTCTATAATTTCTATTTTGCATTAATTTTTCTATTTGTATTTCTTTCCCCACATTACTTACTATTTCTTCAAGTATTTTTGTGGCATCATCTATTTCTTCCAAACAATCTTCAACTGAATCATTTAAAATTGATTTCTCCAACTTAGGAATTTCACCTTTAGGGCTAATTTTTTCACAAAAGTTGTTCCATGCTACTTTATAATTTTCAAAAAGATTTGTTATTTCTTTTTCTAATATTCGTAGTTGTTTTTCTTTATTTTTGTCTTGTGGACATAAAATTCCATCTAATATCATTTTACCTCTCCTCCTTTATTACATATTTAATTATTAGTATCACTATTATTAATTTTCAACATTTTAATTTTTAAATCTTTATCTATTAATAACATATTATTTTTATCCAACATAATAATGCCATCTTCTAAATCTTGCGTTAATTTTATTATATCTTTAGTTTCTTTTTGCATTACTTTTGTTAATTCCAATAACACAAGATCTATTTGAAGTAATCTTTCATTAATTTTATTATTATCTATAAATTCTTCTACATAACTTATCAAAGCATCTATCAGAAGCATCACTATTGTTGCCATCAAAATCGCTCCTACACCCACCATGCTATTTTGAAAATACGTTCCATTTGCCTTCAATCTAACATGTATTTTTTCAATATCTACTACTATTTCTTCACCCGTTTCTTTCATTAATTCTTCTTTTATTAATTCGTCTTCCATTTCTCTTACTTTTTCTTCTATATTTACTCCTTGCCAATTATCACCATCATTCTTTCTAAACATACTAAAACTATTATCAAATATAGCTGAACTTTCCATGCTAATTTCTCTTAACCTAGTTATCTTATTTACATTGTTTTGATATTGATAACTATTAACATCTCTTATCAGTTCCCCATCTATCCCCGCCTTTATATCTCCGATATTAACTTTTACATTTTTAAGTTCTTCATTTATAATTTTATTTATATCATTTTGTTCTTCTAGAATATTGTTAGGATTAAAAGATACACTCTTATTTCTTTTTTTCACCTTTTCTTGTATTTCTTGTATTTTTTTTTTATCATCTACATTTTCTATTTTTGTAATGTCCAGTTCAAAGTTTTTCATTTTTTCTCTAATTTCATTTTCTTTGTTTGCTACTTTTTCTTGAAACTTTTGCAGCAATTTTTTAACATACATTGTTTGAAATCCCTGTAGTTCTCGTCTTATTTCTGATGGCGTATATCCTCTAATATTAATATTACCTTTAACACGCTTTTCTATCTCTACGAGATCATGTAACATTTTTTCTTTTATTTTTCTAAATAGAACAGTTTCTCTATTTATTAGTTTATTCTGTATCAAATCTTTAATATCGCTACTTACATTACCACTATAATCATCTTCTACTATCATCGTAATATCTTCATCTATTTTTTCAAAAACTGGACTCATATTCTTATCTAATACATCCTCAACTTCATTCCATATAGTTATTTTAGATTCAATTTCATCTTTAAATTTTCTATATATCAATATTCCTATTGCGACTCCACCGACAACGCCTAATGATATCGAAGTATATTGAATAACTGTTTTAAAAATATCTGATGATACTTTCTTAATACTATATTCATGATCTGCTAAATGTTTTTCTAATTTCAAGTATTTTTCTGCATTTTTCACTATTTCCTGTAATACTTTTGCAGCATTATCCATTTCTTCTAAACAGTCTTCTATTGGCTCATCTGTAATTGATTTAACTAACTTTGGAATTTGACCATTAGGGCTAATTTTTATACAAAATCCATTCCATGCTTCATAGTAATTTTCAAAAAGATTTATTATATCTTTTTCTAATTTTTTTATTCTCTTTTTTTTAATTTTATTTTCCGGAAAAAATAATTTGTCAAATATCATTCATTGTTTCCCCTTTCTTATCTATTTTTAACGTATACATTTATTTTTTTAAAAATCCTTTAATTGTTACTTTAGTTCAATATAACTTATTTATCTATATTTTCTACTGTTACTATTTTAGGTGTTTTATTTTTTTCAATTAATATCATATTTTTTTCATCCAACCATATAGTACCGTCTCTTAAATTTTGAATTAATTTGATTATATCAATCGTTTCTTTTTTCATTACATTTGTCAATCTCAATACTAAGTTATTTAATTGGCTTAATTTTTTAGTTATTTCTTTATTTACCACAAACTGCTCTATAAAACCTAAAATACCATCTATCAAAATTGTAATAGCTACTGCCATAGTACACGCACCTACACCTAACATGAAATTTTCAATAAATGTACCTTCTCTTTCAACAATAAAATTTATCTTTTCTAATCCTTGAACTTTTTCTAAAGTTAATCTTTTAATATTGTTTACTTCCTTCATAATATCTACTCTATTTCCTTCATCTACAACAATCTTTATCTCTTGTCTATAAATATTATCAACATTCTTTATTATTTTTTTTTCTTTTTCTAAAATCATATTTATGCTTTTCATTGTTTTTTTGCCTTTTTCTAAAATCACACCTGCATCTTCCATTTTACTTAACTTATCAGTCACTTTTTTATACTGTTCATAATTTTTATTCATTATCATTTCTTTCCTTTTGGTATCATATACTAGTTTTTTTTCCTTCAGTTCTATATTAACTACATGATTATCTATCCCTTCTCTTATTTTTAAGTTTCCTTCTTCTATAAGGCTTTGAAATATTTTTTTTAATTCCTTCTCTATCTTATACGTAATTGTTTTTGACCTTTTAAATTCCTTCATTGTGTTAATTTCATTATTACTTTTAACTTTTTTCATTCCTATTTCTGCGCCATAATTTAAATAATGTGTCCTAATATTTTTTATATCACTTGCATGATTTAATTCATTTGCCTGCTTTATAAATCCGATAGTATCGTCCTTTAATTGATTATCGATAATTATTTGATTTGCAGTATATTTTTCACTCCCTGTCTCCTTATATCCCATATCTGAATATTCTGATATATTATCTTCTAGAAGGTTTTCCATATATTTTACATCTTTTACATCTTCTATTATCGTATAAATCTTTTTTTCACCACTAGATTTCTTTCTACCACTAGATTTCTTGCTACCACTCTGTTTATTTTTATCCTCAATATACTTTATTGCCTTTCGTATATCTTCTATTAATTGTTTCTCCTTATTATCTCCTATCATCTCTAACTCTTTATCTAAATTCCCTTTTATTATTTTCAAATTTTCTTTTTTTTGTTCTATTTCATTCAGTATTATATTATACTGCTCTTCTGCATTATGAACACATTCATCACCTATCAACTTTTTCACTTTTTCTATGCTTTCTCCCCTAATAGTTGTTATCTTGTTTCCTACAACTTTAGCTATGTTATTAGTCTCATTTTCCAATTTTGCTAATATATCATTATATATTTCAGCATATTTTTTAATAAATATCTTATTTACATTCTCTACGTCTTTTTCTGTCCATACATAAATATTGCCACCTGTATTTTGGGTATTTGATATTTTAGTCGTAATCGCGTCTACAAGTTCACTTATATTCATATTAAATACATTTTGTATTTCATTTTTAATACCGCCACCTTCTACTACTGTATATTTAA
This sequence comes from Cellulosilyticaceae bacterium, assembly GCA_051646925.1. Taxonomy (GTDB): domain Bacteria; phylum Bacillota; class Clostridia; order Lachnospirales; family Cellulosilyticaceae; genus JBOFDK01. The sequence continues at coordinate 23,405 of JBOFDK010000085.1, read as the reverse complement.
ATTTTTTATATAATAACAATGCTGCTAAAATTCCTATACCTGAACCTAATACAATCGGATTATATTTTATAATCTGAGCCAGGAAGTTTGTTGGTAATTTTTGAATATTATAGTTATTATCTTTTAATAGCGTTTCAAATTTTATTTGTTTACCTATATTATTTATCGTTTCTTCTAATATTTTTGTAGCATTATCCATTTCTTGCAAACATTCATAAATTGAATTCCTCTTAATTGATTTTCTTAATGCCGGAATTTCATTTTCCGAATTAATTTCATCACACAATTCATTCCATGCTTCACGATAATTTTCAAACAAACTTTCTATTTCTTTCTCTAATTCTTTTATTCTTTTTTCCATTTCTTTCTGTTTATAAAATATAATGTTGTCAAATATCATTTTTTATCCCCTTTCTTACTGCTAATTGATTTATATATTTACTTATATGCAACCGCTCTTCAATACTCTATTAAAATATATATTTATTTTTTCAAATAATATACTATATTTTTTACATTTATACATTTATACATTTTTCATATACTAATCCTGTTATATATAACTTGTGCATCATTTTTCATACAGCTCTACTTAGCTCTACATTAATTATTTATAATATTGTTATATAAACTTTATGTCTTTCATCCTTATTAGTTTAGGTAATTTAATATTTTTTTCAATTATTATCATATTTTCTTTATCTAACCAAATAACACCATCCTTTAAATTTTGAGTTAACTCTATAAACCTTTCACTCTCTTTTTTCATGATAGTTGTTAATTCTGATAATAAATTCTTTATTTGTATAATTTCTAAATCTAGTCTTTCACCTCTTCCAACCTCTTCTATATAACTAATAACTAGGTCAATTAATAATATACAAATTCCAGTTATAACAACTGACCCCGCCATAACCCCGATATTTCTCTTCATTACTATTGCCTTTGGCTCTATAAAATCTACACTTTTATAATGCTGTGGTGTTTCGCCTATATAACGCCTGATTATTTCACTTTCACTTTCACTTTCATTTACATTTACACTTCCACTTCCACTTCCACTCTTGCTGCAATTTTGCTCTATTATCATTTTATTTATTTTATTTATTTCATTTATTTCATTTATTTCATTTGTTTTATTTATTTCATTTATTTCATTTTCAATTTCAATTTCATTTTCATTTTCAATTTCATTTTCACTGTTACTTTCATTTTCATTTTCATTTTCACTGTTACTTTCATTTTCTCTCTCATTGATTGTCCTCATTGCATCTCTAATTATTATTTTATTTATTTCCTTACTACTCTTATTTCCTAGCTTACCCATCTTCTTTTTTATTGCATTCTCTTTTTTCCATTCCTTCAATGCATTCTCCAAAATATCAGGATTTATAGGCTCTTTGTAAAGAATATTATTTTTCTTAATTGCAAATTTCTCTGCATTTAACTTATCTATAGAACCCATACATTCTATATATGTTGGATTTTGTTTATAACTATTAATTTTGTTATTTACTATTAAATTGTTTTTAAACGGTGAAACTTTTTGCGCATGATAAGCCCATTCTTTTGCTATTTTTTTCATTTTAATATCTATTTTTTCATTAAATGCCTTTAACCATTTTTGTTCCTGCTCTTCATATTCTCTCTCTAATAACGCCAATACTTCATCTTCACCATAGTCTCTATTTATGACATAGTTGCCCGTTGCTTTTTGAGTTTTTCTATTTTTTAAGCAATTTTCCATGTGTTGCTTTATTTCTTGTTTAGCTTTTTCAAAATAGTTTTTTTCAATAGCTAAACTCCAATTTTCTTTACTAATCTCTTTTTCAGCTAATTTATCTATTTCTTTTTCTACAGTGTTTATAACGTCTTTAAATGTTAAATTATATACTTCCTCTACTTGTCTAAATTTTTTTTCCAGCTTTTCTAATTTATAATTATATTTTCTATAAATAAAAACTCCTACTATTATTCCTATAGTGCTACCTCCTACCATTGAAATGTGTTTCATAATCACTTTTTGTAATTTTTCATGTGCATATTCTAAATTATATTGTGCTTTTTCTAATAAATTGTTCAGTTCTATTTGTTCACTTATATTTATCACCATATTTTCAAGCTCTTTTGTAGCATTATCTATTTCTTCTAAACATTCGTATACCGTACTTTCTTTAATTGACCGGTTTAATTTTCTTAGTTCTCCATTTGGACTTACTTGTTTAGCAAATCCGTTCCACGCTATATAGTAATCTGAAAACAGATTATCTAATTGCTGGTTCAACTCATGTATTTGTTTTTCTTTTTTCTTATTATCTGGAAAAAGTATATTATTAAATATCATATATATCGCCTCCATATTATCTTATTTATATATACTATTCAGTTATCTTGTTTTTGTTCATACTTTATTAAAAAAAAAAAAAAATCAAGTATTTGAATTACTCAAATACTTGATTTTTTTATAAATCTATTATTAATTTTTAGTTATTTTATGACCTCTAGGTGTTGATATTATTTTGATTCTTAGTGCTTTTCGGATACCTTCCATGCTTCTAATTTGATTGATATGACGTAAACTATCTGTTTTTGCTACTTTTTCAATCATTGGCAATAAATCTTGTGTTGCTTCTTTTGGCAAACGTTCTTTTAAACAGTATGTGTTTACTACTTTTAAAGTTTCTACAATTTGGTCTAGTGTAATTTTATTTTGATCTACTAAAACCCATGTAAAACTTTTATCACGTTTTCCTTCTGGATATGCTTGTTTAAAAAATGATATAAAATAATTTTTTTTCTCTTCTGGCTGTTGTGGTAAATGTTTTGATAAAGCATTGTGTAAATTCGTTTGTAAATAAATTATTGTGTTCGGTTTTATAGTACCTGTTAACGTTTTAATATTATCACTTATATCTGCATAAATACGCTCAACCTCTTCTGCATTTATCCCCTTTTTCACTTCTTTTTTAGCTTCTTCTATTTTATCTAGAATATTTTTTTTCGTCATTTTTTTTCCTTTCTACTTTTCATTTTTATTTTCTTTTTCAAATCATACAACTAAAAGCTTAATTTTGACAAGTCTAATTTTATCATTGCTACACTAATTATATACTATATATATGAACGAAAAAATAATTGTTTTTATAATTCGTCATATTATGACTTAATTACCTTGCTACTATTATTGAAATATGATACATTTGGTACTGAACTCTATAGTAAGGAGATTAATTATGGAATCAACTTTTCAACAACTAGGTATACCCCTTCCACTTGTGGATGGTCTTAATAAACAAAATATTACAGTGCCTCTTCCAATTCAGACTCTCACTATTCCTGAAGCACTTAAAGGTAATGATTTGATTGGACAGGCTCATACTGGTAGTGGTAAAACTTTAGCTTATCTTTTACCTTTATTAACTAAAATACAAGCTTCTCAAAAAATGACACAAGCTATTATTTTGTCACCTACTCATGAACTTGTAGTTCAAATTAATGACCAACTCAAACTTCTTGCAGCAAATAGCGGTGAACCAATCACATCTGCTGTACTTATGGGTGGTATGAATATTGAAAAACAAATAGAGCGACTGAAAAAAAAGCCTCACATCGTAGTTGGCTCTTCTGGTCGTGTACTTGAACTTATCAAAAAGAAAAAACTTTCAGCTCATACTATTTCAACACTGATAATTGATGAAGCTGATAACTTACTCGATAAAAATCAACGTGAAGCCATTATGGATATTATTAAAGCTTGTAAACGTGATACTCAATTAATGCTTTTTTCTGCAACAATTACAAAAGATACACTTAAAACATCTTCAGTTTTTATGAAAGACCCTGTATTTTTAAATACATGTGAAGCACTTCCTCTTAATCCTAATATTACACATTACTTTACTGTGACTGATCAACGGAAAAAATTTGAAGTGTTACGTAAGCTTTTAAATACCCTTTCACCTGAAAAAACTCTTGTATTTGTAAATAATATTCATGAAGCAGATATTATTGTAGATAAATTACAGTATCATAAAAAAAATGCAAATGGTTTATTTAGTAAACAAACTAAGCAGCAACGTGAAAATGTACTAAACCAATTCAGACAAGGAAAACTACCTATACTAGTTTCTTCTGATTTATCTGCTCGTGGCCTAGATATTTCAAATGTTACACATGTAATTAATATGGACCTTCCTATTAATCCATTTGATTATCTTCACCGAGCTGGAAGAACCGCTCGTGGTACTGATAAAGGAATATCTATCTCTATTGTTAGTCCTAAAGAACTTGAGATGGTCAAGAATTATCAAAAACAGTTGCATATTACAATGAATGATTTATCAAAAACTAAATTTTAAACGTCAACACTTGGTTTTGAGTACAAAAAAAAAGTTTTGTAAATATTTTTATATTTGCGAAACTTTTTTTATTTTTATTACGTCTAAATTTTATAACATTGAAGGAGGTTCATCCATGAACTCAAAAAACAAAAAATTTATTGCTATTACAAGTATTGCCATTGCAAGCTTGTCTTTATCACTATCTGCAGCACCTATTTTAAAAAAGGTTCAAGCTTATTTTAATCCAACTATAACTTATATCGTAGAAGGTGAAGAAATAACTGGAACTACTAATGCATTAACTTATAGAGATACTACTTATCTTCCTCTAGCTGAAATAACTCGCCTTCTTGGCGATAATATTAGCTATGATAAAGGTGTAATTACTATTACTAAACCAGATGCAGATTTGAACACTATTGATGAAAACATTAATTTGATTTCACCTAGTATTGATGATATTGTTCAGCAATCTTTAACTATCGAGCGTGCGTATGTAACAGATGTTGATGCTGTAAACAAACGCATTACAGTAGCTTTAGAAAATGAGGAAGGTGAAGTTCTAGATACTATTATTTTCCTTACATCTGATAACACAACTTACTCATCAGCAGTAAACCCTGATGTAACTAAAACTTTTGAAAATATTTTAGTTGGTAGCCCTGTGAAAATTGAACATTCTATGATTATGATGCCTTCTTTTCCAGCTCAAATAGAAGCGTATTCATTTACTTTACTTGAAGAACCTGCAACATGTACACCACCACCTGCGGCTCTTCAAAATGTATTAATCCCAGAGGCAAACATTATTGAGCAAAATCTTGAATTTAACACTGTTACAATTTCTTATGTTCATCCTGAGACTAACGAAACAGATACTGCTGTTTTAAACGTTACTCCTGAAACATTTATTCATCATGAACTTAATAAGCGTATGTATTTCTTTGAAGACTTAGCTATTGGAACAAAAGTTTCAGTTGTTCATTCACCAGTTATGACTATGTCTATTCCACCTCAAACTAATGCTATTGAAATAGTAATTCTTCAAAATCAAAACTAATTTTTAGACGTAATAAATCTTTTTAGATTTATTACGTTTTTTTTGTAACATTTGACGACCTTCATTCATATACTATAATTGAATCACAAATATTTCGACTTTATATTACAAAATGTTTTAATTATTATTTATAAAGATATTTGATATTTATCTATAAATTAATTAATCTTTATTTTGGTTAATTGTGATTCATTATATTAACAACAAAAAAAAGGGAGTAATTATTATGAACAAATCAGGTTTAACATCAAACAATAATAATACAAATAATTCTGTTACAAACGATGCAACTAATGCTGCTCAGCCATCTATAACTCTTGAACGTTCTTATGTAGAATCTATCGATGCTGCATCTAAACGTATCACTGTTGCTGTAAAATCTGACAATGGTGATGTTATTAATAATATTATTTTCCTTGTATCGGATAAAACAACTTTTAAATCAGCTGTTAATCCTAATGCAATTAAAACTTTTTCAGATATTTTAGTTGGTAGTCCTATAAAAGTTGAGCATTCTATGATTGCTATGACTTCTTTTCCACCACAAATACAAGCGTATTCAATCACCTTACTTGAAGAACCTAAAATCTTCACACCACCACATACTCCTCTTCAAAAGGTAACAATACCACTAGCAACAATTACTCATCAAAGTCCTGAATCTAACTTCATTACTATATCTTACATTCATCCAAAAAGTGGATTGGACTATATTGTACTGTTAAGAATTGACCCAACAAGAACATTTATTCATCATGAACGTAATAGACGTATGTATCACTTTGAAGATTTGACTCCTGGAACAAAAATTTCAGTTGTTCATTCTCCTATGATGACTAGATCTCTTCCTCCACAAACTAACGCTTTTGAAATTATAATTCTTCAAAATCAAAACTAACGTTATTAAATTTATAGTTCGTAGCAATAAATGCTGATTTTTAACGTAATAAATCTTTTTTTAAAATTTATTGCGTTTTTTTGTAACACTTTGACACCTTCATTCATATACTATGATTGAGTCACAAATATTTAGACTCCATGTTTTACAAAAGTTTTATTTATTAATTTTATACCTGCTTACTACTTCATTGACATCTATTAGGATTTATTCTATTAAGCAAAAAGGAGTGCTCTTTGTATGTTACCACCTAATTTTCCACAGTATGAAAAAATAACACATGCAACAATTATTCAACAAAACATTGAAAAACAATCTATTACTGTTTCTTATCTCCATCATATTAATAATTCAGAAGTTATCAATGTTTTAAATATTTACCCAAACAGAACTTCTATTTGCCATCAATCAGATAAGCGTTCATGTCATTTCGAAAATTTAATCGTTGGAACAAAAATTTCTTTTGTTCATTTTACTTTTAGCGTTAATACCTTCCCTCCTCAAACTACTGCGGAGCAAATTATAATTCTTAACAATCAAAATTAATAATGTCTCTATTAAAAAGGAGTGTTTGTCATTATTCGTTCATGTTTACAACCCAAAAATAATAACACAATAAATTCCAATGTAATAATACCAAACGCAACAGTTGTTTATCAAAATATTGAATCCAACCGTATTGCTTTTTATTATCCTGTTTCGGAAAACAAAATTGATGGTGTATACACTATAATGTTATACATTGATCCTTCACAAACCTATATCCATCATGAATCTGACAATCGTACGTACACCATTGCTGATTTAAAAGTTAATACAAAAATTTTAGTTATTCATTTGCCTACACTGAATAACACACTTCCACCTAGCACTACTGCTGTGGAAATTATAATTCTTAACAATCAAATTTAATTTTAAACAAGGAGTGTTTATTATGTTAAACAATGTAACAATACCAAAAGCAACAATTACTGAACAAAATATTAAAGGTAATTCTATTACTATTTCTTATATTAGACCTGAAGGTGAATTTGAAGAGATAGTTGTTTTACACCTTGATACAAATGTATTTATCCATCATCAATTAAATAGACGTATGTACCGCATTGATGACTTAACTGTTGGAACAAAAATTTCAGTTGTTCATTCTCCTATGATGACTTGTTCTCTTCCACCTCAAACTACTGCTGTAGAAATTATAGTTCTTCGCGATCAAAACTAATTTTAAAAAAGGAGTGTTTTTATGCTAAATAATGTAACAATACCAAACGCAACAATTACTAACCAAAATATCGAAGGTAACTCTATTACTATTTCTTATATTAGACCTGAAGGTGGATTTGAAGATACAGTTGTTTTAAATCTAAGTACAACTACATTTATCCATCATCAATTAAATAGACGTATGTACCGCATTGATGACTTAACTGTTGGAACAAAAATTTCAGTTGTTCATTCTCCTATGATGACTTTCTCTCTTCCTCCACAAACTAGCGCTGTGGAAGTTATTATTCTTCAAAATCAAAACTAATTTTGCAAATATATTAAATTGCTATTATCAAATTTATCATTATAAGTATAAGTGTTTTTATAAAAAAATGTGCCACTCTTTTTAGACTTGGCACATTTTTTATTATTTTATTTTATCATCTAACCAATTTACAATATCTTTCATAACTTCTGCTCGATTAATTTCATGTAACATTTCATGTCGACCTTCTTCGTATATTTTATATGCAATATTTTTAATACCTGCATTTTTATATGTTTCATATAATGTTTTTATACCTTTTCCATAATTTCCTACTGGGTCTTTATCTCCTGCAAAAATATAAATAGGTAAGTCTTTATGAATTTTATTTATATTTGATGGCTTTTGAATGTATTTTAAATCTGTTATGAAATCTTCAAAAAAACTTGTTGGAAAAATAGTTCCGCAATACTTATTTGCTATATATTCATCTACTTCTTTTTCATCTCTAGTTAGCCAATCAAAGTTTGTTCGTAATTTTTTTATTTTTTTATTATATCTTCCAAAAATTAATAAATGAAGTTTTGGACTCGGTTCATATCTACCATTTTTCTTCACTTCATTTTTTGCTACTAATAATCCTATATCTAGTAATATACCTTGTTTTCCGTTTGTCCCAGATAAAATTGCACCGTCAATTTTTTCACCATAATGCATAATATATTGTTGCGCCGCAAATGAACCCATACTATGACTAAACAAAAAAATTGGTAATTCTTTGTATTCTTCTTTTATTAGTTTTGTTAACTCGTACATATCGCAAACAAGTTTTTCAAATCCATTTTTTTCACCTAAATATCCTATTTTCTCTATACTTGGAGCACTTTTCCCATGTCCTCTATGGTCATTTATATAAACTATATATCCATGTTTATTTAAATATCTAGCAAATTCTTCGTATCTACTAGCCATCTCTGCCATACCATGTGCTATTTGAACTATACCTTTACAATGCATTGTTTCATCTGGTAACCATTTATATACATATATTTTAAATCCATCTTTTGTTGTCATATAAAATGTTTCTGGCTTCATATTTTATTTCTCCCTTATTTATGCTTATATCAATAACCTTCCTACTTAATATAAGTATCGTGTTTTTTTTCTTATTTTATGAGTATTATCCACAAAAAAATTTTCTTATTTATTATTATATATTTAAAAGACGGCAACACACCTCTTTTTTATTTGAGGTCTATCGCCGTCTTTATATGATTTATAAAAATTTCTTCAATCCACTTAAATTGTCCAAGCCCTTGTTTTACTACTGTTACTTTCAATCCTTCTTCTTCTAACGCACCTTGCCATGTTGTTTTTTCATTGCCTAATATTTCATTTTTTACATGATTTCCTGCAACTATCATAAACGGAATAATAACTATTTCTTTTAATTGATTTTTTTTTGCATATTTACTAATGCTAGCTATTTCTTCTATATTTGCAAGTGTTGTGACTTTTCCTTGCCAATTAATTATTTTTAACTGTTTTTCTAATATTTTATATGCAACGTCTGCTTTATGTTCCGTTCCATGCCCTATTATTAAACTTATTTTATCTTCGTTTTTGAATTGATTTTTTATTTTATGTGCAACAAACGTATAGTCATCTTGCGATTCTAACAGTGGTTTGCCTATTTTTATTTTGATTTGATTTGTATATTCCCCGCTCCATTTTGTAACTTTTTCATATTCTTTACCTTCTAAAATATGTAGTGGTTGTACTATTACTTCATCATATTGTTTTTGTATTAGTTCATCCATAACCTCTTGGAATGAATGAATAATAATATTATGTTGTTGTTTAATTTTATTTATAATTAAAACCGATGAAAATGTGTGTATAACATCATAATTTATAAATTCTTGTTTTACTCCACTTTCTATAGTGAGTAATGAATTTTTTAGTTGTTCTATATGCGTTGTTCCAAAACTAACTAATACAATGGCTTTTTTCATAATCGCATAACTCCTCCATTGTAAATTCTAATAATTTATGTAATTGTACTTTTTTTGTTTCTGCATCATCAATATTTGCTAAAATCCATTTGCGTATACGCCCTAAACACTCTATGTATTCACTATATTCATAGCTATATTGATTTGCCAAATCATCTCTTATTTTTTTTGTTAGTGCTGGACTTTTTCCATTTGTTGAAACACTAATATGTAAGTCTCCTCTTTTTAGTGTTGCTGGTACAATAAAACTTGAAAGCTCGGCATTATCAACTACGTTGCATAATTTATTATGTTCTTTGCAGTATTTCCCTATTGCTTTGTTTATTGTTTTATCATTTGTTGCAGCTACTATTACAAAACTATTTTTCACATATTTTTCAAAAGAATTTTCATCTACATTTTGACGAATAATTTCTATGTTTTTTAAAACAAAAAATCGCTCATCTATTTGTTTTGATATAATTTGCACATTTGCACATGCTTCTATAAAAGCATGTGCTTTGTGATAAGCGATTTTCCCACCACCTATAATTGTCACTATTTTATTTTCTATATTTAGCATAGCTGCATACATCTTTATACCTCATGCGCAATTTTTAAAGCTTTATCTATTGCCTCAATAGTTTTGTCTAGGTGCTTTTTTGTATGCGCTGTTGAAACAAACATTGCTTCGTACTGCGCTGGCCCTATTAGAATTCCTTCTTCTAGTAGTGCTTTAAAATATTTGTTGAATAGTTCTGTATTACATGTCATTGCATTTTCGTAATTCATAACTTTTTCATTTGTAAAAAATAAACAAACTAACGAACCTGCTCGATTTATTGTATATGTTAAGTTATTTTTTTCTAATGCTTTTTTAATACCTTTTTCTAAATATATTGCTTTTTCTTCTAATTCGTCATATACATTTTTGTTATCTCTTAAATATTCAAGCTGTTTTTTTCCCATATACATAGCTAGTGGATTTCCAGATAGTGTACCTGCTTGATAAACTGGCCCAACTGGTGAGATGCATTGCATTATTTCTTTTTTTCCTCCATATGCTCCTACTGGTAATCCTCCACCGATTATTTTTCCAAAAGCCACCATATCGGGTTCAATATTAAAATATTGACTACAACTTCCGTATGCCATTCTAAATCCTGTAATTACTTCATCAAAAAGTAATACTGTTCCTGATTCTTTTGTTAACTCTCTTAGTTTTTGAAGAAATTCTTTTGTTGCTGGTACTACTCCCATATTTCCGCCAATAGGTTCAACTATAACTACTGCTATTTCATTTTTGTTTGCTTCAAAAATTTCTTCTAATGCTAAAATATCATTGTATGGTGCTACTAATGTGTGTTTTACAACATCTTCTGGTACTCCAGGACTTGTTGGTACTCCATAAGTAATCGTTCCTGAACCTGATTTTACTAATAGTGCATCTGAATGTCCGTGGTAGCATCCTTCAAATTTCAAAATTTTTGTACGCCCTGTATATCCTCTTGCAACTCTTAATGCGCTCATAGTAGCTTCTGTCCCTGAATTAACCATTCTTACTTGGTCTATTCCGTTATATGCATCTACTATTAGTTTTGCCATCTCAACTTCTATTTCTGTTGGTATGCCATAACTTGTCCCTTTTTTCATCATTTCTTGTACGCCTTCTAACAAAACTGGATGACTATGCCCTAATATTAGTGGTCCCCATGAACATATATAGTCAATGTATTCGTTTCCATCTACATCTGTCAAAATAGCCCCATGTGCTGACTCTGCAAATACTGGCTCCATTCCTACAGACTTAAATGCGCGTACTGGACTGTTTACGCCTCCTGGTATATACTTTTCTGCTTCTTCAAAAAGTTTTTTTGATTTAGTATGATTCATATTCGCCATCCTTTATTTTAATTGCTATTTCTTTTGCAAAATACGTTATTATTAAATTTGCTCCTGCACGCTTAATTGATAATAAACTTTCGTATATAACATTTTCGTTCATTAATCCTTCTTTGACTGCTAGTTTTAGCATTGCATATTCACCACTTACGTTGTACGCTGCGACCGGAACTTTGAAACTTGATTTTGCACGCTGAATAATATCTAAGTAACTTAGTGCAGGCTTTATCATTATTATGTCTGCACCTTCTTCTATATCTAATGACATTTCTCTTATTGCTTCATTTGAATTTGCCATATCCATCTGATATGTTTTTCTATCTCCAAAACTTGGTGCTGAATGCGCCGCTGCTCTAAATGGACCATAAAAATTCGATGCGTATTTTGCGCTATATGACATTATTGGTATGTGACTTAATCCTGCTTGGTCAAGCCCTTTTCTCATCGCATATATACGGCCATCCATCATATCAGATGGTGCTACCATATCTGCTCCTGCTTTGGCGTGACTTATTGCAATTTTCGTCAAATATTCAAGTGTCATATCGTTATGCACGACACCATCTTCTGTTAATATTCCGCAATGTCCATGGTCTGTGTATTGGCACATACATACATCCGTTATTACATAAAGATTTGGTGCGATTTTTTTTATTTGTTCAATTGCACGTTGTACTATTCCTGTATCATTGTACGCTTCTGTACCTATTTCATCTTTTTTATTTGGAATACCAAAGAGCATAATTGATTGAATACCAATATCTATAATTTCTTTGATTTCTTCTTCTAATCTATCTACCGACCAGTGATAAATTCCTGGTAATGATGGTATTTCTTCTTTTATATTTTGTCCTTCCACTATAAATAATGGATATACAAAATCATTTATACTTAAGTAGTTTTCTCGTACCATGTTTCTAATTGCTGCCGAGCTTCTTAGGCGTCTTGGTCTATTTAACATCTTTCACCTTCTTCTTTTTGTAGTATAGCTTGAATCATCTCATCAATCGTATACTTATCAGGCTGAACATAAACGTCTAATTCATATTCTTTCATTTTTGCTGATGTAATTTCACCAATTGAAACTAATTTGACAGATTTTAGTAAATGTTTTCTTTCATTTCCTATTAATTTCATAAAATTGTCCACAGTTGATGCACTTGTGAATGTAATATAATCCACATTTCCACCTTTTAGCTGTGCAACGATTTCTTCTTTAGGCGAATCATCTATTATAGTTTCATAAATTGGTACTTCTATAAGTTCACATTTATGTGCTAATCTTTCACTTATAACATTTCTTGTTTCTAGTGCTTTTGGCATAAGTAAACGGTCTGTATGTGTCAAAAGTGGTTCTAATAAATCACATACGCTTTCTGCAACAAAACGTTCTGGAATAAAATCAGCTATAATACCGTATTGTTTTAATGCATCATTTGTTGCATTTCCTACTGCAATAACTTGAATATTTCCTAGCGCTCTACTATCTTTTTTTAATTCATATAATCGTTCAAAAAATACAGTTACTGCATTTTGACTTGTAAACATTAGATATGAAAATGTATTTAGTGTTTCAATTGATTCATCAAGTAATGCGCAGTCCTGTAATGTTGATGTTAATATTGTTGGAAATTGTAGTACTCTAGCTCCTAAATCTTCTAATTTTGTTTTTAATGTACTACTTTGAGCTCTTGACCTTGTTGTAACTATCGTCTTTCCAAATAATGTACGCTCTTCAAAGAAATTTAGCTTTTCTCTTAGTTTTACAACATTACCTACTACTATCAAACTTGGAGAAGTTATTTTATTTTCTTCTACTATGTTTTTAATCGTTTTTAAATTGCCCGTAACTACTTTTTGATTCCATCTTGTTGCCCAGTTAATAACTGCAACTGGCATATTTTCTTGCATTCCTTCTTGTATAAGGTTTGCACATATTTTATCTAAATTAGATACTCCCATCAAAAATACTAATGTTCCTTCAACTTTTGCTAGTGCGTTCCAATTTATTGATGTATTTTCATCATCTTTTAAATGCCCTGTTACTACATGAAAAGAAGATGCGTAGTCACGATGCGTAATAGGTATACCTGCATAGCAAAGTCCACCTATAGCCGATGTAATACCTGGTACAACTTCAAATGGTATATCATTTTCTAATAAAAATTCACCTTCTTCGCCTCCACGACCAAATACGTAAGGGTCTCCTCCTTTTAGACGTGTAACGATATTTCCTTTTTTTGCTTCTTCTACTATAACTTGGTTAATTTCATCTTGTGTAAGTGTGTGATTACTTGATTCTTTTCCTACATATATCATTTTGCAATCTTGTTTTGCTTCGTTTAAATATTCCTCATTTGCTAATCTATCATAAACTATAACATCTGCTTTTTGGATATATTCTAATGCTTTTAAAGTCAATAATCCATAGTCTCCTGGACCTGCACCTACCAAATAAACTTTTCCTCTCATGTTATTACTCCTCTCTTAGTAAATTAGCTAATTGTATACCTAGTTCTTTTGCATCATTTTCTGTACTGCATTGTTTTGTTATAGTATTTTTTTTCAACCTTGTTCCATCTTCTGCGCCAAATAACGCTGTTAATGTCATTACTCCATTATCTATATGCGCTGTTGCACCAATTGGCAAATGACAACTTCCTTCTACAGCATTTAAAAAACTACGTTCTGCTTGTACTTCTAAGTCTTCTATATGCGATTCTATATGTTCAATCATTTTTTTTATTGTTTTATTTTTTTTGCTATACTGAATCCCAAGCGCTCCTTGAGCTGGCGCTGGAATTACTTGATTTTCATCTAAATAACATGTAATGCAATCTTTTAACCCTATACGATGTAATCCCGCCGCTGCCAACACAACACCGTCTAAGTTATCTGTTTCTATTTTTTTGATTCTAGTATCTATATTTCCTCTAATTGGTGCCATCTCTAAATCAGGGCGTAGTGCTAACAATTGATATATACGTCTTTTGCTACCTGTCCCAATCTTTGCCCCATTAGGCAAATCGTCTAGTGAATTATATCCTTTTTTAAGTACAAGCACATCTCTTCTATCTTCGCGTTTTGGAATTTTACTAAACTCTAATCCTTCTGTTATAACGCTTGGCATATCTTTCATACTATGAATTGCTAAATCAATTTTATCATTTAGTAATTGTTCTTCTATTTCTTTTACAAATAACCCTTTGTCTCCTATTTTGTCTAGTGCAACATTTTGGATTAAATCACCTTTTGTTTTGATAATTACAATTTCAAAAGTATCGTTAGTATGTGTTTTTTCTAATTCTGATATAACCCATTTTGTTTGTGTTAAAGCTAATTGACTACCTCTTGTACCTACTTTAATATGCATATTATTCCTCATTTCTATAAGTCAAATAGTTGTTTTAGCGTTTCTAAATATGTTTCTTGTATTTTTTTATCTTCTATTTCTTTTAAATTTTGAATTGGTTCTCTTATAAGTCTTTTCAATGAACTCATAATCATTTTTTCAATAATTTTTTCTTCTTTTTGATTTAAATCAAGTTTTCTTTTTATATAGTGCATAGTGTCTTTTTGTATAACATCACATCTCTCATGCAACGAATGTATCATAGGGTCTACTCTCATAGTTTTTAACCATATCATAAGTGCATCTATCTGCTCTTCTATATTGGTTTTTGCATGTTCTGCTAACTGTTTTCGCCTATTTATATTTTCAGCTGCTTGTGATTCCAAATCATCTATATCATATAATAAAACATTTTTATGCGTTCTTATATCTGGGTCTATATCTCTTGGCAATGCAAGGTCTAGCATATATATCTGTTTACTGCATTTTGGCATATGTTCTTTTCGAATTATTAGATGCGGCGAAGATGTAGATGTTATTATAAAGTCAACTTCTTGCAAAATTTCATATCTTTTTTCATAGGAAATAGTTATTAACTTTGGATATATTTGCTTTAAATCTTCTGCTTTTTTACAAGTTCTATTAGCTATATATAGCTTGTCCACATCTGCTTCGTATAAGTACTTAAGTGCTAACTGACTCATTTTACCAGCACCTATTATTAGTCCTTTTTTATTTTTTAATTTCCCCATTTTTTCATATAAATATTTGAATCCTATGTAACTTACAGACAATGGATATTCTGAAATTTTAGTAGTCGATTTAATATGTTTTGCAGTTGTTATAGCTTCTCTAAAACATTTGTTTAATACTTTGCCCGCACTCCCAACTTCCATTGCAAACTCATGAGCATCTCGTACTTGTCCTAAAATTTGGTCTTCTCCTACTACTAGCGAGTCTAGTCCTGCCGCTACGTCATATAAATGTCTAAGTGCATCTTTTCCCTTTTTTTGAAATAAATAGTTTTTAATACTATCTGTTTGACTGTATTTTGAATAAAAATTATGTATTTTTTCATAGTGCTCACTTACGTTTTGACTTGCTATATATATTTCACTTCTATTACATGTTGAAAGAATAACTACTTCATCTATATTGAAATCTTTTAGTTCATTAAGCGCTTCTATTTTTTGGCTATCTGTAAATGCTACTTTTTCTCGTATTTGTATCGGCGCTGTATGATGATTTACACCAATAATTGCTATCTCCATAATATTCCTCCATGTGTTATATATATATTATAGTTCATTTTCTTGTATTTTCTAGCTTTTTTATGAAATCACTAGTAACAACTCTATCCACAATAATCACTACTAATTTCATTTGTTTTATCTCATAAAAAAGAGCTGTTGCACAGTACCTTTATAGGTCTAGTGTTCAACAGCCCTTTTATTTTATTTATTAATGGTGTCCATCTTGACTGCCTGGACCTGCACCTCTATGTCTTTTAATAGGTCTTAAGTTTATGTTTGCACGTTTTTCATCTTCAACCCAGTAAATTCTTTCCGCAATTTGCGCTTCTGGATTAAGTTCAATTCCCTCAAGAATAAGTTCTTTGAATTTGATGTATCCTGCACGGTCAATTAAATGCCCACCATGTAAATATACTGGTTTGTAATCAAGTGCCCATGCTGAGAATTTAGGCCAGTTTCTGAATATTTGAATAACAACATCTTCTGTTAGCCAGTTTGCAAACATTTTACCCATACGAGGATATTGCTTCCCTGTACGTCCACCTAACATAATACGGTAGAATTTTTTCTCATTACGAGTCCATGCACTTGTAGGACAAGCAAGTACACACTCACCACAACCTACACAACAACATGTATCTTTATCAATTTTTCCTCTTTCATTTAATGAAAGAACTCTTGTAGCATGGTGATCACAAGCTTCTACACATGCACCACATCCGATACAACGATCTGCATCGTATTCCATTTTCGCAATACCAATTACACCAAAATCGTTAAAATGCGCTTTTGCACAGTCATTTGGACAACCTGCAACAGCTGTTTTAATATGGTAATGACTTGGGAAAACTTCTTTTTCAATTTTTTTAGCTAATTCATGTGTATTTACATTAGCTTTGATACAGTGTGTGTTACCGATACATGCCATAATATTACGAGCACCTATTGTTGGGTAACCTTTACCTTCTGTTTCCATTTCAATATCACAATCAACAACTTCAACATCTTTGATGTAGTCGTTGATGTATTTGTTCACTTCTGCAACATATTCATATTTGATTCCTGGAATATTAAGTGTATGACGCATACCTACGTGGAACGTTCCATCACCCCATGTTTTTGCCATATGTTGTACAGCTTCTAAGTGTTTTGCATCAATAATTGACCCTGGTACACGAAGTTGTAACATGAACTCTCCCGCTACTTTAGACTGACGGAAACAGTTTATTCTGGTTGCTTTTACATCAATATCATGATTCATAAATGGTGACCTCCTAATCTAATAAATTTTTCGCTACAGTATAGTTGAATACTGGACCTTCAAGACATACATATGTCTCATCGATACGGCAGTGTCCACATTTACCAATTGCGCATGACATTTTTCTTTCAAAAGATACCCAGATTTTTTCTTCTGGAATCCCATGTTTTCTACATTCAAGACCTGTGAAATGCATCATCATTGGTGGTCCAACAATAATAACTTCATAGTTGTCTCCAAAATCTTTAAATGGAATTTCTTCGATGAATTTTGTTACAAGACCAGTTCTAAAACCTTCTTTTTCATCTCTGTCTAATGTGTAGATTGTATTAAACTTTTGTTCCCATTCTTTTAATGTTTCTTCGAAAAGAACACCTTTTTCATCTTTGAATCCAGCGATAAGATTTACACTTTTAGCAAATCCTTCTTCTTTTGCAAATTTGTTTAACATTGATTTTACTGGTGCAACGCCTGTCCCACCTGCAATAACAACAACATTTTTACCTGCAAATTGCTCTACAGGCCAACCTTTACCATATGCACCACGAACAAAGATTTTATCGCCTGCTTTAAGCTTAAATACTTCGTCTGTTACTTTTCCAACTGCACGAATAGTAAAGTCCATCCAACCATCACCATAATCACTTATAGAAATTGGACATTCTCCAACTTTTGGTAAAGATAATTGACAAAATTGACCGTGTTCTACTTTAAGGTCTCCTGTTGCAATTTTAATTGTAAATTCTGTGCTTGTCTCTTGTTTAAACTCAAGAATTTCACAAGCTATTGGCATCAGTTCATTATGCATTATTTGTCACCTCCGCAAATTTCTTCTACAGCTTTTCCTACTTTTTCAATTGTTGCTGTAAATGATATAAACTCTGGACATCTTGATGTACATCTACCACAACCTACACACATATGGCCTTCGCCAAATTTTTCATTGTATGAGTGAATTTTGTGAAGTGTCTTATATCTATAACGGTCTGCAATTGTGTGTCTAAAGTCATGACCACCAGCCATTTCATCAAATCCTGCAACTTGACAAGATGCTGATGTTCTTCTTCTTTCACCAATTTTTCCGTTTTCACTATACTCTATATCTGTAGTTGTAAAACATGTACATGTGCTACATGCAACTGTACAACTTCCACAACCTACACAACGTTTATTGTATTCTTTCCACATATCATGTTTCTTTAATGCGTTAAGAACTTCTTTATTTGGAATAGTTGGGATTTTTACTTCTACTTCATTTTTTTGAATAAACTCTACTTCAAAAGGTGCACTATCTTTTCCTTCAAAGTATGGCGCAATTGTTTCATCTTTTACATCAAATAAAACTTTGCCATCTTCAAAACGTGCTGCTAATGCATAGTTATCTGTTTTGTTTGTTCCCATTGAACAACAAAAACAAGTATCCCATCCTTTTGTACACTCCATCATTACATACTTTACTTTTTCTCTCATGCGTTTGTAGAATGTATCTTCAAACCCATTTTCAAGGAAAATTTTATCTTGATTTTTTTGTGCATTAATATCACAAGGTCTTGCAAAGATTAAAATTTTCTTATCATGAATTTTACTTTCACGATATTCTTCTTCTGTAAAGTAAAATAAAGTTTGTGTAATTGGTGTTACTACTTCTTTTGCAGAGTAATCTGATTTTTCATCAAATACAATCTCTTCTACATTATTTACTTCTGCATAGCGGATAATATCTTGATCTGAGTATCTTCCTGCTTTTGCAAATCTCTTTGGTGCATAAATCTTGTACTCTTTTTTTAATTCATTAAAGAGACTATTAACTGTTTCAAAGCTTAAGTTGTATCCCATCTTTGACCCTCCATTTCAATTACTTCTCCAAACATCTCTGTTAGAATGTTTAATTTATAACAATTTTTTTATTGTTGAGAAGCGCTTAATATTTATTATATCACTGTTATCTTCTCTTTTCTACTATATTTAGAAAAATTATCCATAATATGTTTTTATGGTCTCTATCAGTAATACTGATGATTTTTCGTTAAATTTATGTCAACTAAAAAACACACTATTCAAATCTTTTTCTATAGATCTGAATAGTGTATCTCTTTATAATTTGCTATTGAATGACTGCAACGTATACTTTCTTTGTCTTTTCATTTTGATGAACCTCTTCTGGCTTATATGCTTTTTTTGTATTTTTGTCATACCAATTACCATCTGCGTTTTCAATTATTTTTTCATCTGGTGCTGGTAATAATCCATCCGCTTTCACAAATTTAAATCGCTTGCCTAATGTGATTTCTGAAAGTTCTACACAACCATAAAATAAATCAGTCATGCTAGTTACACTAGATGTATCAAAATTGCCTAAATTAAGTTCTTGAAGGTTTTTACAACTAAAGAACATACCATCCATACTAACTAACTCTGAAGTTTCAAAATCAATTAAATCAATTTTTTGAAGGTTTTTACAATTCATAAACATTGATTTCATGTTTGTAATATTTTCTGTATTGAAATTTTCCAAATTAACTTCTTCAAGTTTTTGGCAAAGTCCAAACATTTTTTCAAAACTTACTATTGTTGAGCTACTACTACCTCTAATATCTGCTTTTTTTAGGTTACCACAATAATAAAACGTATATTCTTTAACTACTGAACCTTTTCCAGTTTCAATGCTATTTAACATATGTGCATATATTTTGTCAGTATCATTTTCACCACCAACTAGGGCTACTTTATCTCCACCTAATATATACTCTCCTACTGCACCTTCTGCTTTTGATATAATAACTATATATTTTCTTTTATCATTATATGGTAGCTGTTTTTTTAAATATTTTTCATTTGGTCTTATCTTTCCTATTTCTCCATCTCCCCAACCCACTGTTATACTTTTATTAGTTTTATTTTCAATATACAATATAGGTTGTGCTATCTGATCCATCCTTACTTCTAACTCTAAAACTGTACTTGTTCGAACTACTTCTCCATCTTTACTCCATTTAGCAAAAATAATCGTATCTTCTTTTATTGTTTTTAGTAATTCTGATGTTGCTAATTCTCCATTACCATTTACCTTCGTATACCATCCTTCAAATGTATAATTATTTTTTTCTTTGTTATCACCAAATATCGGTATATTTGATATCATCTCATCATTCGCTGTTATATATTCGATAACATCTCCATTTTGTGCATTAAATGTTATTATAGGTTTTGCTAATTTTTTAGTTGCAAAATATACTTCCATTTTTTTTGTATTTTCATGAACATCTATTGGATGAAGTTTTATTTTTCTAGAATTATACCAAGCACCATCTGCATCATCTATATATTTTTTATTAGGTCTTGCAATATTAGTTAACTTCGTTGTTGGTTCAAATTTAAAACTTTTTGCTAATGCTATTTCCTTTAGTGAGTAACATGCCCATAGCATTTTATCTGTATTTATTACTTTGTTAGCTTTAATTTGCGCTAAATTAATTTTGGGTAAATTAATACACTCACTAAACATTTGTTCCATAGTTGTTACTTGCGACATGTCTGCATTAATTAATTTAATTTCTCTTAAATTTGTGCATCCTCTAAACATTTTTTCCATAGTTGTTACTTTTGAAGTATCCCATAATGTCAAATCGAAATACTTTAATTGACCACAACCACTAAACATCTCTTTCATATTTGTAACTCTATTACTTTTAAAACTACTCATATCTATTTTTTTTAATCTAACACATCCTTTAAACAGTCTTGCCATACTTAGTACACTATGAGTATCAACACCTCTCATACTACACTCTTTTAACCAAGTACAATTTTCAAACATTTGATTCATATTTTTAATCTTTACATTATTCATTCTAGTTAAATCTAATTTTTTCAGATTTATACAATCGCAAAATGCTGACTGCCCAAGTGATAACCCTTCAGCTGCAATAACCTCTACTACAAGGTCTGCATGTAATTCAGCTAAATTGTCTTTATTTCTTAAAATTCTTTTGTCTTTCCCTCCAATTATATACTCTCCTTTAGCAGATTTTGCTTTGTATACTTCGATTATATATTCTCCTGTTTTTAAATATTTATTTTTCTTTTCCAGGAATTCTTCATTTGCTTTTATTACTCCTTCTTCCCCATCTCCCCAACTCACAATAATATCTTTATCGGTTTTATTTGTAATATATAGTATCGGTAATATATAATCATGATTTTCCACTTTAATTATAATTTCTGTTACAACTTGCTTTATTTCTCCATCTTTACTCCATTTAGCATATACCGTCACATCTTTGGTCTCTTGACCTATTTCTTCTAACGTCCTTAATTGGAATTGTCCATCTATCCTTTTATGCCAACCTTCAAATATATATCCTTTTTCTATTAATCTAGATTGCGGAGTAACTTCCATTATTTTATCAAGCTCTACATCTATTACTCCTTCAGCCGTACCCATATCAAATGAAATTACTGGTAATATTAAACTTTTGGTTGCATAATAAGTTGTATCTTTATTTTCATTTCTATGAATCCCACTTGCAACATATTGTTTTCTCTCATAATCATACCAATAACCATCCGCTCCATCGACACTTTCACTTTTCGTGTTACTAACAATTCTATCATTTTTTGCATATTTAAATTCACCACTTATTGATAATTTAGATATTCTACTACATTTTACAAACATTTCATTTGCACTTACCAGACTATTACTTTTAAAATTTGTTATATCTACACTTACTAAACTTCTACATCCCATAAACATTCTTTTCATGTTTTCTACTTTTGACGTATCAAAGTTACTTGTAGTTGTATTTTTAAGTTTTTCACAATAATAACATAAGCCTTCCATATTTTGTACATTGGAAGTATTCCATCCACTCATATTAATTTCTTCTAATTCTTTACATTCGCTGAACATATTTGACATATCAGTTACATTTGAAGTGTCCCATCCATCTATATTAATTTCTTCTAATTCATTACATCCACTAAATGCACTCGCCATAGTTGTTACTTTAGATACATCTATCGTTCTTGCATCAATTTTTTTCAATTTAGCACAGTTCTCAAATAAATAACTCATATCTAACAAACCTTTAGTTTCATATTTTGTTAGATTTATTTCTTCTAAATTTATACAATTTCTAAATAGTTGTGTTCCCATTTTAGCTTTTTTACCAAGCTCAATTTTTACTATAGCTTCCATAAATGTTCTATCGTCTTTTTTTACTTCTTCCTGGTCCACTCTCCATCTGTCTTTTATGATATACTTCTGCATTAATACATTATCTACTCCACCAAGTAAATATATACCTTCACCTTTATCTGGTAATGATATACTTATCGTATAATTCATATTTGTTCTATAATTTTTCTTTTTTCTTAGTGACGTTCCGCCTGGAATGATTATACCTTCTTCATCATCTCCCCAATTAATAGTAATATTTTGATTCGTTTTATTTAATATATTTATCTGAGGTTTTAAATAATATTTATTTGGAAACTTCATATAAAGTTTTGTTGTACTCTCATATACTTCCTTTTTTTTCTTTTGATCTATAATTGGATTTATTTTTACTTCCTCTTTTTCATCATCATCATCATCTTTTATCTCTTCTATTTCTTTTTCTTTTTTTTCTTCTTTTTCTTTTTTTTCTTCTTTTTCTTCTTTTTCTTCTTTTTCTTCTGCTGCATTTATATCTTTAAGCATTTCATTAGCCAAATCGTCATCATCATCATCATCTTTATCTTTTTTCCGCTCTGTATCTTTAACTATATCTTTAGACTTTTCATTATCCAAATTCTCATCTTCTTTTATCTCTTTTATCTCTTTTATCTCTTTTATCTCTTCTATTTCTTCTATTTCTTCTATTTCTTCCA
>JBOFDK010000084.1:0-2170 GCA_051646925.1 Cellulosilyticaceae bacterium | reverse complement strand
CTAAACGAAGATAAAGCTGTTCATGGTATTTTGGTGCAGTTACCATTACCAAAACATATTAATGAACAAAAAGTTATTAAAATGATTACACCTTCAAAAGATGTAGATGGGTTTCATGTTGAAAATGTAGGAGCTCTTTGTAATGGTACAGAGGGATTTGTAAGTTGTACTCCTGCTGGAGTTATGGAACTTTTAAAACGCTACAACATAGAAATTGAAGGAAAAAAATGTGTAATCGTAGGTCGAAGTAATATTGTTGGTAAACCAATGGCATTATTACTTCTAGAACAAAATGGAACGGTGACTATATGTCACTCTAAAACTAAAAACTTAACATTTGAATTACAGCAAGCAGATATTATAGTAGCAGCAGTTGGACAAGCAAAAATGATTAAAGGAAATATGCTAAAAGAAGGCGTAGTTATTTTAGATGTTGGCATGAACCGTGATGAAGACGGAAAACTTTGTGGCGACGTAGATTTTGACTCATGTCAAGGAATTGCAAAGTTTATAACACCAGTTCCAAAAGGCGTTGGTCCTATGACTATTGCAATGCTTATGGCTAACTGCGTAAAAGCTGCTTGTAAGTAAGGAAGGAGATTTATATTTTGGCAAATACAGTATCATTTGTATCTTTAGGATGCGACAAAAATTTAGTTGATAGTGAGCATATGCTCGGATTACTTAATGCGGCAGGTTTCACACTTATAAGTGATGAAAGTCAAGCAGAGGTACTCGTTGTAAACACATGTTGCTTTATAGAAGATGCAAAACAAGAAAGCATTGACCAAATACTAGAAGTAGCACAATACAAACATACAGGAAAATGCAAGGCATTAATCGTAACAGGGTGTATGGCTCAAAGATATCCTGATGAGATTACTTCAGAATTACCTGAAGTTGATGCTGTAATAGGTACAACAGCTTATGATAAAATTGTAGAGATTGCACGTGAATTGCTTGAGGGCAAAGGTGTAACTGTAAAACATCATGAGTCTATTGACCGTGAACATATTGAAAATATGCCACGTATCGTTACAACAGCTGGATATTTTGCATATTTAAAAATTGCAGAAGGTTGTGACAATAAATGTACCTATTGTATTATTCCGAAATTAAGAGGTAAATACAGAAGCCGCGCAATAGAACAATTAAAGAAAGAAGCAATCCAATTAGCTAATGATGGAGTATCTGAATTAATTTTAGTTGCGCAAGACACAACAAGATACGGTTCAGATTTTAATGATGGTACAACATTAGTAACACTTCTAAAAGAACTTAGCACTATAGATGGTATTCAGTGGATACGTATTTTATATTGTTATCCAGAACATTTAACAGATGAGCTTATAGAAGAAATTGCAACTAATGAAAAAGTGTGTAATTATTTGGATATGCCAATTCAACATGCGGTTGATCCAGTACTAAAACGTATGGCACGCCGAAGTACTAATGCTTATTTAAGAGAAAGAATTGAAACACTTAGAAAACGTATTCCAGATATTGCGTTACGTACTACTTTAATAGTTGGTTTTCCAGGTGAAACAGAAGAAGATTTTGAGAAGTTATGTACTTTTGTAGAAGATATGAAATTTGATCGTTTGGGAGTTTTTACTTACTCACAAGAAGAAGGAACTGCTGCGGCAAAACTTCCAGAGCAAATTGATGAAGATGTTAAACATCATAGAAAAGATATTATAATGGAATTACAAAATCGTATTTCTGAGCAATTAACAAAACGTCATATAGGGCGTGAATTAAGCGTATTAATTGAAGGCAAATTAGCAGATGAAAACGTTTATATAGGTCGTTCTTATCAAGATGCACCAGAAATTGATGGTCAAGTATTTATTGAATTCGAAGGTGAATTAATTTCAGGTGATTTCGTAGACGTTAAAATCATAGATGCTAACGATTATGATCTTATTGGTAAAATTATAGATGAAGAAAGTACAACTCAATGTAAATAAATGGGGGTATTAGCTGTTAATGAAACCTTGTAGAAGTTTGTATAAACTTATTGATTTTATGTAACGCTCGTATTATTATAAATCAAGAGGTGATAAATATGAAATATTATTCTATAGGAGATTTTGCAAGTCTAATAGGCAAAAACCCACAAACATTAAGAGAATGGGACAAAAAAGATATTCTTAAACCACATCATGTA
>JBOFDK010000083.1:0-56209 GCA_051646925.1 Cellulosilyticaceae bacterium | reverse complement strand
ATAACTGAAAAATCAGGTAGTAAAAAAATTAATGGATATGATATTACGTTTAATGAAAATGCAGATTTTATAATAAAAATAAATAGCAAAGATGATGCTCAAATACTAGTTAATGAATACTATGATATTTGTGAAAATTTATTTAATAATAAAATAAGTACAAATAAAAGTATTGATAAATTCAATGTAATTAAGCAAAAAATATTAAGAACATTAACAACACCAGTAACAAATAGAGTGATAGAAGAGAAAGAAGTAGAAGTTGGTAAATTGATATATGGAAACTCAAATCCAAAAAGTGAAGAATTTAATTCGTTAGCAGATTTTATTATAGAAGGCGATGATATTGAAATAAGAATACCATGGTTAATGCTAAATGTTAGTAACCCAGCCAAAAAATTAATATTAGATGATTTTAATATAAATAATAAAATAAATTTTATAGAAATAGATGATATAAAAGTAGGCGCATACCTAATAGAAGAAAAAAAATGTAGTGATGTATTAGAAATGAAATCATATTTTTGGGATAAGTGGGACCTGCCAGTATATCATGAAAGATTAAAAAAATCTTATTACATTATCAAAGAAGCTTTTGAAAATATCAGCTAACAAGGAGGAAATTGCGTGAGTAATATTATGGTTTTTATACTACCAATATTAATAATAGTTCTAATATTATTAAGTGTTGTAATATGTCTTTGTATTTACTTTGTATATAATAATTATAAAAATAAAAAAATACACCAAAAATTAATTATAATAAAAAAACAAGTACAAGATGATGCATTAGAATTGATAAATAACTTGGATAAAATACAATTAAATGAAGAAACATTGTACCAAATAAAAAAATATTTGAATTCAAAAAACTATCAAAAAGAAACAATAAATTTTTTGCTAGAATTACCAAATAGAAAAGATGTAATAAATCTAGTAAAAGAAACAAATTTATTAGATGCAGTTTTTAAAAATAAAGATAAAGACGAACTAGATAAAGCGTATAAAATACATATAATAGGTGAATTTCTACTAGATGAGCATATGGATTACTTAATGGAAAGTTGTGAAGATGAACATATGTATATACAAATAAATACACTAAAAGCATTGGCTAGATTAGGTAATGTAAAGTATTTCTTAGAATATTCAACTAAAATAATAAATTCATTAAGTTTAATTCATGACAAAATAATAATAGATGCTATTTATAGTTTTGAAGGTAATAATGAAGAATTAAATAAACAACTAAGCATATGGTTAAATGATGAAACTAGTGAAAATGAAAAATTAAAAATAATAATATTAAATCATTTTATAAATATTAAATATGAAGATGTAAAAAAAGATATATACAACATTTTAATAGATGAAAAATATTCAAAAGAACTAAAATTAGTTGGGATAAAATATTTTATAAAAATAAAATATCCAAAAGTTCAAATAGTATTATTAAAACTATTAAACGATGAAAGTTGGGAGATAAGAGCAATAGCAGCATCAGCTCTTAAGAATTATAAATACAAAGAAGTAATATCAAATTTAAAACAATCAATAAAAGATAGCGGATGGTATGTAAGACAAAATTCGGCTAGAAGTTTAATTCATTTAGTAGATAATAAAGATGATTTAACATATATAATAAATGGTGAAGATAAATATGCATCAGATTCTATGATAAGTATATTATCAGAAGAAAATAGAATAGAAGAGTTTTTATTTGATATAAATATGTCGGATATACTTGATATATTTAAAGAGGAAGAAATGGTGAAAAGTGTATGACTTTAAATGATATATTGATTTTATTAGACGGTATTGTATTTTTATATGTTATAGTGATGTTTATTGTATTTTTTGCTTTTGTACTATTTTCAACGGCAAAATTCACCAAACATTTAAAAGCTAAAAATTCATTACATAATTTTGGATTAAATAATTTACAAGATTCTATCCCTGTATCTTTATTAATACCATTATACAATGAGGAAGTAACAATTTGTGATACTATTAATTCATTACTAGAAGTAGATTATAATGAATATGAAATTATAGCAATTAATGACGGTTCAACTGATACTAGTATTGAAAAAGTTATAGAAAAATACAACCTTAAGAAAATATATAAACCTATGAAAAAGAGCATAGAAACAAGTGACATAATAAATATATATAGTGGTGTGTATAAAAATATAAGTATTACGCTGATAGATAAAGAAAATGGTGGAAAGGCAGATGCACTAAATGTTGGGATAAACTATTCTAAATATCCAATATATGTAGCTATAGATGCAGATTCTATGCTAGAAGCAAAAGCTATAAAAAATATAATATCTCCATTTATGCAAAATAAAAGAACAGTTGCAGTTGGAGGAAATATAAAAATTTCTAATAATATTACAATTAAAAATGGAAAAATAACAAAAATAGATTCACCAAAAAAACTAATAGTATCATTTCAAATAATAGAGTATTTAAGATCATTTATGACAAATAGAATGACATGGGATATTCTTAATATGAACTTTATAATATCAGGTGCTTTTGGAGCATTTAATAAAAATGCGGTAATAGAAGTAGGTGGATATAAAACGAATACTATAGGAGAAGATATGGAGCTTGTAATGAAGTTGCATAGATATTACTTAGAAAAAAAAGAAGAATATAACATATCATATGCACCATATGCAATTTGTTACACTCAGGCACCAGACAAATTCAAAGGGTTAAAAACTCAAAGAAAAAGATGGCAAGTAGGTCTTATTCATTGTATGGCAATCCATAAAAGAATGTTTTTAGATAAAAAATGGTTTTTAGCAAAAATGTACTTTATATTATTTGAAATGATTACACCGGTTATTGAGTTATTTGGTATGTTTATAATTATACTATCATTTTTCATGGGGATAGTTAATTTAGAATTTTTATTGTTTTATTGTGCAATCATAATTTTATTTGGGGTTGTTATTTCTACGGCATCGATTTTATTAGAGTCTTATGCATATAAAGAGTTTTATAACACTAAAATAAGGTTGAAATTAATCTTTTTATCAATATTTGAAGGTATAGGATACAGACAATTATTAAGTTTGTATAGAATATCTGCATTTATTGGTTATAAGAAAAATAAATATAAATGGGGTACTATAAGCAGAAGTAATAATAAATCTTAATAGTCAAAAATAAATTCAAGGTAGTGTAATTGATTATTTCATATTTCTTATCTTTATTTATACATTCGGCCCATTCAATAAAAAAACCATCTTAATAACATAATAAATTAAATCCTTAATTTCTGATAATTTCATCAGAGGTTGAGGATTTTGAAGTTTTAAGAATAATAGTAGTTAAAACATAATCAAATAAAAAATTTAAGTTAGATAATAAAATAGTTATGAAAAAAGTTGCAAAAAAATTATGTGTCATGTAGAATAATAAAAATGAAATACGGAGGAAATTATGGATTCAAAACAATTAATAATAAAGGTTCAATTACATCATCATCATAAGTAGGGCTTGGGTCACCAATTTTATTTGGTAGATACAAGTCTATTTAACGTTAGGCTTGTATCTACTGTGATGATTAGATTTGAATTCATAATTCAAAGAACTCTTGCTAGAAGAGGATCAATGCATGTAGGTATAAAGCCTATGTGCATTTTTTATTATTCAAAATTAAAGGAGAGATTATAATGAAACAAAAAATAAAACCATCTATATTACCAGGATTTATGGAGTTATGCCCAAATGAACAACTTATATTTAATGATATCGTAAGTAAAATGACAAAAGTTTATGAGCAAAATGGATGTATACCAATGGATACACCACTTATTGAAAAAGAAGAAATTTTATTAGCGAAGTCAGCTGGAGAGACAGAAAAGCAAGTATATCGTATTGAGAAAGAAAAAACAAAGCAAGCACTAAGATTTGATTTAACAGTACCTTTTGCACGTTATGTTGTGCAGCACATGAATGAACTAAAATTTCCTTTTAAGCGTTATCAGCTAGGAAAAGTGTATAGAGGAGAAAGAAATCAAAAAGGAAGATATAGAGAGTTTTATCAACTAGATATAGATATTGTAAGCCTGTCGAAACTAGATATTTCTAATGATGCATTTGTTATGAGTTTAGCAGCAGGAGCATTTAAGAGTATTGGGTTAGAGAATTTTGTGTTTCAGATTAATAATCGTAAAATTTTAGTAGGACTTATAGAATTGATTGGTATAGAAAGACAACATGAAGTTATGGGGATTATTGATAAGTACGATAAAGTAGGTAAAGAAAAATGCATAGAAGAATTAGAAATTTTGATTGGTAAAGATAACTGCATATATATTACAGAACTTTTACAAATATCAGGGGATGTAAATTCTATAATTCAGGAGCTTAGAAAATATAGTGAAAAATTAAAAGAAGAATTTTCGCTAAATAAAGAGGAAGATAAAATTAATAGCTTTTTGAAGATGATAGAAGGAATAAATGAATTAGAAGAAGTTATTAATATATTAAAATGGCTAGGTGTAGATGAGAAAAATTTTAAAATAGAACTGAAAATAATAAGAGGACTTGACTATTATACAGGTACTATATTTGAAACGATTATTGAAGAAAATGAAAAATATGGATCAATTTGCTCAGGTGGTAGATATGATGATTTAGCCGGTCTATATACAGATATTAAGATGCCAGGGGTAGGAATATCTATAGGTATAACAAGATTATTTTTTGTTCTAAAAGAGATAGGATTTTTAGAAAATTATAAATTAAAAGAGGAAAGTAGTTATCTTGTTATATCATTAGGTAATACTTTAAAAGAATGTATTGAGATAAATCAAGTATTACAACAACAGGGGAACAAGTCAGAAGTATATTTAGGAGATGATTCGCTTAAAAAACAGCTAAAATATGCTGATGCAAAGGGAATAGAAATGGTTGTTATAGTAGGGGAAGATGAACTTAAAGAAGGAAATATAGTTATAAAAAATATGAAAACAGGTGAGCAAATAAAAGTAGATAGAAAAAAATGGCTTAGAGATAAATAGTTTATAATATTTTTAAATATCTACAAAGCAAATGTGTCTATAATCGTTGGATTTTAAATCTAACTTTTTTAGGAGGTACAATATAAAGCTATGTAGGTATTTTTGCGTAAATGTTAAGGTGTCATGCTTGATGTTATGACAAATACCTATTAGAATAAAACAATAATTAATATAGAGAGTGTGAGATAAAATATGAAGATAAATGTACCAAGTTATTTCAATGATTTTAAATGTATAGCATCAAAGTGTGAAGACACATGTTGTGCAGGGTGGGGAATTGTCATAGACGAAGAAACTTATAAATGTTATCAAAGTGTAGATACTGAATTTGGCGAAACACTAAGAAGTAAGATAGTAGAAGATGAAGATGGGGACAATGTGTTTGTATTAAATGGTGATGATTGTCCATTTTTAAATAAAAATAACTTATGTGACATATATACGGAGCTTGGAGCGGATAATCTTTGTTATACATGTAGACAATATCCAAGATATATGGAGGAGTTTTTTGATTTAAGAGAAGTAGGTATATCACTATCTTGTCCTGAGGCTGCTAGAATTATATTAGGGAATGATAGAGTAACGTCATTTGAAGTAAGTGAAAATGATGAAGCGGGAGATACTGATGATAGTATTGATAAAGAGGCATTGGATGAGTTATTTCTTTGTAGAAAAACCATTATTGATATTTCAGAAAATATGAATTTGCCATTAGAAGTTAGGTTAGCAGTTATACTATGTTTTGTTGAAGAGGTTCAAGATAATATAGATTTTGATCAAATGGAAGAAATAAAAAATATTAGAAAGCAATATTCTCAAAGTCAGTTTATAGATGAAATAGTCAATAATTTAGATGAATATAAAGGCAATGAAAACATTAAATACAACCAGGTACATGAGTATTTTAAAACATATAAAAATTTAGAGCATATAAATACTAGTGACCCATTAGGATTAGAAAATGTATTACAAAAATTTTGGAAAAATAAAGAAGATGAAATTTTTTATATAGAGAAACATAAAGAATTTAATAAATATTATAAAGACAGCATGTATAAGTTTAAAAATATATTTGTATATTTTGTATTTAGATATTTTATGAAATCTATTTTTGATTATGAGGTGTCTTCAAAAATAAAAATAGCTATTATGAGTACTATAATGATTAAAGAACTAGCAGTTGTAAGGTGGATAGAAACAGGGGAGTTTACAGAATCCGATATGGTAGATATAAGTCATATGTATTCAAAGGATATTGAGCATTTAGAAGAAAATATAAAAACACTTGAAGAAATTTTTGAAACAGAAGAAGTTTACGGAGTGGAGCAAATATTAATGACTTTAATGAATGCATTTTAATACTATATGAAAATCAGATATAAAAAAATAAATATAATCAGTTAGAAGGCATAAGTGGTGTATAAGAGTATAGCGTATTTGGGTAAAATGAAAATAAGAGGTCTAAGGTATAAAGTTATATACTTAGAGTGTATGTAGCTTCTTTATACTATCTTCAATGAAACAATATATTGTGTAAAATAGTGGTATTAATTCTTGTATATATTTGAATTTATTTACAATTATATGATGCATTTAAGCAAAAAGGAGCAGAATATGGATAAAAATAAAAATGTAACAGAGTTAGAAATGACAACAAAGGGCTTAGAAGAAAGACTATCTATTAAAAACTATGCATATGAAGAAAGTTCTGAGAAAGTTAATCCGCGTTTAACAGAGCTTTCAAAAATATTTAGAAAAAAAGTTTATAAAACAGCAGAAAATGTTTATACAGCTTTTGGTTTTGCAGTAGATGCACCGGTTATGATAGTTGGAGTAGATGGGCTTATTATAATTGACCCTTGTGAATCATTTGAAGCGATGCAAGAAGTAAATATATATTTTAGAGAGATTAGTAATTTACCTATCAAGGCTGTACTATATACTCATCACCATCCAGACCATTGGGCAGGAATAAAAGCTTTATTTCCAAATATTAAAGATGTTGAACAACATATAAAAGATAATGATATTAAAATTATTGCGCACAAGGAATTTACAGCAGGTGTAGCAAAAGAATCAGGAATATTAGTAGATATTAAAACAGCGAGATCTTTATATATGTACGGTACATTACTGCCAGTTAGTGAAGAGGGGCGTGTTAATATAGGAAATGGGCCATCATTAGAAAATGGAACCCAGCATCTTATATTACCGAATGTTTTAGTAGATAGTGAATTAAAGTTAAGAATAGCTGGTGTAGAGATGGAAATATGTCATGTACCAAGTGAATGTAGTGATGAGATATGTGTATGGCTACCACAAAATAAAGTACTGCATGTGGCGGAGTGTATACAAGGAGAAAACTACCCAAATATATACTCTATTCGTGGATCAAATAGAAATCCAGTTAACTGGATTAATTCAGTAGATTTTATGCGTAAGTTTCCAGCAGAATATTTAGTTGGTAGCCATATGCGTCCAGTTGAAGGTAAAGAAGAATCAGCGCAGCATTTAACAGATTATCGTGATATGATTCAATATACTGTAGATCAAACAATACGTTTAATTAATAAAGGTTATACACCAGAGAATATCGTAAATGAACTTGAGAAGTTACCACCACATTTGTACCACCGTCCAAGAATCGGAGAACATTATGGTACATTTATTCAAGGTATTAGACTTGTATATACAACATTTGTTGGATGGTTTAATGGTGATGCAAAACATTTAGAGCCACATAGTCCTTATGAATTGTCTAAACGTTACGTTGATTTAATTGGTAAAGATAAAATATATGAGAAGGTAGAAGAAGCATTAAAACAAAAAGACTATAAATGGGCAATAGAATTATCATCTCATTTAATAACAATAAATCGTGATGATATGAAGGCAAGAAACATGAAGGCAAGTGCTTTAAAAGAATTAGGATACCTTACAGAAAATGCACCATTTAGAAGTTGGTATATTACACAGGCTTTCAACTTAGAGGGTAAATTCGAAGAAATTAAACGTGCTATTCCAGAATTTAATACTTCGGCAATCTATATTGAGCCGCTTGTTCAGCTTCCAGTAGAAAATTTATTTGATATTATTAAAGTTAAACTTAACGGACCTAAAGCAGCGGGAGACCATTTTGTTATTAGGTTAGAGTTAAAAGATAAGAAATGCGTATGGGACATTGAGGTAAGAAAAGGTGTTGTAGAACTACATCCTGCTTTTTCAAAAGAAGCAAAAGGTACTATCAGTGTTACAAATGAAGATTTTGCAATACTATTTACAAAGACAGCTACAGTAGAAGACTTTATGGCTGCAGGAAAGATTAAGTCTGAACTTTCGACAGAAGAAATAGCATATTTCTTTGATTTATTTGATGGATTTACTCCGCTGTTTGATATGGAGTTCCCATTTTCATAAAACATACAACTTCATAATTTTAAAATACCTACATAAAATATGTAGGTATTTTTTTATAGATATTAAAGCGTCATGCTTGATGTTATAACAAATACCTATTAAAATAAGAATTAATAAATAAGGCGTGAGGCGACAGGAGATTTAAAAATTATATGCGGATTAACAAACTATTAAGTAACAAAGGTATTTGCTCGCGAAAGAAGGCAAACGAATTTATAGAGGCGAATAGGGTATTGGTTAATAACCAAATATGTATACCGGGTCAATGGGTAGAAGAAGATGATGAAATTCGTATTGATAATGAACTAATTATTCCGCGCGAAAAAGTTTATATTGCGCTAAACAAGCCAGTTGGAATTACATGTACAGTAGATTCTAGTGTCAAAGATAATATTATAAATTTTGTTAATTATCCTGAATATATATTTCCAGTAGGAAGATTAGATAAAGATTCAGAAGGACTTATTTTACTAACAAACGATGGAGATTTAGCCAACGAAATTTTAGCATCAAAAAATAAGCATGAAAAAGAATATATTGTAAGATTAGACAGGGCATTTGATGATGATTTTATAAAGGGGATGTCAGAAGGTGTAGTTATTAATGGTGTGAAGACAAGACCTTGCACATTAAGGCGGTTAACAGAAGATACGTACAGTATTATTATGACACAAGGACTAAATAGGCAAATACGCAAAATGAGCAAAAATTTTGGATATACAGTTGTGGAGTTAAAGCGTATACGAATTTTGGATATTAAAATGAAAGATTTGTCTTATGGAAGTTGGAGAATGCTAACAGATAGTGAATGTGAAAGGTTAAAAAGTAATATAAAATAAAGTGAAATAATTTAAAATACTAAAATCGAAGATATAAAATAAATTATATAAGGAGTATGTATGATGGAGCCTTTTATCCAAAAACATGAATATAACAAGATCAGAAAATATTTACGTGATTTAAACAATACATTTAGAAATTGTACAGATCAAAAAATTATTGAGACGAGTAAAGCGAATATTGGAGAAAATATTTTCAATATATTTCAGGGATTATCAAATGATCAAAGAGAATTGATTGATATTAGTAAGTTAAATGATATTTCAGTTATTGATGAGCGTATTACTAATTTAGAGCAGTATGTATATGGAATGCCTAATGTTAATATAGCTACAATTCGAAAAGTATTAAAAAAAGAAAAGAAGCTTAAAATGCCATCGGAAGAAATACTTAATTCAAAAAATGTATATTTAGGATGGATTGATGAATCTGTTCGCAAACTATTTATTATATATTATTTAGATAATAAATGGGTTAGTATGGCTTGTAGAATTCCAAATATTAGTTCTACTAATACAAATATTTGTACACTGTGCAATTATGTAGGTAAAGAAGATGAAGTAACATTTGTTTCACCTATTTGCAAAATGTCAGACCAAGATGCTTATAAATCCATAGGTTTTCATATATGTTTAGATAGCAAACAATGTAATGAACGTATTACATCTACTGAAAAGCTTGAGAAACTTTTAAAAACAGTTAATAACAGGCACTAAAGAATGTATTTGATTATATAAAAAACTCCTTCTTAAATGAAGGAGTTTTTTTCTATTATTGTGGTTATGTCATCACCACTTAATGTTTCATTTTCTAAAAGTTCATTTGAAATAACTTTTAATAAATTTTCTTTTTCACGAAGTAGTTCAAGAGTTTCATTGTATAATGTTTGAGCTATTGTAACCGCTTCATCCATTAGTCTTGACTCTCCCTTATTAAATTGTCCAAGGTCAAGCATTCCACTTTCTCCAAGTCCATATATTCCAATACAGTCCTTAATTAACTGAGTAGCTCTTTTAATATCATTACTTGCACCTGTTGTTACTAGCTGTATTGATTTTGAGGCTATTTCTTCGGCAGCTCTTCCTGCATAAAGAACTTTAACTTCATTTATTAAGTCTTGTTTTGTATGATAATTTTCTCTTTCAGAGTGGCTCATAGTATAACCGCCTACTCCTGATGTTGTTGGTATAATTGAAACTTCTGTAATTTCTTTATTAGTAAGTAACTTAGTACAAAGAGTGTGACCTGCTTCATGCCAAGCAGTAATTATTTTAGAACGTTCGTCTTGAACTTCTTGTACTTGGTAGCCTTTTGTAAGTGTTTTTACGTAAGCTACGTCAAAATCTTGTTTTTCTAGAATTTCTCTACCATTTAATGCACAGCTAATAGCCGCTTCATTAATGATAGATGCGATAGCGGCCCCCGAAAATCCCATAGTTTTTTTCACTAATTGTCTAATATCAACATCTGACGATATTTTCTTATTTTCAAAGTGTTTTACTATGATTTTAAATCTATCTTCTTTTGAGGGGTTATTCATTGTCACCTTGCTATCAAATCTACCCGGTCTAACTAAAGCATCGTCTAACATATCCGGTCTATTTGTAGCAGCAATAACGATAACATCTTCCACTTTGTTCATTTCTACTAATAATGCATTAAGAGTTTGTTCTCTTTCGCTTTCCCCTGGTCTACCTGTTCTAGCTCCACCTATAGCATCTATTTCATCTATGAATATAATTGATGGACCATGTTCTTCGGCAGCAGCAAACAAGTTTCGAATTCTTTTCGCCCCAACTCCAACATACATTTCAACAAAGTCCGACCCCGATAAGCTAAAAAACGGAACTCCACTTTCTCCCGCAAGTGCTTTAGCCATAAGAGTTTTACCTGTTCCCGGTGGTCCTGTTAAAAGAATTCCTTTAGGTAGAATTGCTCCAACATTCTCATATAGTTCAGGTTCAATCAAACTATGTATTTTATGTTTTAAATCTCTTTTTGCTTCTTCATTCCCTGCAATGTCATTAAGTGTCACGTCTGGAAATTCCGGTTTAAAGTGAGATTTAATTTTGTTTCTCGTTTTAGTTTTAGTTTTAGAAGTACTTCTACTATTATTAGAATCGTAGTCGATATTCTCATCATCATCATCAAAGTCAAAATCAAGAGCGCCTTTGAAGAAACCGAAACATCCGAGGATAGCTACAACAATCGCAAGTAATACAAGAAGAGCAACTATGAATAGAGTTTTATTTGGTTTGATTATATCTTTGTATAGAGACAGTTCAGATACTTCAATTCCTTTGTTCAAAAGAGATATTTTGAACTCAGGAGTTTCAGGGTGAGGTACTCTATATTTTTGGTCTTGCTTGTCTGTTAATAAGAATGAAGAGTTTCGAGAGTCAATGATAACTTTGGCTACGTTATCCATTTCCAATATTTTTACAAATGTAGGATAGTCTAATTCTCTAGGTCTTTTTTGCACTTCCATCCAATTAATAGGGTCACATGATAAAGCCATCACAATGAACCCAAGTATCATTATTAATAACACCCATGTTGGGTGTTTTTTAAATCTCTCAAAAGTTTTCTCTCTTCTTAGCTTTCGTTTTTCCTTTAGTTTTTCAAAAAAGTCCCTCATAGCAAATCTCCTCTAGTTAATTTAATGTTATGATTTTTATAATTGTTTTTAGAAACCATAGTGTAGATATCAATTTCTATAACTTTATTATTATTGACTCTTTTAAATTCAAAGTAATATGTATAAGTATAAAAATGTATATATATGGATATAAGCTTCACATAGTATATTAAATTATTGTTAGACACAGTTGTCAATGTTGCAAGTAACTACATTATTCCTTTATTTTCATGAAAATATTTCCAAACGCTTGCAATTAAAGGGTTTCTGTTTGTCGGAAAAAATATAATTTATTTTTTGTATATATATAAAAAGAGGTTAAATGCAGTATAAGTGCTAAATAAATATTACTAGAATAGAGTTAAACATGCATAATTGCAGGTAATGAAGAAGCAAAAAGAGATTTAAAACATAAAATACATAGCTTGAACCTGAACTATATGAGAATGTTGGAGCAGGGGCGAAAAGAATTAGAAACTTGTTTGCAACTGCCGAAGAACATGGCCCATCAATTATAGTTATAGATGAAATAGATGCCATAGGTGGAGCTAGAACAGGCACATCAGGAGAAAGCGAAAGAGAACAAACTCTTAATGCATTATTAGTAGAAATGAATAACGTAGAAGACGTTATCGTTATTACCGCTACAAATAGACCGGATATTATTAATGAAGCTGCTATTAGTTGCGCTTTAATAGGTATTAATATATAATCATGTTAATTAATGTATGTTCTAGTAATATAAGATGAGGTGACATATGGAAAAACAATATTTTGAAAATAGATTTAAAGATAAGGTTATGATTATTACAGGTAGTGCGAATGGGATAGGAAGAGCTACTGCGATAAGAGCTTCTAAAGAAGGTGCTAAACTAGTTTTAGTAGATATAAATAAAGAAGAGGGAGAAGAGACTCTCCAAATTATTAAAGAAAATGGAGGAGATGGGATATTTCTTGAATTAGATTTATCTAAAGAGGAATCATCTAAGAAGATGGTTGAAGAGGCTATATCCAAATTTGGTAAATTAGATATAGCAATAAATAATGCAGGTGTTATGGGAAATCCAAGTCCAATACATGAATTAACGAAAGAAAATATGGACTATACAATGGATAATAATTTTTATAGTGTATATTTTTCATGTAAGCATGAAATAAAACAATTTTTAGCGCAAAAAAATACAGGTGTTGTTGTAAATAATGCTTCAATAGCAGGTCTAACAGGATTACCAGGAAATCCGGCATATGTAGCATCTAAACATGCTGTAAATGGATTAACTAAAAATTTAGCAATAGATTATGCAAAATTTAATATTAGAATAAACTCAGTTAATCCAGCAGGGACAGACACACCTATGGTAGAAGAGGCTATGCAATTTGTAAAAGAGAGAAGAATGCAAGCTATAGCAAATGGTATAGATCCTTTGGAGGCGCAGTCTATGGCTGGTCAAAAAATACAAAATATGCAAAAAAGAAATGCTATGGCAGAAGAGCAGGCTGCATCAATATTATTTTTAGCATCAGATGATGCGACGCATATGACTGGTGCTACACTGCAAACAGATGGTGGATGGACATCATTTTAGAGATATAGTTATTTAAATTATTTAATTTTTGAAATAAAATAGTTAATATATAATCCTTAAACATAAGTTATAATATGGTTAAGGATTATTTTTTTATAAAAAGATTATAATAGGGGTGAAATAATGAGATATAGAAAAACTATTAGAATTGCTAAAGGTTTAAAAATTAACATATCAAAAACGGGGATAAGTACAACGGTAGGAATACCAGGTTGTTCTGTTAATATAGGAAAAAAAGGGGCATACTTGAATACAGGAATACCAGGTACAGGTATATATGATAGAGTTAAAATTGGAAGTAGTAACAGCGGTAATAATATTAACAATACTAAAAAACAACATGGTAATTATAATCATAAAGTAGCTAATAGTAATCAGACAGAAGAAATTCATTATTGTATGGATATTACAGATGATGGTGAAATTATTGTAAAAGAAAAAAATAAAGATAAAGTAGTTACGGATGAAAATATTATAAAGCAATTAAAAAAGACAGAATTATATAGAGAAGGCGTTAAAATATTAAGTGATGAATTAGTGAATAAAATAAATACAGAAACAGATTTAATACTTAATATACATAAATTAACACCAGAACTTATAAATGAAGAAATGATACAAACACAATTAAAAAATATTGAGTATAACGAATATGAAATTCAGCCATATATTACAGAAGAAATAAAAGAATCAGAAATTGTAAAACAGTTAGAAGAAAAAGCTAAAAAGATAGTTCCGCAGTGGAAATTTTGGAGTAAAAAAGAAGAAGAAAAAAAATATGTAAATACAAATTTAGAAAAAGAAATAAAAAAAATAAAAGAACAACAGAAGATAGCAGAGAAGGAATACTATATTAAGCAAAATGAAATAAAAAAACTAGAAGATAAAAAGAATATGAAAAAATATGAACAAGATAAAAAACATCTTGAAAATTATATAAAAGGAGATAAAGAGTTTATTGAGGGGCAAATAGAACTATTTTTAAAAGAGTTAGTGCTACCTGTAGAATTTAATGTAGATTATAATTATTGTGAAATAAATAAAGTTATAATGATAGATATAGATTTACCAGAAATAGAAAATATGCCTAACAAAAAAGCAAATATACTTGCATCAGGTAAAATAAAAATTAAAGAAAAAGCTAAAAAAGAATACAAAGAAGATTATTTAAATTGTTGCTGTGGAATGGCTTTGTTTTTTGCAGGAAATTTATTTAACATTAATACTCAAATAAAAAAAATACTTGTTTCAGGATATACTCAAAGACTGAACGAAGCAACTGGAAAAATAAATGATGAATATATTTACTCTATAATATTTGATAAGGAAAAATTATCAAATATGAATGTGAAACAAGTGACACCTATATTAGCGATAAATGAGTTTCAAAATATACATAATTTTACTAAAACTTTTGAAGCAAAGAAGATAACCCCTTTAGAAAACGTATAGTTGAAAATTTAAGTAAACATTTATTTAAATAAACATCTAAGTAAGCAAGTATCTATTTAATTATTTATTTATTTATCTATCTATCTATCTATCTATCTATTTATTTATTTATTTATAAAAAATAGATAGATAATTTAAGGAGGCAAAAAAATGATAAGAAATTTTAAAAATGAAGATTTAGACATAGTAATGAAAATTTGGTTAGACACGAACATTAAAGCACACAAATTTATTAAAAAAGATTATTGGTTAAATAATTTTGATATGGTAAAAAAAATGTTACCTGAAGCTGAAATATATATATATGAAGAATATAATAATATTAGAGGATTTGTAGGTCTGATAGATGGATATATTGCAGGAATATTTGTAACAGATAGTAGGCAGAATAAAGGAATAGGTAAAGAGCTTGTCGAAAAAATTAAAAAAAAGTATGATAAACTAACATTATCTGTATATGAAAAAAATATTAAAGCAATTAATTTTTATATAAAACAAGGATTTAAAATTATAGAGAAGACAGTAGATGAAAATACAGGAGAGATTGAAATGAGTATGGAATGGAAAAAAATTAATAAAAAATAAGTATTATATGAAAGAAAATATAGAAAATATTAATAAAATTATTTTGACCTAAAATATTTTGAAGTTGTATTAAACAGTTATTAATATCATAATGTATAAAATAATAAAGTTGGACATATATCATATTATAAACAATAACTATATACAAATAAAATATCAAAGGAATGGTTGCTTGTGAAAAAATTATTCGAATCAAAAATATCTTTTAATTCACCAGTTATATTGATGTTTGCAATAATTTGTTTTATTGCATTAATACTTAATCAAATGACAAATGGAACAACAAATAATTTTATTTTTAGTACATATAGATCATCGCTACTAGAACCATTAACATATATAAGATTGCTAGGGCACGTATTTGGACATGATGGATGGGAGCATTTTATGGGTAATATTATGCTTATATTAATTTTAGGTCCAATGTTAGAAGAAAAATATGGTAGTTTGGCTATAGGAGGTGTTATTTGTATAACAGCTATTTTGACAGGTGTCGTAAATGCTATATTATTTAGTAATATACAATTATTTGGTGCAAGCGGAATTGTATACGCTTTTATAATATTGTCTTCATACACAAGTTTTGGAGAAGGAACTATTCCTATAACATTTATAATAGTAGCGCTTATATATATGACAGGAGAAGTTTATGAAGGATTGTTTGTGCATAATAATATATCAAATTTAACGCATATAATAGGCGGAATGATAGGTGCAGCATCAGGATATATGATGAATCAAAATCAAAAAAATAGTTATAGAAAAATCAGAAGATAATTATGTCACATATATATTTAAATTTTAAAACATAAAAATATTGTGATACATGAGGAGAAACAAATGAAATTTCAAGATATAGAACTAGAAAAATTAATTATAGAAGGAATGGAGGAAAAAAATTATAAAAATTTCACACAAATACAAGAAAAAGCTATTCCAGTATTATTAAGTGGAAGAGACTTGATAGGATGTGCTCAAACAGGAACAGGAAAAACAGATGCATTTGTTATTCCAGTGCTACAAAATATTTTGAATAAAGAAAGAATAGTTTGTGCAGAAGGAAAAAAAACAATTCAAGCGTTAGTACTAGCACCAACGAGAGAACTAGCTATTCAAATTGGAGAACAGTTTAAGCATTATGGAGAGCGTTTAAATATTGAAATTGGTGTTATTTTTGGAGGCGTTACACCTAAACGACATATAAAAGTTTTAAAAAAAGAGCCAGAAGTTTTGGTTGCAACACCAGGAAGATTAGTTGATTTAATGAAACAAGGGTTTGTAGATTTTAAAAATATAACAATGCTAGTTTTAGACGAAGCAGATCAAATGCTTGATATAGCAATGATTAAAGAGGTAAAAGAAATTATAGCACAATTACCAAAAAACAGACAAAATATATTATTTTCAGCTACTATATCAGAAGATGTAAATAGGCTAGCGAATAAAATATTGAAAAATCCTGTAAAAATAAAATCGGATAATTCATCAGAAATTGAAATTAAACAAAAAGTATATTTTGCAGATGAAACAGAAAAAATGGAAAAACTTTTAGAGTTATTAAAAACAGAAAAATTTGATTCAATGATTATTTTTACAAGAACAAAAAAGAAAGCAGATAAAGTTAGTAAAGCAATTAATGTAGCTAATATAAGAAATAAAGCTATTCATGGAGATAAAAATCAGTCAGAACGTCAGAAGGCATTAGAATTATTTAAGCAAAAAGAAATTAAAATATTAGTTGCAACAGATGTAGCAGCAAGAGGTATTGATATTGATAGATTATCGCATGTTATAAATTTAGATATACCAAATGTTCCAGAGACGTATATACATCGTATTGGGCGAACGGGAAGAGCCGGTCAAAGTGGTGTAGCTATTTCGTTTTGCAGTGAAGATGAAAAAATATGGTTAACAAATATTGAAAAATTACAAAATAAATCATTAGAAATAATATAAAAATAAGCTTTATTCCAAAATAAGTTTGGGTAAAGCTTATTTTTTTATACTTAAAATAAATATATATAAATTAGTTAAAGAAACATATTTAATATAGTGAATATATCTAATATATTAAATATGTTGTGAAAAAAATAAATATAATAAAAAAAGTAATATAAAGAAAAAAAATAAATATAATAAAATATCATAGAATAATTCACCAAAATAGATGTTAGCACATATTAATATATAAGGACAAAAGATTAATAGAAATAGATGATAAAAATAAGATGTTTAATTTTAGGCAAATAAAAATCAAACAAATAATAAGGAGAAAAAATAATGCAAATAAAATATAGTGAAGTAATACGTGATGAGAAAAAAAATGAAAAAGTGCAAGAAAAAACTATGGTTAATGAACTGTATAATATTTCAACAAATAATGTTGCAAATAAGATGAATTGTGAAATATGTGGAAATTTTCTAATAGAAACAGCAGATGAAGCAGATACAAAACCTATATATGACGAAATTACAAATACAGTAACTTTCCAAAAAGGAAAGCATACTATACGAATGGATAAAGGTGATACAAAAACAAAAATTATAGTAGATACTCAAGGATCAAAAGATATAGTAAATATTGAATTAGATAGTGTAAATATTGATGTAAGTGAAGAAAACAATGCTTGTGCATTTGAAATTAAAGGTAATTCAAGTGTAAATTTAACTATTTTAAAAAATACAATAAATAATTTGAAAAGTGCTGATAACAGAGCAGGGTTACAAGTGGGAGCTGATACAAAAGAAGAAGCTACATTAGTAATAAAAGGTGATGGTGTAATTACTATTGAAGGTGGAAATAAAGCCGCAGGAATTGGTGGTTCATCTGAAAAAACATGTGGAACTATCAGTATTACAGAAGGTACTGTGAAAGCTATAGGTGGAGAAGATGGAGCAGGAATTGGAGGCGGATATAAGGGTAATGGTGGAAATATCAATGTAACTGGAGGTACAGTTATAGCAAGTAGTAAAGATAATGGAGCAGGAATTGGAGGCGGATATAATGGTAATGGTGGAATTATAAAG
The DNA here is from genome assembly GCA_051646925.1 of Cellulosilyticaceae bacterium. Taxonomy (GTDB): domain Bacteria; phylum Bacillota; class Clostridia; order Lachnospirales; family Cellulosilyticaceae; genus JBOFDK01. Next base: position 37,619 of record JBOFDK010000083.1, on the reverse strand, counting down.
ATAGAAGACGGTATTATAAGATCCGTAAGTGAAAATAATGGAGCAGGAATTGGAGGCGGATATAATGGTGATGGCGGATCTATAAGTATAATAAAAGGTGTTGTAGTAGCTAAAAGTGTTAAAGGTGGCGCAGGAATCGGAGGAGGTTACGACTCGGCAGGTGGAAGCATAAATATATTTGGTGGCTCTATAACAGCTATAGCATCTACTGATGGAGCAGGAATTGGAGGCGGATACAACGGAGAAGGTGGAACAATAAATATAAGCGGAGGAGAGATAACAGCTAAAGGAGCGTGGGATGCAGCGGGAATCGGAGGCGGTACAAATAAATCAGGAGGCAATATCAATATAAGTGGAGGAGAGATATTGTGTGCCGGAGGTTTTGATGCAGCGGGAATCGGAAGTGGTTGTAACGGTAACGGTGGAGGAAATATAGTAATAAGTGGGGGAAGAATATCATCAGAAGGAGGATATAATGGAGCAGGAATTGGAGGCGGAGCTAGAAGTGAAAGTGTAAATATAACCATAAAAAATAATGCTATAATACGAGCATTAGGCGGAGTTAATGCAGCCGCAATTGGTGGCGGAGTTAAAGGAAAAGTTGGAACAATAAATATTATAGACAAAGTCAATTTAAGGCTTATGGCTGGTATGGAATCTTCGGTAATTGGAAGTGGAAATAAAGGAGAAACAGGTACAATAAAAATAGGTGATGAAGTAACTTTAGTTGCAGTTAATGATGGTAGCCGAGATATTATAGAAACTAATGATAATGCATTGTTGAAATCAAAAAAAGGTAAAGTGGCAAATATTATTATTGTAGATTATGCAAAAACAATAGATGCGTTAACTAAAACAGAAGTATGTGATAAAAATGGAAGTTCATTACCAGTAAAAATAGAAATAAAACCGGTAAAAAATTATAAAGCTATAGCATTTACAGTACTAAATAAAGATGAAAAATATACAATACTTAAAAATGGAATAAAACAAATAAACGGAAGAAAAGAAAAGAAAACAGAAAAATTCACCGTTAAAGAAGGTATTAATTTATTTGCAAATGTAAGAAGCAAAGAAGAAAAAATTTACAATATAAGTGGAACTATTGAAGCTAAAAAAACTAAAGAAGGAATACCAGCAACAATATATTTGAAACAATCTGTACAAAGGCAAGTTTCTATGGACAGTAAAGAAAGAATGGATGGAAATTATAGAATAAACAAAAATATAGGAGTAGGCGTAAAAGCTGATAAAGATGGAAAGTTTGTTATAAATGGTGTACCAGAAGGAAAAGAATATTTAATGGATATAGTTTGTGAAGGATATCATGGTTATAGAACATTATCTTTTGATGTAACTAAAGATATTACAGATAAAGAATATCAGATGACTAGTATTGAAGATAAAGATATACAAATGATTGATTTTCACAACTTAGATAGTATTATGGACGATGATGAGGAAGAAAAAACAATAGAAAAAACAATAGAAAAAACAACAGAAAAAACAACAGAAAAAACTATTGAAATTGTTAAGCCTGTTAAGCCTGTTAAGAATATTAAGGAATTTAAGGATATATCAGAGAAACAATGGTTTTATCAAAGTGTTAAAATAGCATTGGAAAAAGGATGGTTTGCGGGAACATCTAAAACAACATTTTCACCAAACCTTAATGTAACTAGAGGTATGCTTGCAGCAGTACTGTGGAATATAGAAAAGAGACCTATAATTAATACAAAACCATTATTTGATGATATAGTAGAAGGTGTATATTATTTTAATGCAATGATATGGGCATCTGAAAAGCATCTTATAAGCGGATATGGTCTTATAGATAATGCAGGTGGTAAACTATTTGGACCACGAGATAATGTTACAATAGAGCAAATGGCAGTTATAATGTATCGATATGCAAATTACAAAAAATATGATACAACAATAACAAGTAATGATAGAACGAAATTTAAGGATGAAAAAAATATAGCCAAATATGCAATAACAGAAGTTGAGTGGGCGTTATCGAATAAATTAATTGTAGGAAAAAATAATAAAGAACTAAATCCAAAAGGATATATTACACGTGCTGAAGTAGTAGCAATAATAGTTCGTTTTGATGAAATGTTTTCAAAATAAATAAATAAATAAATAAATAAATAAATAAATAAATAAATAAATAAATAAATAAATAAATAAATAAATAAAAAACAAGTGTTGTATTTACTTAATAAAATACAACACTTGTTTTTTTATTAAGTAAATATATTTTGTTGATTATATAGTTAGTATGTCATAAACAATAAGAGGAATTAAATTTAATTTAGACAAGATAAATAAAAATTATACATAAAAATACAAAAAAAACAATAAAAAGAGTAACAAAAAGAGACACTGAAGAATAGAATACAGTGTAAGAAATAAAATTATAAGTAATAGAAAAAAGGAGTTGTTAATAATGAAAGAAGAAATAATAAATGAATCAAATGAATCAAATGAATCAAATGAATCAAATGGATCAAATGGATCAAATGGATCAAATGGATCAAATGGATCGAATGGATCAAATGGATCAAATGGATCGAATGGATCGAATGGATCAAATGGATCAAATGGATCAAATGGATCAAATGGATCAAATGGATCAAATGGATCAAATGGATCAAATGGATCGAATGGATCAAATGGATCAAATGGATCGAATGGATCGAATGGATCGAATGGATCAAATGGATCAAATGGATCGAATGAATCGAATGGATCAAATGGATCAAAGAAACCGAGTAAGTGGGGGGTATGGAGTGCATTTGAAAAAAAAGAATTAATTAAAAAAATTATATTAATTATAACGACAGTAATAATGAGTTATCAAGTAGGTATATCAGATGGTGAGGAAAATATTGCAGATCATATTGAGGAATGTTATTTTGCAGAACAAGAAGGCAGTACGACAGTGAAAGAAAAAATCCCTAAAGGGAGTAAAAGTAATACGAGAGTAGATAAAAGTAATGATGATGATGACGAAGATGAATATGAAGACGAAGATGAATATGAAGACGAAGACGAAGATGAAGACGAAGACGAAGATGAAGATGAAGACGAAGACGAAGACGAAGACGAAGACAAAGATGAAGACGAAGACAAAGACGAAGATGATAACGATAACGATGAAAAAGATAGTATGAATGAAAAACATTCTTCAGACGAAATCTCTCAAAAACAATTAGATATAAAAAAGAATGAAGTATCTAATAATTATCAAAAAGAGGATAATACCATATTAAAAATTGATAGTGAAGGTAATATAAGAATTAATAGAGAAAAATTAAAAGAAGAAGGAAGACTTTTCAATAGAGAAAACAAAATAGTTATTGAAAATGTAAATATTATTATTAAAGGTAAAGAAGATACAAAAGAAAAAGTGGAAGAGATAGAAGGGTACGAAGGGTATGAAGGGTATGAAGGGTATGAAGGGTATGAAGGATATGAAGGATACGAAGGATATTATGAAGATGAAGAGATGGAAGAAAAAGAGCACGATATAAAAGAAGAGGAAGAAGATAAAGATAAAGAAGATAAAGAATAGGATATGTATAATATAGCGAATATATATTTGAAAAATTAAAATTACCTTGATATATAATGAAAAATAGTATACGGTAGATGATATAAAAAATTAATTTATAATAAGTGGAGGTACAAAAGATGAAAAAGTATATTGCAGAATTTATAGGTACGCTAGTATTGGTATTATTTGCTTGTGGAACAGCAGCTATATTAGGATGTTCGGCAGAGCCGAATGTTGCATATGTGTTGACTGCTATGGCATTTGGTTTAGTAATAGTAGCGATGGCATATTCAATTGGAAATATTTCAGGATGTCATATTAATCCAGCTGTTTCCATTGCTATGCTTATTAACAAAAAAATGAGTATGAATGACTTTGTAGGTTATGTTATCGCACAGTGTGCAGGTGCTATTGCAGGAGCAGGTATTTTAATGTCACTTATAGGAACGCAAAAAGGATTGGGTACAAATGCTTTATATGAAGGTAATATAGCAAAAACGCTTTTAATAGAAGTTATTTTAACGTTTGTATTTGTTTATGCGATTTTAGGAGTTACATCAAAAGTAGAAAATGCAAGAGTAGCAGGAATAGTGATAGGGTTAACACTAATGTTAGTTCATATTTTTGGAATTTATTTTACAGGAACATCTGTAAATCCAGCAAGAAGTTTAGGACCAGCTATATTTATGGGTGGAGAGGCACTAAGTTCTGTATGGGTATTTATTGTGGCACCATTGATAGGTGGAGCGTTAGCGGCTGTAGTACACAAAGGACTTGAATAGTTTAGATATTGACATGTTTTTATAGGTTATATATAAAGTTAGTTACCTACTACGCTATCATTGAATAGCAATGTATGGTATGATTGAACGCATACAATAAAATATATAAACAATCTAAACAATATATGGAGAATATAATGAGCGAAAGCAAAAGAGCAAATAATCAAATTAGTTTTAAAAATAGAAAAAAGTTAGCAAGTGATTTTAAAGGTAATGATTTAAGAAGAAGTAATTGTTTTAATGTAGATTTTAAGGCATCAGATTTTAGTGAAACTAGTTTTAGAGGTGCACAGTTTAAAGCATGTAAATTTGATCAATGTAAATTTGATTGGGCAGAATGTGTAGCAGTTAACTTTAAAAATAGTCAATTTAAAAATGTTAATTTTAAAAATACAATTTTTGATTTGGCAAATCTTGAAAATGCAGATTTTGAAGGTGCAACATTTGAAAATGTAATTTTTGTAGGAACAGATTTAAGTCTTGCAAAAAATTTAGAGTTAGCAGGTCAAAGTGTACAAGTTTTTGAAACAATACCAGAATTAGAAATTAGCCCATTACTTGAAAAAAGTGTAAAAGAAGCAATGACTAATCCGTACGTAAAGTATGCACGTGTTCTTGATACAAAAGATGGTAAAGTAAACCCAATTAGTATTATGTTATTACTTGAAAAATTTGATGAAGCAACACTAAGTAAAGCGTTACAATCTATGAAGAAAAAAATAGATTATGATTTATGTACATTAAGTACAGTTATTAAGTATATTGAAACATTTAAATAAATAACATTTAAATAAAATGAACTACTTGTCAATGACATAACAAAAAAAGGGTTAAGCATAATCTTCTAAAAGATGATTTCGATATTATTTCGGAGTCATCTTTTTTAATTCCCAATTTTATAAATCATTATTATATTAGTCTATATTGTAATCTATCTTTGTTATTACTTTCTTTAAGAATTTGATGCAATCTTCTGGTTGTCTTTTTTTATAGTAGCAAAAATTTTCAAATATAAATTGTAACAAAATAAAAAGAGATGCATAATATATTAAAATCAAGGAATTTAAAACAATATTAATATTAATGAAAGTATATAAAGATATAAGATAGTGAATATTTTATTATCAAAAAAGTATAAGGAGAGTGATTAATATGATATTTGATGATATATTTTTTCCAGATAATAAAAAGAAAGAAAAAAAAATAAAAAATTTAGAAAAACAACTAGAAAATCTTTTTGAAAATTACCATAAAGCATGGAATAATTTTTGTATAAAAATAGATCCACGTGGTGTAGTGCCAAGATTAAGAAAATCAGTAAAAGAAAGTACGATAGAAGAGTGTATAGAAGAAATCGATACAGCTACGAGGCAACTAGATAGGAGGGTAAAGAACGTACAAGAAAAATTAGAGATGCAAAAATTAATAGGAAGAATAGACTATAAAGTTGGAGCAGTAGAATCTAAGGAGTTACAAAATGCTTTAAAATACAGTCCAATTTTATCAGGTGCTTTAGCAGGTTCGGCTTTAGCAATATTGGTATGTAAACAAATGATAAAATACGCGGGAGACGCTGTTACTGAAAAGGTATCATTAGAAAGTGGTATAAATGCGATTAATACTCATTTTGATAATATAGTTAAAGACACATCGAATATTATTAGAGAATTTATGAAAAATAAGAACTATAATATGAGAAGTATATATATCTACCCTAAACTAGTAATGGAACACTCATATGATGAATTTAAAAATAATATAGAATGCATAAAAAAGGGAATATACAGAAATAAACTAATGGACACATTAAATAATAAAACAGTAGAATCGATAAATCGTATAGTGGATATAAATACAAAAGTAATAGAAATTATAGAAAAAAATATAGATATTAAAGATGACGTTGAAGTATATATGTTTGAGCGAATGAAAGCAAATTTTAATCTTTATGTAGTGCAATATCAAGGTGTAACGAAAGAAAATATTCAAAATATAATAGAGGATAATATAGAATACGTGACTTATCAATTAAATATGGATATGTCATATATTAATAAGTTGGATGCTTGCGAAATTACGAAGACAAAGTTTTTTACGACAAAAGTAGTAGGAGTTGTAATTGTAGTGATGACGGTAATTATAATAGATGCTATTACAAGTTTTATAAATGGCACAATAATTAACAAACAATTAAATAGAAAAGTTGAACAGATGGACAATATAGTGAGAGAATTAACAAAAGTACTGACTAGGGAAACGTATAATCTCATAGAATTAACACAAAGTATGAGAGAGGGTATTATTCGCCTAGATAAGAATCGTATGATATTAATAGATAAAACAACAGATAAAATAAATCTAATAGAATTAAAAAATATTTAGATAATATGTATGAATAAAAAGATGATTTCGATGTTATTTCGGAGTCATCATTTTTTATTTTTATAATTTAATGACTAACTAACTAGTTTCATTAATACAATAGATAAGATGGTATTATTAAAAAAAGTTTATTATAGATATTTTCAAAGATAAGGAAAGCATAAAATATAAAGATACAATAGCAAAGTGGGTGCTTATTTATATAGAAATAGTAGTGTTATGCATATATATTTTTAATTTTTAATTTTAAAATGAAAAAGGGGAAAAGTATGAAAAAATATCATTTGTGGATATTATTTATTTATATAATTGTACAGTTGTGCGTTCCAAGTTATATTGTTTATCAATACTATAGTACATTAAAAACAGGTGAAAAATATTTACTTGAAGTAAATACATATGATATAGATGATATAGTTCAATCTAAGTATATAATACTTGAAAAAGATGATAGCGGATATGCAACAGTGATAGGTGAATCTGATGTAAAACCAAAGGAAGGAATATATGTAAAAAATTTAAAATTAAACGAATACTATATGAATAAAAAAATAGTGGAAACAAATGAAATAGAAAATAAAATGAACAACAATATGTATTTGGAAATGTATATAAAAAAGGGGAAATATATAATTGAAAAAGTTCATATTGCAAAAAAAGACTAAGAAGACAGATAGAAAACGCATAGTATGTGGTATAATTAGCAATATATTTAAAGGAAAAATTTATGAATACAAAGGATGATATATTAACATGAATACAAAAGAAACATCGCTTAAAATAAAAATAAATTATGTAAAAAAAATTCAAAAAGGTAATCCGCTTATACCAAAAGAAGCTATTATTGATACAGACATAGCTAAAAAAGATATAGTATTAGTAAATTTGTATGATACAAACAATAAATTTATAGCTAAAGGTTATTATGGAAAGCAAAATAAAGGTTATGGATGGGTGCTTTCATACAAAGAAGATGAAATAATTGATGAGCATTTTTTTGAAAATAAAATAAGAACTGCTCTTGAGTTTAGAAAAGCATTGTATGAAAACCAATCGACAACTGCATTTCGTGTTTTCAATGGAGAAGGTGATGGTATAGGCGGACTTACTATTGATTACTATAATGGTTATTATGTAATTAGTTGGTACAACGAAGGTATTTATACTTTCAAAGATTGTATTATTCAGCAGTTGATTAAAGTTGCATCTCCTATTGGCATTTATCAAAAAAAACGGTTCAATGAAGGTGGACAATATATAGAAGAAAATGATTTTGTATGTGGAGTAGAGCCAGTATTTCCTCTAATTGTGAAAGAAAATAATGTTAATTTTGCAGTTTACTTAAATGACGGTGCAATGGTGGGAGTATTTTTAGACCAAAGAAATGTAAGACAAACGATTAAAGAAAAATATTCTAATCATAAAAATGTACTTAACACATTTTCATACACAGGTGCTTTTTCGGTGTTTGCAGCACTAGGAGGTGCTATTACAACAAGTGTTGATTTGGCAAATAGAAGTTTGGCAAAGACTAGAGAACAGTTTGAAATAAATGGTATAGATGCATCTAAACATAATATTATAGTAGAAGATGTTTTTAAATATTTTAAGTATGCAGTTAAAAAACAATTAAAATTTGATATGGTAATATTAGATCCGCCAAGTTTTGCAAGATCTAAAAAATTTACATTTAGTGCATCAAAAGACTATAAAAATCTTTTAAAAGAAGCTATTGCTATTACGGAAAAAAATGGTGTTATAGTTGCATCGACTAATTGCAATTTATTCGATATGGACAAATTTAAATATTTTATAGAACAAGCATTTAATGAAAGTAGTTGTAAATACGAGATATTAGAAATATTTACATTACCAGAAGACTTTAAAACGTTAGAAACGTACAAAGAAGGCAATTATCTAAAAGTAGTTATAATAAAAAAATATTAATAAATAAGTTTTTATACTAAAAAACATAATAGTAACCTAGTATCTAATAGATACTAGATTACTAAAAAGTATCTATAGCACTTAGAAGTGCGTACTTTTATTAATTTTAGATATAGTTTATTATTTAAAAATAAAATATATTAAGAAAATAAGGGGTGTAATAATGAGAAAAAAAATATATGGATTAATAATGATTATGAGTATTTTTAGTGTTATGACAGGATGTGCTACTCAAGGAAACACGAGCAATACAGAAAATGAAAATGTTTTGAGAGTTGCAATGGATTTAAAATACCCACCATTAACAGGTATGGATGCAGAAGGAAATCCTGAAGGGCTAGAAGTAGATTTAGCAAGAGCATTTGGGGAATATGTGGGGAAAGAAGTAGAAATTATAAATACTGATTTTTCAATGCTGATTGTAGCATTAGAAACAGGTGATGCAGATATTGTTATAGGAGATATGACAATTAAAGAAGAAAGAAAAGAAAAAGTGGATTTTTCAGATCCTTACTTATATGGAAGAACATTAGCATTAATAAACAAAGAATTTGCAGAGACACATAACATTACAGATGAAATGTCACCAGAAGAACTTTTTGCTATAGAAGAATTAAAAACAGTAGGCTTATCTGGAACTATTTCAGTCAATGTGCCAAATTCATACGGCGTAGAAGTTCAAGAAATGAATGAAATGGCAAGTGCATTAATGGAAGTAAATAATGGTACTTCAAATATATTAGTTGGTACAGATTCTATATTAGGAGATCATGCGGCTTACCCAAATACTACAATAGTTTATAATGGTATTCCAGAATATAGTGCGGTAGGAATGGCAGTTAAAAAGGGTAATACGGAGCTATTAGAACAAGCAAATAAATTTGTTGCTACTATGTATGAAGAAGGTGGATTTTATGTAGAAGCCGGTGATAAATATGATGAAGTAATAGGAAAATATTTACAAGATGCAACAAAAGGATTAAGTTACAAAATTTATCCACCTAAAAACGCTAAACAACAGGAGTAATTATGAAAACAAAATCAAGCTCTAAGTTTATATCTAAATGGATTCAAAATGGTATAGCGCTAATGATTTATATTATTTTAATAACATATATTTTGTTAAATACTACAGACAATCCAAGATATAATTTGATTTTAGAACAAAAAGAATTATTATTAGATGGACTTATAAGTACTTTATGGATTAGTGTAGTTACGCTTATACTTAGTATGATTTTTGGATTTTTATTTTATCTGATGGTACAAAGTAAAATTCAATTTATAAAAGCTATGGCTGTTATTTTCAAAGAAATTATTATGGGAACTCCATTAATAGTTATGGTATTTTTATGTGTATACGTACTAGGTAGTTTTATAAATATATCAGATAAATTAATACTAGGTATTATTGCATTAACAATGTATATGAGTCCATATTTAGCAAATGCATATCAAAGTGCTATTGCAATTGTTGATAAAGATCAGCATATAGTTATGAATCTTTATCATTTCACAGGTGTTCAAAAATACAGATATGTTATTTTTCCTCAGATAATTAAACCATTAATGCCGATTTTAATTACAAATCTTTCAAGTGTAATTAAAGGTTCGGCGTTATTAAAAATAGTATCTATTTCAGAAATATCTTATGTAATAACAGTTATTTCATCTAAAAATTGGGCAGCTATTGAAGGTTACCTTGTTATGTGGATGATGTATCTTATGATTACAATTCCCTTATCAATTTTAGCTCAATATATTGGAAGGAAATTTAAGTATGAAAATTAAACTAAGTAAAGTTTCTAAATACTATGATAAGCAAGTGCTAAATAAGCTAGATATAGAACTAAATAATATACATTCAATTGGGATTATAGGTGCATCAGGATGTGGAAAGTCAACTTTATTGCGTCTACTATCAGGATTAGAATATCCAGAGGAAGGTACTATAAGTATTAATGATTTAGTAATAAGCCCTAAAAACAGTAAACTTTATCAAGAAAATATAGGCTATGTTTTTCAAAAACATAATCTTTTTCCGCACCTATCAATCAAAGATAATATCGTATTAATATTAAATAAAATAAGAAAAATAAATAAAGATGCTGCGGAGCAAATGGCAATTGAAGTACTAAAAAAACTACATCTTACAAAGCAGATGAATCAATTACCAAACAATATGTCAGGTGGCCAGGCGCAGAGAGCTTCTATTGCAAGAGCACTATCTACAAATCCAAAAATGATTTTTTTGGATGAACCAACAGCGGCGTTAGACCCAGTACTTACAAAAGAAGTATTAAAAGCTATAAAGGAACTTAAAGATAGTGGAAAAGAATTTGTTTTTGTAACACATGAAATTGATTTTTTAAAACAATTTGCAGATTATGTTATTTTTTTAGATGATGGAAATATAGTAGAGCATGGCAAAATAGATTGTTTATCAAATCCAAAAACAGAAAAATTAACAAGATTTTTGGAAGGTGAACTTTAAATAAAGGAGATCAAGATGACAATAAAAGAAATTTATAATAAATTTGATCAAATAGGTTGCCTTACTTTTTCGACGCAAGATGATCAAATGATAGAGTCAAGAATAGCACATTTTTTTGCATGTGATGATGAAGGCTTATATTTTAGAACGATGAATACAAAGCCTTTTTATAAGCAATTAACAAAATACAAAAATATAAGCGTGTGTGGTATGTATCCAAATACAAAAGTAACACATGATGAAAATCAACTGCCGTATTTTGAACCTGGATATACAATTCGTATATCGGGTAAAACTAGAGAACTTACAGCAGAAGAAATATCAGAAAAAGCGGCCAATAATTCTGATTTTTATGTTGCAGTATATGATATAAAAAAATATCCAGCAACAAAAATATTTGTACTGGATAAAGCAAAGGGAGAATATTATGATTATGATTTTGAAAAAAAATATCGTGATCATAAATTAGAAAGAAAACGTTTTTCTTACGGTGGTATGAACGTTGATAAAGCTGGACTTATGATTACAAATAGTTGTATAGGTTGTGGCCAATGTCTAAAAAAATGTACATTTGATGCGATAGAAAGTGGAAAACCATACGTTATATTAGGTAACCGCTGCGATGAATGTGGGACATGCTATACAATATGCCCAGTAAAAGCAATTCAAACTAAAGGTATGTAAAAAAAGTTTATATGCTATTTTTATAGTTTATCCCCCATGAAGTCATAGAGTCTAAGATTGGTTTTAAACTAAGACCTGTCTCAGTCAAAGAATACTCTACTTTAGGTGGAATTTCTGGAAAAATTTCACGAGTAATAAGGCCATCTTGTTCCATACTACGAAGATGGCTTGTTAAAACTTTTTGTGAAATTCCAGAAACAGAGCGCATAAGTTCGTTAAAACGTTTTGTACCATTTAATAAATCACGAATAATAAGTACTTTCCATTTATGGCCAATAAGGTGTAGTGTAAGTTCTACAGGGCATTGGAATGTTTGTTTTTTCATTAAGGACCTCCAAAAGATAGTAAGTATAGGGAGTTTTTTTTAGAACAAAGCACATTTTAATATTATATATTCATTATATATTTATTATATAGAAAAATACAATAAGCAATAAATATATTTTCAGAGCATAAATAAATATTATTTAAATATAAGCAAATATTGATATAGTATAAGAAAACATAACTTTGGTTGTAGAAAGTTTTTTTAGTTTATATCGGTTTATAATATTTGCTTATATAATGCATAAATATACCATAATAAAATATAAAGTATGAAAGTATAGTGAAGTATGCTAAAATGACAAAGGCAATGATTTTAGAAAAGTAATATAAAAAAGTAAAAGTTAAAACTTATATGTATGAGATTAATAATAAATTTGAAGAAAGCAGGGATTAATAATGATTACAGAAAAACAGTTAAAAGAAGAAATTATAACTTATGATATTATTAAATACACAGATGAAAAAGGTAAAGATATAGAGTGTGTCGAAGTTGTTTTAACCGATCGTATTATAGATGTTCATATGGATACAAAAGAAGTAAATATAGGTATATTAGTAAAGAAAATTTTAAGTGAAGGTCTTTATCAAGAATAGGAAGGTAAACAATATGAATTCAAATACAAAAGAGCCAATTTTAAAAGAAATTTTAAGTATTAGAAGAAGACGACATATTCCAAAAAATGTAGATAATATTGAAGTTGAGCGTTTTGAAGAGCAAGTTGAAAAATCACTTAGACGTATGGAACAAGAAAGATATCTTGCAAAAAAATTCAATTACGACGAGCTTGTTAAAATTCTTAAAGCATATGAAGAAATTACATCAAAATAAATATAAAAAACAGCTTTCTAAAATTAATAGAAAGCTGTTTTTTTGTTATGAAAAAATATAAAAATATTTATTTGTTTTTTAATTTTGGAAATCCAAATATGATTGATAATATACCAAAAACTCCCATAAGCATAGGGTAATATAAGTAATGCAAAAATTCCATAGATGATATATTACTTAAACTAGAGGCTAATAGAAGATGTGAACCATAGGGAAGAAGTCCTTGTATAGTTGCTGAAAAAATATCTAAAAGACTAGCAGATATTTTTGGATCAATATCATATTCTTTTGCAATATCTTTTGCAAGAGGTCCTGCAATCATTATTGAAATAGTATTACTTGCAGTACATAAATCGATTATACTGACAAGTGCAGCAATACCGAATGTAGCACCTTTTTTTGTATGAATACGATTTTTGATAAAAGAAAGTAAATATGTAATACCACCTTGATGTTGAATTAATGAGAATGTACCACCAATAATCATAAGTAAAATGATAATTTGAGTCATACCATTTATTCCATTTGAGATAGCTTCTAATATTTGAAAAATATTTATAGTACCAGATGAAATACCTATTATTCCAGCAAATATAGTACCACAAGTTAGTAGTATAAATACATTTACGCCTAAAAGAGAACCTATAAGTACGAATATGTAAGGAAGAATTTTAATTAAGTCAAAAGATTCATGAACTGGGAGTGTAGTTGTATAGCCTGCAGAAATAATATTTAAAATAATAATAGTTATTACAGCAGCAGGTAATACGATAATAAAATTAGTTTTGAATTTATCACGAAGTTCGCATCCTTGAGTACGTGCGGCCGTAAATGTTGTATCTGATATCATAGATAAATTATCGCCAAACATACTACCACCAATGATAGTACTTATTACAAGAGGTATAGACATAGAAGTTGTTTCAGCTATTCCAAGGCCAATTGGTGCTAATGCGGTGATAGTACCAATAGATGTGCCCATAGATAATGAAACAAAACATGCAATAAGAAATAGACCACCTAGTAAAAATTGAGAAGGTATAAAATTAAGGCTTAGTTGAATTAATGCGTCAACACCACCTATTACTTGCACAACAGAAGAAAAAGTACCGGCTAAAATAAAAATAAGAAACATCATCATAATATCTGCCTGACCAGCACCGTTACAAAAAATCTTGACTTTTTCTGAAAAAGGTTGAGTACAGTTTAACATAAAGGCAACGATAGAGGCTAGAAAAAATGCGACTAATATAGGCATTTTAGAAAAATCTTTAGTTGAAATTCCAACGCCTAAAAAAAGTGTGATAAATACTAGAATAGGGAGTAGAGCAATAGGATTACCAGATTTAGATTGTTTTTTCATATAAATCCTTTCAATGAATTTGTATTTTTAAGAAATATTATTAAGATGTTATATATTCTAGATAAATTATCATTGATTTATGATTTAGATAATATGGGAAGATGTCCATTAGCAATTATACTGACAAATATATGTGTATCAATCTCTTAATATTACATATAAGATTTTTTTATTGATACTTTAAATATATGATGCACTTGCTTGAAAGCTTAACATGTATGAATAAATTATAGTAAAACAAATAAAAAAAACATCTTTCTATAATTAATAGAAAGATGTTTTTTAGTATAAAAATATTTATTTTAGTTTGAACTTAGGAAACCCAAATATAATTGCTAATATACCGAAAAGTCCCATTAATAAAGGGTAATGCAAGTAATTTAATAATTCCATAGGGGATATACCAACTAGACCAGATGCTATTAGAAGTTGCGCTCCATATGGTAACATTCCTTGAATAGTTGCGGAAAAAATATCTAAAATACTAGCAGTTCTTCTTGGATCAATGTCGTATTCTTTTGCAATATCTTTTGCAAGAGGTCCTGTAATTACTATTGAAATAGTATTGTTTGCAGTACATAAATCAACAGCACTAACGAGTGCAGCAATACCGAATTCAGCACCTTTTTTTGTATGGATACGATTTTTGATGAAAGAAAGTAAATATGTAATACCACCTTGGTATTTAATTAATGCGAGCGTACCACCAATTATTATAGATAAAATAATAATTTCCGACATACCGATTATACCATTTGAAGCAGCATCTAACGTTTGAAAAATATCTATAGTACCAGATGAAATACCTATTATTCCAGCAAATAGAGTACCGCCAGTTAGTAGTACAAACACGTTTACACCTAAAAGAGCACCTACGAGTACTGATATGTAAGGAAGAACTTTAATTAATTCAAAAGATTCCGGAACTGGGAATGTATTTGTATAGTTTGTAGAAATAATAGTTAAAGTAATAATTGTTATTATAGCAGCTGGCAACACGATAATAAAATTAGTTTTGAATTTATCGCGAAGTTCGCATCCTTGAGTACGTGCAGCTGTAATGGTTGTATCTGAAATCATAGATAAATTGTCACCAAACATACCACCACCGATTATAGTACCTATTACAAGAGGTATAGGCATACCAGTTGCTTCGGCTATACCAAGACCAACAGGTGCTAGTGCAGTGATTGTACCAACAGATGTTCCCATAGATAATGATATAAAACATGCAATAAGAAATAGACCACCTAATAAAAATTGGGGAGGTATAAAACTAAGGCTTAGTTGAACTGTTGCATCAACACCACCCATTGCTTTTGCAACAGAAGAGAAAGCACCAGCTAAAATGAAAATAAGACACATCATCATAATATCTGTGTGACCGGCACCTTTGCAAAAGATTTCGATTTTTTCAGATAGAGGCTGCTTACGATTTAACATAAAAGCAGCGATAGATGCAGCGATGAATGCGACTAATACAGGCATTTTATAAAAATCGTTAGTTGCAATTCCTACACCTAAAAAAAGTAGGAGAAATACTACAAATGGGGTTAGGGCGAGTGGATTGCCCGAATTAGATTGTTTTTTCATATAAATCCTTTCTATGAACATTAAATATTTATTTTTTATTTACAAAGAAGCTATGGTTGCTTTATGCATACCACAGCTTCTTTATACAAATATTACTAAGGTTTAGTAGTGTTTTTTGTATTACGTTTTTTATTAGCTGATTTAAAAGAATGATTTGGAGAATCTTTATATACTTTTTGTGTTTTGAACTGACTTGAAGATTTTTTTGAATAAAATCTAGAGTCTGTAGGAGTTTTTGACTCTCCAGATGTTGTTGTATCACTTTTATTATATTTTTTTCGTAAATGTGCAAGTTGTTTTTCAACATCTTGAACTTTAAATAGTCTATCAATTAAACGTACAGAAATACCAGTTTCTTTAAGAAAATCTGAATACATACGTTTACAAGAATTAATTTCACTTGAAAGTTCTTGGTCAATAGATACACGAGTTTTAGAACGTTTTTTTAAAAATGCAAGTGCAGATTCTTCTGTTTCAAATATACGATTATTAGGTACAGTTTGACCTTTTTCAGAGCGACCAACACGAATCCAAGAATAGTTTTCTAATTTTTCGCTTACTTCACAACGTAGTATTTTTTCACCAACGATACAATACATATAGTTTTTTTTCTCCTTTGAGAATAGTTTATTTTTTAATCCACTGAATAGCGATACAACCAGGTCCACCTTGAGTAATAAATGCAGGACCTAGAACAAGTACTTCAGCGGTAATACCAGGAACAAGTTCCTCTAAGATTTTTTGAGCTTCAAGGGCAAGTGTCTCATTTAAGGCGTGAGCAACATAAACTTTGTAGTTTTCATTAACACCGTCATTAACCATAGCTTGAGCTATTTTTTGAATAGCTTTTTTAAATCCACGCGTAGTTGTAAACTTTTCGAGTGTTTTGGCATCTTCAGATAAAACAGTTACTGGAACTAATTTTATAAGACTACCAATTTTACCAACTAGAGGTGAAAGACGACCACCTCTGACTAAGTAGTCAAAATCATTAGGAATTAAATAAGACTTTGTATTATTAGTTGCTTCTTCTAAAACAGGGATAATCTCAGAAACCGATTTTCCAGATTTAGAAAGGTTACAAGCTAAATCTACTATGTAGCGATGTGGCCCACATAATGTTTTTGAATTAATTACATGAATTTTATCAGGATGTTCAACCATAGTTTTTGCAGAACATGCAGAATTATATGTCCCAGACAAACCATCAGCCATTGTAATATTAATAATTTCTGAATCAGAAAATTGGTTATATAAATCAACAACATCACCAATTGATGGTTGAGATGATGTTGGAATATGTCCTTCATTAATCAAATTTACAAATGTCTGAGCATCAATATCTTCATATTCCATATAAGATTTTCCATTAATAGTTACGATAAGTGGAGATATAGCTAATCCGTTGTCTAACGCTGATTGTTTAGTATATAGCGATGATGAATCCGAAAGAATTTTTATCATTTGATGCCTCCTATAAGTTGGGGTAATATTTAAAGATATAATGCTAGTTATTATAATATAAGACAAGGCTATCATATAATGTAGGGTATGTCAATTTGGGATAATATGCTAAAATTTGAAATTAAAGTTTAAATATGATTAAAATGAAAAAAATAAAAAGAATAAAATTGATAGTATTTAATCATACTAACCCAAAAGATTAATTAAAGAGAGTGTGGGTGAAATTATGGATATGGTGCAACTAGTGGCAATAGTAATATTTTGTAGTGTAATGTTCTTTGTAGTAACAGAAAAAATTGATAAAACTATTGTAGCTATTGGCGGTGGTATGTTGATGGTACTTGTAGGTATTTTACCATCAGAAAAAGTAACACATTATATTGATTTCAATACAATAGGTGTATTAATAGGTATGATGATTGTTGTGTCGGTAATAAGAAAAACAGGTTTGTTTGAGTTTGTGGCTATATACACTGCAAAAAAAACAAAAGGTAGTGGATGGAAAATAATGATTAGTTTTGTAATCATTACTGCGATATTATCTGCATTATTAGATAATGTAACGACGGTTCTTTTGATTGGACCTATGACAATTGTTATTACACAAATATTGCATATAAATCCAATGCCATTTTTAATAACTCAGATTATTGCATCTAATATAGGAGGAACAGCAACACTTGTTGGAGATCCTCCAAATATAATGATAGGAAGTGCAGCAAATTTAGGATTTAATGATTTTTTATTAAATTCGGGGCCAGCAGCGCTTATAGTATTATTAGTTACATTGCCTATTATTTATTTTATGTATAAAGACCAAATAGTTGTTGAGAAGGAATACCAAAATAAAATAATGGTATTGGATGAGAAAAAAACTATAAAAAATAAATCACTTCTTATTAAAAGCTTATGTGTTATGGCAATAATATTAATGGGATTTACATTTCATGATACATTAAATATTAGTTCAGCAATTGTAGCACTTACTGGCGCGGTGATGATGCTGTATATTGCTAAAGATGATGTTGAAGAAATACTATGTCATATTGAGTGGCCAACAATTGCATTTTTTCTTGGGTTATTTATAGTTGTTGGTGGTTTAGAAGAAGTTGGGGTTATTAATATTTTAGCCGAAGGTATACTAGGTATTACGCAGGGGAAACCAGTAATGATGATGATTCTTTTACTATGGTTATCAGCGATAGCTTCATCATTTTTGGATAACATACCTTTTGTAGCAACGCTTATACCGTTAATATTAACACTAGAAACGCAAGGCATTGATGTAACACCATTATGGTGGGCAGTATCATTAGGAGCATGTTTTGGCGGAAATGGTACGTTAATTGGAGCATCGGCAAACGTAGTACTTGCAAATATTGGTGAAAAAAATGGTTATAAAATAACTTTTAAAAACTATATGAAAATTGGATTTCCACTTATGATATTATCAATTATCATATCGATGGTTTATTTAGTACTACGCTACAGTTAAAAAAAATAAAAATAAAGGAGAGTTACTTATGAATGAGACGCTTGCACATGGGGATACAATTGAAACAAGATTACGTTTGTTTGGTGCAAAAAAAGTTGAGAGAGTACAGGGCTTTTTATATTATGTAACATTTGAGTTATCAGATGATGAAAAAGTATCTTACGTTTATAATATAAATCCAAAAAAACAATATTTTTTACAAAGAATAGAACCATATCCATTGCCTGAAGGTGTTTTTTCTAATGAAGAAAAAGTTGTAGAATTTATACAAAATGATTTTGAAAAATTTAGAAACGCAAAAAACAGTACTAACTTTAAACATTTTTTGCAATTGACTAATACGATGAATTTAATGACGCAAGATATGGAAAGTTTTTTCCTTAATTATAATGTAGATAAAAAATATATTATGAGTTTAATAGATAATTTACAAAGCATGCTAGAGACAATTCAAAAAAGTAAAGATAAAAGTGAATATATTAAACTATAAAAGTATATAACTTATCATAAGGTTTATAAAATAGTTGACTACTAGGCTATAATAGAGTGAATGATGAATTTATAATAAGGAAAAAGGTGAATAAATGCGTAATATAAAAATAATAGTTCAATATGATGGAAGTCGTTACAAAGGATGGCAAGCACAAGTTGATAATGAATTAACTATTCAAGGAAAATTAGAAGCAGTTCTTACAAAAATGGCAGAAGAAGAAATAGAAGTAATTGGCGCTGAGAGAACGGATGTAGGTGTACATGCAGAAAATTATGTTGCTAACTTCAAAACAGAATGTACACTTAGTACATTTTTAATGCAAGATTATTTAGATCATTATTTGCCAGATGATATTGCTGTAAAACTAGTAGAAGAAGTAGAAGAACGTTTCCATTCAAGATATAATGTTAAAGCTAAAACTTATACGTATACTATTAGAAATAATACTACACAAAATGTATTTGACCGAAAATATGTGTATCAAACAGATCAAGAATTAGATATAAATAAAATGAAAAAAGCAGCGGATATGCTAGTTGGAAAACATGATTTTCAATGTTTTAGTAGTGTAAAAGCAGGTACCAAATCAACTGTACGTGAAATGAGAGAGTTAGATGTTGAAAAACAAGATGATATAATAACAATAACTATGACAGCGAATGATTTTCTATGGCATATGCCACGTTTTGTAGCAGGAACACTTATTGCAATCGGAAGTGGTGAATTACAAGTTAATGAAATTCAAGTGCTATTAAATGAGAATAAAAAAGGTGATGTTACAAGACTTGCAAAATCAAAAGCACTTAAATTAATGGAAGTGCAATATTAATAAATTATATAAAATGTAGCATATGGTTCAAATAGTAACAAAAGTATACAAGTATATAAGTAGTAGGTTATATACTTGTTTAAATAAAAAAATGTACAATGTAAATTGGAGTACTAAAAAAAGAGACTATGCAATATTTTAAATGGACCCTATATAAATAGACTTTTTTCAAAGTATCTATTGTATAGGGTCTATTTTAGTATAATAGAATTTAAATAATATTAAGAACATATTGGAGATAATGATGAGACAGTTAATAGGAGATAAAAAATTTTATAAAACGGTGTTAGCAATAGCAATACCGATTATGTTACAAAATGGTGTAACGCATTTTGTAGGTTTTATAGATAACATGATGGTAGGACAAGTCGGTACAAATCAAATGTCTGGTGTAGCTATAGTTAATCAACTACTATTTGTGTTTAATTTATGTATATTTGGTGCAGTATCAGGAGCAGGTATTTTCGTATCACAGTTTTGGGGTCAAAAAAATGAACAAGGGATGCGAGATGCTTTTAGGTTTAAAATTATTGTATGTCTAGGAATTAGCGTAATAGGTATTGCCTTGTTTAGTATTTTTGGACCTGAAATGATTAGCATGTATTTACATGAAGGAAATGATGCAAGTTCTATACAAGAAACGCTAGCATATGGAAAACAATATATGTCGATAATGCTTATAAGTTTGATTCCATTTGCAATTGGGCAAGCGTATGGAAGTACGCTACGTGAAAAAGGAGAAACGATTTATCCGATGAAAGCGGGAATCGTAAGTGTAGTAGTAAATTGTCTGCTAAACATATGTTTAATTTTTGGAGTTGCAGGATTTCCGAAAATGGGTATAGTAGGGGCGGCGATAGCAACAGTTATTGCAAGAATTATAGAGTGTATGTTAATTGTTGTAGGAACGCATAGAAATAAAGAAGAAAATAAATTTATAGTTGGAGTATATAAAGAATTTCATGTTCCACTTGCACTTGTTAAGCAAATTGTAGCTAAAGGAACACCGTTATTAGTAAATGAAATGATGTGGGCAGCGGGGATGGCTATGCTCATGCAGTGTTACTCAGTAAGAGGATTAGAAGTTGTGGCAGGATTAAATATTTCACAAATAATTAGTAACTTATTTAGTGTTATTTTTATCGCTATGGGAAATGCAGTTGCAATTATAGTTGGACCACTACTAGGGGCTGGAAAAATGAAAGAAGCAGAAGAAACGGCTTACAAAATGATTACTTTTTCAGTATTGTCGTGTTTAGTATTAGGAATGAGTATGTTTATAGTAGCACCAGCATTTCCAGCAATATATAACACTACAATAGAAGTCAAAGAATTAGCTACAAGGTTTATACGTATAAGTGCATTATGTATGCCTATTTTTGGTTTTTTACATGCCGCATATTTTACAATTCGTTCAGGAGGACGTACATTTATTACATTTTTATTTGATAGTGCATTTATGTGGGTATTTACTGTGCCACTCGCTTTTTTCCTTACACGCAAAACAGTATTAGCAATAGGTACTATATATTTACTATGTCAACTTATAGACCTAATTAAATGTATGATAGGTTATTGGATGCTAAGAAAAAAAATATGGATACAGAATATAACAGATGATTTAAAATAAAAAATAATAAAAATTGTTAAATTTATAAAGTTCATATATAATAAGAAATAATTATAGTTAACAATTCTAACAAATAAGAAAAAAGAATAACTGGGGGAGAAACAATGCATAATCAACCATTAATGGATACACTAAAAAAACGTATATTAGTTCTTGATGGAGCTATGGGGACTAGTATCCAAAAATATAATCTTTCAGAAAAGGCATTTAGAGGAGAGCGTTTTAAAAATGTGGGACATGACCAAAAAGGTAATAATGATCTGTTATCTATTACAAATCCTCATATTATAGAAGAAATTCATCGTTCTTTTTTAGATGCAGGTGCAGATATTATAGAGACAAATACATTTAATTCAACTAGTATTTCGCAAGAAGACTATGGATTAGAAGATTATGTATATGAATTGAATTTTAACGGGGCGAAAATTGCAAGAAGTGTAGCAGATGAATATATA
The DNA here is from genome assembly GCA_051646925.1 of Cellulosilyticaceae bacterium. Classification (GTDB taxonomy): domain Bacteria; phylum Bacillota; class Clostridia; order Lachnospirales; family Cellulosilyticaceae; genus JBOFDK01. Next base: position 15,290 of record JBOFDK010000083.1, on the reverse strand, counting down.
AAACAAAACTCTGATAAGAGACGATTTGTGGCAGGTTCAATTGGTCCGACAAACAAAACAGCATCACTTTCACCAGATGTAGAAAATCCAGCATATCGCAATATTACTTTTGACGAATTAGTAGACGCATATTGTGAACAGATTTCAGGGCTTGTTGATGGTGGTGTTGATTGTTTGTTAATAGAAACAGTTTTTGATACGTTAAATGCAAGAGCTGCTATTATAGCGGCAGGCAAAGTGTATGAAAATAAAAATAAAGTATTACCAATCATGATATCGGGAACTATGACAGATCGCTCGGGACGAACTTTATCAGGCCAAAAACTAGATGCTTTTGCACAATCAATACGTGGTGAGTATGTTATTTCAGTAGGATTAAATTGTTCTTTTGGTGGAAAGGATTTAGTTCCATTTATAAAAGAATTATCAGCTACGCAAGACTTATATATATCAGTATATCCAAATGCAGGATTACCAAATGTAATGGGCGAATACGATGAGATACCTGAAATAACTGTAAAATACATTCAAATGTTAGTAGAAAACAATGCATTAAATATAGTAGGTGGATGTTGTGGTACGACACCTGAACATATAAGAGCAATTGCAGAATGTGTAAAAAAATATGAACCTAGAAAAAAACCTATTATAGAGGTAGAAAGTACTTATTGCGGATTAGAGATGGTCAAAAGTACAAAAATGAATAATTTTATAAATATCGGTGAAAGGACAAATGTTGCAGGTTCTTTAAAGTTTGCACGTTTGATTCGTGAAAAACAATATGATGAAGCACTACAAATTGCAAAAGATCAAGTTGAAAATGGTGCTCAAATTATTGATATCAATTTTGATGATGGATTGTTAGATAGCGAAGTAGAGATGGAACATTTTCTAAAACTAGTTTCTGCCGAACCAGATATTGCGGCTAAACCTATTATGATTGACTCATCAAAATGGTCTGTTATTGAAAAAGGTTTGAAGAGTATTCAAGGTAAACCAATTGTTAACTCTATTTCATTGAAAAATGGAGAAGACGCATTTTTAAAACAAGCAAAAGTAGTAAAAGATTTTGGTGCAAGTGTTGTTATAATGGCATTTGATGAAAAAGGCCAAGCGGATACATATGAGCGTAAAATTATGATTTGTGAGCGTGCATACAAATTATTAGTAGAAAAACTTCAATTTCCACCACAAGATATTATTTTTGATCCAAATATTTTATCAATTGCAACAGGTATGGAAGAACATAATAATTATGCAGTAGATTTTATAAAGGCGACGCATTGGATAAAAACAAATCTTCCTTTTGCAAAAGTATCAGGTGGTGTGTCTAACTTATCGTTTGCATTCAGAGGAAATCAAATGATTCGTGAGGCTATGCATTCAGTATTTTTATACCATGCTATATTAGCGGGAATGGATATGGGAATTGTAAATCCTGGAATGATTCAAATTTATGATACGATAGATAAACATCTTTTGAAACTTGTAGAAGATGTTGTATTAAATAAACATCCAGAAGCGGCAGAGCGACTTATAGAACAAGCTGAAGTATATAGAGAACAAGAAGAAGTAGTGAAAGTAAAACAAACTCAGTGGCGTGAAAAAGAAGTTGAAGAGCGTCTTAGTTATGCACTTGTAAAAGGAATTACAACATATTTAGAAGAAGACATTAATGAAGCACTTAAAAGCGTAGAAAATCCACTTAGCCTAATTGAAGGGCCTTTGATGAATGGGATGACACACGTTGGAGATTTGTTTGGAGACGGAAAAATGTTTTTGCCGCAAGTTGTAAAATCAGCAAGAGTGATGAAAAAAGCAGTAAGCTTTTTATTACCACTCATAGAAGGAAATCAGCAAGGGGAAAGTAAAAAAGCAGGAAAAATATTGCTTGCAACTGTAAAAGGTGATGTTCATGATATAGGAAAAAATATTGTCGGAGTAGTACTTGCTTGTAATAATTTTGAAGTAATTGATTTAGGCGTTATGGTGCCTTGTGAAACAATTATAGAAACAGCAATTAAAGAAAAAGTTGATATTATTGGGTTAAGTGGGCTTATTACACCATCTCTTGATGAGATGACATTGGTAGCACAGGCTATGGAAGCGGTAAATCTTAAAATACCTCTTATTATAGGAGGTGCTACGACGTCTAAATTACATACGGCGCTCAAAATAGAGCCGCACTATAGCGGAGCAACAATTTATGGTTTTGATGCTTCAAAAACTGTTGAAATTGGAAAAAAATTATTAAGTGATAATAGAGATGTTTATATTCAAATGATTAAAGAAGAGTACAAAAAGCAGAGAGAGCAATACACAGGTGGTACTCCTGAAATTGTTACATTAGAAGAAGCACGCCGCACGAAACAGGTCAAAGATTGGACAAAAAGTAAAATCAAAAAACCGAATCATATGGGTATTACAAAACTTAAAAATTACACGATAAGAACACTAAGACCATATATAGATTGGACATTTTTCTTTATTGCCTGGGAAATGAAACAAAAATATCCTGAAATTTTAGAAGATAATAAATATGGAAAAGAAGCAAAAAAGCTATTTAAAGATGCAAATGAAATGCTTGATAAAATGGAACAAGATAATCCAATAGGTATAGAAGGAATTATAGGATTATTCAATGCGCAATCAGTTGGTGATGATATTGAACTCTTTGATGAAACAGGTGAAATGTTAACGACAATTATGTGCCATCGTCAACAAAAGTATGATGAAAATGCAAACTATAAATGTTTATCTGATTATATAGCGCCAAAAGAAAGTGCTATAAAAGATTACATAGGTGCATTTATTATTACAGCAGGAATAGGTGCTAAAGAGTATAGTAATAATTTTAGTGAGGCAAATGATGATTATAATAGTGTAATGGTGAAACTGTTATGTGACCGCCTAGCTGAAGCTTTTGCGGAAAAATTACATGAAGATGTAAGAAAAGAGTATTGGGGATATAGTAATGACGAAAATATTACATTAGAAGGTTTACTAAAAGAAAAATATATAGGTATTCGCCCAGCGTTTGGATACCCAGCATTAGTAGACCAGAGTCAAATGAAAAAAATATTTAAGCTATTAGATGAAAAAAATACATTAGGTATTAATTTGACAGAAAACTATATGATGGACCCAGTATCATCAGTATGTGGACTATATTTTGCCTCAGAGGAAGCAATGTATTTTGATGCGAAAGTATTAGGCAGTGATCAAATAAAAAATTATGCCGAGCGTTTAGGTGAAAAAATAAATGAAGTAGAAAAAAGGCTTAAACGTTATTTATCATATAATAATGATAAATAACATTTAATATAGATAATATTTAATAAAAAAAGGAGATCAATATGAAGATTACGACAAAAGAAATGACAATTATAGGACTTTCAGCAGCACTAATGGGTGTGTTTGCACAATTATCAATTCCGTTACCAACAGTACCACTAACACTGCAAGTATTTGGAATTACTCTGATAGCAGCAATATTAGGTCCAAAACTAGCATCTATAAGTATGATGATATACATATTATTAGGCGCGGTAGGAGTACCTGTATTTGCAAATTTTAGAGGTGGATTAAGTGTATTAATAGGACCGACAGGTGGATATATTACAGGGTTTATGTTTATTGCTATTTGTGTGGGATATGCATCACGCATGAATAAACTTACAGGAAAAATAATATTGACATATATAGGATTATTAACACAATATACAATTGGAACGATCCAATTAAAAATAGTATTAGGCGTAAGTCTAGGAGAAGCGTTAGTGATAGGTGTATATCCTTTTATTATCAAAGATATAGTATTGGTGGGAATTGTACTTCTTGTTGGAAGTCATGTAAAAAAACGAATAAATCGATTTGTTCAAGCAGTTTAAAAAAAATATGTATTAAATGGAATAAACCAACCTAACTTTGACACATAATGATTAGAAGAAATTAAATCAAAGAAGGTAAAAAAAATGAAAAAAATTAAAATCATGACATTTAATATGAAACGAAATTATATACCTAATTGCTTTAGAAACTTTAATAAGCGACGAACAATTATTGAAGAAATAATCAAAAAATATGAACCAGATATTATAGGGACTCAAGAATTAACAAATAAAATGATACATGATTTAAAAAATATATTTAAAGGAAAATACGAATGTATAGGAATGGGAAGAGATGGCGGTGAAAAAGGTGAGCATGCTGCTATTTTTTACAAAAAAGAAACTTTTGAAGTAGACACACACTACACATTTTGGTTATCACGTACGCCAGATGTACCTAGTAGAGGCTGGCTTGCATTTTTTCCACGTATTTGTACATCATGTGAGTTGAAACTAAAAGATAATAAGGATCAGCATATCAAAATTTATAACACACATTTAGACCATATTAGTTATCTAGCAAGAATAAAAGGACTAGAACTTATTATGAAAAAAATGGAAAATGATCAAAAAAATGAAAATATGCCAATGATTTTAATGGGTGATTTCAATGCAAAACCTAATAGTAAGACGATGAAATGGTGGCAAAAGTATTTAATAAATCAAGAACGTTTTAAGATATATGATGCATTTATGCATATGGAGAATGTTATTTTAAGGCGAAGTTACCATGGATACAATGGAAAAAAAGAAGGAAGTCCAATTGATTATATTTTTGCATCAGAACAATTTCAAATGCAAAAAATAGAAATATGTAGAGATCAGGTGAATGGATTATATCCATCAGATCACTATCCAATATTAGCAACTTTTCAAATTTAACGCTAATAATTATATAGTAATATTATAGGAGAAAAATATATGGATAAAAAAGTACTTCTTATATTAGTAGGGACAATTTGTTTTGGGTTAGGAGTAGGAGTAGGCGTTGGTGTTTTTTCTATGAAAAACAATAAAACTCAAATAAACGAGTCATGGTCTAATAGCAATGTAACTGATAAACAATCAGAAATTAATGAAAAAGATAATACTGATAAGCAGGGCGATGTGAAAAATGATATTAATAAAGATGAAGCTAAAATAGCTGAAGATAATATTGAACAAAATAATGAAAATAACATTGAACAAAGCAATGAACAAAATGTGGAAAAAAGTGATAATGAAGATGTTAAAATAGAAGGAATTAATGAATGGAGAACTATGGTTGCATATAGCATAGGCTCAGAGGTGCAAGAATCAGGAAACAAATACCGTTGTATCCAAGCACATACAGCGCTAGAAGATTGGGAACCATCAAAAACACCAGCTCTATGGGAGCTGGTGCAAGAGTAAAATTATTCAATAATTTCAACAGAACATTCAGGGGATTTTTTACGAAGAAATTGATCAATCGTGCAGTAAGGTGATTTAAAAAGAAGCTTTTTAGCAGTTTCTTGAGATAAACATCTTACAAAAAGCTCACGTTTTGTATTGGATACTTTGTAATAAGTCCCTTTTGTTTTTGGTAAATTATACTGCTGCATATAAATAGAAAAATCAATAAATTGTTCGATTGTTATTTTTTCTTCTACTAAATAAATACCAGCTTCAACTAAAGAAAGATTATAAGGATCTGTTAAATGAGTGTTGGTATCATATGAAGTAATCCGTTGTTTTACAGGATGTACTTTTGCAATTATAGATTGTTTATAAAAATCGATTTTTTTATGGCTAGGTTCAAAATAAAGTCGGCGTATTTGACGATAAAACATTTCACGTGCAACTATATCAAATACATTACTGATATTTTTTTGAACTTTATAACGTATTTCAGGAAAGTTTTTTGGAATACGTGTTGGTGTAATGCTATTTGGTGTAGAATTTTTCGTTACTAAAGCTTTAGCTTTAGCAAGTTCTTTTTTTGATAAAGACAAATCTGATAAATCTTTATGATACGACGGGAAATTAGTATGCTGACATTTTTTGAAACGAGTATGAACGCCCATAAGCCCTCTAAAACCAATAACTCTTAAATATACATAGCCAGTGACGATAGCATCATAAAGAGCAGTGTGATATTTATAGTTTTTAAGTTGACTAGGAGAAACAAGTTTTTCAAGAATACGACCAATTTGTAAAGTTGTTAAAGCATGATTTTTTGCTTTATTTTCAAGTGTCCCACGACCGCACATCTCAAGTTGAGTTTTTTGAGGGATTTTGTAAAGCATAGATTTTTCTTTAGTTGTATTAAGGATTGATTTCATATCATGTTCTAGGCTCATACCAACAAGTTTAATGTTAGAAAGTGTACTATATACAGAACAAGATGTTAAAAAACAATTTATAGCAGTCGTCAAATGAGAAGCATTTGCCAAATGATAATTTATTTGATGTTGGTGATAAACAAACTCTGCATCACCAGAAGGACTAATAAGTACTTCTAAAGCGCGTACGATTTGATGATCTTTAAAAAGAAGGAGTGCAAGTTCACGTACAAAACCTTCTTCTGTAAATTCACAATCAATCGTAAGATAAATAGATGGGTTTACATTGTCTATCATGTAAAGTTCTCCAATTCATGAATATTTTATGTTTATAAGTAATAGTTATTTAATCTGTTATAAGTAGCTTTTATTATAGGTGTTATAAAGGATATTGTCAATTTTTAAACAAGCTCTCAAAGCATAAAGATAGAATAGTGTGAACAATAAAATACTTAATAATATAAAAAAAAGTTGAAAAAAATAAAGGTGTGCTATATAATGTGTGGAGTGGTAAACATAAGTTAACTACATAAAACTAGAACTCATTAGGAGGATATTATGAAATTAAGAGTTATTGCAATCGCATTAGGTTTAATGTTGGCTTTTACAGGATGTACATCTAAAGAAGAAACAACACCTGAAACAAATGGTCAAACACAAGAACAACAAACAGAAGAGATTGAAGGTGAAGCGTTTACAGGAACTATAAAAAGAGAAACACTTGCTAGCACTTCAAAAGGCGATGTTCTTGTAACAGAAGTTACATTTGAAGATGGTAAACCAGTTGATTTAGCAATCGATATAATTACAGAAGATGGTCAATCAAAAAATGAAATTGCTGCAAATGGCGAATATGTTATGGTTGAAGGTGGAACACCTTGGAACGAACAAGTAGCAGCTTTAGTTGAGCATATCAAAGAAAACAATTTTGACTTATCAACAATTACTTATACAAATGAAGAAGGTAACACAGACGTTGTAACAGGCGTATCAATCAAAGTTGTATCTTTTGTTGATGCTATAGACGCTTTAATACAAGAAGTAGCAAACGGAGAAGTTTCTCAAGGATTCACAGGAGTAAAAATTGGTGAAGTTCAAGGAGAAAAAGATACTGTAATTGCTAAAGTAATGTATGAATTTGGTCAACCAGTAAATGTAAAGTTTGATGTTTTAGCAGATGGTGAAACAAGCAAATACGAAATGGCTAAAAATGGTGAGTACGTAATGGTTGAAGGTGGAATGCCTTGGAACGAACAAGTAGATGCACTTGCTGCATTTATCGTAGAAAACAACTTTGACTTATCAAAAGTAACAACTATAAATGATGAAGGTAACACTGATGTTGTATCAGGAGTATCAATCAAAGTTAATGATTTATTAGAAGCTGTTGCAGCTGCTATTAACTAATAATAAATAACAAAAAAGCCCTACATTGATAACTTATCAGTGTAGGGCTTTTTTATTTACAATTATTTAGAAGATAGTTTGAAGTTATCATTAGACAAAGTAAAATCATTTTTTATTCCATCTGTTAAATATAAAACATTATCTGTAGAAATAAAAATAGCTTCAATACCATCTAAAGATTCGACAAAGTTAAGACCTTGCTCTATACCCATTGAAAAAACAGCAGTAGATAAAGCATCACCGTCAACAGAGTAATCGCTTATAATTGTAACAGATACAATATCATTTGAGTATGGATAACCATCTTTAGGATTAAGAATATGATGATAAGATGCGTCATCAACTTTAAGGAAACGTTCATAAATACCAGATGTAACAATTGATTTATTAGAAACAGGGATATGACCGATAATTGCACCACGAGGATTATACGGGTCTTGAATACCAACTTTCCAAGAAGTTCCATCAAGTTTAGAACCTAGTGTATAAACATTGCCACCAAGGTCGATAATTGCATGTTCAACCCCATGAAATCTAAGAAGTTCAGCGATTTGGTCTGCTGCATAACCTTTTGCAATACTACCCAAATCAAGTTTCATATTAGGATTTTTTAAAAAGATAGTATTGTTTGTTGCGTCAAGTGTGATATTATTATAGTTGATAAGAGGCAAAATATTATCAATTTCTTGTTCAGAAGGAACACGGGCATCAGAAAACCCAATGTTCCATAATTTTACAAGTGGTCCAATTGTTACATCAAATGCGCCATTCGTGAGAATACTATAATAAAGGCCACGTTCAACTACGTTGAAAAAATCTTGATTAACGACAACAGGGGATAGTCCAGCTTGTTGATTAACCTTGTCTAGTAATGTATTAGATTTATTTAAACTTAAAGCTGATTCTAGTTGTCTTATTTTTTCGAATGCATAATCTAGAATGTTAGGATCATCATAATCATATAATGTAATAGTAACAGATGTACCCATCATAATGTGTGTTTTGCGTAGAGGTTCTAGGGGGGAAGAATTTTCTACATTTGTTGGACTTTGACAAGAACACAACAAAATAGACATTGGAATGATAAAACAAATAAATTTCACTGTAAGTTTCAAACAAGCAATCATAATTAAGCCTCCAATATAAGTAAGATAATTGTTTTTTATTATATACATTTTTTGAAAACGAAACAAGCATGAAAAAAATATTTAATAGAAAACTAACAAAATCTAACAAAAATCTAACAAAAAACTAACAAAATCAATAAAGACTAAAGGAGAAGCAACATGTCTAAAAAGACGAATATTATTATTCTTGGAGCAGGATATGCTGGAGTACATGCAGCAAAAAAACTTGCAAAAAAGTATAAAAAAAATGATGATGTAGTAATTACGCTAATAGATAAAAATCCGTACCATACACTTATGACTGAATTACATGAAGTAGCAGGTGGTCGTGTACCGGAAGAATCTGTTAAAGTTGATTTAATGAAAATCTTTCATAGAACAAAAGTAAATGTAGTTGTTGATTTAATTGAAAAGATTAATACAGATGATAAAAAAATTCAGACAACAAATGGAACATATGAGTATGACTATCTTATGCTAGGTATGGGAAGTGAGCAAGCATATTTTGGAATTCCAGGTGTCAAAGAACATGGGTTTGGACTATGGTCTTTAGAAGAAGCACTAAATATTAGAGAACATATTATACATCAATTCAAAAAAGCATCACTTGAGCGTTCAGCAGAAATAAGAAAGCAACTTTTAACATTTGTTGTTGCAGGTTCAGGTTTTACAGGAATTGAGATGGCTGGTGAGTTATTAGAATGGCAACATACACTAGCATCAAAATATCATGTAGATGTTAATGAAGTATCTGTTATGGTAGTAGAGGCGGCAGGTAATATTTTAAATATGCTTGATCGTAAGCAAGCTGACAAAGCAGAACGATATATGAAAAAACATAAAGTAGAAATTCTAAAAAATGCACCGATAGTTTCAGCAACAGCAGATTCAATTAAGCTAAAAGATGGAAGTATAATCCAAACTAAAACGCTTATATGGACATGTGGAGTAAAAGGTGTTGAAGATATGACACGCACAGGTCTTGAATTAACAAACACAGCACGTGCAAAAACAAATGAATATATGCAAGCTGAAGGAAAAGAAAATGTTTATGTAATTGGAGATTGTGCTTTTGTTGAAGAAACACCAGGAAAAAGCAATCCTCAAATTGTAGAGGCAGCAGAGCAAACAGCAGTTACAGCAGTGAAAAATATTATTAACACTATTGATGGCAAACAAGAGCGTGTTAAATTCAAATCAAATTACCATGGATTTATGGTTTCAATCGGTGGAAGATATGGTGTTGCGAATTTAATGGGAGTTCGTATGTCAGGTTTCATTGCAATGGTAATGAAACATTTAATCAATATGGTTTATTTATTTGGAGTACTAAATGTTCATGCAGTATATCACTATTTACAACATGAATTTTTTGATATGAAAACTACACGAAATATTATGCGTGGGCAACTTTCACAAAAAGGAAATCGCCTATGGTTAATACCACTTCGTATATATATTGGATCTTTGTGGTTACTAGAAGGTTTAGAAAAACTATGTGGAACAGCGGCATGGGAAAGTGGACTTAAAGGACTTGCAAAAGGTGAATGGTTATTTAAAATAGGTGCGGATAGCTGGATTAAACCAGGTAATGTTAAAATGCCATTTGATTGGTTATATACAGATGCTACAACAGCAGCATCAGCTGTTACAGATGCAGCTACAACAGCAGGAGAAGGATTTGCAACGCCTATATTAGAAAGTGTTCCTAAATTTTATGAAGCTATAATGAAAATATTTATGCCAAATGCAGATATTGCAGTGTTATTCCAAACAATGGTTGTAGTTTTAGAAATAGGTATGGGGCTTGCATTAATCGTTGGATTATTTACATTCCTTGCATCAGCAGCATCAGCATTTATGGTAATTAATTTTATATTATGTGCTATGGCTGGATGGGATATTTTATGGTTCTTCTTTGGTTCTATTGCACTTATGTGTGGAGCAGGTCGTGCATTTGGACTTGATGCAATAGTCATACCGTGGATTAACCGAATGGTCGGAAATTTTTGGCTAGGTAAAAACGAACATTTATATACAAGAAAAAAATAAGATAATCAAAAAATAAGGTAGAAACAATAATAAGTTAAAAAAATGACAATATCTAAAATAGAGATTGTCATTTTTTTTGTATGTAAAATTAACATATATAAGAATAAAAATATTGCTATAGTAAGGTGAAAATAGTCTATATAAATAATGTCAAATGCGAGAGATTATAAATATATATAACCCAATTAATGCTCAAAACTCAATAAATAGAAGGATACAGTAGATTTTTTTAAGTACATATATAATAGATGTTTATTATACGTTTTTAAAATTAAAAAGTATCAGGTTATATGTTTTGAAAAATATATTTACATATTAAATATTTAAAGCAGGGATATAAAAAAGAAAATTGCTTACTTCAATATATAATAATTTATCGATTTAACTATAAGTTATAGATAGAAAAAGCGTGAAAATTAGATGTGTAAAATTTACAAGATAGTTTTTGTGAAAATTGTATATTGTAAATAACTGATATAGACAAAATAGTGAATATATAAGGGGTAAAACTATGCTAAAAAGTTAATAAATAAGCCATAAAATCAGTATAAAAAAGAATTCAAAAGTTAAAAATATAACACTTGCAATTAGGTGATAAAATGGATACAATTAACTTATAAGTATTTCGTGTATACAATATACAACAAAAACAATATTACAAATCCATAACAATTATTTAAACAAGGAGATGAATTTTTTTATGAATGGAACAATATCAAAGAAGGATTTCATTTTATTTTTAACAAATGAGGCAAAAGAAATCAACTATAGTAATAATAAATTCACAAAAGAAATTCACGGAAGTCTTATTTCTATAAAAGTTAACGGTGAATTAATTTATAAAGTACATCAAGAAAAAAAATTATTAATCGTATTAAAAGCATTATATATGACATTCTTAAAAGATGAATATTGGGGTGTAGCAAGAGAAGCAGGTTTAGAAGAAATTATAGCAGATCCTAATACATTGATTAGAATTTAAAAAACTTTCCAATGGCTATTTAAAGCCGTTGGAAAGTTTTTTTTTGTTTTTTGGCTATTATTTAATTCACAAATACATTTTATAGTGTTAAAATCTTGTAATGTGGGTACAATAATGATAAAACATGGTAGATGAAAGATGAGGAGTAATATATGAGTGATAATATTCATTTAGAAGAAAAGTTTGAAATTTTTGAAGGTGACTTAAGAAAGTTAGACGAGCTTACTAATCAATTAGGTTTGTGGTGTGATGAAAATACCATTAATCATAAAAAAGAGGAAACACGTTTAGCGCAGTACGTAGAATTAAATTTTAACTTAGAAGAACTTAAAGAAGTTATTCAGAATTTTTTAAGTGAAATGCAGTTAGAATTAGAGTTAGAAGAAGAAATGTATGAAAAGATAAACAAATATAAAGAATATGTTCAAGATAAATTGGTACAGTATGAAGAAATTGAACAAGAAATTCATAAATGGGTAAGAGATATAAAAGATATTCATATTTTAGTTGCCAAAAATGATGTTTTAAGAGAACAAAAAGACTATATTGATAAAATAACAAACAAAAAATAAAATTAATCAAGCATAATGCAGTTTAAATATTGATTTCAAAAAAAAAAAAAAGTAAAATATCATAAAAAGATTGTAAAATATACAAGTTTGTTATATGATTATTACAACAGATAGTCATTGGGTTACTACGGCAATACACTCAAGACCAAATTTTAAGAAGCATCCGCTTGGATGATTAAAATTTGGTTTTTAGTTTGCCAAGAAATATTCAAAGACAATCAACAAACTACAGAAGTATTAACTGTAGACAAATAGAATCAAGGAGGATTTATAATATGATGAAATATCTTCAAAAACTAGGTAAATCATTAATGTTACCAGTAGCGTGTCTACCAGTAGCAGGACTTCTCATGGGAATCGGTTATTGGATTGATCCAAATGGCTGGGGAGAAGCAAATGCAATTGCAGCATTTTTGATTAAAGCCGGAAGTTCACTTATTGACAACTTACCACTATTATTTGCAATTGGGGTAGGTATTGGGATGTCAGATGATAATGATGGGGCTTCAGCATTATCAGCACTTGTTTCATGGTTAATTATGACAACTATTTTAAGTACTGGTACAGTAGCAATGCTTATGCAAACAGATGTTGCAAATGTAAGTATTGCATTTGGAAAAATTGAAAATGCATTTATCGGTATTTTAGCCGGTATTATCGGTGCAACATGTTACAACAGATTTAAAAATACTAAATTACCTGATTTCTTGGCGTTTTTTAGTGGTAAAAGATGTGTTGCAATTGCATCAGCAGTAGTATCACTTATTGCATCAGCAATTTTATTCTTCGTATGGCCAGTTCTGTTCTCAGGACTTGTAGGTTTTGGAACATGGATGACAGGTTTTGGCGCAATCGGAGCAGGTTTATATGGTTTCTTCAACCGTTTATTAGTTCCACTTGGTCTTCACCATGCACTTAACCAAGTATTTTGGTTTGACCTTGCAGGAATCAACGATATTGGTAACTTCTGGACAGCAAATGGAGAAGGTGTACTTGGTGTAACAGGTATGTACCAAGCAGGATACTTCCCAGTTATGATGTTTGGTCTTCCAGGTGCGGCACTTGCGATGTACCATACAGCAAAATCAAACAAGAAAAAAGTAGCAGCATCTCTTCTTGGTGCAGCAGCATTATGTTCATTCTTTACAGGGGTAACAGAACCACTTGAGTTCGCGTTCATGTTCCTTGCACCAGCATTATACGTTGTACACGCTGGATTAACAGGTGTATTCTTATTTGTTACAGCATTACTTCCAACTAGAGCAGGTTTCCAATTTAGTGCAGGTTTTGTTGACTGGTTTTTAAGTTTCAAAGCTCCTATGGCAGTTAATCCTTGGATGTTATTAATTATTGGTGTAGTAGCATTTGCAGTTTACTATGTAATCTTTAGATTTGTTATTACAAAATTCAACCTTAAAACTCCAGGTCGTGAAGATGACGATTTAGAAGATGAGAAAAATGCTGTACTTGCAAACGATGATTATACAGCTATAGCAGCAGTTGTTCTTGAAGGATTAGGCGGAAAAGAGAATGTTAAAAGTGTTGATAACTGTGTAACACGTTTACGTCTTGAAGTAAAAGATCAAGCAATAATCAATGAAAAGAAAATCAAATCATCAGGTGCAGTTGGTGTTGTAAGACCTGGTAAAACAAGCGTTCAAGTTATTATTGGACCACAAGTTCAGTTTGTAGCTGATGAACTAAAAAAATTAGTAAAATAATTATTTAAAAGATAATATTGAGATTAACAAAATTATCTCATTAAAAGAAGACCGAATGCTTTCATTATAAGCATAGGTCTTTTTTTATTATATAAAGGTGCTTGTATTTTATTTGAAAATTGTTACAATAAGAAGAAGGCGCTTTACATGGTTTATATATTAGCCAACATACAAGATGACTTAGGATAAAGGAAGCGATGACAGATGAATAAAAATACATTTAAAGATTATACATTAGCACCAGAGATTATAAAAGCTCTAGATTGCATGGGATATACTGAGCCGACACTAGTACAACAAGAAGTACTTCCAATAGGCTTAGAAGGCAAAAATATGATAGTACAATCGAAAACAGGTAGTGGTAAGACGTTAGCATTTGGTTTACCTATTTGCCAATGTATAGATTGGGAAAAAAATATGCCACAAGCATTGATTCTTGTACCTACAAGAGAATTAGCTATACAAGTTCAAGAAGAACTTTTTAATGTTGGGAGATATAAGCGTTTAAAAGTCGTAACGCTTATCGGTAAAACTCCGTTTGAACCACAACGTAAAGCACTAAAGCAAAAAACACATATCGTTGTTGGGACACCAGGTCGTGTTTTAGACCATGTAGAAAGAGGAAATCTAATATTAGATGATGTATCTTACTTTGTATTAGACGAAGCAGATGAAATGCTTAAAATGGGTTTTATGGAGACGGTAGATGCTATCAAGAAAAGTGTAGGACCTAATCCAAAACATATGCTTTTTTCAGCAACTATGCCCGAAAATGTAAAAAAACTAGCACAATCAATGATGAGTGACCCAGTTTTTCTTCAAGTAGAAGTAGCGCAAAAAACCCCGCAAAATATAGAACAAAAATACTATAAAACAGATAATAAAATAAAGCTTTTTAATGAAATTATGATTAATGAAAATCCAGACTGTGTTATATTGTTTTGTAATACAAGAAACCAGGTTGATGATGTTACACAGGCTTTACAAGATAAAGGATATCGTTGTGCAAAATTACATGGTGGAATGGAGCAACGTGATCGTCAGCATATTATGGAAAATTTCAAAAAAGGTTTTTATCGTTACTTAGTAGCAACAGATGTAGCAGCTAGAGGTATTGACGTAGATCATGTTACACATGTTGTAAATTATGATGTGCCAGACGATGTAGAAACGTATACACATAGAATAGGGCGAACAGGACGTAATGGACGTAGTGGTAAAGCAATAGTTTTAGTT
>JBOFDK010000082.1:0-2728 GCA_051646925.1 Cellulosilyticaceae bacterium | reverse complement strand
AATCACCATACTTCCACAGATGATTGATTCTATTAATGCAAATGTTTTTTTTGTATTTTTTTGTATTTTAAGTTTTCTGAATTTTTTTAGTTATGCAAATAATGCATTATCTACAAATGCAAATACTGCATTATCTATTCAATTAGCATAAACGCCCAGAACAGAAATCTGAACACTGGATAAAGCCCAGTTCAAAATTCTTGTTTTGTTTTGTTGACTTTGTGTTTTTACAGAGGGGACTTTGGATAGCTCTTTTTATCGCTCCAAAAATGAGAAAATACTGACAGATAACAAAAAATTCACCATTTTCTTTTTTTAAAAAAAATAAAATGTTGTATAAAATCAGGCAAATTACCCAACAATCCCCTCTGCAATAATTCAGAATATATAAATAAGTGCATTTAAAGAAAAGAAAAAAAAAAACTAATTTTGAGAAAACAGCATGTAAAGCATTCTCAGTGTAGGATTTATTAAAACAGATAAATAAATCCTACACTATATAGCAAACTATATGGACAGTCTCTCAAGCAAGAGAAGATATTTAGGGGTATGGATCGACACTAACCTTACTTTTAAAGGCCATATTCAAAAAATAATTGATAAATGTAGGTATAAATATTCTATACTTGGGGTGAATAAGGGTCATATATGAAAATAATTATGATTTTTGATTATGGGTGCATGATATATTCTGCAGCCAAAACTACACTGATAGGTTTGGATAAGGTGCAGACTAAGACCTTAAGTTTGTGTATTGGAGCTTTCAAAACATCACTTGTAGCCTCAATGCAAGTAGAAGTTTGAGAGATGCCATTAAAGATTTGGCGGCTCAAATGAACAATTTCATATTGGACAAATCTGTAGGGGCATGAAATAACACACCCTACAAAAAAAAAAAAAAAAAAACGGTATTGTTGGGAGTATGGTCTACTAACATCAGTAGTTTTAGATGGATTGGGGAAAAATAGGCAAAAGAGATGGCAATAGACAATATTGCATGCTGCAAAACAATAAGCACGACTGCCATCCCACCATAGTAATTCTGTTTTCCTAAAGTAAATACGGAAATAAAAGACATTGTGAAAGGAGTATATCTATATAGAAAGCAGGTATGAAGACTCAATACAGATATATACAGATGCATCCAAAGATCCACTGACTGGCAAAACAGGTGCAGCTATATTTATACCTAATATTAACAACCAAATAGAGCTTCAGATCACTTCTCAGTCTTTTCGGTTGAAATAGTGGCCATTATTTTAGTTCTGCAGTAGGTAGAAGAGGTTAAGCATCATATAATAGTAATTTGTTCAGATTCCATGTCCTCCTTGTCACCTATTCAGAGTGGAAAATCTATATTTTCCAAAATATATAATATATATCAACAAAAAAATTAGATGCAATTTATTTGGGTTCCAGTGCATGTGGGTATTGATGGAAATGAAAAGGTGTTTCGATTAGCAAAAGAAGCCCTGATATGAAAGTTCCTCTTAGCAAATCAAAAATAAGAGTTATCATCAAAGATACTATTAACAAGTATCAAGAAAAGAAATGAGGACATTTATACAGCATTCAGAAAGAGGAGATAGTTGAGGCGAAAGTCTGAGACGGCAGGGGAGACTACGCTTGCAAGGTTGAGAGTAGGGCACACAAGATTAAATAACTGCCTAAGTTAAATAGGGAAAGACCAGAATGGATTATGTATACAAGTGGAAAATGTAAAACATGTACTCTTGACATGTAGAAAGTATTCTGATAAAAGGAAAGAACTGGGTTGAAATGAGTTTGCCTGGCACTCAATCTGTAATTAAGGCTGTTATGATATTTCTGCAAGAAACTCATACCTCGTTTGCAAACTGCCAATAAATAATAATAATGATAATAATGGGGTAGTTGTGGCCTATTAGTGAGGGAGTCGGGCTTGTAATCTGAAGGTTGCTGGTTCGATTCCCACGCCGGCAGAAATTGAAAATGGGGATTGTGAATAAACAGCACTCTCTCCACCTTCAATACCATGACTAAAGTGCCTTTGAACAAGACACCTAACCCCTAATTGCTCCCCCTTGTAAGTCGCTTTGGATAAAAGCGTCTGCTAAATGATGAAAAATGAAAAAAAAAAAAAACATATTTGGAAGACATTATAATGAAATGTCGCAAGTATAATGAAAGAAGTATCGGTTTTTAATTTGAAAAGAATTAAGATGAAGTTGGACTTGACAACAATACTGCAAAAGGATTCATATGATGAATGTATTGATTTTCTTAATGTTATATTTGAAAATATATAGGTGTTTGGGAGATTTTAGTAAAGGTTTTGCGATCTTGATTCACCCTCCTAACCAGCGGGTCGCGGTAATGCAGCTTGAAGTTGTATGCTTACCACCATAAACATCAAGAAGAAGAAGAAGAAGAAGAAGAAGAAGAGCGCTTCTGTGTTAGGAATCACTAACGGGTGTTGTTGACATAATCCAGCTTCGCGTTTCGAGGGAGAGCCCTAGACCCGTACCACACAAACACTCATTTCAACGGGCTCGCTAATGTTACATTAGATTAATCAAAACAGACTTCAACACGATGGCAAATGTTGTAACGTTTCAAACGCAAATCGCTTCAGTTATGGAAGTACTAGCGAACGCCGCTGTGGCAGAAATCTGCAGTCTTGTTGAGGACAGCTATGCCGAATTGCAGCTTGAAATATCGCAAACAAAAAAGGAGAATAACCTCCTTA
>JBOFDK010000081.1:0-37534 GCA_051646925.1 Cellulosilyticaceae bacterium | reverse complement strand
TAATGTTTGTGGGTTTTTGCCTATTAGACTTGCAAAATCTCCTATAGAATAATATTTCATATTTATCACCTCTTGATTTATAATAATACGAGCGTTATATAAAATCAATAAGTTTATACAAACTTCTACAAGGTTTCATCAACAGCTAATACCCTCCATTATTGAATTATAATACTGAGTTTAGTATATACATATTTCAAGTTTTTATTTAAATTCTTTATTTAAAAAGTTAATTGGCTATATTCTTGTATAAATCCTTCTCCAAGCACTTCTTTTACATCCGCAATTGTTACAAATGCATTTGGATCGATTGTATAAATAATTTCTCGCAGTTTACTAATTTCTTTTTGCGAAACTACTGTAAATAACATTTCTTTTTCTTCTTGTGAATACATACCACGAGCTTTAAGACCTGTACTACCTCTTGGAATTTGTTCCATAATTGCTTTTGCAATAACATCACTATATTCTGATACAATAAATGCTGCTTTTGCATGTCTTCCGCCCTCTAAAACAGTACTAATCGCTTTTGATGTAACAAATACTGATAATACGGCATACATAGCATTTGTAGGCCCAAACATAAACAATCCTGCTAATATAATCAAACCGTCTATACATAACATTAATTGTGGAATTGGAAATTTAGGATGCTTATATTTAATAATAGATGCAAGCATATCCGTTCCACCTGTCGTCGCCGCTGAACGAAGCACAATACCTATACCAATCCCTACGCCGATTCCTCCGAAAATAGCATTTAGTAACAAATCATCTACACTTGCAAAAGGATTTGGTAAATAACTAATGTACCATAATGAAAATGATGTAAACATAACTGCATAAAGAGATTTCTTAGCAAAATAAAAACCTCTTTGTTTTATACTAATTATAAAGAGTGGTATATTAAACAAAATCGTTGTCATCCATATCGGTATTCCAAATGCAATTGTTCTTAACGATATTTCTTGTACCACTATACCTAGTCCAGAAATACCACCTGTTACTAATCCTGATGGTTGTAAAAACCATACAATAGATAAACTTAAAATACTAACACCTAAAATTATTAAATAGGCATCTTTTTTACTAATATATAATTGTTTCATGTTCATAGTCTTCTCCTCTGTCATCATATATTAAGAAATTTTAAAAATTTAACTCTTTAATCCACTTTTTAATAATTTCTTCTGTGTCGTCTGTACTTCCTATAACACCTAAAACACAATTTTTTTCAATAATATCTTCTGCACTTGTAGTATTCATCCAAAATATTTGTCCATCAATAGGTGCAAGTATTTGCTTTTGTTGTTTTTTAAAACCTTTTAAAAATGTTTTTGTCCACTGTGTGTACGTAAACAATACATCGCCTTCTCTAACTATTTGATTATCTATCCATTTAGCTTCTGTAAAACATGTTTCTAAATATTTTTTAAGATTTTTACAAGTCGGCATAATATTTACCGGTGCTAATATAAGTTTTCTATTTGTCATTGGTTTTAAATACACTTTATTACTTAATACAAATTTTGTAACTTCATCTGTCGTTATTGTCTTTATGCAATCTTCTTGAATGTTTTCTAACATATGCGTTTCATTACGTCTTAATAATTTATTTCCATTACATTCTATCATTTCATAGAGCTTATTTTCATATTGCACAAATTGTACTAATTTATCTAGCTCCTGCGCATTATTATATTTTTCTTCTACTAATGCTTTCAAAATAGTTTCAAGTTTCGTAATTTCTACACTGTCACACTGACTCCATTTTTTTTGTACTTGGCTAATTATATCATAATCTTTGGATGTTCTATATAAAATAATGACACGATTATTTTTAAAATCATTATAATTTAGAGGGTAGTTTAAATATTCTAAAAGATTTTTAAAATCATAAACATCATTACATTCCCATCCATCTTGCTCTTTAAATTTTACTTGCTTTACCTCGTCTTTGTAATAATCTCCTACATATATTTCTTGATCATTCATAATAAAACATACTGTATCCATATAATTTACTCCCTTACAGTTAACGCTTGCTAGCATTTTTATCTAAATAATATGCAAGACTATCTCTAATAAAAGCATTTACTTTCTTTTCATTTTTTTTAAGCCACATGCACCATTCTTTATTTATGATAATTTGTTTTTTACTATCATCTATTTTATATAAAGAATGTTTATCTTCATCTATTAATTTTTGAAGCAGCATATTTTTTTCACTTTCTTTTGCTTTTTTAACGTTTTTTTCATAGTACGTTTCAAAAAGTCTAAATACTGTATTTTCATACAACTCTAGTAATAATGGTTGAACGTCGTCATAAGCCGTATCTTCTAAAAAAGTTACTGCCTCATTCGCTTTATAATTATATTCCACTTGCCATTTTTGATCTATTTCTTCTAAAATACGGGCAATTTTATCATATCGCCCTAACGTTATATTTTTCATGAAAATTAATTCCCACGCTTCTCCAAGCATATTTATCGCTTGTTTTTCAAATGTAATAGTCGTTTTTCCTGCTATAACTTCATTAACAATACTTTGTAACCAAAAAATTTTATAACTTTGGTCCAAGTTTTTAAATGTTAAAAAAGTTTCTATTGTCCCATAATAGTCAAATTTTTTATTACTTTTCATTTATTCTCTCCTTAGACATATATTGTTTAATTTTACTTACCTTATTGTATATCTTTTCAACATACTCTGTATAGTTTTTTATTATATATCTATATTAAACGTTTTTTTATTCAAATACATATGTTTTTTCGTCAAATTATTTTGTTTCTTTTTTTCGAAATTAACGTTATAATAGTAACTAGCGGAGAAAAATCGTTGATTCTTCTTCCAACTCTACAACAAACTTTGGAGGTTATTTATGTTAGTTTCTGCAAAAGATATGCTTAATAAAGCACGTGAAGGTAAATACGCTGTAGGTCAATTCAATATTAACAACCTAGAGTGGACAAAAGCTGTTCTTTTAACAGCACAAGAAAACAACTCACCAGTTATTCTTGGTGTTTCTGAAGGTGCTGGAAAATATATGGGTGGCTACACAACAATCGTTGGTATGGTTAATGGTTTAATCAAAGAATTAAACATCTCTGTACCTGTAGCTCTTCATTTAGATCATGGTAGCTATGAAGGAGCATTAAAAACAATCGAAGCTGGTTTCTCATCAGTAATGTTTGATGGTTCTCATTATGCAATTGAAGAAAACATCGCAAAAACAACTGCTCTTGTAAACATTTGTAATTCTAAAGGTATTTCTTTAGAAGCAGAAGTTGGTTCAATTGGTGGTGAAGAAGATGGTGTTGTTGGTAATGGTGATATCGCTGATGCTAACGAATGTCAAGCAATCGCTAACCTTGGTGTAACTATGCTTGCAGCAGGTATCGGTAACATTCATGGTCAATACCCAGCTAACTGGAACGGTCTTGCATTTGATGCTTTAGAAGCAATCAACAATGCAACTGGTACAACACCACTTGTACTTCATGGTGGAACAGGTATACCTGAAGACATGATTAAAAAAGCTATCAGCCTTGGCGTTGCGAAAATCAACGTTAACACAGAATGTCAATTAGCATTCGCTGAAGCTACACGTAAATATATCGAAGCTGGAAAAGACCTTGAAGCAAAAGGTTTTGACCCTCGTAAACTTCTTAACCCAGGTTTTGAAGCAATTAAAGCTACTGTAAAAGAAAAAATGGAACTTTTCGGTTCTGTTGGTAGAGCTTAATTAAGAACAATAAAAAAGATGTCACATATGTGACATCTTTTTTATTTGTTTATTTATGTACTGCTTACTTAACTATCTTTTTACTTACTTATCTCTTACTTATCTCTTACTTATCATATCTTTTTTATTTTAGAAATCATAATATCCTTTATTTAATACAACTTTTTTTCGACTTCTTTTATTTTTATAAAGAACTTTTAAAACAATAGGTGTTGCTATGCTAGATAAAATTACAAGAAATACAACTGATGTAAAATACATAGGATTTAATATTCCTGCACTAAGTCCTTTTTGTGCTACAATCAATGCAACTTCCCCTCTTGCCATCATTCCAACTCCAATTCGAGCAGAATCTATATTATTAAATCCAAGCATTTTAGCTGCTACACCACAACCTATAATTTTTGTTAAAATTGCAACTATTATAAGTGCTATTGAAAATATAATAACTGATGTAGTAATGTTACTTATCTCTTCTATAAAACCTATACTTACAAAGAAAATAGGTGTGAATAGCATATATGAACTAACATCGATTTTTTCAACAATATACTCTGAAGATGCAATATTACACATAATTACTCCAGCTGCAAAAGCCCCTGTAATATCTGCAATTCCAAAAACCACTTCTGCTATGTATGACAATATTAAACAAATTGCAAAACCATAAATAGGTAAACGACGTCTATGTGAATAGTTTTTATCTAAATATTTGAACAGTTTATAAATTACATATCCTAACACTGCTACAAATATAAAAAACACTGCTATATTAATGACTACATCCATTGAATTTATTTCAGGATTTTTCAAGCCTATAATAAATGTTAATATTATCACTCCTATAATATCATCGATAATTGCTGCACTTAAAATCGTCGTACCTATTTTTCCTTTAAGTTTACCCATTTCTCTTAGTGCTTCTACTGTAACACTAACAGATGTTGCTGTTAAAATAACACCTATAAAAATCGCTTCAAAAAATTCTGGTGTTCCAATTCCTGCAAAACTACCATTGTAAGCACCGTATAATAAATATCCTCCTATTATAGGTACTATAACTCCCATTATAGCTATAGCTATTGCCGCAATTCCTGTTGATTTCAACTCTTTCAAATCCGTCTCAAGTCCTGCTGTAAACAAAATCATAATAACGCCTAATTCTGCCATTGTTATAAGAAATTCACTTTGTTCAACTAAACCTAAAACATTAGGTCCTATAAGTAACCCTGCCACTATCATTCCTACAACTTGGGGTAATCCTATTTTTTGAAAAATGGTTCCTAATAATTTTGCAGCAATTAAAATAATTCCTAAATCTAATAATACCCTAAATGAAAACATTTCAATCAACCTTTCCGTTTAAATTCTATCTTTTAACTATATTATAATTTCTCACTTTTTATTCAAGTCAAAATAATTAGTTTTTTTATTTTCAAACTTTTTTGTTGATTAAATATTTATCATTTAAAATTTTTCACATTTTTTCATTATTATTGTACTTGCTTTTTGTTTGTTTTTAATATATTTTCTACTTTTACTGCACTTATTACATTCTTTTTTTTTAATCTTTGCTAGTTATATAATTAAATATATTTATATTTTATTATATAATTTCATATGGCCAAGATATAATTCCACCTAAATTATAGCTATTTTCATATCCTTCATCTGTAATCATTTTACATGCTCTATCACTTCTTTGACCGCTTCTACAATATATATATATCGTCTGATCTTTTTTAGGACATACCGTTTCTATAGCCTCATTTATTTTTGCTAGTGGAATATTTTTTGCCCCTTCTATATGCCCCGCTTTAAATTCATGTGGTTCTCTAACATCTATTACTATTATGTCTTTATCATTTTCTAGATTTTTTTTTGCATCCTCTGGTGAAATTTCTTTACTTTTTGATTGAAAATATTTATTAAACATTTGTTTATTTCCTTTCTATTCTACCAAGTCAATGCCTACCATCTTCATTAAATATCTTGCATTTGTAGTTGTTGATGGTCCTTCTTTTAACTTGTAGTCAAATAAAATATTGTTTTCTTCATATGTTTCCGTAAAATGATAGTTTTGAATTTTATCATCATTTTCTAAATTACAAAGTTCTAAATCATGTGTTGTCATTGCACCTATTGCACCTGATTTTTTCAAACCATACATTACACTTTTTGCACCTGTTATACGGTCCATTGAATTGGTACCTCTAAAAATTTCATCTATTAAAAATAATACAGTTTTTTCTTGATGTACCATATCTATAATCATTTTTATTCTTTTTAGTTCTGCGTAAAACGTTGAAATACCTTCTTGTAAATTGTCTTGTATTCTCATTGATGTACATATATTAAGCATACTACAACGTAGCATTTCTGCTAAAACTGGTGCCCCTGCATATGCTAACACTAAATTTATACCTATTGTTCTAAGAAATGTTGTTTTCCCTGACATATTTGAACCTGTAATAACAAAGCATTGATTATTCATGTTACAACTATTATTTACTCTTACTGATTGACTAATAAGAGGATGTCCAATTTCTTTTGCTATTATAACTGAATCATTTTCTTCAATAATAGGTATTGACATATTTTCTAAGTGTCCTAAAACGCTTAAACTAACTAAACTTTCAAATATCCCTATAATTTGTAGCCATTCTTCTAACTTGTTTCCGTATTTTTTTTGCCATTTTTTCCATGCATTAATAACTTTCAAGTCCCATAAAACTGTTGCATTTAATATAATAGCTGCAATTGGTTGGTGTGATAATTGAGCTTTATTAGCAATTTTTTCTAATTGTTTTATACCTTCTCCAGCGCTTGTATTTCCTTTTGTTAATTTAGCTTGAAGGTCACTCATATATGTTGCTGAAAATGATGCTGTTTCAATTATTTTAATTAACTCACTATAAACCTCTAAATCATAATGTACTGTTTCTAGTACACTTTTAACTTCATTTATTTTATTTATATATAATAACTGATATCCGTATTGCCCTACCATAAATATTGCTGCTACTATCCATAACATTGTAGATTGCATTAAATATCCTACTACAATAAATAATATAACTATAACTGGTAAAATAAGAATAATTTTTTCACCTAACCAACTTATTCTAAAAGTAGTTTCTGTCTTTGCTTGTTTAATAAGTTTATCTGTCTTATGTTCTTCTTGCATTTTATGATTTGAAATACTTTCTAAGTTTTGACAAAAATCATATTGATGGTGTAATTCAGTTATTGCCTTTTGCCGCTCTAACAACTCACTTTGGTCCCATGTTGGATTTAACAAAGTTTCTAAAAGTGCTTTTCTCCCAAACCATGTGTGCGTCGTATTAATTTTTTGAAATAGTGACTTAGAACCTAATAAGTCTAAATCATATGCATATGGATGTTCATATTCCAAATGCTCTATTCCTGTATCTTCAAACATCTTCCATTCGTCACCAATTCTTTTCAAATACCGCAAATTAACTTTGATTAATCTTGCCTTATGATCTATCTGATTTTTTAAATTTTGATGATATCTCATTAGTATTATGAAACCAATGACAGAAATGGCAAATATTGGCGTGGAAAGATATAAAAATTGCTCTAATATTACACCTGAAAAACTTCCTATTATTAATATAATTAGTATTAATCTTCCATTAGCTACTTGGTTATACTTTTTTTGTAATTCTTTTTTTTCTAATTCATATTTTGTAATATATTTTTCAAATTGTTCTTTACTTATCACTTTAATAACTCCTCCTTTGTATTTATGGAATAAAAAAACTT
Organism: Cellulosilyticaceae bacterium; assembly: GCA_051646925.1. Classification (GTDB taxonomy): domain Bacteria; phylum Bacillota; class Clostridia; order Lachnospirales; family Cellulosilyticaceae; genus JBOFDK01. Next base: position 29,999 of record JBOFDK010000081.1, on the reverse strand, counting down.
GTAGTAACATAAGTATACTACAAGTTTTATCTATTATTCTATTATTTTATGTATTTTATTCTAATAAATATATGAATATGGATTAACTGGGCTACCATTTATACGAATTTCAAAATGTATATGGTTACCACTAGAATTACCTGTACTTCCGACTGCTGCAATGCTTTGGCCTTTAGATACTTTTTGGCCTACTTTTGCATACAATGCACTGTTATGAGCATAATACGTTTGGTACCCATTTCCATGGTCGATAATAATTAGTTTTCCAAATCCACCATTATTAAATCCTGAATAAGTAACTGTACCTGATGCTGATGCATATATCGGTGTTCCTTGCGGTGCTGCTATATCTATACCTCTGTGATATCCTCCGCCTCTGTTACCGTACTGTGAACTAATTCTTCCAGCTCCATTAAGTGGGTGCATAAACTTACCACTTTTATTTGCAGATACATTACCAACGGCTGTATCTACTGGCTTTTCTTTTGGTTTTTCTTTTGTTCCATATGCAATTACTTTTGTATTTGCTTCTTTTAAAAGTTTATCTGATAATAATACACGACCAACTTCTTTGCCATTAACTTTATCAACAGCAACTGTAATTTCTCGTAAACCATCATTACCTTCTACTTTAATCTTTTCTTCATCTTTATATAATGTATCGTCTTCTACATATTCAATTTCTGATGGAATTAATTCATTAAAAATTGCAACTTCCGTAGTTATTATAGATAATATAGGGTCTGGCGCTGCTATTTTTATCTCTTCACCAATTTGCATACGTGTAGCATCTACAATTTGTGGATTAATTTCTAAAATACGGTCCATAGTTGTACCATGCTGAATAGCTAAATCCCATATGTTATCACCATTTTCAAGTGTATAACGTACTACTTCTTCTGTATCTGATAACAAAACATCTAATGCTTCTTCACTTGTCATTATATCTTCAGATGCTACAAATGCTTCTCTTAATATAATATTTTGATTAAAATCAGTATCTACTTCCTCACGTGTTGCATTGTCTACACGTTCTACTGGTTCTTGAGTATTTTTAACACGAATAACTTCATTTATATGTATATCTTTCGATGTTTTCAGTTTTGTTGTTGTTGCTTCTAATTTAATCGGAGCTTCTTCTTGCTCATTTATTTCTGCAATATGTATTGGTGTTGTATTTAGAAAAATTTCTGCTTCAGCTTTTACCATTACAAGTGGCTCAACAATGCTCTCTTTATTTTCTATGTTTAATAATGAACGAATTGTCTTTTCAACAGTCTCTTCTGCTCCTGCCTCGCTAATAGCATCTTGTACTTCTTCTACTTTTTTTTGTACTATATCTTGAATACGTAATTGAGCTTCATTGAGTGGTTTTTCACCTTCTAATAACGTAACTTTAGATCCTTCTGGTAGTTGTAACAATGCTACATTTTTAAGAACTTCTTTTCCTATGTCTTCATTATCTACAACAGCTACTACTTCATTATTAATAACTATTTCTATAGCTTTTATATCATATGAAATTTGCTCATTTAATGCATTTTCAAGAACATCTGACTCTACAATTTCATTCTTTTTTCTATTTACCGGTTCTATAACGATATTTTGATGTACCTCAACGTCACGACCTTCTTGTACTTTTATTTTTTCTACAATTTCGTTAAAAACTGTTTCTGCTTCTTCAACAGTTTTTACAACTGCAATTGATTCCCCGTTACTTCTAACGTCAAAAGCATTATTTTTTTTACTCTTCATCCAGCCTGTCGTCATCAAACTTGTAACGGCTATTAATCCGAGGCCTATATATAATCTATTTTTTTTATTTTCACAAAATTTATTTATTTTTTCTTTTAAGGTTAACATTCTATACCATCCTTCGTACATAATATCTATATTACGAAATTATTAATTTTTGTTATAAAGTTGTTACATTATGAATTATACCAAAATTTTGCTTATATGTAAAGTATTCCACATATCTTTTCAATTTTTGTCATTTTATTAATTCACTCCATGATTCTTTCAATTGTTTAAATACTTCTTCATAATGTTCTTCGCTTACACTTGAACATGATAACAATAATGTCACTGCATCTTTTTTACTTTCTTCACATTTTTTTAATAAGATTCCACATTCTTTCGCTTTTTGTATAAATTCTTCTTGCTTATATTTAGTTTGTATAGTTATTTTTATTATAAACCCACCACTACCTGTTTGAACTTCTATTTGATTTTGAAAAACTTTTTTAATAGTTTTTTCAAGCTTTTTTTTCTTCATTACATATAATTTTTTTGCCTTTTTTATTTGACGCTCTAAATGTCCGTCTCGTATAAATTGACATAATGCGATTTGTTCTACTGTAGATGCTGTTTGGTTATAATCTTCTCTTTTTCTATAATATGCAGGCATTAAATTTGATGGAAGTACCATAAAACATATCCTCAAAGATGGTATTAATAGTTTTGAAAAAGTACTCATATATACTACATTTGTTCCACCATCTAATCCCTGCAAAGACGGTGTTGGTCTACTATAATAATTAAATTCACTATCATAGTCATCTTCTATAATAAGACAATTCGCTTCACGTGCATATTTTAAAAGTGCTAATCTTGTTTTCATAGACATAACTTCTCCCCATGGCTGTATATGGGATGGGGATGTATATAATAAACCAATTTGCTTTGCTTTTAACATTTCAAAGTTCTCATCTAATTTTCCACATGCATATGTTTTATAACCTCTATCATCAAAAATGGCTTTACCTTGTTTAAAGTTAATACCTGTAAAAATAATTGATGATGGATTGCTATGTATAGCACATAGCATATGTAATAATGCTTGCATACCTGCTCCTATAACAATTTGTTCTGGCATACATATAACTCCTCGTTTTTCGCGCACGTAATGACTTATAGCTACTCTTAAATCATATTCTCCCTGTACATCTCCATACGAGATTAAACGTTCTGTATTGCGTAACGCACTTTTTATATATCTTCTCCATATATCAAAATTAAAACTATTTGGATCAACTGCACCTGTTGCAAAATCGTATCGTATATTATATGTTTCTATTTTTTCTTCTTGTATAATTTTTGTCCCTAATGTTAATACTGAATAATCTAATGCATTGACGTAATAACCACTTCCTGGCTCTGCATTTACATATCCTTCTGCCACTAATTGAAAATATGCAGCCTCCACTGTCGTACGGCTTATATGTCTTTCTAATGCCATACGCCTTATTGATGGTAATGAGTCACCTTCTTTTAGCGTTCCTTCTTCTATACGCTCTTTGTAATACTCGTATAACTGTATATATAATGGTTCTTTTTTTCTACTATCCATTATTTAGACTCTCCATTCTTACAAATCTTTTTATGTAAAGTGTCATGCTTAAATTTATCATTTTTGTGTATTTTAAACATGACAAATTTCTTTTATACTTACTATATCATAAGCAAGCACTTTTTATGGAGGTAATTTAAAGTGAAACACAAAAAAAATTTTTCTACAAAACAAATGGTACTTATAGGGCTATTTAGTTCTATTTGTTACATTATGCTTTATTTTAAAATACCTATACCTGCTCCTGTCGGTAATCCTTTTTTACATATGGGCAATATGTTTGTAATTTTAGCTGCTCTATTATTTTCAGGCTCTATCGGCGGAATATCAGGTTCTATTGGTATGGGGCTTTTTGACGCTCTAAATGGTTGGATTGATAGCGTTCCTAAAACAATTGTACTAAAATTTGGTATTGGATTTATTACTGGTGTAGTTGCATCAAAAGGTCATAATTCTAACGCAAAGTCTCCTATTAAATGGTTAATACTGTCATCTATATTTTTTATAAGCGTTGGCGTAATGCTTTTTTATGCATCGACTAGCTACGGGACTGAAATTTATTTTGAAAATATTGACAAAGTACTTGTTCTTATTCCTGTACTTTATATTTTTTCATTATTATTAGGACTTGGACTCGCTATAAGTTGCGCATTTATAAAAAAAATTAATATCAAATTACAATATGCTATAATCGGCGCTACAGCAGGAATTATTTTTAACTTAATCGGTGAATTTATTTTTGGATTTTTAAAACTTATTTTGTTAGGTAGTGGATTTACACCTGCTATTTTAAGTTCTTTATTCAGCTTGCCATCAACACTTATTAATGGAACTTTTTCGGTAGTAGTTGCAATTGCATTATATATTCCTCTTTCAAAAATACTCAATCGTCTAAATTTTAAATTGTAACAAAAAAAAGGTGTTACCTTAGGAACTTTTATGTTCTTTTGGTAACACCTTTTTATTTATCTAAATTATTTATTTTCTAATCTTTCGTATAAATCAATAATTTCTTCAGCTAAAAGTTGAAAGTTAAGTGCTGTCATCAAATGATCTTGTGCATGAATCATAAGAATTCCAATATCAAATTTTTCTCCGCCTGCTTCTTTTTGTATTAAATCTGTTTGAAATACATGAGCTTTATGCATTTCTTCTTTTGAACTTTGAAGCATTTTTCTTGCACCTTCGATATCACCTTTTTTTGCTGCACGGATTGCTTCCATAGCTTGACCTTTTCCGTCTCCTGCATGTGCAATAATTCCAAATACTATTTCTACCATTTTATCGTCCATTTTAAATCTCCTTATAATGCTTTGCTATAGTCTAAATAATTGACAAATTCTATTCCATTATTTTGCAAAAATGCTTTTACTTTTTGATCAGTTAAAATACTATATTCTTTCATTCTAGGCAATGCATACGATGTTGCATCAACAAGATATTGTTCTATAAAAGCTGGGTGACACATTAAGTCTACATAATCATGTTTTTTAATTTCGTCTAAATGTCTCTCAAAGTAATCTTCTGTTACTTCTTCAGCATAAAAACTATCCATTAATGCAACTGCTTTTGTATAACCAAAATCTTTTTCAAAACCACCACGAATAGGTAGTTTATATTTTTCTGTAATACGCTTAATAACAGGTGCTAATTCTTTTAATGTATGAACATGATGATGTGAATCAAGGTGACTTACTTCAATTCCAGTATTTTGTACTTTTTCGATTTGTGCACAAAATTCTTGGTAAACTTCTTCTAAATCAACATTTTCTAATAACTCTGATGTAATTCTTCTATGAAATTTACCTTCTTTATCCACAATTGTTTTGTGATTTTCAAGTACTGGACGGTGCAAACTAAGTGTCATATGCACTCCAGTACCTAATTTTGGATTTTGTTTTAATAACTCAATAGCATGTTCAAATCCTGGCATTCCTGCCATAATCGTACATGATGTCACAATACCTTTTTGATAAGCGGATATAATTCCGTAATTAACAGACTCACATAGTCCCATGTCATCTGCATTAACTATTAATTTGCTCATGACACTCTCCTCTTATTTAAATTGTGGTAAATATTCTTTATGAGCTTCCATCATTTCATCTAAAATAACTTTTGCAAGATTATCACCAGGTATTAAAGGATTGATTCCTAATGCTTGAAGTGCTGCATCATAATCTCCTTCTACTGCTGCTTTCGCTGCAAGCATTTCAAATGCTTTTATTTCAGCAACAAGACCACTTACTCCGATTGGAAGATGACCCATTGCTAATGGTTTTGGTCCTTCTTTTGTAATCATACAACTTACTTCTACAGATTGGTCATCTTGGAAGTTACGAATTGCACCATTATTTAGTGTGTTAACAACTTGGATATCTCTTTTGTCGTTATAAATTGAACTAATTAGGTTACACGCTGCATCTGAGTAGAACGCACCGCCACGTTTTTCAAGTTGTGGTGGCTTAATGCTTAAGTTTGGATCTTTGTATAATTCAAACAAATCATCTTCTAGTGCTTTAACTGTCTCACCACGTGTTTTACCTTCTTTGAATGATTCTAATTCTTCTTCAAGCATCTCTGTTGTTTTATAGTAATATCTGTGATATGGACAAGGAATAACACCTAATGCACGAATAAAGTCTGCATTGAATGGTATTTCTTTAATATTTTGCATTGTAATTGATGAATCCACAAATTTATCGATTGCTTCTTTTGTAATATCTTTTCCGTCAAGACGTACATTTACACCATAAACCATATGATTTAAACCTGCAAAATCTACTTCTAAACGCTCAGGTTCAATTTCAAATGCTTTTGCAAGTCCATTTTTCATTCCGATTGGAACGTTACATAGTCCAATATAACGTTTGAAATTTGTATATCTAAATACTGTTTCTGTTATAATTCCTGTTGGATTTGTAAAGTTTACTATCCATGCATTTGGACATAATTCTTCAACATCTTTAATAATATCTAATACTACTGGTACAGTACGAAGTGCTTTGAATAACCCTGCTGCTCCATTAGTTTCTTGTCCAATAATACCATGTGATAATGGAATACGTTCATCTTTAATACGTGCATTTAACAAACCAACTCTTAATTGTGTTGTTACGAAGTCTGCATCTTTTAATGCTTCACGACGATCAAGTGTTAAATGTACTGTCATATCAATGCCAGCTTCTTTAACCATACGTTGAGCTAATGCTCCAACGATTTCTAGTTTGTGACGACCTTCTTCTATATCAACTAACCAAAGTTCTTTAACTGGAAGTTCTGCATGTCTTTTAATAAAACCTTCTACAAGCTCTGGTGTATAACTTGAGCCTCCACCTATTGTAACAATTTTAATACCTTTTTTCATTTTCATTCACCTTTTTCTATTTTAAGATAAAAAAATAGAGATTTCTCTCTATTTTTTTTTAAATATTATTGAGCATTTTTTGCATCAATACGTTCAGCCATAATGATAAACGGAATATAAATTATTATACCTACAACTAGATTTACCATTGCAAGTGCTGCACCTGTCCAGTGACCTGTAGCAAGGAATCCGCCTAAAACTGGTGGTAATGTCCATGGTAATGTCGCTGTAATAACTGGGTGTACAATTCCTGATGAAATTGAAAGATAACTTATAACTGTTGTAACCATTGGTGCTAAAATAAACGGAATTGCAAAAATTGGATTTAATACAATTGGTAAACCAAAAATAACTGGTTCATTGATGTTGAACATTGATGGTGCAAGACCTAATGCTAACATGTCGCGTCTTCTTCTACGTCCTGCAATTGCCATTGCTATTAATAGTCCAAGAAGCATTCCTGAACCACCTAAAAATACGAATACATCAAAGAATGGACCTGCAAGAACGTTAAATTGCTCAAGTGGCGCACCTTGTTCGATAAGTAATGCGTTTTCTGCACCTAATTTTGTAAGTAATGTACTTGTAAAAGGAAGTGCAATGTTTGCTCCATGAAGCCCTACGAACCATAATGAATGAATAAATACTACGATAAGAAGTGCTGATGGTAAACTATCTGCTACATTTGTTAACGGAATACCTACGTATTGGTTAATAATGTCTGTTAAAGATCCCATATCGATAAAATGTAAACCTAATGCTACTACTCCTGCTACAACTAATGTAAACATACCTGGAATAAGTTTTGCAAATGAACGTGATACCGCTGGTGGTACACCTTCTGGCATTTTTATAATAAGCTGTTTTACGCGGCTTAAACGTACAAAAATTTCTGTAGTAAATAATGAAACTATAATTGCTGTAAATAATGCTTCTGTTCCAAGATACTTAACTGCTATTAATCCCCATCCTGATACTGCCTCACCAACTTCTGGTGCGATAGTTGCTGTTTGAGGTATAAAAATGAAAAATGCTGCAACTGCAAGAAGTGCAGATTGTAAACCATTTTCATTGTATGCTTGTGCTAAATTGTAACCAATCCCCATAACTAAGAATAAAGCCATAAGTGCTAATGTTCCAAACCAAATATCACCTGTCAGTGTTTTCCAGTCTGCCCCAAAAATATTCACCATGAATTCTTGGTAAGGATCCCAAGGAATATTATTAATTAAAACAGCAACCGAACCAATCATAGTAATTGGAATCATTGCGATAAAAGCATCTCTTACTGCTACTAAATGTTTTTGTGCTCCCATTTTTGCTGCATATGGCACAATATACTTGTCCATAAATTGCATAAACTTATCCATAGTCTATCTCCTTTAGTTCCCTTTATTTTTTCTTTTGTTTGTTTACTTACTTATTTTGCTTACAGTATTAAAATTATTTCCCTACTAATTCTAATGCACGTTTAAGTACTGCTTCACCATTACAACGACCGTAATCCATCATATTAATAACTTCTACTGGAATATTGTGTGGTGCTGCAAGCTCTTGTGCTTTTGGTAACACATATCTTACTTGTGGTCCTAATAAAAGAACATCACAGTTTGTAATTTCTTGTGCTAAATTCACTTCTGAGATAGCCCAAATTTCTGTTTCTTTTCCACCAGCTTTTGCTGCTGCTTCCATCTTACTTACCAATAAACTCGTTGACATACCTGCTGAACACGCTAACATAATTTTTGTCATAACTTTGTCCTCCATGTTGTTTTTTTTTATTGTATATATATATATTTGTATTGTATATACATTCTACCCTATTTATCTATTTTTTACAAGCATATCTTATCATCTAAAAATTCTCAACTTTTAATGTTAGACGATATCCATAATAATAACTTTTTGCATATTCAAACGGAAGCCCATTTTCTAGGTATGCACTTTGCTCTATATACAATAATGGAGCTTTATTTTCTACATTTAACAACTCAACTATTTCATCATTTGCTATTGCAGCTTCAACATGTCTATTTGCACTTTCAATTTTATATCCACATTGTTTTTCAATATATTCATATAATGATTTTATACAATCTTTTTTATTTAAATTCGGAAAAAGTTTTACTGGCATGTAAGTTTCCATATATGCTACCTTCACATTATTAGCTTCCCTTACACGCTTAATCTCCCAAACATTTTCATTTGTTTCTATTTGAAGTGCTTCGGCAATATTTTCATCTGCTGATATTATTTTAAGTGTAATTAAATGTGTACGTACGTCATATCCTTTACTTCTAAGCTCCTGTGTAAATCCTGTAATAGCTGTTATATTATCATGAATTTTATTTGCTAGTACAATACTACCGATTCCTCGCTTACGCCTTACAAAGCCTTCTTTTACTAAAGAATTAAAAGCTTGTCTAACTGTCATCCGAGTCACATGAAACTGCTCACTAAGTTGAGCTTCCGTTGGCAATAGTTCGCCTGGTCTAATTGAATCTGAAGCAATTAAATCTTTTAGGTATCTTTCAATTTGTTTATAAATTGGCTCACTCATTATCATAACTCCTTCCTCATTAGTATGTGAATTTCTATAATAGTTATACATTTATTCAATTGAAATTTAAAAAACTTATATATATAATTATACTTTAGGTTATTTTATTATAACTGCTTATTATGTTTTTTTACAAGAAGGGAATAATTATGACCTACGAACAAAATTTAATTGATATTATGAAAAAAACGATTGATACACTAGAATTAAATCGTAAGTCAATAACAACTATTATTGATACACTAGAACTTGAACGTTCAAAAAAACAACAAGAACTAAAAGAAATCAAATTGCAACTTCCTATAATTGCTACCGAACTTGCAAATCTTGTTTCTTTAGATCAGCAACTTAGGCAAAAATTAGCTATCGCCTCTAACGATTTTACTTCATATGGTGAAGATAAGCTTAAAATTGCATTCGAAAAAGCTAACTCTGTTCATAAAAAACTTTTACAAACACAAGAAAAAGAGTCTTCGCTTGTTAAGTACCGCGATATTTTAGAACTCGATTTACGCCATACTATGCGTCATATTGATTATGCTGAATGTATGTCTGAACAATTGGCTACTTCTTTGACATATTTACAAACAGGTATTCATAAATCTGATTCATTATCACGTATTTCTGATAAATCTAATAAAAATAAAGAGCAACATCACTATATAGCTTTTTTAAAAACTATCGAAAATGAAAAATTACGCATCGCTCGTGATTTACACGATGGCCCTGCTCAGCAAATTGCTAGTGCTAGAATGAATGTTGATTTTTGCAAAAATATTATAACAACTGCTCCTGATAAAGCTATAGAAGTTATGGAGCAGTTAAAACTTGACCTTTCTGATACGCTTACAGAAGTTCGCAGTATTTTATTTCAACTAAATCTTGCCCCGTTAGAAAAAATAGGGCTTAAATCTGCATTAGAAAATTTACTTTTTACTATATTTGACACAAAACGTGTTAAAATGGGTTTTTCTTATGAACTTACTACTCTTTCAGATTTTGCAAATACTACTATTTATAGAATTATTCAAGAACTGCTTAACAATACGCATAAACATGCTGAGGCAACTCAAGTAGTTCTTCACCTATCCGAAGATGAAAATACAATTTATTTACAATTACTCGATAATGGCAAAGGCTTTTCCGTTCCTAAAGATTTTGAAATGTTTTTAATTACTCAAAAATCATACGGTTTAAGCAATATATCAACTCGTGTAAAAGAACTAAATGGTGTTTTACAAATATATAGTTCACCTACAACAGGTACTTTATTTAAAATTCAAATTCCAAAAATATCTTTATAGGAGCATAATTCATGACTAAATCACTTAATCTTATAATAATTGATGACCACCCTCTGATACGAGCTGGCATAAGACAACTTTTATCAATTTACCCTGATATGAATATAGTTGCTGAAGGTTCTAACGGCGAAGAAGCTATCGAACTTGTAAATACTAATCCTTGTGATATTTTATTACTAGATATTAATATGCCCGTTCTAAACGGCATTGAGGCAACAAAAAAAATTCGGATAACTCATCCTAATTTAAAAATTATAATGTTCACTGTTGAAAATGATTTTTATACTTTGCAAGAAGCAATTTCACTAGATGTTAACGGATACTTACTAAAAGAATCTGCTGGTGATACATTAATTGATGCAATTAATCATGTTCATAGCGAAGGACATTTTATTGATCAACTACTGACAAAACATATTTTTTCAATTATGAAAACAGATAAAACTACAATTACTAATACCACTCCATCTTCAACACCTTTTTCACATCTTACATCTCGTGAAAAAGATATTCTTTATTATATTTCACGCGGTTTAACTAATAAACAAATTGCTGCAAAACTTTATTTATCTGAAAAAACAATTCGTAACACAATTACATCTTTATTCAAAAAAATCAATGTTAAAGATCGTGTTCAAGCAACTATTTATGCACTAAATCACCATTTAGATATTGAACCAAAAGAGGGTAAGTAAAACGACTATTTCGTTTTACTTACCCTCTTTTTTTTAATCTACTGATTTTAATGATTCTACCATTTGAATTTTTTTCAATTTGAAATGAACTACAACATTTACTATACATGCAAAAAATAAAGTTAGTACTGCCGACCATAAGAAACTTGGATATTCTAACGTCTTAACGTACATTAAGTTCCCCATTTCTGCTGTTACAATAATAAACTGATGTAAAACAATTCCTAAAATCCATCCACTCACTATACCAAACATAGTTAATATAATATTTTCTCGATAAATATATTTAGAAACTTCTAAATCGTAAAATCCTAATACTTTAATAGTTGCAAGTTCTCGAATACGCTCACTCACATTAATCGTTGTTAAGTTATACAGTACAATAAATGCAAGTAATCCTGCCGAAATAACCATTACCCATATTATTGTATCCAAACTTCCTAATACTTCATAATACACATTAGCGTTATCTAATGTATACGCATACGTAATAATATTTTCGTCTTTAATTAACTTTTGTGTTAATTGTTCTTTTTGCTCTTCGGTTATTTCATTTAGTATCATGTAATATTGGTTGATAACAGGAGCTTCACTATATAAACTTTCATAATATGCCAAGTTCATGTACATATAGTGCCCTATATAATTTTCTGCAATTCCTGTTACTTTGGCTTCTACTATACGAAAATCTTTATCTTGTATTTTTACTATATCACCAACTTTTACACCTAACGTCTTAGCTAATTTTTCAGTTAATATAACTCCGTCATCTTCAAGCGGAATTTGTTCACCACTTTTTCTATCTTGCAAACTTAAAAATTCGTCTAATTGTTCTGTAGTCGATGGAATTATTAATGCACTTTCTTCCTCTACATCATCATTTGAAACTTTCATATTGTATTTACTAAGTCCAAGACGTTCTTTTATCGTCTCATCACCAATCAAAACATCGTCATAGCCTTCTTTTATCGTAACTTCAAGCTCTTGTCTAAAAATTTCACCGTATTGCTTTGGTACAAGTTTGAAAATTGAATTTTTCAATCCAAGACCTGCTACTAAAAGTGCTGTACATCCTGCTATTCCTATTGTTGTCATCAAAAATTTCTTTTTGTATCTAAAAATATTACGTGCCACTATTTTTTGTAAGAAATTAAATCTAGACCAAATAAAAGGAATACGCTCAAGCATAATTTTTTTTCCAACTTGAGGTGCTTTAGGACGCATTAGCGCACTTGGCTGATCTTTTAATTCTTTTAAACACGCAACTACTGCTGCACTAACAGTTAAAGCAACCATCATTACAACTGATACGATAACGTACGTAGGCTCAAATTTTAATATTAAATCTGGTGTATCAAAAGTTATTCTATATGCATCATATATGATATTCGGAAAAACTGTAATACCAATCAACACCCCAAATATACTACCAACCAAACTTGCTATTCCCGCATACAAAATATATTTTTGCATAACTTCAAATGTACTATACCCTAATGCTTTATATGTTCCTATTCCCAAACGCCCTTCATCTACCATACGTGTCATAGTAGTTAGACATACTAATGCTGCTACAAGAAAAAAGAATAGCGGGAATATTTTAGAAATAGATTCCATAGTCTCTGTTGCTTGACCATAATTTACTATTCCATAATTAGTTTCTCTTCCAAGCATATATATTGATGGTGATTTTATTGTATCCATCATTTCAGCTGTTTCATTTATAGATTTCTCTGCATCTATAAATGCTTCTTCTGCTTGTTTCTTGCCTTCTTTATAAGCCTCTTCACCTTCAAGAAATTCTGCTTTTTTTTCATCTAGCATCATTTCTGCATCTAATAGTGCTCCTACAGTTTCTTCTTTTTTTAATAGTAATGCTTCTTTTTCATTCGAAACTTTTTGAGCGCTAGCTTCAATTGTTTTTTTCACATTTTGTAATACACTTTCATTTTCAACTAATGCATTACGTTTAACTTCTATTTCCTTTTGAGTTATTATATTTTTTTGTATACCTTCATCATATTGCTTTTGTAATAAGTCGATTTCTAATTTTAATTTATCTTTTTCTTCAATATCTTCTAAACTCTCTGATTCATCTATCATTTGTTGAATTTGAACTTCAATCGACTCCATTTTTTGTATATCTTCATTCAACATTTTTTCTGAATTTATTATTTCCGCTTCAATTATCGGTTTTGTAGCCATAAAAGATTTGTGCTGCTCGGTATATTTATTTCGACTTTCAGCTATATCTTTTTCAGCCTTTATAAGCGCCTGCTCCCCTTTTTCAAAACCTTTTAGTGCATCTTCACGTTGTTTTTTTAATGTATCTTCTCCATTTTTTATCGCAATTCTAGCTTCTTCAAGAATATTTTTTGAATTCTCTAACTCTTCTTCTACTTTTTGTTTTTCTATATTTAATTTTTCTTGGCCTATTTCTAATTGTTTTTGTGTATCTTGTTTAATCGTATCAAATCTTATTATTGACTGCTCTGATAAAACTGGCTCGATACGCTCTTTCATTATTTTAACTAAATCATTATACTCTTCTTCAAAACCATCTAATTCTTTAGCTCCTTCTAATGTAAGAAAAATCTCTGTATATACAGGTTCTTTGAACTCTTTATCTGATACATACAAAATATTTTGCACTTTACCATTTCCGATGCTACTGCTTCCACGTTCATAATGTGCATAATACGGCGACCTTACTATTCCTACTACCGTATACTCTGTATTATGTATTACATCAGACAAATCTTCTTCTGTTCCTGATTTCAATTTAATAGTCGTGCCTATTTGCACTCCATCACCTGCATCATTTGTGTTATCAATAACCACTTCATTAGGTGCTTCTGGTAATCTACCACTAATCACTTCTAGTTGATTAATATAGTTTTCATCATCCATATCTTTAGTCAAAAAAGGCATACCTGTAAGTTTCATAACTCCATCAGCATTTTCTGTATAGCCTATTACATCTTTTGTTATACCTGGGTATACACCTAAAACTCCGTCAACATTTCTTATATTTTCAACATTTTCATAGTCAAATCCTATTGTAGATAATAGACGCAAATCCATAAGATTATATTCATCCATATAATTATCCATAGTTGCTTTCATCATAGGCGATGTAAGACTTATTCCTGCTAAAAATGCAACACCTAGAGCAACTATTGCTAAAATAGAGAAAAAACGACCAAATGATTTATGAATAACACGTCCTGTTTCTTTTAAAATAATTTTATTCATTATTACCATTCAATCCTTTCTATAGGCGTTGGCTCAGGATTTATAGTTATTTTGTCTATTTTTCCATTTTTCATATAAATAACTTTATCACCCATTTCAGCTAGTGCTAAGTTATGTGTAATAACAACAACTGTCATATTCATTGTATGACACATTTTTTGTAATAACGCTAGCACCGCTTTTCCTGTATTATAATCAAGCGCTCCTGTCGGTTCATCACATAATAAAAGTTTTGGATTTTTAGCAATAGCTCTTGCAATCGCTACACGTTGCTGCTCCCCACCTGATAACTGAGAAGGAAAATTTTCTTTACGATGACTAAGTTCTACCCCTTCAAATATTTCATCAATATCTAGCGGATTATTACTTAGCTGAGTTGCTAATTCAATATTTTCTTTAGCTGTTAAATTTTGTACTAAATTGTAAAACTGAAAAACAAATCCTATATCATGACGTCTATACTTCGTAAGTTCTTTGTCTGAATATTTACTAATTTCTTTTCCATCAACAATTATTTCACCAGATGTTGCTTGGTCCATACCTCCTAGTAAATTCAGCACAGTACTTTTTCCTGCCCCACTTGTTCCTGCTACAATTACAAATTCACCTTTGTTAATTGAAAAACTTACATCGTTAACCGCATGAATTTCAACTTCACCCATTTTATAAATTTTCTTAATATCTTTAAATATAATATAATCATTCATTTTTTTCACCTCTTATGGATACGATTTCTACTAAATCATCACAATTCTACTACTTTAGTATGGCTTTTTAATGAAGAATATATTTAGTGAAAAAAATTTTTCAAAAAATCTAAAAAAAAAGATGCCTTTTGGCATCTTTTTTAAAACTATTATTTCAATTTTTCTTTTTTACTTAAGTGATTTAAAATAAGTAGTACTATAACTAGTAGTCCAATAGATACACCTAGTGTTAACCATGGGTTTGCTGTAAATCCAGCTATAATATACCCTACAAAACAACATGATGCTACTACCATTGCATACGGTATTTGAGATGATACATGGTCAATATGATTACATCCCGAACCTGTAGAAGATAAAATAGTAGTATCTGAAATAGGTGAACAATGGTCACCAAATACTGCTCCTGCTAAAGTTGCTGCAAGTGTTGCTGTAACAAGTTGTGGTGCTACAGATGCACAAATTACTGTAACGATTGGAATTAAAATACCAAAAGTTCCCCAAGATGTACCCATAGCAAATGCTAATCCACCCGCTACAATAAATACAATTGCCGGTATTAATGCTACAGGCATATTAGACTCTGCTACTTTCATTCCTACAAAGTCCCCAGTATTTAAAAGGTCACGGCATACACCACTAATAGTCCATGCAAGTGTTAAAATAACAAAAGCTCCAACCATTGATTTAATACCAGTTCCAATACCTTCCATAAAAGATTTAAATGAAATTACTTTTCTTGGTACAAATAATAAAAATGCAACTAATAATGCACCAAACCCTGCAATTGCTAACGCTGGACCTGCATCTGTATTTCCAAATCCTTCAGCAAGCGTCATTCCGCCTTCAAAATATCCACCAATATATAACATTGATAATACTGAAAAAACAATTAGTGATGCAATCGGAATAACAAGGTCAAATACACGTCCTTTTGCCGATACTGTTAATCTACTTAATTCATCATCTTCTTCATTTTGAATTGGTAATTTCTTTTCTTTTCTATCACGTGCAAGTTGTTCAAATTTTTTCATCGGTCCAAATTCAATATCTGTTACACATAAAACAACTACCATGATTAATGTCAATATCGCATATAAATTAAACGGAATCGTTGCCATAAAAGTTTCCATACCATTTAATTGCACACCATTTACTTCTAACCCATTCATTTGAGATATAACTGATGCCGCCCATGATGAAATAGGTGCAATAATACATATCGGTGCTGCTGTTGAATCTATTATATAAGCTAGTTTTGCTCTAGATATATGATGCTTATCTGCTACTGGTCTCATTACTGTACCAATCGTTAAGCAGTTAAAATAGTCATCAATAAAAATCATAGTTCCAAGTAATGATGTTCCTAATTGTGCACCTTTTTTTGTAGTTATTTTTTTTGTTGCCCAATCACCATAAGCTCTTGAACCACCTGCCATTGTAATAACTGCAACTAGTGCACCCAAAAATCCTAAGAATATAATAATCGGAGCATTGTCTCCTAGTTTTTGACTCATAAGCGAAAATGTTACATCTAATCCTTTAACTACACCGCCTCCTGTATTAAAAGCATATATCATAGTTCCTGATAAAATACCTACAATAAGCGAAGAAATAACTTCTTTTGTAATAAGTGCTAATCCAATAGCTATAAGTGGTGGTAATATCGATAACCAGCCAATATCAATTGCTTCCATTCTAAAATCCCCCTTTATTTTTATTTTTTCTACAATAAAAAGCCTTGAGTTATCACTCAAGGCTTTTTTTCCGACTGCCAGAAAAAACTGGCTCTGTACACAAAATAAGACTTTTGTAATAGCTCATCACAGTTAAACTGCGACAGTGTTATACCTATTTGATATAACCCCAACTATGTAGCTTGAAAGCGTCCACTACACGTTTCGGCAACAATACCTTTTTGTTTGTTTCACAGTGCTTAACTCCACAAACATACTGATTATTATTGCAACCTCTATTTATTCTTCATATTGTAATTATATAACATGATACACTATATAATTTCATTTGTCAAGTTTTCCTTGAATTATTTATTTTTTTATTTTATTTTCAATATACAAACAAATGCGTCTTCTCTTGCTGAAATACATATTTTCTCTTGTATAGTATAATATTGAAACTCATCTACATATTTTTCAACTAATTTTAAGTCCCTTGTATACATTACTATAATACCTTTTGGCACTAGCATCGTATGTGCTTTTTCAAAAAAAGCTTCGTATAACATATCAATTTCTTGTTGTGTTTTTCGTCCCATTACTGTAGGCATATTTGTAAATATTTCATCAAATAAATATTTATGCTGAAACTCAAAAAAATCACGAGTAACTAAGTTTGCAAATAAATTTTTACGATTCATATTTTCAATAGCACCTTCTATAGCTTCGCCATATATATCTACGCCATATCTATTTTCCGTATGCATAACTTCATTACGTTCAATAAGCATCGTTCCAACACCACAAAAAGGGTCTAGTACAGACGCTTCTTCTTTCATATACGGCTTAGCTAATTGCGCAATTAATGCTGCTGTTTGTGGTGCAATACTTGCTGCAACCGTATTTTTTCTATAATCAAACCTATTATCATCTATCGTATATAATTTAATAAGAACATTCCACTCTTCATCCTTATTTTCAATAAGACGAAGTTCGATTTCATAGTGAGATGTATCATTAACTAGTTGCCTAGATGTTAAACGTTCGATTTCGCTTCCTAGCGTTTTTGCAAATTGACTTTTTTGGTCTAATAGCTGTTTTGTTTTTAATTCAATGCGAAAATAAAAAGGTACACTTCCATCATGTCTTTCTTTCAAAAATTGCAATAACCCACCATCAACTAACTGCTGCGCCGCTACTTTCGGATCTTTTGACACGATACCTACTTTTGGTAATTTAAACAATATTGCCGAATATGTTCTTATACCTAGAATTTCTTTTAACTCTTCAGTCCGAACAATTACCCCTGCATTAAATATTTTTGCTTTTCCTGATTTAATTTGGTCTAGAGTAACTTGTTGGTGATTTTTATTCGTTACTAAAATAATATCATTACTACATTTAAAACCTGTAAATTTATGTTTTTCTGGTTTTTCTATTGAAAGTAACAAACTACTTAATAATCGTATTTCTTCTTTTTTGTGCTTTTGTTCATTTTCTAATGCATCATTTTCAAGAAGGTATTTAAGACGCGCTTTAAGTTGTTCTTTATACATACTAAAATCATATAATTTTAACGCTTTTAAATAATCTGATTTCACAAATAAAGTTTCTTCTTTTTCATAAGCCTCAAAAATAACATCTACTAACGCATCATCTTCTAACTCTCCTAAAATTAAAACCGCATTTTTTCTTATTTTAGCATCTTCATGCTGCAATAAATCAACAAATATTTTATATTCACCCTCTAATTCATATGCTAGCTCTCTTTTATTCCATTCATTTTTAATGAATTTTCTAAGCTCAATTAGTTGGCTTCTTATATTGCTTTCATTTTTTATTGCCTCAATATATTTTATTATCATCTGATCTGCTACTCAAAATATGGACAAATCTACCCATATCGAGATAATTACTGTTTCAACGTGTCTGATTTTGTGATTTTAAACAATACACTACTCTCATTTGATGTAACACTCCACAGTCGTAAATTCCCGACTAGCCATCGGTACACACTTACAGTAACGTGATTAAGCTATCTTGTAAGTTTTTGCTTCTCTCAGATTAATACTCGCATTAAAATCTCTATCAATCACAAGTCCACAACTATTGCAAACATAAACTCTGTCAGAAAGCTCTAAGTCTTTCTTGATAGTCCCACAACATGAGCATAGTTTAGAAGATGGATACCATCTATCTACCACTCTAAGTTCAATGTCGTTTTGTTTACATTTATTAGTAAGCTTTACTCTAAACTCATAAAACTTCTGTTGTGCAACTGCTTTTGATAAGTGACGATTTTTCATCATACCTTTAACCTGTAAGTGTTCGATAGTAATTGAACTTGGTTTTTGTTCTACTATTTCAGCAACACACTTGCTAATGTAATCTGTACGAATATTAGTTAATCTTTGATGAAGTCTTTGTACTTTAACTACTTGCTTACGGATATTTTGTCTAGTAGCTTCTCCTTTTCTATTTTTATTTGATTTTTTAAGACATTCATATTTCCTTGAAAGTCTTACTTGCTCACGTTTTAATTTCTTTTCTAGCTTTTTAACTCTTGGAGTCTTATTAATATTCTTCTTGGTTATTGTGTTACTCATAACTGCAAAATCTTTTACACCTAGGTCAATGCCTAGTGGTTCTGACTTGGTTTTGTGGTTCTTAGTTTCTTCAACCTCGCACACAACTGACACATAGTATCTATCTGCTTGTTTAGAAACAGTGCCATTAATAACTTTTGCATTTATAGGTATATAACCAAACTCTTTAATGCCTATCCATTTAAGTGTAGGTATGTTAATCCTATGGCGTTCTATTTTCCAATCCGTCTTATTATTCTTTGGAAAGTACAATTTAACGTTTTGCTTATTTTTCTTTTTGAACTTTGGAAACTTACTCTTACCAGTAAAAAATCTCTTATACGCTATTTCTGCATTGCATATAGCTTTCTTTCTTGCCTTACTCCCACAATCACTAATCCATTTATATTCTTCTAAGACTTTGACTTCATTATTGATACACTTGTCAAAGTCATTAGCTGACATAAAGGCTTTTTTCTTATCTAACTTACCGTCTTTAAAGTCTTGATAAAGAGATTGGTTTTTAACAAGATAAGCGTTGTAAAGCCATCTGCAAACACCCAAAAACTGATTAATTTTTTGAATTTGTTGTTCCGTTGGCTTTAATTCCACTTTGTATGCTCTTTGCAATCTCTTCATCCTCCTCTATTTTCTTTTTGTATTTCCTTAACCCGTAAATTCTACAACTAAAAACATGCAGTGTTGATATAATGTCTTGAACAAATTCTTCTTGTAGTGATAAAAATTCATTATTTACAACTAACAACTTTGTATCAAATTTCAATAAAAACTTCTCGAACCATTCATACCCAAAACGGATAAATCTATCTTTGTAAGTAATTACAATCGTATCAATCTTGTTTTCCATAACTTATTCAATTAATTTATTCCACTTCTTACGATTGTAATCCAGCCCACTACCTATGTCTTGAATGACTTCATCTATAATTATTGCCTTAGCATTTGCAAAGTCTTGGAGAAACTTAACTTGGTTTAACAAATCATCTTTTTGATTATTTGTGGAAACCATAGTGTATATAACCATTTTTCTAGTATTACCATGTATATTTAAACACATTTATCAATATTTTTACCAACTAAAGAAAATCTCCTAATTTTTTTACAAATTCTCTATCTTTCCTAAAAACTTCATAATATAACTTAGCGTACAGAAGTCATTACTAATTTCATTTTTCATTTGTTTCAAACCTATAATTAAATTTTCTTCTGTATAATGAACAAGTAAGCGCATAATACTTATAGTATTTATTCCGCCATCTTTTACATCTAGCACTCTAGATGCTTTAATGTATGGATTTTCTAGTGCTTCTGCAATAGCTTCTTGTAACTCTACACTCATTTCAAGTGTTGGCATTTCATCATATATTTTTATATTTACACTAACTACATTCAGATTTTTAGCCTTACTTACATCACACCCTACAAAAATAACATTTTTAAACACCGCACCTTCAAAATCAGTAGCATCTAAATTGACACCTTCAAATAATGCATCTTCTAAATGTGCTTTTTTGAAACGACTTTTTTTAAGATTACTACCTACAAATTCCGCCGCTTTGAATGATGCTCCAAAAAAATTACAAGATTTAAAATGCGCTCCTCTAAAACTTGCAAAATCAAAATTAGAACCTGTAAAATCGCAATCATAACAATGACTTCTTTTTAAATCTTGATACATAAAATTTTTATGTGTTTTAACTGCATTTTTATAGTGCATACCCGTATTTCCTTTTTTCTTCGCTAAGCTCATATTGCCTCCTATGTTACGTATTATTTCTTTATTATATCCTAGTCATCTTTTTAAAGCTATATACATATTAAAACATATTTCTTTTATTCTTATATTTTACTTTTATATGTAGTTCTAAAATCAAATGTATATTTTTCAGCCAAAATACTGACAATAAGCTAAATAATTTATTGGAGGCATAACATGCATACACATACATCTGAACTACTTCAAGAAACTCACAAAGGAATTCAAATGGCAATAAACAGTTTCGAAGAGGT
Organism: Cellulosilyticaceae bacterium; assembly: GCA_051646925.1. Lineage (GTDB taxonomy): Bacteria > Bacillota > Clostridia > Lachnospirales > Cellulosilyticaceae > JBOFDK01. The sequence goes on along the minus strand of JBOFDK010000081.1, from coordinate 8,467 downwards.
TTTACCTGCAGCACTATCTGATTCGTTAAAAACTATTTTACAAAATAGTCTAGAACAACATCTTTTATTAAAAAAACGTTTAGAAACTGCACTTTGCTTAGCATCTGAATCACCAAAATCGCCAAATCCATTAATTGAAGTTATATCTTGGCTGACAATTAACTGGAAAGTTTCTGTAGGTGATACTGATGCTGAAATTGCAAAACTTATGACTGATGGTTGTAATATGGGTATACAATCACTTGCAGCTCATCTTAATGACCTTATATCTGCGAACATTGAATCACATTCTCTAGCTACTCAATTAATTAAGATAGAAGAAGATTTATCTATAGCACTTCGTCCTTATTTATAACATGTTATTTTATAAATTATAACACCTTTTTATTTTTAGTATTAATAAAAAAGCTAAAACCTTTCAACTTAACTGGTTTTAGCTTTTTTATATTTAAAATTATATTCTTCCAGTAATAGTAATTGTTTTATCTCCCGCATTCCATACCATCTCACACCCTAGTAATTCATTTACTATACGAACTGGTATCAAAATTTCGCCATCAATTTGCACTGGGCTCAATTCATTTACTATAACTTTCTTCTCTCCTTTAACACGTTTTACATAGTTTTTATCTCCTACTTTTATTTCTATAACATAGTTAGGCTCTTTACTATGCGCACTTGCAGTTTTTGTTTTTTCTACCATCATAACGCTACATCCAAGAGACTCCATTAAAAATTTAAATGGTATATAATTATATCCCCCAATCGTTTGAGGTGCTACTTTTAAGTTGTTTTTAAAATTATTATAATAAGCCTCTTTTTCATTTATTTTAAACTTTATTTTTCTTTGAGGTCTAAATGGTTCATTTTTATCATGTATATTTGGATATTTTACTTTATCTTTTTCATATTCAAAGTAATAAACGTCATCTATTAATACGTCTGCTGAATATAATCCTCTGACTTTATTTTCTAAAAATTTATACGGTAAGTAGCATAAACCTTTACTATTTCCGCCACTTCCATGACTATCTGCTAATATAAAAAACCCTTTATATAAATTACCTTCGTATTCACACTCTAACTCATCATCAAATCCGCATACATATATAGCATGCCTTCCAATAGTAGCTTCTTTTAATGGTGCTTTGATAAACATTTCTTTATGTTTTTTAAAATAATTGTTCCAAATGTTTAAAGCAAATATACAACCACTGTTATCATAAATAATTTTTTTCAACTCTTCTACTGTAAGTTTTACCGCTTTTTTACATACTTTTTTATACGGTATATATTTTTTAGCATTTTCATCCGCCTCTTTTGGCACAGGTGGAAATTTATTATCATTCCAATCTTGGTCTAATGTATCTTTATAATACATTTGTTCACAACAACCATTTGTAACAACACAATCCAACAATGAAGTTAAATAAGTTCCTTGTCTAGATGTTTTGTCAATTTTTTTAGAATTTTGCATAGCATATAATGGTGCAAATTCTATTTCTTTTCCGTATATTTTTCCATAATACGCCGTTAAATATGATGCTGTGCTGAATGCACTACAAAATGACGATTGTTTTTGATGTTTCACTCTACCATGACTAGTTATAAATGCTACAGGTAAATTTCCCATATCTTCACTCCTTATTATTTATTATTATTGCTGTCGTTCCAACAATATACTCTTATGTATATTTTCAACAATTACTTAATATGACAAATTTCTCATATTTGAACTTGTCACATTATATTTTTTTTCTTTACAATATCATATGTCGTAATAATCTTAATATTACTCAAATAAAAAAAGCCAAAATCACTTTTAAAAGTAATTTTAGCTTTTCTTATATTTATTCTATTCTATAATTTTACCATCTGTTGACAACGTCACTATCTGCCATGGAATCATTTTTCCACTTGCTTGCAATGCATTTTTGACAGCATTTGCTATCCCCGCACAACATGGCACTTGCATTCTGACAACTGTTACAGATTCTAAATTGTTTTCTTTAATAATTTCTGTAAGTTTATCTGTATAATCCCCTTCATCAAGTTTTGGACATCCTATCAGTGTAATTTTATTTTTCATAAATTTTTCATGAAAATTTGCATATGCAAACGCTGTACAATCTGCTGCTATTAAAAGTTTTGCATTTTCAAAATACGGAGCCTTTGGCGGAACTAATTTTATTTGTACTGGCCACTGATTGAGCTCTGACTGTACGTTTATTTGTGACTCTTGTTTAGAACCTGATATATTTCTTTCGATTTTTTTTGCCTGTGTACCTGGACATGCGCACATACTAGGTTTTTTTATATTATTTGTTTTTTCGACTATTTTATCCGAAAAAGTAATTGCATCTACAGGACATACTGGTAAACATCTACCTATTCCATCACAAGCATCTTGTCTTACAACTTTTGCTTTTCCATCTATAATTTCAAGTGCACTTTGTTCACACGTGTTTGCACAAATACCACACCCTATACATTTTTCTTCATCTATTTGAATAACTTTTTTTCCCATAATGTCTCCTTATTTAAAATATTTTATTAATTATTAATTCATTCCTTTTTAGTATATCATATAGTTTCATAATTAATTCAAAACTTCATCTGTTATTTCTCCCTCTAGTAATAAATCATAAAATGCTATACAATAAGTTTATCTTATTTATAAACGAGGAAAATACAAATGTCTACACAACTTGAACGTATGAAACAACTTATCGAACAGAAAAAAAATAAATTAAACGACGATAAAAAAAATAAACGCCCTGAAAAAACATCTGCTACAACAAGCAAAGGCTTTAATAATAAAAAAAGCGGTGGATTTTTCGATAAATAATATTCATATAATTTTTATGACTATTATTTTAATTAATAATAAAAACATATCTAAACTATTATTTTTCAAAAAACAAACCACCTAAACCTATTTAGGTGGTTTGTTTTTTGAATCTACTTATTTAATTAGTTTATACCAAAGATACATTCTTTTCCATTTTCAAATTTAATAAATGTTCCACCAGTTTGAGCATCTTTTTTTATTTCTGTTATTGCTCCACATTCTTTTAATTTTTCTATTACTTTAGCATCTTTGAACATAACTTCATCTAATTCGTCTTCTAATTCTAAAAAATCTGACATTGTAAAATCTTTAAGTTTTTTATCTAATTCATATTCCATATCTTGTACTTGTTCCATAAATGCTTTAAATTGATTCATTTTGAATACTCTTTTCTTTTATAATTATTTTATATATATGATTCTACTGAATCTTACCACACTACTACTATAATTAAAAGACAGTATGAGTATTCATTATTTTATTTTTGATATTGTATATATTATTTAAAATACATGTTATAATGCTAATAAATTTATTTTTATAGGAGGCTTATTTATGGATTCAACTGTTAAAGACTCACAACTTATATCAAATAATATTGTTGTTCAAATTGCAATTCTAGTAAACGATATTGAAACAACTATGGCTAATTGGTGTAATTTTCTAGGTGTAAAAAATTATGGTTATAAATTAACTGATGCACCTGAAGTAAGCGGCATTTTATTCAAAGGTCAATCTACACCAGCTCGCGCAAAACTTGGTTTTGTTAAACTTGGTCAAGTTACACTTGAAATAATTGAACCTGATCATAATGCTAGTATATGGAGAGAATACTTAGATACACACGGGGAAGGTTTTCACCATATTGCATTTAAAGTAGACGAGCTAGATTTAACCATCGCAAAATTCACTAGTCAAAATATGCCACTTCTCCAAACTGCTAGTTATGGCTCTGGTCAATATGCTTATATGGATACTTCTGATTCACTTAAACTTATCGTTGAACTTTTGAACGATTTTAAATAAACATTTTAATATACTATGCTTAATTCAATTATTTGGTGATTGTTTTATTTTTATAAAAAAATTATTTTAAATCTTTTTTTATAAAAATAAACATCCCAATTATAGTTGTTATAAAAATTAATAAACATGAATATAGCGCTAATTTAATATAATTCGGTGGCTGTACATCTATAATTCCATACGTAATATAATGAGATATTTCTCCTTCTGTACCTACTTCTGTTTCTTTTAAAATCTGAACAATCTGGCCACTTGGCAAAACATCATCCATAAATGTATATATTCCTCTTTTTATACCATCAACATAGTACGGATTTGGTTCTTTACTAGTTATAACCATCTCATCTGTACCATTTACATTTCCTAATGTAATTTGATATTCTGGCTCTAAAAGCCCTTCTTTTATAAGTGGTGATACTGATAACATTATTAGTGCAATAACGACTGTCAAAATTGTTACTACTGAACTATTTTGAACTAACATACCAATCATTGTAAATATTGATGTATATGCTAAAATTGCTAACGTACTCGCTATAATCATTTTTATAAATACTGCGGTTTCTATCGATACTAAAAATCCTACTAGTGGAATACCAAATAGACAAACTGCTACTATGTATGCCATATTTAACAAAATAGCTACAAAACAGTTTGAAACTAAATTTGATAAGTACACTTCTGGTCTAGTTTTTCCTATTATTAACTTATTTCTTATTGCGCCTTCTCTATATTCAGTACTCAAAAATAGACTGCAAAACGCAGCTAAAATAAATCCGATTACATTTAAATGTAAAAAAATCGAATCGTTAAGAATAGCTACTTGATATCCTTCTTGTTGACCTCTAGCATATGAAAAAACAACTGTACCTGCACCATATAAAAATATACCAATTAAACTTAACCAAAATATTTTACTCTTTTTTAATCGTTTTAAATTTAGCATTGTTAATTTAAACATTTGTTTTTCCTCCTATTAGTTTTATGAAATAACTCTCTAGCGTTTCTTCATGCTCACGAATGTTATTCACTTCACAGTTTTTTTCAGCAAGTGCTAACACTATTTCCGTAATACTAATTTTATCAAATATTTTCGCTGAGTTTTCAGAAATTACTTCATAGTTTATTCCCTTGCTTTCTAACGTACTTACTAATTTATCAATATCCGATACTTCTATATACATACTTTTTTTGCACACAAGCTCCAACTCTTTTGCACTAATTTCTTCAACCATACGCCCTTTATCAACAAATCCATAATGAGTTGCAAGTCTCGAAAGCTCATCAAGCATATGACTAGATATTAATACTGTAATATTATATTGCTGATTTAGTTTCAATATAAGTTCACGCATTTCTATTATTCCTTGTGGATCTAAACCATTAACTGGCTCATCCAAAATAAGAAAATTCGGATTTCCTGCTAATGCCATAGCAATTCCTAATCGTTGGCGCATACCTAATGAAAAATCTTTAGCTTTCTTTTTTTTAATATTTTCAAGTCCAACTAACTTTAATAATTCATTTATTTTATTATCAGTAGGCATTCCTAGCATAAAAAATTGACGTTTTATATTTTCTTCAGCCGTAATATCTAGATAAATTGCTGGTGATTCAACAATCGCTCCCATTTTACGTCTTGCTGCAATAATTTTTTTTGATTTATTACTAACTCCATATAAAAAAAACTCTCCATCTGTAGGTTTTTGCAAACCACAAATCATTCTTATTAACGTTGTTTTACCTGCACCATTTTTACCAACTAGTCCATATATAGACCCTTTTGGTACTTGTATAGATAAGTCATTTATCGCATGAAATTGTTTATATTTTTTATTCAATTTTTTTGCAACCAAAGTATACTCCATATAATCTCTCCTTTAAGTGTTATTTTGTATTATTATGTCTAGTACTGTTGAATACTCCATAATATTTATTAATTATACAACTTTCTAATATTAAGTCAATCCAAGTTATGTCTTATTATATTTTCTAAATATATGTAATTTATCTTATATATATTTTCTAATATCCATTCTACTTTATTATTAAATATACTATATTTGATAATAAAAAATCCTAAAACATAATTAAGTAATTCACTTATTACGTTCTAGGATTATTTATACAATTTTTATTTTGTTTTAGCTAGCGAAAATATGCACTGCTCGCTTTATTACCCCTTTACCGCACCTACTGCAATGCCTTTGATAATATACTTTTGGCAACTTAAGTAAAATATTACAATTGGAATAATTGCTAATACAAGCATAGCCATCATAGCTCCCATATCTATTGAACCATATCCACCTTTTAAATACTGAATAGCTATCGGAATAGTCTTGTAGTTTGTTCCAATAAGAAGGTATGGTAATAAATAGTCATTCCAAATCCACATAGTATTTAAAATAGCTACTGTTATAGCTGTTGGTTTTAGCATAGGTAATACTACTAGATAAAACATCTGTATAGGATTGCATCCGTCTATAAGTGCTGCTTCTTCGACTTCTAATGGTATTGATTTTACAAATCCACAAAACATAAAAACCGATAATCCTGCTCCAAACCCTAGATATACTAAAATGATACCTACTGGGTTATCTAATCTTAAATTATTAGCTACATATGCCATTGTAAACATAACCATCTGAAATGGTACTATCATAGAAAAAACAAATAAATAATACAATACTGTAGTTGCTTTACTTTTTACACGAACTATGAACCACGCTGTCATAGATGTAAATATTACTATTGCAATTACTGAAAAAAATGTGATAAATAACGACCACCCAAACGCTTGTAAAAAACCAGTTTTAGCAATTCCTGATACATAGTTACTAATCCCTACAAACGTTTCACTATTTGGAAACATAAACGGTGTATTACTAATGTATAATTTACCCTTAAAAGAGTTCATTAACACAATCAATATAGGCATAATAAAAAACACAGCTAATACACTTGCAAGTAAAACTAACATTGGATTACTTTTAGACTGTTCTACATCCTCTTTGCTTGATTTAGATTTTTTCATAGTTGACTCTAACATTAGTTTTCTACCTCCCTCTTTCTTGTGAAAATTAGTTGTGGTAAAGCTATACAGGCAACTAGTACAAAAAACATAACCGCTTTTGCTTGACCTACACCTTCCCACCCTACTTTTCCATAGAAGGTATTAAAAATATCTAGTGCCACCATAGTCGTTTTATTCGAAGGTGCTCCTGCTGTAAGTGCCAAATTTTGGTCAAACAGTTTGAACGCATTAGATACTGTTAAAAATAAACAAATAGTAATAGATGGCATAACTAATGGTATTGTAATTTTTCTAAGTACGGTCCACGGAGTAGCTCCATCTATTTCTGCTGCCTCAACTAAACTTCCTGGTATACTTTGAATACCTGCTATATAAATAATCATCATATATCCAATTAATTGCCAATTCATTAATATAACAAGTCCCCAAAATCCATACTTAGGATCATAGGTTAACGTTACACCCATTTTATATAATACTCCATTAATAATCAGTTGCCATATGTACCCTAATACAATTCCACCGATTAAGTTCGGCATGAAGAAAATAGTTCTAAATATATTTGTACCTTTCATCCCTCTTGTTAGCAGTAGTGCTAATAGAAATGCTCCTATGTTTATTGTAATAACCGATATTATTGCAAACTTCGCTGTGAACCATATTGCATTCATAAAATCTGGATTTGAAAATGCTTTTACATAATTATCTAACCCTACCCACTTCGCATCTGCTACTGTCGTAAATTTTGTAAAAGATAAGTATATACCCATTATAAATGGAATTATAAAAGCTATTGCAAATGCTATTAATGTTGGTAGTACGAAAAAAGGAAAATATTTTTTTAACGTTTTATCCATTTACGTTCCCCCTTATTTTTTAATTATAATAATCATTGCCTATTATTTTCTTCCCTTAAATCTATAACATTTATCCTATAGCTTTTTTTTTATAAAAGAGATTGCTAAGCAATCTCTTTTATAATTTAGTCTGTCATTTACTTTTTAATTTACTTTTTAATTTTTAGTATTGCATGTATATTATTTGACTTTTGCTGCAACCTCACTTGCCCAAGCATCTTTAACAATTTTTTCTACTTCATCCCAATTTTTTTGACCTTGTGCATACTCTAACAATGCATCACCAAACATATCTTTGAAATCTTCACTTGGGAATGCCGCAAATGTCCATTCAATTGCAGTACTATCACTTCCTACCCATCTCAAAACTTCTTTCGCCAATGGATCACTTGGACCTGCATCTTCTTTACCTTCAAAAGGTGCAATAAAACCTAATTCATTAGCTACATACTTTGACCCTGTCTCACTTAAAAATAACCATTCAAGAAATGCAACAGATGCATCTTGTTGCTCTTTAGATACTTTGCTGTTTATTGCAAAATAATTTTCTGTACCAACACATAACCCTTGATTTTCTTCTCCTGCTATCCCTGTATAAATAGGTAAATATTTAATATCTTCTTGGCTAACAATATTACCATCTACCCCCTCAATTTGTGACCATGCCCAGTTTCCGTTTTGTACCATAGCTACTTG